>NZ_BCWY01000073.1 GCF_001894825.1 Rhodococcus jostii NBRC 16295 | reverse complement strand
ATCGTCGACCGCATCTACGCCGTCAACGTCAAGACACCCATCTTCCTGGTACAGGCCCTGGCCCCACACATGACCGAAAACGGTGGCGGCGTCGTAATCAACCTCGGCTCATGGGTGGCCCGCCTCGGAATCCCACACGGCCCATCTACGCCTCCTCCAAGGCCGCGAT
Organism: Rhodococcus jostii NBRC 16295; assembly: GCF_001894825.1. Classification (GTDB taxonomy): domain Bacteria; phylum Actinomycetota; class Actinomycetes; order Mycobacteriales; family Mycobacteriaceae; genus Rhodococcus_F; species Rhodococcus_F jostii. The sequence goes on along the minus strand of NZ_BCWY01000073.1, from coordinate 47,656 downwards.
CGAGAGCCTGACCCGATCCTGGGCCGCGGAATTCGGCCCGAAGGGGCTCCGCGTCAACGCCGTCTCCCCCGGCGTCATCCGCCCCGCCGGACCCGACACCGACTCCCCCGCCGACACATTGATGCACTCCACACCCGCAGGCCGGCCCTGCACCGCCGAAGACATCGCCCACGCCGTGCTCTACCTCGCCTCCGACGACGCCCGCTTCGTACACGGCACCGTCCTCGACGTCGACGGCGGACGCATCGGAGTCAACACCGTATAGATGCATGCGGCGGAAACCGAACGCCTGCGCGGACCCACGACCATGGCGTGAATGCCGCCGTAGGACCCAGCTCCCCGGCGGGTTCCGCCCCGGCGGGGCGGGCACATCCCGATCACCGGCGAAAACGAAGAAGGTCGACCTCCACGGTGCCGAACACGTGATCACCCGAGACGGCGTACCGCGGCAACAGGAGTCGGTCGGTCACGCTCAACGGCGGCCCCCCACCCGTTTCAACCGAGCGGGAGCGGCAACTTCGCCGCAGCGTCATGGAATGCTCGCACAATCGCGGCCGAAATCCGACCGCGGAAGGACACTTTACGGCCCTCCCCGATCGCCCACTCGCGAATCTCCTTGGTCGTCGCCTTCGCCGGAGCGGAGCCCGCCGCCGCTCCCGTCACCGGAGCCTTCTTCACGGCCGTCACATCCGCAGCCGCCTTCGCCCCTGCCGTCTTCGCCACCGACGTCTTCACCGGAGCCTTCCCCGCAGCCTTCTTCTTCACGGCCGTCGTCTCCGCCGCCGATTCCACAGCCGCCGTCTTCGCCCCTGCCGTCTTCGCGCCCGACGTCTTCGCACCCAAAGTCTTCGCACCCGACGTCTTCGCACCCGACGTCTCCGCCGGAGCCTTCCCCGCGACTGCCTTCTCCGCGACTGCCTTCTCCGCGACCATCTCCTTCGCAGGCGTCTTCTTCGCCGGCACCGCTTCTGCCTGAACCTCCTTTGCCTGAGCGTCATGGAAGGCTCGCTCGATCTCGGCCGAAACCCGACCACGGGGCGACACTTCACGGCCCTCCCCGATCGCCCACTCGCGAATCTCCTTGGTCGTCGCCTTCACCGGAGCCTTGCCGACCGCCGCCGCGCTCTTCGCCGGCGCCTTCGTCGCGATCTTCTCCGCGACCGTCGTCTTCGCAGCCGTCTTCTCCGCGACCGTCTTCTCCGCGACCGTCTTCTCCGCGACCGTCTTCTCCGCGGCCGACGACTTCGCGGCTACCTTCCTCGCTGGCGCCGTTTCTGCCTGAGCGTCAAGGAACGCTTGCTCGATCTCGGCCGAAACCCGACCACGGGGCGACACTTCACGGCCCTCTCCGATCGCCCACTCGCGAATCTCCTTGGTCGTCGCCTTCGCCGGAGCCTTGCTGACCGCCGCCGCGCTCTTCGCCGGCGCCTTCGTCGCGATCTCCTCCGCGGCCGTCGTCTTCGGCGCTGTTGTCTTCGCCGCCGTCTTCTTCGCAGCCGCCTTCTTCGCGACCGTCTTCTTCGCGACCGTCTTCTTCGCGACCGTCTTCTTCGCGACCGTCTTCTTCGCGACCGACGATTTTGCGGTTACCTTCCTCGCTGGCGCCGTTTCTGCCTGAGCGTCATGGAAGGCTCGCTCGATCTCGGCCGGAATCCGACCGCGGGGCGACACTTCACGGCCCTCTCCGATCGCCCACTCACGGATCTCCTTGGTCGTCCTCTTCGCCGAACCTTCGGAATTCCTCGGTGATACCGCCATCGTGCTCTCCTTCTACATCGGCAATCGTCGACCGCACACAGTAACGGCAGGTCCGTCTCGGTAATGAGGAAGCTCACCCGAACTGACATTTCAATTGTCTAAAGACATTGTCCATGTGGGCAGACCACCACGACCCTCTTGGAACTCAAACTCACATTCACCGAGCCTCCTGCAGGACGAGCGTGGCTCGCCATGGCAGGGGTTGATCTCCAACGAAATACCGAAATTGTCTCGGCGGCTGGGGATTTAGTGTGGCGGCTGTGACGATTTCTGTGTTCAGGGCGGCGAGCGGGCGTGCGCCTTGCGGCCCACCGTCTACTCACCGACGACTGTGCCGGAAATTTCGGCGGTGCAGCGTCTCCCGGACTCGGGTCGCAGCGGTACCGAACCCTACGGCGCAGGCGCGCGCTGGGGCGGCCCCGCGGCACCAGCCCGCCCGATCTGAACGCGAATCACTTCCTGGTCGACGAGTCCTGTCGCACCAGTACCGCGCCGCCCGCGATCGCCTGCGAGATCCAGGTGGCCACACGCTGGAGTATCTCGGTGGGAGGCCGAGCTGATCTCGTCGCCCAGCGGCCACTATCTACGCGCGACGCAATCACTTAATGCCAGGCCGGACCGTAGCGGTCATTCCGCGGTGGCGGTGAGCGGACGTGCGAGCGCGTCGGCGACGGCTCGACTGCGCATCATTTCGCGGATCACCTGCGCGAAATCTGTTGCCCCAGCAGCCTCCAGGGAGGCAGGAAGGTTGAACGCACCGCCGCGCCGCCGGTGGTAGTCGATCTGCTCGAGCAGCACTTCGCGCACCGCGGCAGGTGAGCTCTGGTTCACCAGCATCAGGAAGTCATCCGCCGTGTACACCTCGTAGGCGAGGATCTCGTCGTTCGCTGCAGCGAAGTCCAGGAACCGTTTGTCGTCGGTCACGACATATTGGACTCGGCCGTGCTCGGCGGCGGCGTGCAGGTGGGCGTCGTAGTCGTCGGTGTACGTGAGGCCGGAATCGATGACATAGCCTCTAATCCGGCCGCGTGGGGACACCGCGATGACTCGGTCCCGAATCCCGCCGACCTGCGCGTCAGAGTACTGCGGGTGCTTCTTCCGAATGTGATAGACCAGCTCAGCGAGGATGTCCTCGGTCCACCTCAGGTGGAACATCGGCGCCCGCCGAATGGCGAGGAGACATATCCAGTCCCTCAGCGTCCTCGAATAGAGGACGTTTGCATCCGTCAGAACCCCTGCACTCACCCGACGAGGATAAACGCAGGGGTCCCGTGGGACGCGGAGCACCGGTCAGTACGTCATGCCTTCTGCGTCTTCGAACGCGCGAAGGTCATCGAACGCTACTCGCTGCGCGTCACGCAGTCGCTCTTGGTAAGCAATGACGTCGCTGCTCTTCAACCGGGTGTGGCTACCGACTTTGTGGGCGGGGATCTCGCCCTCGCCGATGAGCTTCATTAGCGTCGGGCGGGATATATCCAGCATCTGGGCCGCGGTCGTGGTGGTGACCTCACTCGGCACCGACCCGATCGTGACGGTGCCGCCAGCGGCAACAACTGCCACAACCGCGGTAAGGATCCGCGCAAGCTCCGGTGGTACCGCCGACTCCAGGTTGCGGGGATCGACCGCGCCGGCCTGCTCGACCTCCGTGGAAGTGACCGTGAGGGTGGTCTTTGCGGCCCGATCGGTCACTACTGCGCTCATCTCAAGCACCTCCTATGCCACAAATCGTAGCGATTTGCACTTATAAGTGCAAACTACTTTGGTTCGCGCACTCCCCAACAACCCATCAGTGGGAATTCTTCTCGGCGATCGCGGTCGCCGGGTGCACGGCGACCAGGCCGAGGACTTGGCGTCGCTTGCACAGCCGCGCGAGTTCCCGATATGCGGCCTCACCGAGCAATTCGGTGAGCTCCGGCGCATACGACTGCCACACCGCCCTGGCGCCGACGTGCGCGTCCGGCGAGCCGGAGCAGTACCAGTCCAGGTCCGCGCCGCCCTCACCCCAGCCGCGGCGGTCGTACTCGGTGATCGTCGTCTTCAGGATCTGCTCTCCGTCGGGTCGCTCCACCCATTCCTGGGTGCGCCGGATCGGCAGCTGCCAGCACACATCCGGCTTCACCTCGAGCGGCTCGATGCCGCGCTCGAGCGCCATCGAGTGCAGCGCGCACGCGATGCCACCTGCGAATCCGGGACGGTTGAGGAAGATGCACGCCCCCTGGTAGCGGCGGGTGCGCAGCGCCGGCTCGTCCTCGAGCTCGTCCTCCTCGATGTATCCCCTCTTCCCGAGACCCTGCCTCATGAACTGCCAGTCCGCAGGCCTGAGCAGCTTCACGGACTCGTGCAACCTCTCGACATCCTCCTCGTCGGACAAGAAGGCGCCGTGCGAGCAGCAGCCGTCGTCGGGTCGGCCCGCGATGATGCCCTGGCAGGCCGGGGTGCCGAATACGCAGGTCCAGTGCGAGAGCAGCCACGTCATGTCCGCGGCGATGAGATGCTCTGCGTTGTCGGGATCGAGGAACTCCACCCATTCCCGAGCGAAGTCGAGCGCAACCTCGGGGCTGGGCATCATCTTGCGTGCACGCCCTGATTTACGTGCTGACACAGATCCCACGGTAGCCGACCCAGATCACCGACAGGCACTGATCGGACTGCCGTCCGGGAGCACACGATGCCCGATCCGAATCTCGCCGATACTCCCGTAATACCACCGCTGCGTCGTGTGACGTGCCGGGACGCGGCGAGCGCGTCCGGCGCAAGTCCGACCGCATCCTCGACGGCGTCGAGGATCGAGCGCCCAACCGGGTGGACTGCCCAGAGGTCGATCGATTCCTTGTTCGCTCCAGCGAGGATCGTCTTCAGATTTTGCTCGTCGAGTGCGCGGGACAGTGCGCCGGGAACCTTGCCGGAAAGCACCATGTCGAAGCCGATACCGCCGATCCGCCATGCGATCAGGTCCGCCGTGTCCGGCACCATGACCGCGTTGAACGAGTTCAGGGCGATGCCCTCCTCGTCGGCCGATATCAGGACTGCGGCGCATCCGTCACCGAACACGAGGAACGACAGCATCGTCTCGAGGGAGTGCGACTTCTGCAGGTGGAGCGAGCACAGCTCCAAGCTGACCACCAAGACGCGGGGCAAGGGGTTCGGATCGCACGATGTGGTGGGCGAGCTTGAGACCGTTGATGCCCACGAGCAGCCCATGAACCCGACTATCCGACCTCATGCCACAGCAATACACACTTCACTGCACTTTTTAGGCAGAGATTGTAACTATTGCGCCAGAGCGGGGAAGGTCGATGACGAGACCGGCGCACACCGGGCAGTGCGTCAGAGCGAGCGCAGCACCGAGTGCGGGGCCTTTCCGATGGCCGGCCCGGAAGATGCGCATTCGCGCACCTACCTGCCAGGACTGGGATGAGCTGAGTGTCCACTGAGCCGCGGATCGGGGTGACCAAGCCGCAACCCGCTCCCCACACGACAGAGCCAATTCCTCCCGTGGCAACAACCGACACTGGGAAGCCGGCGACCACTCAACCGAACCCGCGGAGGACGGTCAGCTTCCGTTGTTACGTCAGGCGCGACCTGGACGTCGAGGGGTAACGAGCGAGGTCAGGGCTCACGCGACGGCGACCACGTCGCGACGGAATACTTCGAGGAAATAGCGTCGATATTGCAGCATCCTTCCACCGTGACGACTGATCTCCGCAGGTCAGATGTCAACCAATGCGGGTGCAGCCCCATCGACATTCGTCATCGTGCAATCTATCCAGTGGGGATTAAGCAAATCTCGCGACGTTAATTCGGGACGTAGATGCTGACGATCTCAGCAATACAAACCGGCTTGTCGGCATCCTCGCGTTCGATCGTGAGGGCCGTGACGACTTGGACCCCCGAGGGAACGGTATCAACGTTTGCGATGTCAACCGCAGCCCGGATCCGTGAGCCGACGGGTGCGGGTGCTGGGAATCGAACCTTGTTCGACCCGTAGTTGATCCCCATTCGAACGCCCTCGACGACGTAGACCTCCCATACAAGCATCGGGATCATCGAAGTCAGCAGATGCCCGTGGGCGATGGTGGCGCCGAACGGTCCGTCAGCAGCGCGTGGTGGATCGACGTGAATCCACTGGTGGTCACCCGTTGCGTCAGCAAATGCATCGATTTTCTCCTGGGTGAGTTTGTGCCATGACGAGTGGCCGATCCGGGTGTTCGCCACGGCCTGCAGTTCGTCGATTCCGTTGAGCGTCTTCATATCTTGGATCCTCCGGTGACGTAGAGAACCTGCCCGGAGACGAATCCGGCTTCCTCACTTGCAAGGAATGAGATCGCGTGTGCGATGTCGTCGGGGATCCCAACTCGGGCGACGGGGATGTCGGCGGCCGCCCTCTTCTTGAGTTCGTCGAATTTCATTCCCATTCGGGCTGCCGTCGCGGCGGTCATCTCGGTCTCGATGAAACCGGGAGCAACGGCGTTGGCGGTAACGCCGAATTTGCCGAGTTCGAGGGCGAGGGTCTTGGTGAAACCTTGCAGCCCGGCTTTGGCTGCGGCGTAGTTTGCTTGACCGCGGTTTCCGAGCGCCGACACGCTCGAGAGGTTGATGATTCGTCCGAAACCAGCCTGAGTCATGTGTCCCTGGACCTCTCTCGTCATCAGGAACGAGCCACGTAAGTGGACGTTCATCACGGTATCCCAGTCGGTCGCCGACATTTTGAACACAAGATTGTCGCGGGTGATGCCGGCGTTGTTGACCAGAACGACCGGTGCCCCGAGCTCTGCCGTGATCTTGTCCACTGCTTTCTCGACAGCAGTTCCGTTAGAGACGTCTGCGCCGACAGCAAGTGCGGTGCCCCCGGCCTGGGTGATCGTGTCGACCACGTTCAGGGCGGCGGCTTCGTCGAGGTCGAGGACGGCGACAGCGTGCCCGTCTGCTGCGAGCCGCTGTGCGACGGCGGCGCCGATTCCCCGTGCGGCACCGGTGACGATGGCGGTGCGGCGGCGTTCGGGATGAGGTGATGCGCTCACGAAATGAGGTTCCTTCCAGGGATTGGATGTGACTTCGGGTCAGGAGAGCCGTTCGAGGAGCAGGGCCATGCCCTGTCCTCCGCTACGCACATGGTTTCGAGGCCGGGCCCCGCGCGGGTCTGCCCAGGTTCGGCCTCCTGCGATGGCCCCACCGTTGACGTTGGCGCTGAGAAGCGCTCGGTGCGGGCTTGGGGCGTACACGTTGACGATGCGCGCGAGTGGAGTGATTTTGGCCATCTGGACGGTGAGGTCATCGGGCCGAATGTCCGTCAATGAGCCCGTGATCGTTTTCCCGATCGGTGAACGGCGGTGGCGGCGATAACGGGCTTCAGGCATGGGTTGTTCCTCGAATCGGTGATTGCTGTGTGTGGAAGAAGGTGCAGGTTGGTTCTCATTCAGCCGGCGCAGCCGGAGATCCCGCCGTCGAGCGGAATGATGCTGCCGGTCAGATAGGAGCCGGCACGGGAGGCCAGGAACCGGACCGTGCCGATCAGATCGTCGGTTTGTCCGTAGCGGCCCAGTGGGACGCGCTCGAGGAGCTCGGACTCGACCTCTGGATCCGCCGCGACGTGTCCGAGCATGTCCGTCAGGATCGGGCCGGGGGCGATCGCGTTGACGGTGATGCCCTCGGACGCCAATTGCTTGGCCAGATGGCGGGTGAGCATGTGCAGCCCCGCTTTGCTCGCACTGTAGGAGTAGTTCTCCCAGCTCGGCGTTGCCAAGGCATCCACGCTGCCGATGTTGATGACGCGAGCGGGCCGGTCGGGGCGTGCCGCATTGCGCAGAAGCGGAAGCGTGCCCGTGATGAGGTAGAACGGAGCGACAAGGTTGGTGTTGAGTACCTTCGTCCACCCGATGAGGGGAAACTCTTCAAGTGCTGCACCCCAGGTGGCCCCGGCATTGTTCACCAGGATGTCGATGCTTGTCAGGTGCTCGCCGAGCCAGTCGACCAGACCGGTCATCCCTTCGGCCGATGACAGGTCACCGGCGACGGGGGTGCAGCGTCCTGCCGTTCCCGCAGCGTCTGCCTCAGCATTGATGGCTTCGGCCGTCGCGCGGCACTGTTCTTCCTTTCGGCTGGTGATGACTACCTGGGCACCGCCCAGTGCCAGGCCGCGGGCGATCATGGCGCCGATCCCTCGTGAGCCACCGGTGACGACGGCGGTCCTCCCGGCGACGGAGAAGAGGGAGTCGAATCCCGGTCGCACTTCGGAGGTCGTTGCACTATTCATGCTCTCTACGCTAGGACCGTATTGGCGTTATCTCTTGGGGGGCAGCGCATTCCGCTTGCACCGCGCGCAAGGCATGAGCAGGCCCGCGGGCAGGTCCGGGTCGTCACGCTCGAGCCGACCCGCGGGTCTGCTGTTTCAGTCGTTTTCGGATGCCGCGGAACGTGTGTCGGATGGGCGCTCACCGAAGGCTCGCCGGTACGCGTTACTGAAGGTGCTGAGGTCGCCGAACCCCGAGGAGTATGCCACCTGGGTCACGCTCTGGTGGCTCCAGCCACGGTCCTGCAGACGCAACCGGGCCAACGCCAGACGCTCCTCTCGGATGAGGTCCGACGGTGTTGTCCCAATCCGCTGCAATTGGGCCTGAACGTGCCGGAGCGACCAGCCGAGGCGCGTCGCGACCACGGCTCCTGTGAGGTTCGGGTCGTGCGCATTCTCCCGAACAAAGCGCCGGATGGCGGTGACCAACCCCTCCTGAACGTCGACGCAAGGGGCGGCGGTGTCCGCGTTGTAGGTGAGCGCCACGAGATCCACGATTCGGTCGGCGATCGCGTCGAACTGACTGCCGGTGAGCTCGTGCCGCTCCCTGCGCAGACTACTGACCACGTCGACAACGATGCGTCCCAGTCCAGATGTCGCATCGAGGACGGTGCCGGCGTGCGGCAATGTCGGCACCCGCGCCTCGATCCGGTCACGTGGAATCACGAATGCAACAGAGGAGAAGCCATCCCCATGGCGCAGAACGGTCGCGGTGTCCAGCGATGTGAGAGCCATGACCGCCGGTGTGATCGTGGCTTCACGACGATCCTGCTCGAGGATCACTTCACCGCGGACCGGTATGAGCAGTTCGTAGGCGCCATGTGGATGTCGGCGGATGTCCGCTGCCGTGCGGGAGAGGACCTCCGCTTCGCCCCACCAACGAATTAGCTGGTACGTGTCCGAATGCTGATGCTCAAGGGTTCCCTGGTAGCTGTCCGCAAGGGAGAAGGCCATCGGACAGTGGATCGACGAGACCTGATCGCGCCACCAATCACCGCGCTCGCGCTGGTCGTGCTCGTTGCTTCGCAACGTATCGACGGAATACAACGTCACAACACCTTCTCGCACCGGTATGCCGAAACTGCGACTCGTGCCACAGTCGACGCTAGCGCGCGCCGGCGCCCACGCCAACGGCGTGATCATCGCAGAGCCCGCTTGAGGAGCTTTCCTGTCGCGTTCATCGGCAAGGTGTCCCTGAACTCCACCAGGCGCGGGTACTTGTAAGCCGCCAACCGTTCCCGTGACCAGCCGATCAGGTCTTCCTCCTTCAACTCCGATCCGGGCTCACGGATGACGAAGGCTTTCACTTCCTCACCGATTCGCTCATCGGGGATTCCGACGACGGCCACGAGGCTGACCTCTGGATGGCCGATGATCACCTCCTCGAGCTCGCGCGGGTAGACGTTGAAGCCTCCCCGCACGATCAAGTCCTTGGCGCGATCGACGATGAAGTAGTAGCCGTCCTCGTCTCGCGTTGCGATATCGCCCGTGCGGAACCAGCCGTCGCGGATCACTTCCTGTGTCGCCTCGGGCCGCCCCAGGTATCCCTTCATCACGTTGTATCCACGTACGACGAGTTCTCCTGGTTCACCGGCGGGAACCTCGTTCCAGTGCTCGCCGATGAGCTTCACCTCTACTCCCCAGATCGGTTTGCCGATCGATCCCGACCGGTTTGGTTGGTCGAGCGGGTTGAACGTGACGGTCGGACTGGTTTCGGAGAGTCCGTAGCCTTCCCGGATTCCGACACCGAAGACATCCCGGAACCGCTCCAGCACATCGACGGGCATGGCAGCTGCGCCGGAAAGCGCGATTCGCAGGAGACCGGCGAGGTCAACGTCCATTCCGTCAGCGGCCTTGTTGAGCAGAGCCCAGTACATCGTCGGGACACCGGCGAAGACCGTCACCCGGTGCTGCGTCATCAACGCCAAAGCCTCGGCTGCGCCGAATCGTGGCAGCAGGACCAGGGTGGCACCCATTGCGAAACCGGCGTTCAGCTGGACGGTCTGTGCGAACGAGTGGAAGAGCGGAAGAGTGACCAGATGTACGTCGTCGGCGCGGGCGTCGAGCAGTTGGTTATGCCCGATGGCGCTGAGGACCATGTTGGCGTGGGTGAGCTCCGCCCCCTTCGCCTTGCCGGTCGTCCCGCTCGTGTACAGGACCACCGCAGTGTCCGTTGCCTCGGTCACCTGCAGGACCTCTTCCGCGGGGTGTTCGGCCAATGCGTCAGCCAAGGTTGTTCCCACGCCTGGCTCATCGAGCAATGCCGAGCCAAGGGTGACCAGATGCTCGCAGGACTCGACGTCCTGGAATCCGCGCCACGCCTCGTCGTCGAGCCCCGGCACGGTACAGAAGTACGCCGTCGCGCCCGAGTCACGGAGGTGGTAGGCAACCTCCTCGCGCTTGAGCATCGTGTTGAGCGGCACGACGGCTCCACCGGCCTTGAGGATGCCGAAGTAGACGATCGGAAACTCGACGACATTCGCGATCGTCAGGGCAACGCGGTCGCTTGGGCGCAACCCCCGTGAGAGAAGAAAACGGGCAACACTGTTCGCGGCCGCGTCGATTTCACCGAAGGTGAGGGTTCGGTCACCTTCGATGACAGCGGTTCTGGTGGGAGTGCGTCGAGCAGTGTCGGCAAGCATGGTGGCCAGGTTGAGCATGATCCTGCTTTCAGATGATGACGTTGTGAATGTGGATTGCCGACTCAGGACCAATCCCAGTCATATTCAGCTCCCACCCGCTTCGCCAGCGGCTTGAACATGCGCTCTTCGTAAGTCGCCATCGTGTCGAGGCCGGGAATGGGCGCGAGGTTCAGGATCTCGGCAAGCCGCTCGACGTCGAGTTCAGGTTTCGGCAAGCCCGCAGCAAGCGCGAACCTCTGTAGCTGGTTGGTGAAGCTCTCATTACACGGCGGCTTCCCGAAGTTCACCGGATGCTTCATCGCCTCATCGAGGGTGACAAACTCCACGCCACGCTCGAGGAATGCCTCGAGGATCGGAGCGAGGGTGTCACGAGAGATCGTGGTGCCGTGTACGAGCCAGATGAGAGGCGCGTCGGCACCGAACAGGGTGTGCGCGGTATCCGCGTGCTTGTAGAGCATGTCAACCGCGGTCGACACGTGCAGGTCGCGTACCTGCTTCTGCACGGCCTTGTCGCCGAGGGTCATCGCGCGGAAGTACGGCATGATGAACGCGAAATCACTGAACCAACTGGTGATCGGGGCAGTGCGGTAGCCGAGATCTGCGATGTACTTCTCGACTTCCCCTCGACGTCGTTCGGATCCTGAGGGCATGTCCATGGGGTACCGGAAGTACTTCGACGGTGCGGCGTCGATCAGATGACCGATGTACTTCTCGGCCGTCTCAAAATCGCATCGGAATGCCGCGTCGGGCATCCAGCGCAGCGGCGCATGCTGATGAGTGTGGTTGCCCAGGTGATGGCCCGCTTCGGCCCACGCCTCGAACGCCTCCATTTGCTCTGGCTCGTTCTCGAGCCGGTAAGTGTGAGAGAAACCGTAGGTCCCCTGCAGTCCGTAGTCGTTCAGCGTTTTCGCCACAGACCGCGTGATGTCGGTGGGAGTCGTGTCGTCCGGCATGGGAACGCCGTCCCACAGGACGAAGTCATCGATCGTGACCGCAATTTTGAGAGGTCGGTCGGCGCGTGTGTCATTCATTGCGTTGACTCCGGATCTTCTAGGAGGGCTCCTCGGCACGAAACCCATTTCCCACCGACCCTATGAAGTGATGGACATCACGTCTTGGCTGTTTGCGCGCACCTGCTTTCCTCAGGCGCATCGCATTCGGCATTGAGATGCGCGCTGTGCGCGCTCTTCGAATCCCGTGCGCATAGGGCCGAGTTTCGCCTTGTCATGACTTCTACCGTCGTTGGTGACGAAGGAGTAGCACACCGTGAATTCATCACAACAGATCGTCCTGGCGCAGCGCCCCCACGGCCACGTGAGCTCGGAGGACTTCCGCGTGGAGGACGTCACCCTGCCCGAACTCGAGTCTGGCGACGTCGCACTCGAGACCCTCTTCATCTCGGTCGATCCGGCCATCAGGGGCTGGCTCGACGACCGACCGAGTTATCTTCCGCCAGTCGCCATCGGAGAGCCGGTTCGCGCTTTCGGTCTGGCCCGCGTGACGGCGTCACGCAACAGCAACTTCACCGCGGGCCACATCGTTCGTGGCTTCGTCGGCTGGCAACGGCGCCAGATCGTCAGCTCGCCCGGTACCGACTGGGACCGGATCGCACCACGCGAGGACGTTCCCCTGGAGCACTACCTTGGCGTCCTCGGGATGACGGGCCTGACCGCGTGGGCCGGAGTGTGCGACATCCTGCGGCCGGAACCAGGGCACACCGTCTTGATCTCCGGCGCCTCCGGCGCAGTCGGAAACGTGGCTGTCCAGCTCGCGAAGCAGGCGGGCGCACAGGTTGTCGGCATCGCAGGAGGCGCCGAGAAGTGCTCGATGGTGGCCCGGCTGGGCGCCGACGCCGTCGTCGATCGCAAGGCCCCTGATTGGAAGGACCAGCTCGAGGCGGCAACACCGGACGGCATCGACCGCCTCTTCGAAAACTCGGGGGGCCCGATGCTCGAGGCATCGATCGCCCGGCTGAACAACCACGCACACATCGCGTTGTGTGGCCTGATCGACGGCTACAACTTGACCGAACGCCCGTCCGGCCCAAACAATTTCGGACAGCTTCTCACCAAGCGAATCCTCACACAGGGATTCGTCGTGCTCGACTACATGGACCGCGCAGCAGAGGTTGAAGCCACGCTCGGCGAACTCATCAGTTCCGGACAGTTGGAGGCCGTGCAATCGGTATTGCCCGGATTCGAGCAGCTGCCGGCCGCCTTCGTGGACTCGTTCTCCAACGGCCACCCGGGCAAGCTCATCATCGATCTGACAGCGTAGCCAGCCTCCGAAGGCCACCTCAGTCGGAGGTACGTATCCCGTCACCGCGCGTCCGGGATGCAGCCTCCGACGCATGCAAGGGATATCCGGCCGACTTTTGCCTGGGAGCTGGTGGAGTCCCTGGGAGCTGTATGCATTAAGGGCAGTCGAGTGCGCCAGACCTTGTGTTTGAACGCGCTGCGGAGCGGCGACGGCACCGGAAGTGGCGTTCAGCGATTGTGCATGTCCAACAAGTTGTGCGTCAACGAGCCAAATCAGGACACCCCGGCTAGCGCGGGTCGTGATGTGGTGATGTGCAGGCAGGCCACCCCGGAGCCAGCGGGACCGAATCGTCGACCAGGTCCCGATCCGGGTCCACCGCCCGCAACGCCACCGAAATGACCACCGCCCGCGCGCTGCCCAGCGGCTGGCCGTGCACCGATCGGGCGCCCGCGCGCCCGCGGTTACGATACCAATGCCGTCCTGGGCGCGCGCGTCGCACCAGACCTAACCCACTGGCCGAGCGGCGTCTTCCCATTCGGGAACCGCCGCTCGATACCGAGCGCTCACTCTGCCGCAGCACGCCACTCGTCTGCGCGCTCGCGGGTTGCCTGCGCCAGTGCCTTCAACGTAGCTTCCCGATCAAAATTCTTGCCGTAGACCGGGGTTCCCGGCTGCTGGCGCCAGGAATCTTCGACTGTGCCCGCGTCGACAGGGTCGAAGCCGAGCTGTTCGTCGCGTTCGGGCTGATGATGACCGGCCCCGGAACTGTGCGCCGCCCTCGCCGAGGAGACCGGCGACCCGGCGGTGACCCGGGGGCTGGTTTTCCCCTCAGAAGGAACCACGCCACCAAGTTATCCGCATCGCACCTCGGCGCGGTTGAACTTGGCCACCACCACCAGGCAAAACCTAGGACTCCGTGCGGCGTTTAGATCCAGACGATCCACCACATCGGGGGGACCGCGATCGCCAGCGCGGTTCCGGCGACGAGGAAGGGGGCGAAACCGAACTCCCCCAGATCCTTCCGTCGTCCGATCAGTTTCACCCACAGCATCACCACGAGCGCGAGGACGTTCGGTAGCAACATCCCTGAGAGCACATTCATCCATCCGACCCATCCCAGGGCAGCACCCAGAATGAAACTCAAACGCACGTCGGCGAGCCCGGGGTAGCCGCGGGTGACGATCGCGAAGGCAAGGTTGAACGCGAACACCAGCATGCCGGCGAGAAGAGCGCGCCCACCTGCCGCAGGATCTTGATCCACCGCCACAGCGAATGCCCCGAACATCAGGCCCACTGCAGTGGTCAACCGGATCAACGTCAACGGAAACCGCAGCGTGAAGTGATCGATCCACGCTGCCCACACGCACAGCAGGATCAGTGCAAGCCAGGCCGTCAAGATCGCGTCGCCGCCGGCGAGCAGTACGGCGCCAAACCACATTCCCGCGGTCATCAACCGCACCGTCGACGAATTACTCGACACCCGACGACTCGACCGGCTCTACCGCATCGGCGTCGACGAAATCTGCTACCGACACCCGCACAAGTACCTGACCGTGATTGGCGACCACGACACCAAGACCGTGGTGCCTATCGAACCCGGCCGAAGCACTGAATCTCCCGCGGCCTTCTATGAGCAGCACAAGAGTCCGACCTCGACTCGATCGAGTCGGTATCGATGGACGGATCGAAGGCCTATCGCGTCGCCACCGAGGAATACGTGCCGAACGCCCGAATCTGCTTCGACCCCTTCCATGTCATGCAGTGGGTGAACCGGGCGTTGGACCGAGTGTTCGCCGACGCCTCCTCGGCCAACCGCCGCAGGATCGAGCTCTCGAGTGGCAGTTGGCGCAAGGTCCGAATCGCGTTGCGAACCGGCGCCGAACGACTCACCGACCAGCGCCGCGCCCTGGTCGACACCCTCACAGATCAGGATCAGCACGTCGGGCAGCATGGAGACTGAAAGAGCAAATGAGGGACTTGTTCCGCACCGTCAAACCCTCACGCGCCAAACGCCATCTACGCACATGGATCGACGACGCCGCCAACAGCGGAATCCCCGCATTCACAATGCTCGCCCATCAGATCGACAAGCACTACGACGGAATCATCGCCGCAGTAGAACTCGGTATCTCCAACGGACTCATCGAAGGTATCAACTCAAAGAGCAGACTGATCGACGCACGGGCTACGGGCACCACTCAGCCAGAACGCTGACATCAATGATCTACCTGAACCTCGGAGGAATCGACGCCAAACTACCCACACAAAGGTGAGGAGCGCCATGCGTGTTCGAATAGTCACCGCCTGGCGACAGTCCCCGGCGGAACTCGCACGCAAGGCGAATCGGTCCGGTGTCAGTGGGCGTGTCCGGCGGGGAAAGAGATCGCCCCGTCGTCGCCCACGCAACCACCTTGGACCGGGCCACTGCCGAAGAAGGGTCCGTTGACCGGTCCAGTGCCGTTTGCGGGGGCAATCAGCTCTTAGCCTGGATCCGTGGAGACTACGCAGGCCGTAACGGCGTGTGAATGACGAAAGCGCCTCCCGTAGTGAGACAATCAAGATTCTCACATCACGATCGTCCACATACGGAAGGGCACTTTCGGTGCAATCATCGCACACGTTCACGGCTGGGTCCGCGGTGTTCGACGAATACAATCTCGTGTCGGCGGCCGGGCTGGTCCCGGTCCTCGAACTCGCCGAACAGGCCGGCCTGTCGGAGCTGATCGACGGCCATGTCGACCTCGCCTCCACGCGGGTGGCCTCGGGTGCCGCGAACCCGGTGGGGAAACTGACCTCGATCATCGCCGGGATGTGTACCGGAGCGGACAGCATCGACGATGTGGACACGATCCGCGCCGGCGGCACCCCGATTCTCTTCGACCAGGTGTACGCCCCGTCGACATTGGGGATTTTTCTGCGCGAGTTCACCTTCGGGCACAGTCTGCAGCTCGGGGCGGTGCTGCGCCGGCATCTGATCGCCCTCGCCGCCCGCACCCCGCTGCTGCCCGGCATCGCCGGCCGAGCCTTCCTCGACATCGACTCACTGCTGCGGCCGGTGTACGGGCACCAGAAACAGGGAGCGTCCTACGGGCACGCGAAAATCGCCGGCCGGGCCCTGCTCCGCAAGGGCCTGTCCCCGCTGGTCACGACCCTGTCCACCGCGAACAGCGCCCCGGTGATCGCGGAGATGCGGCTGCGCGCCGGCAAGACCGGATCCGGCCGCGGCGCCGCCTCCCAACTGCGCTCGGCAATCAGCACCACCCGTGCCTGCGGCGCGACGGGCAAGATCATGGTCCGCGGCGATTCGGCGTTCGGTAACAAGGCCGTCATCGGGGCCGCGGTCGCCGCGGGTATCGAGTTCTCCCTGGTGATGACCCGAAATCCGCGGATCACCCGGGCCATCGAGAGCATCGACGAGCAGGAGTGGACGCCGGTGCACTATCCCGGTGCGGTGACCGACCCCGACACCGGGGAGCTGATCTCCGACGCCGAGGTCGCCGAGGTCGAGTACACGGCGTTCTCCGGACGCCACAAGGTCACCGCCCGCCTGATCGTGCGCCGGGTCAAGGACGCCAACCACCCGGATGCGTTGTTCCCGATATGGCGGCATCACCCGTTCTTCACCAATTCCGACCTGCCCACCGTCGACGCCGACATCATCCACCGCAAACACGCGATCGTGGAAACGGTGTTCGCGGACCTGATCGACGGACCACTCGCTCACATCCCGTCGGGGCGTTTCGGCGCGAACAGCGCCTGGGTGCTCTGCGCGGCGATCGCTCACAATCTGCTGCGCGCCGCCGGCACCCTCGCCGGCGGCCGCCACGCCGTCGCCCGGGGTGCCACGCTGCGCCGGCACTTGGTCAACGTCCCCGCCCGATTCGCCCGGCCAGCACGCAAACCCGTGCTCCACCTACCCGCGCACTGGCCCCGACAAGCGGACTGGACAACCCTCTGGGACAACATCATCGACTACGAACCGCCACAAGCGGCCTGACCCCAACACCCCGGCCACACGGCCCCGACCCAGGAACACCCAACGTGGACGAGCTGACAACCCGGTCAGCAGATCAGCCACGCCCGAACGCCGTCGCCCATCGGCATCAGCAAATAGATCGACCCGAAAATCACCGAGATCACCGATCCACGGATTGAGGCTTAGAGTGCATCTGAAAACTCTGGCTCGGGTCACGCCGTGCGGGCGAGTCGGCGTGACATGGTCGCGATCATGGCGATGTAGACCATCGCTTCGTGATGGTCGGGCCGCGTCTCGTAGTCGCGGACGCAACGCCGGTGTTTACAGATCCACGCGAAGGTCCGCTCGACCACCCACCGACGGGGAAGAACCCTGAACCCTTTAACATCGTCGGTGCGCTTGACGACCTGAACCATCAGTGACACAACTCGTTTCGACCAGTCGATCAGCCGTCCGGCATAGCCGCCGTCCGCCCAGACCAGGCTGATCGTCGAGAACTGGGCGTGCAGCGCAGCCAGCAGCCGGAACGCGCCGTCGCGGTCCTGAATCCCGGCCATCGTCACCACGACCGCCAACAACAGCCCGCTCGAGTCCACAGCGATGTGCCGTTTGCGCCCATTCGTTTTCTTGCCCGCATCGTATCCTCGACTCGACCGGGGCACGGTGTCGGCGCCCTGCACCGATTGGGAGTCGACGATCGCCGCGGACGGCAGCGGGTGGCGGCCGCCCTGGACCCGTACCCGGTCGCGCAGCGCGTCGTGAATCCGCTGCCACACTCCTGCCCGGACCCAGCGGGCGAAGATCGCGTACACCGTGGTCGCGGGAGGGAACTCGGCGGGCAACTGCCGCCAGGCGATCCCACCTCGAACGACATAGAAGATCGCATCAAGTACCAGACGGCGGCAGTGCTTTTCGGGACGACCACCACTGCCCGTGGTGTTGCCGGGTGGAGGAAGCATTGGTTCGAGAATCGCCCATTGAGCGTCGGTCACCGAGGATGACGAGTACACCGCGCACCGATGCCCGAACCCCTGATCCGGGGTAGGGCATGACGGACACAGTGCGATGAGCGATGATGGCAAGTGAACTCCTGGTCGGGTCGTGGCGTAAGCACCTACTGACCTACCAGGAGTTCACCCATTCCTCACCAGTCACACGCCGATCACCCCGAGTTTTCAGATGCGCTCTTACCGTAATCCCTGATACTTCCTGATCATTCCTGTTGCTGTCGGATCGTGCGGGTTCGGTGAGGCGGCGGCATACCCGAGCATGTCGGTGGTGGGGGTCCGGAAGGCCGCGTCGGAGGCCCGGTTACCGTCTCGGCGTACAGGTTCCGGTCAGCGAGTCCTCGATCGGGAGGATCTCGACGTCTACCTGGGTCGACCCACACCGGAGAGTGTTCGGGGCCGGCAGGGCGGAAGCGTTGTACTGCCGGGTGTCCGGCTCGACCGGCCGGGAATCCTCGCTCGCCGATCAGGAGAAGATGCTGCGTGAGAGTGACACCGGCACCGTGTACCGGGTCTACACCGATCGTGGTTCAGGTCTGCGGGAGAGACTCGAGCGGGACCGAATCGGATGCTCGACGACGCAGCCAAAGGGTCGCTTCACGGTGGTGCGGGTGGGGTGGCGGGATCGGTTGGCGCGGTTCTCCGGTGGCGTGGATCGGGCGTGACCTGTCGGTGGTCGGCGTTAAGGTCGAGGTCCTGCGTGAGCATGGGGACACGTCGCTGGTGAGGGGCTGAGGGATGACGTCATGGCATTGCTCGCTTCGTTTTCCGGCCGCTTCTACCCATTGCGGTCGAAGCGGAATCGACGTCGACTTGCGGGCGATGCGGCAGCACGGTTGGAGAGGGGCTAGCTGATGGCCGATACCGGTTTCACTGCGCTGCGGCAGTTCTCGTTCACCACCCGCCCCTACCTGGCTGTCGATCACGAGACCGGTGAGCCGATCGGGCGGGGCGACCTCGACGTGCGTGTCGGATGGCTGCTCGACCTGATCTCGGGCGCCGAAGCGCACCTGCTGGCGCGGCTGTGGCAACCGGCCACCTTCGATGTCCTGGCCGCCGGATGTGACAGCCACGGCCGGACACTGCCGATGCAAGGTCACGTCGCGGCTGCGCGTCTGGGCTGGACCCCGCACTACCCGGACGGTGTCTACGTTCCGTCGCGTGTCACGCGGGTGGTGACCGCGCAGGCAGTCGGCACTTTGCGGGCGCTGGCCTACCGAGACACCGCGATCATCGCACTGTCGGCCCGGTTCGACCCGGCCACCGGCCGCATCGCCGCACCCACCACTGCTGCGGAGTACGTCCCGTCCGGATTCGCCCGGGGCGTGGTGCGGCAGCTCACCGCGCGCGCACGCGCCGCCGCCGGCGCGGCAGACTCGGCAGACGCGCGGCTGCGGATCACCGACGTGCAGGCACCACCCAAGGTGTCGGCGATGGCTCGGCTTTCCGCAGCGGATCGACAACTCTCCCACCTCACCGTCACCGGCGCCGTCATGACGTTGACGGTGAAACTGCCCACCGCCGCCGCCCCGGCAGGCCGCGCGCAGTGGCGACGAGTCCGGTTGACCGCCGCGATCCCACCGCACCTGCACCGGCGGCCGATCAGCGAGTGGCATCTCCCGACCCTTCATCTCGACCACCGAGGTCTGCTGTTGCGATGCGCCGCCACCGAGGCAGTCCCCGCCGCTGATCTGACCTCGGGAACGACGGCGGTGGGCGTGGACTGGTCCCCGGCCACACTCGGTGCCGCCGCAATCACCACCCAAACCCCGGAGGGGCTGGTGTCGGACTATCGGGGTTTCACGTACGACGACCGAGGCCTCGGGATCAAACTGGCCCGCCTGCAAACCGAAGGGCAACTACTGCACGCCAAGGCGGCCCGACTGCGCCGGCTCGCCACCACCGCCCCGCCCGAGGTCCGCGCGGGGTTGGAGACGAAGATCGTCGTCCTCGACGAGCACCGCACCGCTGTCGGGGTAAAACGGGCAAAGATCAACCGGGAAATGGCGTTTCACTTCGGCTGCCAGGTTACCGGCCTCGCTGCCGCGGCCGGGGCGTCGGTGATCGCGGTCGAAGACCTCACCACCCTCGAAACCCGCGGGCACGGGCGCGTCAACAACAATCGGGCAGCGCAATCGGCCCGCCGCCAAGCCGTCGACGCTCTCACCCACACCGCCGCCGGTGTCGGTGTGACGGTGGTGTCCGTACCCGCACGCGGATCGTCCGCGTTGTGTCCGGGCTGCAACGAACCACTCTCGCGCCCCGGCGGCTACCACCGGGCATGGTGTGAGCAGTGCAAAATCGGCGGAAACCGTGACCATGTGGCGGCCGTGAACCTGGCCAAACGAGCATTGCTGGGACGCGAAAAAGCCGTTCGGAAGCGCGGCCGGAATCCGCAGATCCGGGTGATCGAGCATGCGCCGGTGCGCCGATGCCGCGACAAGATGTGTCCCACTCCGCGCAGGCCGCGGCATCGCCGTGTCCGTCGCAGTGCACCCGCCACGACACCCCGGGTGGGGGTGAACCAGACAAAGACTGTTCCTGCGCCACAAGCGTCGGTGTGGGACACGGTAAAACCCGCAACACCGCAGGGTGTTACGGGTAGCCGTGAAGAACATACATCTCCAACACCAGCCACGTCAGTGGCAGGAAATACGAGATCTATGTAGACGCTGATCCTATTCCCACACCCGTGACCCCGATGGCGCCACAGGAGAAACTGTGCGGACTGTTCGAATGGATATTCAGCTGGGTGCCGGGAGTATCCGGGTCTCCGTGAAGCGTCGGGTCCGCTGATGCGACACCGACACCGACACCGGCACCGGCACCGAGAGCGACGAGCGGCGCGATCGCGGCCGCTGCAATCGCCGTGCGTAATGCGAATGTGTTCATCTGATATCACCTTGAATCCATGTGTCGCCGGCGCTCTCGTGCCGGTCGATGATGCTCGGTCTCCCCCATCATTTCGCTGTCAACGTCCTCGATACGATCATCGTCCGAAATGCGCCGGCGATCATCCCCAGACGGCTCGGAACTCACGGAGCTGTTCCGAGCCGCATGGTCACTGGTGAGTCGCCGACCGGTTGCCCCGGCCTGATGATCTACTGGCAGAAGATTCTGGAAAAAGATGTGGCGAGGATGTCGAGACCTGCCCGGCGGCTCCGTCCCAGGGGCAGATGTGGCCACCGTGGCCGCACCACAGCAAGGAGACCGGCATGGCGAAGTACCTGTTTCTCAAGCACTACCGAGGCGCCCCGGAGTCCGTGAACAACGTCCCGATGGACCAGTGGACGCCGGAGGAGATCTCAGCCCACGTGCAGTACATGAATGATTTCGCGGCTCGACTCGAGGGCACCGGCGAGTACGTCGACAGCCAGGCGCTCTCGCCCGAGGGCATGTTCGTCCGGTACGACGGGGAGTGTCGACCGCCCGTCACCGACGGTCCCTTCGCGGAGACCAAGGACCTGATTGCCGGCTGGATGGTGATCGACGTCGACACCTACGAGCGCGCGCTCGAACTCGCTGGCGAGTTGTCGGCAGCCCCCGGAGCGGGCGGCAGGCCGATCCACGAGTGGCTGGAGGTGCGCCCGTTCCTCGGCGAACCGCCGACGGTCACCGAGTGACAGGATCGGAAGGGCGGATCGGGTGATGGACGAACTGCTGCTGCGGGAGCTGACTCCCGCGGTGATCGGCGTCCTCGTGCATCGCGGAGTGGACTTCGCGACCGCCGAAGACGCTGTGCAGGAAGCGCTCATCCAGGCCGCGCAGAGCTGGCCGGATCGGCAGCCTGCCGACCCGAAGGGCTGGCTGGTCACGGTTGCCTGGCGTAAGTTCCTCGACGCGCACCGCTCCGAGGCCTCGCGTCGGGACCGGGAGCAGCGGGTCGCGGTCGAGCCGTCACCCGGACCCACCGAGACCGCGGACGACACATTGCAGCTGTTCTTCCTGTGCGCCCATCCGTCGCTGTCCCCTGCCTCCGCGGTGGCTCTCACGCTGCGCGCCGTCGGTGGCTTGACCACCCGGCAGATCGCTCAGGCGTACCTCGTGCCGGAGGCGACGATGGCGCAGCGGATCAGCAGGGCCAAACGCACGGTCGGTGGCGTGAGGTTCGAGGAGCCAGGTGACCTGGCGACGGTGCGGCGGGTGCTCTACCTGGTTTTCAACGAGGGCTACACCGGCGACGTCGACCTGGCGGCCGAGGCGATCCGGCTCACCCGGCAGTTGGCTGCCGGCACCTCCGGTGACGAGGAGACTGCGGGGCTGCTGGCGTTGATGCTGCTGCACCACGCTCGGCGAGCGGCGCGGGCCCGGCCCGACGGCAGCCTGGTCCCGCTGGCCGAGCAGGACCGCTCCCGCTGGGATACCGCGCTGATCGCCGAGGGCGTTGCAGTTTTGCAGGCAGCGCTGGGCCGGGACCGGCTCGGTGAGTTCCAGGCACAGGCGGCGATCGCGGCCCTGCACGCCGACGCGCCGCGCGCCGAGGAGACCGACTGGGTGCAGATCGTCGACTGGTACGACGAGCTTCTGCGGCTCACCGGGAGTCCGGTCGTGCAGCTCAACCGGGCCGTCGCGATCGGCGAGGCCGATGGTCCCGCGGCCGGTCTCGCGGCCTTGGCCACGGTGGACCCTGGCGTGCCCCGCCACACCGCCGCCTCGGCGTACCTCCACGAGAAGGCGGGCGACATTCCGACCGCGGCGCGGTTGTATGCCGACGCTGCCCGGTCCGCCCCCAATCTCGCCGAATGCCACCACCTCACCCGGCAGGCAGCGCGGCTCACTCAGGCGTTGCACGGGTGAGCCGGTGGCGCATACCTCCGTCGTCGGCGCCGGGGTGGATCACATCCAGGGCATGTCGGGGTCGAGGGAGTGGGAGATCACGCCGTCGTCGGGTTCGAGGGGATAGTTCGCCGGGTGGTACAGCGGCCCGTCCTGCTGGGAGATCACTGCGGGTGTGGGTGCATACGGAGGGGGTGCGGCGTTGGCGGTCGCGGCCTGCGCCATCAGTGCGCCGAGGCCGAGGGCTACGCCGGCTGCGGCCGCTGCCGCAGTGCGGGTCTTGTTCGAAGTCATTCCGTTGCTCCTGTCCGATGTGTGGTTCCGCGTCGTGCGGACGAACACCAGCTTTCGCGAGGAACGGGCCCGCTGACACCGCCCCGAGGGGGTCGTTCTCCACCCGCCTGGGGGTGCAGGATCACCCCCTGGGGGTTCCGCGGTAGGGGCCCGGTCCCCTACCGGTAGGCGGCGACGACGAGCGCTGCCATCGCCGTCAGTCCGGAATGGTTCGGGTGCAGCGGCATCGCGAGCGATTGCGGAAGGAGGCCTTCGAACCACCGTCGATCGGATCCGGCGCACGCGTCGTGTCCTCGCGCCGCACCGGCAACGTCGACGAAGTGGGCGCCGTTCGTGCGTGCCGCGTCGGCGAGAACGTCGTTCATTCTCACGAAGAACTGCACGACCCATGCGGCGTCGGCGTCGCTTGTGGGGATGTACGGCCAGCAGCCGTGGTCGCCGAAGATGCCGCCGTGCCCCACCAGGAACACCGTGGCGGTGGGAGCTTTCGCGGTGATCGCGGCCAGGGTGGCGGACACCTTCGGGCCGAGTGCGGCGAGTGCGGCGTCGACGCGCCGCGCGGTGGTGGCGTCGGAGCGGCAGTTCGCGTCGGCTGCCGGGATCAGCGTGTAGCACGGCTCGACCAGTGAAGACCACGCGATGTCGTTTCCGCCGATGCTGACGGTGACGAGCGTCGTGTTCGGCGCGAGCGCGTCGATCTGTGGTGGCTGCGGTCCGGTGATGGTGAGTTGCGGCTTTTCCGTGATGTTTTCGGTCTTCGCTCCAGCACACGATCGGTCGACGAACGACCCCGCGTGGAGGGTGTCGGCAACGATCTGTGGGTAGCCGTCGGAGGTGCGGAAGCAGCCGTCGCGTAGTGACAGCGGATCGTCGAGCGACCCGGTGGCACGCGAATCCCCCAGGGCGACGTATCGAATGGCGGAATCGGGTACGGCTTCTGCCGCCGCGCACGGTGACCACACGAGTGTCAGCGCCGCCACGATCCCGAACAGGACCGTTCGCGGGATCGCGTTCACGACGATGTCCGGTGGCGAGCCGGGTCGTTTTTCGTCATTGCTCATCATATTGCGAGGCCGCTCCCTGTGCGCCGGATCCCGCGTCTACGGAGCGAGCACAGGTCTGGACCCCTCCTCCGTGCCGAACACCGAATATCCGCACTTGTGGTTTCGGCAGGCCGAACATTATGATTCGCCCGTGAAAACAACAGGCTTCAAGGTGGGGTTTCGGCGACCGCCGGCTGCTGGTGCCGCGGTGCTGACGGCGATTGCGGCGGCGCTGATGCTGTCGGGGTGCGGCGCGGTCGACGGGCCGGCGGACGGCAAACCGGTGGTGTTGACCACCTTCACCGTTCTCGCCGATATCGCCGGGAACGTCGGGGGTGAGCACCTGACCGTGGAGTCGATCACGAAGGCGGGGGCAGAAATTCACGGATACGAACCCACGCCGGGCGACATCAAGAAGGCGGCCGAGGCCGACCTGATTCTCGACAACGGGATGAACCTCGAGGCATGGTTCGCCCAATTCGTCGATGGGGTGGACGTCGAGCACGTGGTCGTCAGCAACGGTGTCGAACCGATCGCCATCGGGGAAGACGCCTACGCGGGCAAACCGAACCCGCACGCCTGGATGTCGCCGTTGAACGTGCAGATCTACGTCGACAACATGGTCACCGCGTTCAGCGAGCTCGATTCCGAACATGCCGACGACTACCGCGCCAACGGCGACGCCTACAAGGCTCGGCTACAGCAGGTGCAGGACGAGTTGGTTGCCGAGCTGGGCGCACTGCCGGTCAACGAGCGGGCGCTGGTCACATGCGAGGGCGCGTTTTCTTATCTGGCGCGCGATGCCGGGTTGACCGAGAAGTACATCTGGCCGGTCAACGCCGAACAGCAGGCCACGCCGCAGCAGATCACCTCGACCATCGAGTTCGTGAAGCAGAACCGGGTGCCTGCCGTGTTCTGTGAATCCACGGTGTCGGACGCGCCGATGCAACGCGTCGTGGAAGCGACGAACGCCCGTTTCGGTGGCACCCTCTACGTCGATTCGTTGTCGGAGGAGGACGGGCCGGTGCCCACGTACCTGGACTTGATCCGGCACGACGCCGATACCCTCACGTCCGCGCTGAACGGGACGCAATCATGACCACCGAGCCGGCCGTGGAGGTTCGGGACGTCACCGTCCGCTACGGTGACGTCCTCGCCCTCGACCAGGTCTCCCTCGCCCTCCGGCCCGGACGCGTGTGCGGTCTGGTCGGCATGAACGGGTCCGGCAAATCCACGTTGTTCAAGACGATCATGGGCACGGTCAAACCCGACGCCGGCACTGTCCGCATCAACGGCAACGCGCCGGCCACCGCACGCAAGACCGGTGTGCTGGGCTACGTTCCGCAGAGCGAAGACGTCGATTGGACGTTCCCGCTGTCGGTGCGCGATGTGGTGATGACCGGCCGCTACGGGCACATGGGGCTGACCAGGCGTCCCCGCAAAGCCGATCGCGACGCCGTCGATCACGCTCTCGAACGCGTCGAACTCACCGATCTGGCGGACCGCCAGATCGGACAACTGTCCGGCGGCCAGAAGAAGCGGACATTCGTTGCCCGGGGAATCGCCCAGGGCGCCACCATTCTTCTGCTCGACGAACCGTTCGCCGGGGTCGACAAGAGATCCGAAGCCACCATCACCGCGCTGCTGCGTGAACTCGCCGCCGCCGGCGCCGCAATCCTGGTCTCCACCCATGACCTGCACGCGCTGCCCACATTGGCCGACGAAGCGATCCTGCTGATGCGCACGGTCCTCCTGCACGGTGATCCGACGGTCGTTCTGCAACCCGAAAACCTGGCATCGGCCTTCGGCCTCGACGTGATGACAAGGACCTGAGAATCAATGAACGTCATCGACTTCTTCGTCGACCCGCTGCGCTACGACTTCATGGTCCGCGCGTTGATCACCACCCTGATCGCGTCGGTGGTCTGTGCCGTGCTGTCGTGCTGGCTGGTGCTGATCGGCTGGTCACTGATGGGGGATGCGGTCTCGCACGCCGTCCTGCCCGGTGTGGTCCTGGCCTACATCGTCGGCGCCCCGTTCGCCATCGGCGCGGTGATCTTCGGGTTCCTGGCCGTGGCACTGATCGGCGTGGTCCGCGACACCAGTCGCGTCAAGGAGGACGCCGCGATCGGAATCGTGTTCTCCACCCTGTTCGCCCTCGGCCTGGTGCTCGTCTCGGTTACCCCGAGCCAAACCGACCTCAATCACATCATCTTCGGGAACCTGTTGGGTGTCAGCCGATCCGATCTCGTCCAGATCGCGATCCTCGGGGCAGTCGTGTTCGTCGCCTTGATCGTCAAACGCCGCGACTTCACCCTCTACGCGTTCGACCCCACCCATGCCCACGCCATCGGCTTGAATCCCCGCCTGCTCGGTGCCGCACTCCTGGGGCTTCTCGCGCTGACCGCGGTGGTGGCCCTGCAGGCCGTCGGGGTCATCCTGGTCGTGGCCATGCTGATCATTCCCGGAGCCACCGCCTATCTGCTGACCGACAGCTTCCACCGGATGCTGATCATCGCCCCCGTGGTCTCGGCGGCCTGCGCCGTCATCGGCCTGTATCTGAGCTACCACATCGACACCGCCAGCGGTGGCATGGTCGTCCTGGCCCAGGGCGCGGCGTTCGCTCTGGTCTACCTCTTCGCGCCCCGGCACGGGATCATCGGCCGCAGACTCACCTCCGCGCGCCGACGCAGGGCACCCGCCACCGTCGCGTGACGGTGCCCTCCTGACCCACAGACCAACGTCCGCGAGACCGGATCTGCCGCGGCGGTGTCGGTAGCATCGACACGATGACGACAGGCAAGCGTCCTCAGGTGCTCGCCTCCCGGCAGGAGGACTTTCCGCGCTGGTACCAGGACGTGCTGGAGAAGGCGCAACTCGCGGACAACGGGCCGGTGCGCGGCACGATGGTGATTCGGCCGTACGCGTACGCGCTGTGGGAGCGGATGCAGGGCGAGGTCGACGCGAGGATCAAGGCCACCGGCGCCGAGAACGTCTACCTGCCACTGTTCATCCCCCAGTCGTACCTGCAGCGTGAAGCCGAGCACGTCGAGGGATTCAGCCCGGAGTTGGCGGTCGTCACGCACGCCGGCGGCAAGGACCTGACCGAGCCGTTCGTCGTGCGCCCCACCAGCGAGACCATGTTCGGTGAGCTGATGTCCAAGTGGGTGCAGTCGCACCGCGACCTGCCGATGTTGCTGAACCAGTGGTCGAACGTGGTGCGGTGGGAGTTGCGGCCGCGACTGTTCCTGCGCACCACGGAGTTCCTGTGGCAGGAAGGCCACACCGCGCACGCCACCCGCGAGGACGCCGCCGCCTACGCCGTGCAGATTCATCTGGACGTCTACCGCGACTTCCTGCAGAACGTTCTGGCGATCCCGGTTCTGGTGGGAGTCAAGACACGGAGGGAACGGTTCGCCGGCGCCGTCAACACGATGACGTGCGAGGCGATGATGGGCGACGGCAAGGCACTGCAGATGGCCACCAGTCACGAACTCGGGCAGAACTTCGCCACCGCATTCGACATCACCTACACCGACACCGCGGGGCAGGCGCAAACGTGCTGGACCACGTCGTGGGGTGCGAGCACCCGGATGGTCGGTGGCCTGATCATGTCGCACGGCGACGACTACGGGCTGCGCATCCCACCCCGGGTGGCCCCGGTTCAGGCCGTGGTGATCGCGGTCCGGGACGACGAACGCGTCATGACGGCGGCGTCCGGCCTGCTCGACGCGCTGACGGCTGCGGGGGTTCGGGCCAGGCTGGACACCAGGACCGATCACGGGTTCGGTCGCCGGGCGACGGAGTGGGAACTCAAGGGCGTTCCGCTGCGGATCGAGGTCGGACCGCGGGACCTCGAGACGGGGCGCGTCACGATCGCCCGGCGTGACGTCGGCGAGAAGTCCTCCATGCCGCTCGACGCGGTCGCGGCGACCGTTCCGACGCTGCTGGAATCAATCCACGCCGACATGATCGAGGGTGCACGGGCCCGGCTTTCCGACCGCACCGTCGACGCGACCACCGTCTCGGAAGTGCTGGAGGCGGCGAAGATCGGGTTCGCGCGCGTCCCGTGGAGTCTCCTCGGCGAGGACGGCGAGCGGATGCTGAACGAGCACACTGTCAGTGTTCGGTGCCTGCAGACGCCGGACGGCACCGTGCCCGGTCCCGGGTTTCCGTCGGACGAGCTGATCGCGATCGTCGGACGGAGCTACTGACCCGTCGCCCCCGACCCTCCTGCCGGTACGGTCAGCGGCTTCAGGCCACACGCCGTCGCGAAGCCCTGCGATTCGATGCCGAACGCGGTGTTGGTGCGGGTCATGAGGTTCGCGACCGCGATGAACGCGGTCAGTTCCACCAGCGCGGCCGGGCCGAGCGCGTCGAGCAGCCGGGCCGACAGTTCGTCGGTGACCGTCGGCGGAGTCAGTGTCATCGCCTCGGCGTAATCCAGCACGTCCCGCTCCAGCGGTGTGAACGCGTCCGACTGGCGCCAGCGGGGCACCTCGCGTGCCTTGGTCAGATCCAGCCCTTCGTTGTGGGCCTGGAAGTACCCGTAGTCCAGGCAGAAGCTGCAGCCGACCATGCTGGCCACCGCCATGTGGGCAAACGACTTCAGGTTGTGATCACACTGATCCCACTTCTGCACCTGGCGGCCGACGCTGAAGCTGAAGTTCAGCACCTTCCGGTTGTGCCACGCCACCTCGACCGGCTCGGCCACCTCGCCGAGCATCTTGCGGGACATCCGCTTGACGATCGCGCCGTAGATGCCAGTCAGTTCAGCTTTCGGGATCCTGATGTTGCCGGCCATGATTCCTCCTCCGATTGCGTTCTGTCGGCATGAAGACACCGGACCGGGGCACAATGTGACATCTCGGTCGAATCTTCTTGCCGGCGGTGGCCGTGGAGGAACCGATCAGGAATCGAGAAGCGCCGGTCACGGAGCCGTCGTTAGAGTGACAATCAGGAACTCGAGCTGGGGTGATGGGCCCCAGATGTTCTGGAGGTGACCCGATCCGGATCCGCTTCCAAGGAAATCGAGACAGCCGAGAATCACTGAAGGGACGTGACGGAAGATGAAGACGATGACGTGCAAGCAAATGGGTGGACCGTGCGAAGCCCCGTTCCACGGAGACAAGGCGGACGAGGTCATCAAAGCGCAGGACAGCCATCTGAAGGACATGGTCGCGCAGGGTGATGAAACGCATCGGAGCGCCCTGGAGAGCATGCAGGGCAGGTGGAAGCGTCCCGTGTCGGGGATGGGCTGGTATCTGAAGACGAAGAAGGCTTTTGCCGCTCTTCCCGAGGACTGACCGGCGGGGACGACCGCTGCCGTTTATCGGCGTGCCCGGCGGGTATCACCTCGATGATTCCGGGTGAGCCCGCCGAAAGCGGAGGTTCCGATGATGACACGCATGGCACGGATCGCGGTCTCACTGATCGCCGGCGGCACTCTGACCGTGTTCCTTGCCGCCCCCGCCGCGGCAGACCCGCCCGACGTGGCGTTGAAGGCTGCGGTGGCCGGCAGCACCGTCACGACGACGCTCACGAACGACAGCGGCGACGACATCGTGTGCGGATTGGGTGGGTTGCATGCGGCGGACGACATCGTGAACCCCGAGTCTGTCGCGGTGTTCCACGCCTCCAATGTGGTGATCGGGCCGGGGCCGCGCGAATTCGTGTTCGAGGCGGTGCCCGACGGCGACTACCTGATCCACTGGATCTGCCGTGAGAACGCGGGTCCCGGCGACGAGGTGTGGGGTTCGTCGCCGCTGCCGGAGACCGCCTATGCGAAACCCGGTACCGCGCAACCCCTCCCCGTCGCGGTGCACACGGAAACCTGTTTCGGATCGGTGTGCCTGCCGCCCGGCCTCGGACTCGGCCTCGGTCTCTGATCGGCGCACGGTCACCCCAGCGAATCGCGCTGCGTGCGCAGGAAGTCGCGCTCGGCGGCGTTCTCGGTGCGCGCGATCGCCGCGTCGTACGCACGGGCCGCGTCGCCGGTGCGCCCGAGGCGGCGCAGGAGGTCGGCCCGGACCGCGTGGTACGGGTGATACTCGTCCAGGGCGAGTTGGTCGACGAGCGCCAGCCCCTCGGCCGCACCGCTGACCTCGGCCACCGCGACCGCCCGGTTCAACGCGACCACCGGACTCGGTGCGACCGCCAGCAACTGGTCGTACAGCTGCAGTATCTGCCCCCAGTCGGTGTCGTCGGCGGTCGGCGCGTCGCTGTGGACGGCGTTGATCGCGGCCTGAATCTGATACTGGCCGGGACTGTTCCGTCGCAGGCATTCCCGCACCAGCGACTGCCCCTCGGCGACGAGGGCGCGATCCCACCGGGTGCGGTCCTGATCGGCGAGGAGCACGAATCTTCCGTCACCGTCGGTGCGTGCGGCTCTGCGTGACTCGATCAGCACCATCAACGCCAGCAGTCCGGTGGCCTCGGGTTCGTCGGGCATCAGCGCGGTCAGAAGCCGGCCGAGGCGCAGGGCCTCGGCGCACAGATCCGCACGCGTCAGCTGATCCCCGGAGCTCGCCGTGTACCCCTCGTTGAAGATCAGATAGACGACGGCCAGGACGGCACGGAGACGGTCGGGAAGTTCGGCCTCGTTCGGCACCCGGTACGGGATGCGGGCGTCCCGGATCTTCCCCTTGGCCCGGACGAGGCGCTGCGCCATGGTCGGCTCGGGCACGAGGAATGCGCGCGCGATCTCCCCCGTGCCGAGTCCGCCGAGGAGTCGGAGGGTCAGGGCGACCTGGGCGGCGGGTGCCAGGGACGGGTGGCAGCACGTGAAGATCAGGCGTAGCCGGTCGTCGGGCACGGCTCCCTCCTCCCCTGGTTCATCGCGGGCGAGCAGCAGAGCGGCCTGCGCGTGCCGGTCGTGCCGGGACGCCTCGCGGCGAAGCCGGTCTATCGCGCGGCGCCGGGCGGTGGTGATGATCCATCCGGCCGGGCTCGGGGGCAGTCCGGACGACGGCCAGCGTTGCACCGCCTCCGCGAACGCGTCCTGGACGGCCTCCTCGGCGATGTCGATGTCACCGAAGACGCCGACCAGGACGGACACCGCTCGACCGTGCTCTTCGCGGAACACGTGTTCGATGTCGGGGGACGCGGTCACGTCAGCTGCCGGCTCCGTCGTGGTGCGCGAACGGCCGGACCTCGATGGGGAGCGTGGTGGCCCGGGTCAGTTTGCGACCCCATTCGAGCGCCGCATCGAGGTCCGGGGCGTCGACGATGGTGAATCCGCCGAGATGCTCCTTCCCCTCCGTGTAGGGGCCGTCGGTGACGAGCACGTCGCCGCCCCGGGCTCGCAGGACGGTCGCGGTGGTGGGGGCGCAGAGTCCCCCGCTGAACACCCACGCCCCGGCGGACACCATTTCCTGGTTGAGGGCGGCGAGATCGTCGCCGATCTTCGCGAGGACGTCCGGCTCGGGTGCGGGTCCGTCGGGCTGGTACACGCTCAACAGGTACTGGGTCATGTCGGTTCCTCCTCGGATCGGATGGGTCGGCGCCGCGGAATGTGCTGTGGCCGACTCTCACCTCCTATACGAACGTCACCCTTCCGAATCGACACTCCGCCCACAGAGACAGTCGCGAACGCGCTCAGTTGTGCTCGGACACCAACACCGCGCGGGTGCCCGGCTCCAGAGCCTCGAACACATGTGCGATGTCACCGGGGTAGGCGATGTAATCGCCGGGTCCGAGTTCGACGGGGTCGCCGGCGACGCCGACGAGTGCGCGCCCGGCACTGAGGATGACGTGTTCGACCACACCGGGCATGTGCGGTTCGGATTCTCGCGCGGGGCCGGGTTCGACGGCGAGGCGATACAGGTCCCGTCGGGCGGACGGAGGGCAGGACGCGACGAGGGTGGCGCGGTAGTCGGCCCGGTCGGAGGTCAGTTCCGGTCCCTCGTCGGCCCGGATCACCTGCACGCGCGGCCGGGGCGGGTCCAGGAGTTGCGACATCGGCACGTCCAGTGCCACGCAGAGGGCCCACAGGGTTTCGACGCTCGGGTTTCCGCCACCCGATTCCAGTTGGGACAGGGTGGATTTCGCGACGCCGGCGCGGCGGGCGACCTCGGTCAGGGACATGCCCGACCGTTCGCGTTCGCGCCGCAGCGAGGGTCCGATGTATCCCAGCGGGGATTTCCCTTCCATGGTTCCCTTTCCGAAGCCGTGTTCATTATTTCCGTCGTTGCGTTCGACTTGACGAACGCTTCGCCTGATGTTCAGTATAGAAGTCATGCGTTCGATACAGCGAACACTCGGCACGCGGCTCCTCCGGAACATCGCCCTGGTATGCATGGCCGACGGCCTCGTCGGCATGTCCTACGGCGCGATCGCCGTCGGGTCGGGGCTGGCCCCCTGGCTGCCCGTCGTGCTGTCGGTGCTGGTCCTGGCCGGTTCCGCGGAGTTCCTGTTCGTCGGCATCGTCGCGGCGGGCGGCAGTCCGATCGCGGCGACGCTCGCCGGACTGCTGGTGAATGCGCGCCACCTGCCGTTCGGTCTGGCGGTCGGTGACGTGCTGGGGCGAGGACTCCGCCGCGTCGCCGGCAGTCACCTGATGAACGACGAATCGGTCGTGTTCGCGCTCGGTGAGCCGGACCCGGACCGCAGGCGTGCCGCGTACTGGGCGTGCGGGGTGGGCATCGCGGTGTGCTGGCCGCTCGGCGCCCTGCTCGGCGCGGTGGCGGGCACCGCGATCGGCGACCCCGCCGCCCTCGGACTCGACGCCATGTTCCCCGCCGTGTTGCTGGCGCTGGTACTGCCGACGCTACGCGACCGGGAGGTGTGGGTGCCGGCGCTGATCGGCGGTGCCGTCGCCCTGGCGGCCACTCCCCTGCTGCCCGCCGGACTTCCGGTGCTCGCGGCGCTGGTGGGACTGCTCGCGGGTGTGCGCCGGACGGTGCTGCGGTGACCGGGCACCTCGTCCTGCTCGGGTCCGTCGGGATCCTAGCCGCGGGCACGTTCGCCTTTCGTTTCGCGGGCCCGATGCTACGGACCCGGCTCGCGACGAGGCCCTGGGTGGAGCGGACCATGGCGACCGCCGCGGTGGTCCTGCTCACCGCCCTCGTGGGCACCACGGCCCTCACCGAAGGCCACGAACTCGCCGGAGTGGCGCGTCCCACCGGCGTCGTCGTCGCGGGCCTACTCGCCTGGCGGAAGGCGCCTTTCGTCGTCATCGTCCTCTCCGCGGCCCTCACGGCTTCCGGATTGCGGCTCCTGGGCGTCCCATGACGATGCATGATCGAGGGGTGTTATTTCATCTCTGTGCCACGTGCGGTGTCGAACAGGACCCGAACACCCCGCTCCCCGACGAATGCGCGATCTGCGCGGACGAACGCCAGTACATTCCGCTCGGCGGGCAGGAGTGGACCACCGTGGAGACGCTGGCCGGTACGGGGTACCGCGCGGTCGAGCACGAGATCGAGCCGGGACTGTTCGGCCTGTACGTGCACCCGAAGACCGCGATCGGTCAGCAATCGCTCGTCGTCCGCACCCCCGCCGGGTCGCTGCTGTGGGATCCGATCGGCTTCGTCGACGCCGCGGCCGTCGACGCCGTCACCGCGCACGGCCCGGTGATCGCCGTCGCCGGCAGCCACCCGCACATGTTCGGCGTCCAGACGCAATGGTCGAAGGCGCTCGGCGACGTGCCCATCTTGGTGGCAGAGGCGGACCGCTCGTGGCTGGCGCGGTCCGACGGGCCGGTCGAGTTCTGGTCCGGAACCCACGAGGTGACGCCGGGGCTCACGCTGCACCAGATCGGTGGACACTTCCCCGGCAGCGCGGTCGCGCACTGGCGGGCCGGCGCGGACGGGCGCGGCGTCCTCCTCACCGGCGACGGCGTGTTCCCCAACCCGGACCGCCGCACCGTGTCCTTCCTGCGGTCGTACCCAAACCGGCTGCCGCTGTCCGCGGCGGTGGTGCGGCGCATCGCGGATCAGTTGTCGCACCTCGAGTTCGACCGCATCATCGGCAACTTCGACAACGCAATCGACAGCGAGGGCCGCGCAGCGCTCGCGTACTCCGCCGGCCGTCACTGCGCGTGGGTGACCGGGGAGTTCGACCACCTCACCTGACCGTCGCGCCATGACGTCGGAGGTAATGGTCGCGGCGTTCCGGCCGCCCTAGGCTGACCGCATGACCACCCTCGACGATCGGCGAACGTCGCATGTCGGTGTCCACCTGCGGACGTGGCGGGAACGCCGGCGGCTCAGTCAGCTGGAACTGGCGAACCGGGCGGACATCTCGGCGCGGCACGTCAGCTTCCTGGAGACCGGGCGGTCGAATCCCACCCGGGCGATGCTGCTGCGGCTCAGCGAGCATCTCGACATTCCGCTGCGAGAACGCAATTCGCTGCTCCTCGCGGGCGGTTTCGCGCCCGCCTTCCCCGAGCATCGACTGTCGGACGTCCCGATGGCGTCGGTCGCGGACGCCATCGGGAAGATCCTCACCGCGCATTCCCCGTACCCGGCGGTGGCGATCGACCGGCATTGGAACATGGTGGACGCCAACGACGCGGTGGCGATCCTGACCGAGGGGTGCGCGGCGGTGCTGCTCGAACCGCCGGTGAACGTGTTGCGGCTGAGCCTGCACCCGAACGGGATGGCCCCGCGGATCCTCGATCTGGCGTTGTGGCGCGGGCATGTTCTGCACCGGTTGCGTCATCAGATCGCGGTCACCGGCGACGACCGACTCCGTGACCTGTTCGGCGAATTGGACGGCTACCCCGGCGGCACCGTCGACAGCGCCGACCTGCCCGGGTCGCTCGTCGTGCCGTTGCGCGTCCGGCACCGCGACACGGAGCTGGCGTTCCTGAGCACCACCACGATGTTCGGCACTCCCCTCGACGTGACGGTCGCGGAGCTGGCCATCGAATCGTTCTTCCCCGCCGACGCGGTGACAGCGGCTACCCTCCGCAGTAGCGTGAGCAGCGACTGAGGAGGTAGGTCTGATGGACTTGACAGCAATCGGTGTCGGTTTCGGCTACGTGGTCGTAGTCCTCACCATTCTTGTCGTCGTGGTGGGCGTGACGGCACTGTTCGTGTTCTCGATCAAGTCGGATTTCATTCCGCCGGACTCCACCGAGACCCCCTCGGGGAGGAAGCGGATCGGCGGGGCCAGATAGCCGCATACGCACCGGAAGGCGGGCAGTTCCTCACCGAGGAGCTGCCCGCCTTCGCGCATCGTCGGCCCCGTCCGGTTTCTGGATCGATTCTGGTGTGCGGACGTGCCGAAGCAACGCTTACTGAGACGCTCGGGAACAAGGCGACTACCGTGACAGAAGTCGCCTATTTTTCGAGGAGCACGGAATGAGTATCCAGTCGGTTGAGTCACGCCGCCATCGCGTCGTGGTCATTGGATCCGGCTTCGGTGGGTTGTTCGGCACACAGGCGCTGAAGAATGCCGATGTCGACATCACCATGATCGCGCGCACCACCCACCATCTGTTCCAGCCGTTGCTGTATCAGGTGGCGACCGGCATCCTCTCCGTCGGCGACATCGCCCCCGCCACCCGGCTGGTGCTGCGGAAGCAGAAGAACACGCAGGTGCTGCTCGGGGATGTCGAGAAGATCGATCTCGAGGCGAAGACGATCACCTCCCGGTTCCTGGACCGCACCACGGTCACCCCGTACGACAGCCTGATCGTCGCGGCCGGCGCGGGCCAGTCGTACTTCGGCAACGATCACTTCTCCGAGTTCGCGCCGGGCATGAAGACGATCGACGACGCACTCGAGCTCCGCGGCCGGATCCTCGGCGCCTTCGAGCAGGCCGAGCTGTCCAGCGATCCCGCCGAGCGGGCCCGGCTCCTGACGTTCGTGGTCGTCGGCGCCGGTCCGACCGGCGTGGAGCTCGCCGGCCAGATCGCGGAACTGTCGCGCCGCACCCTGTCGGGGGCGTTCCGCAACATCGATCCCCGCGAGGCCCGGGTGATCCTGCTGGACGGCGCCGACGACGTCCTGCCCGTCTACGGCGGCAAGCTGAGCCGCAAGGCCCGTGAGCAGCTGGAGAAACTCGGAATCGAGATCCAGCTCGGCGCGATGGTCACCGACGTCGACGTGGACGGTCTCGTCGTCAAGGACAAGGACGGCACCCAGCGACGGATCGAGTCGCAGTGCAAGGTGTGGTCGGCCGGTGTGCAGGCCAGCCCGCTGGGCAAGCAGATCGCGGACCAGTCCGACGCCGAGATCGACCGGGCCGGCCGGGTGCTGGTCAAGCCGGACCTGTCCGTGCCGGGCCACCCCGACGTCTTCGTCATCGGGGACATGATGTCGCTCGACAAGCTGCCGGGTCTGGCGCAGGTCGCGATGCAGGGCGGCAAGTACGCGGCCAAGCAGATCACGGCGGGCCTGCGCGGTCAGAAGCCGGAGGATCGGCCGCCGTTCAAGTACTTCGACAAGGGCAGCATGGCCACCATCTCGCGGTTCAGTGCGGTGGCGAAGGTCGGTAAGCTCGAGATCAGCGGCTTCATCGGGTGGGTGGCCTGGCTGGCGATCCACCTCATGTACCTGGTCGGGTTCCGCAGCCGCCTGTCCACGCTGTTGTCGTGGACGGTCACTTTCCTCGGTCGGGGACGCGCGCAGATGGCGTCCACCGAGCAGTGGGTGTTCGCCCGCAACGCGATGGAGCAGTTGGAGCGGCACGAACGGGAGAAAGAGGCCGCCGAGAAGCCTTCCGGCGGCGGGCAGCGGAAAGCCGCGGGGTGACGTTGCGTCGCGCGTGACGTGAAGACGGAGGGGACGGACCTGATGGTCCGTCCCCTCCGTCGTGGTCGCGGCGCCTCAGTGTCCGAGGCGGCCGGTGTCGGTGATGTTCGCCAGCCGGACCTGCCCCTTGGAGACCAGCCGATCCTGTTCGTCGGTGATCCGGACCTCCCACAGCTGCTGGGTGCGGCCGCGGTGGACGGGGCTGGCCTCGGCGGTGAGGGTTCCCTCCCGGGTCGCGCGGAGGAAGTCGGTGTTGTTGTTGACGCCGACGACGTGTCCGCGTCCGCCGAGCCACACCGTGCCCGCGGCGCTGGCCACCGATTCGATGACGGAGCAGTAGACGCCCCCGTGCTGGATTCCGGCGGGCTGCTGCAGGTCCGGTGTGACCGTCCACCGTGCCCGCACGCGGTCGGGAGTCAGTTCGGTGTATTCCAGTCCGATGAGGGCGTCGAATCCCTTGCCCAATTGTTCGGTCAATGCGGCGGTGTCGACCTGGCCGTCGCCGTTCGATGCCTGCTGTTCCCCGGAACCCACCATCACACTCTCCATCGGATCGCTGTGCGCTCTCGCGGCGCACCCGATCTCCTGCCTACACGACACGGCGGGCCGGAGGACGAGCAGGTGGGGCAAAAAAAGATCGGCGGGCCTCACGCTGTGCAGCGTGAGGCCCGCCGTGGGATGGACCTGGGAGTCTCTGCAGCCCTCAGGACTCCGTCGCGGTCCGGTAGTTCGGTTCTCGGCGGGTTGTGGTCCTGCTCAACTCGCCTCTGACGAGTATAGGCAAGGCTTCCCTAATTAAGCAAGCGCTTCCGTGCCTGACCGAGACGGCCGCAATGCGGGCGCGTCACGCGGCACTTCGAGCGGACCGGCACCCCGGCGGCCACGAAGGCGTCCAGGATCCCCTGGCCGCGGCGCTGCGCGGCGGCCTCGCCGCCGCCGGCAAGAATCGGCACGTACGTCGCGGCCCCGAGCACGGCCTCCCCCACGAGCCCCCAGAAACGGGACGCGTCGATCGGCGTCAACCGGGCGATGGCGTCGAACACCGCATGCAGGGACGTGAGACTGCGGTGCACCGTCCACAGCAGCAGGGCCCGCTCGCACGGCACGGTGACTGTCCGGGGCGTCCCGGCGTAGGGGTCGTCCGGCAGGACGCGCATGGTGTCGTCGGCGACGCCCGCCCAGTCGATTCCCTCGTCGCTGTCCATGTGGATCCACAGGTTCTCGAGCCCGGGGTCCCAGGCGCGGCCCTCGAGCACGACGAGCGCGGTGACGCGCCCGATCACCGCGTGGATCAGCGCGGTGGCCACCTGCATCGCGGCGACGTCCGGATCGGGTACGTCCTCGAGCGAACGCGCCCACATCCGGGGCACCCGGTCGCCGTCCAGGTCGTCGGCGAGCGACCACCACCTGCGTTTACCCTCGTCCGCCATCGTCGCGACCGCGTACATGCGCGGATATTCGGTGTTCAGTGCGCGAAGTCGTGTGCAGGACACGTCCAGTGCGGTCGCGGGGGCGGACAGGGTCGAAGTCACCGTGCACTCCAATCGGTCGGGGTGGAACATCACCAAACATAGGTGAGCCTAACCAAATATCAAGACTTGACATCATGTGATGTGAGGCACCCCGGCCGACCGCGGCGGTGGGGATGCCCCGCCGGATGCGGCATCGGAGATAGGGTTCCGTAACCTAAGTAGTTGAATTCGGTGCAGATCCGGTCCCCATGCACACACGTCAGGAGCTTTCACCGCCAGTGACGACGACGAGACAGTTCGGCAGCGACATCCCGCACCTGCCGACCGACGAGCCCTATGGAAAGCGCGACGTTCCGCGCGGTCCCGCCCCGCTGTATCTGCGGGCACTCGCGGGACTGCTCGACCTCGGGATAGTGGCCATCCCACTCGTACTCGGGTGGTACATCGTCGATTCCCTGCGCGACGACAACGGCGGCGGACAGGCGGACCGGGTCGTGTTCGGCGGAGCCGCCGTCGCGATCGCGCTGGGCCTCGCCCTGTGGAACCGCGGATTCCGCGAAGGCAACACCGGGCAGAGTTCGGGCAAGGGGTG
The DNA here is from genome assembly GCF_001894825.1 of Rhodococcus jostii NBRC 16295. Lineage (GTDB taxonomy): Bacteria > Actinomycetota > Actinomycetes > Mycobacteriales > Mycobacteriaceae > Rhodococcus_F > Rhodococcus_F jostii. Next base: position 8,847 of record NZ_BCWY01000073.1, on the reverse strand, counting down.
GGTCGGTCTCGTCACCCGCGACACCGACACGCACGACGCGATCGGACCGACACGGTCGCTGCAGCGGCTGTTCCGTCGGTCCGGCACCGAGGTCGTCCGCGAGAACACCGCCAGCGACGAGGGATTCGCCGTCCGTGAGAAGGACGTGTCCGTCGCGGCGATCCGCCGCCGCCGGCTCGTCGGGCTGGGTGTCCTCGTGATCCTGCTCGGCCTGGTGCTGCTCGCCAGCGTGGCGGTCGGGGCCCGGCCGCTGTCGTTCGCGGAGATCTTCCACGCACTGTTCGAACCCGACGGCTCCCAGACCGACATCATCGTCCGCACGCTCCGCGGTCCGCGCACCGCGCTCGGGCTCGTCGTGGGGATGGCGCTCGGTGTCGCCGGCGCCCTCATCCAGGGGCACACCCGCAACCCGCTCGCCGACGCCGGACTCCTCGGCCTCAACGCCGGCGCCGCGTTCCTCGTCGTGCTGTCGATGTACCTGTTCGGGTTCAGCGCGCCGAGCGAATACCTGTGGTTCGCGTTCGCCGGGTCGTTCGCCGCGTCTGTGATCGTGTTCGGGCTGTCCTCGATCGGGAACGGCGCGGCGAGTCCGCTGAGTCTGGCCCTGGCCGGCGCCGCCGTCGCGTTCTTCCTGCAGGCGATGACCAACGCCATCATCATCGTCGACCAGTCCAGCCTCGACTCCTACCGGTTCTGGGTGGTCGGGTCCGTCGCCGGCCGCGGCTTCGACGTGCTGTGGCAGGTGCTGCCGTTCCTGATCATCGGGCTGATCCTCGCCCTGGTCAGCACCCCGGGACTGAACGTCCTGAGCCTGGGCGAGGACGTGGCGCGGTCGCTGGGCACCAACATCGCGGCGAGCCGCGCCCTCGGCGTCGTCGCCATCACCCTGCTGACCGGCGCCGCCACCGCGGCCTGCGGTCCGATCGCGTTCATCGGCCTGGTGGTCCCGCACGTCGCGCGGGCGATCACCGGCCCCGACTACCGCTGGCTGGTCCCCTACGCCGGGCTTCTCGGCGGCGTCATGCTCGTGACCGCCGACGTCATCGGACGGGTCGTGGTCCGGCCCGGTGAGTTGCAGGTGGGAATCGTGCTGGCCGTGTTCGGCGCACCGTTCTTCATCGCGTTGGTTCGGCGCAGAAAGTTGGCAAGCCTGTGAGCACTCGAGACGACGTGCGCCCCGACGTCGGGACGCCTCCGGCCCGCGTGCCGAGCCGCCCCGCGTTCCGGCGCGGGCCGGTCTCCCTCGTCCTGCGCCCCCTCGGCATCGCCGTCAACATGGCACTGCTGGTGGCACTGTTCCTCGTGTTGTGCCTCAACATCGGCCGCGGCGACTACCCGCTGTCCATCCCCGAGGTCACGCGGGTGCTGTTCGGCGGCGGCACGAAGGCGCAGAACTTCATCGTCATGGACCTCCGCCTGCCCCGGTCGCTGACCGGGGTGTTCATCGGCATGGCCCTCGGCCTGGCCGGCGCCATCACCCAGTCGATCGCCCGCAACGCACTGGCCAGCCCCGACATCCTCGGCATCACGTCCGGTGCCAGCGCCGCCGCGGTCGCGCTGATCGTCCTCGGCGGCGGCGGCAGCTTCGTCGGCATCCTCGCCACCCTGGGCATCCCCCTCGCGGCCCTGTTCGGCGGGCTCCTCACCGCGCTGATCATCTACCTCCTCGCGTGGCGCGGCGGGGTGGAGGGCTACCGGCTGATCCTGATCGGCATCGGAATCAACGCCATGCTGATCGCGGTCACCGGCTGGCTGCTCATCTCCGCCGACATCAACGACGCCTCCCGCGCGCAGGTGTGGCTCAACGGCTCCCTCAACGGCGCCGCCTGGAGTCAGGTGTGGCCCGTCACGATCGCCGTCGTCCTCGTCGGCGGCTACGCGGTGATCTCGTCGTTCACGATGGGCGCCCTCCGGCTCGGCGACGACAACGCCGTGTCACTGGGGGTGCGGTTGCAGTGGTCGCAGGCGCGACTGCTGCTCATGGCCGTCGCGCTCGCCGGCATCGCGACCGCGGCGGCGGGGCCGGTCGGCTTCGTCGCGCTCGCCGCACCGCAGGTGGCGCTGCGGCTGGTGCGTTCCGCCGGGCCGCCGCTCATCGCGTCCGCACTCACCGGCGCCGTGCTCGTGGTAGGCAGTGATGTGGTTGCCCGCACGATCCTGCCCGTCGAACTGCCCGTCGGCATCGTCACCTCGGCACTCGGCGGCCCATTCCTGCTGTATCTGCTGGTTCGCAACAATCGGAAGGTCTCGGCATGACCGTGCAGACTGACGCTCGACTGATCGCCGAACACCTGAGTCTCGGATACGGCGACCGGGTCATCGTCGACAACCTCGACCTCGCGGTGAAGACCGGGGTGATCACCACCGTGATCGGCCCGAACGGCTGCGGCAAGTCCACGCTGCTGCGCGCGCTGGGACGTCTGCTGAAACCGCGCAACGGTTCGGTGCTACTGGACGGCAAGGCGATCGGCTCGATGCGCACCAAGGACGTCGCCCGCACCCTGGGCATGCTCCCCCAGGCGCCGGTCGCCCCGGAGGGGTTGACGGTGGCCGACCTGGTGGCCCGCGGCCGGCACCCGCACCAGTCGTGGCTCCGGCAATGGTCGTCCGACGACGAGGGCGAGGTCGCCGAGGCGCTCGCCCTGACCGGGGTGTCCGACCTCGCCGACCGCCCCGTCGACCAGCTGTCGGGCGGGCAGCGCCAGCGGGCCTGGATCTCGATGGCCCTCGCGCAGGGCACCGACATCCTCCTGCTCGACGAGCCCACCACCTACCTGGACCTGGCGCACTCGATCGAGGTCCTCGACCTGGTGGACCGGATGCACGAGGAGCTGGGCCGCACCGTGGTGATGGTGCTCCACGACCTCAACCTCGCGATCCGCTACAGCGATCAGCTGATCGTGATGCGGGACGGCACCATCGTCGCGGCCGGGGCGCCGAAGGACATCATCTCCGCCGAACTCCTCCTCGAGGTGTTCGGACTCGAAGCCGCGGTCATCGCCGACCCGGTGTCGGATCGCCCGCTGGTGGTGCCGATCGGCACCCGCCACGTGTACGGCGCGGTGGGCGGGCCGGCAACGAAGTAGCCGGTCATCGGCGGCCGCCGATCATCGTCCGCACCAGCCGGAAGCTCTGCCCCAGCGACACCGTCGGAAGGTACGCCCTGCCGACGGCGTTACCAATGCTCGGCAGGGCGGCCGGGTCGGCGAACGTCATGTGCATCGCCACGTACCGGGGCTGGAACTTCGACTTGAACGCCAGCAGCGACCGGAACCCGTACACCGGCTCCAGGGTCCGGCCCAGCAGGTCGAGCACGCTGTCCATCACCGCCGACAGGCTCGACGACTCCGACTGCTCCCGCTCGTCGGCGTCGGTGTCCGGTTGCTCGACCTTGGCGAGAGGGGCGCCGGACAGGCTCAGGAACTGCGCCCCCTCCTCCTCCAGTTTCAGCGCCGCGGACGCGATGAGGAACTCCATCGCCGGACGGAACCCCTCGGCGCGGCGCCGCATGAAGTCCAGCGTCCAGCCGACCACCCGGCCGTCCTGGTACACCGGCAGCCAGGACGTGACGCCGTGCACGGTGCGGTCCTCGTCGACGGCGATCAGGCAGCGCACCTCCGGATCGTCGACCTCGTCGAGTCCGCCGAGGGTGAACCCCATCTCGGGCATCCCCTTGTCGGCCACCCATTCCTCGGAGATCGCGGTGATCTGGTCGGTGATCGACCGTGGGGCGCTGGGGAAGCTGACCCATTCGGCGGTGATCCCCGATTTCTTCGCCTTGTTCAGGGCGGTCCGGACGTCCTGGAACCGCTTGCCGGTGAACGCGATCCGGCCCAGGTCCAGCACCGTCTCCTCGGCGACCTGGATCCCGCTCCAGCCGAGGGCGTCCGTGACGTCGCGGACCTCACCGGTCACCGAGTAGAAGCACGGAATCCAGCCGTTGGCGGAGGCGAATTCGGCGAAGTGTTCGACGTTGTCGCGCAACCGGTCCGGCGGGCCGACCGGGTCACCGGTCGTGAGGGCGACCCCGGCGAGGACCCGGTACGCGACGTAGCCGGTGCCGTCGGCGGAGAACCAGTAGTGGTTGCCGCGCCACGTCGTCATCCAGGACAGCGGGCTTCCGCTCCCCGACTTCAGCAGAGCCCGAGCGCGTTCGGCGGCCGCCGAGTCCGATCCGATGGCGGGACTGAGGAACGTCGCCGCGACCAGCGCGCACAGGGCCACCCAGAACACCACCCCGGTCCACTCGTACAGCAGCGTCGCGGGAATGCTCTCCGGCAGCAGCCGGGGGTCGAGCCATTGCAGGTACACGGGCGGGATCAGCCGCTCCGGGAAGTCGGCCAGCAGCGTCGTGAATCCCGGCCGGGGGTCGAACCCGTGCCGCGCCCACAATCCGCCCAGCACGTAGAGGACGGCGAGACCGGCCAGGAGCGACACCAGCACGATCGCCAGCCGGCGGTAGGTTCCGGCCGGGGCGGCGACGTCGAAGAACCGCCGGGTGGCGAGCAGCACGATCAGGATCGCCAACGGCGTCAGGAACGGCACCAGCGTCCGGTACAGGTTCGGGTCGGCCAGACCGTAGAACAGGGAGTCCTCGTCGAGCGAATCGACGAACCGGACCGCGAAGTTGAGCAGCGACAACACCAGCAGAATCGCCTGGGCGACGACGGACGCGACCCACGCGAAGCGACGGCCCCGTCGGAGACCGTCGCTGAGGGTGAGGAGGAACAGGGACGGCATCAGACTCAGCAGGGTCGGGCCGACCCCGGACAGGCGCAGTTCGAGCAGCCCGCGACGGCATTCGGGGTCCGTCGCCGACACCTCGCACAGGTCGCGCACCTCGCCAGCGGTGTAGGGGACGCCGCGGAACAGGTCGCGCAGCACGGCGAGGGGGCCGACCGCCTCCGCGGACAGCGCGGCGATCATCGGGCCGATCGCACTGGCCGCCACCACGATCGCGACGAGCACCCGGCCCTCGCGCTGGGTGCCCGCGATCCGTTCGCCGCGCGCCGACCGGCCGACGATCCAGCGGCCGATCACCAGACCCACCACGGCGGCGGCGAGCCGGACCACGTCCTGCAGCGATCCACTGAACAGGGCCAGGGTGATCGTGAACGCGAGGACACCGACGCGGATCCGCCGCCGCCACAGGGTGCCCATGTTCGAACTGGCCACCATCGCGGCGCCGACGATCCAGGTGCTGGGGCCCACCGCCATGCCCACGTGCAACCGGAAACCCCAGTTCGCGTCGACGACCTTCGCGACCGCGGCCACCGACAACGCCAGCAACCCGCCCAGCACCTGGGTGGCGACGGCGGCCAGCGCGAACCGCGCCGAACCCATGCGACGTTCCAGCGGTGCGGCGGCGACGAGGACGAGGACGGTGGTCGACAGGTAGGCCAGGACGTCGTCGCCCCACAGTCCGGCGGTCAGCAGCGTCCACACCGAGCCGTTCTGGAAGGCCCGGATCCCGATCGCCACGTGCTGGGACAGGTCGTGGGACGGGCCGCCGATCACGCTGGACGTGGCGATCGCGAGAATCCAGATCACGAGCAGGAGCGAGAAACTGACCGGCGCTCCCCGCACCCAGTCCGCGGCCCGCCCCGTCTGACCCCTGACCTTGGCCGCCGTACCGTGCCCGGTCGCCGCGCTGTCGTCGGTCTTCATCCCCCAGGTCCCCACTCTCCGCGATGTCGAGAACGAAAGCTTGCCCGGCGGGTCGGCCGCTACCCACCCGACCGTAAACCACCCGTTCGAACTATGGCCAATACCACACGCCGTGACGCAGTTTTACTACTACCAGTAGTACGTATCTGCGTCGTCGTATCCGTAGAATCGGTTTATGGCTGGACTCGGCGAACTCGAACGCGCAGTGATGGATCACCTGTGGTCCACATCGGAACCGCAGACGGTACGGCAGGTACACGAGGCACTGGCAGCGCGCCGTGAACTCGCGTACACGACTGTCATGACGGTGCTCCAGAGGCTGGCGAAGAAGCACCTCGTCATTCAGCAGCGCGACGACCGCGCCCACCGGTACCTGCCGGTGCACCAGCGCGAAGAACTGGTCGCGAGCCTGATGGTGGACGCCCTACAGCAGGCCGACAAGTCCGGAAGCCGCGCCGCGGCACTCGTGCACTTCGTGGGCCAGGTCGGCGCCGACGAGGCCGACGCGCTGCGCGAGGCCCTCGCCGCACTCGAGGCCAAGGAACGATCCGCCGGAGACAATCAGTCGGGAACCGTTCGCGCCGGCTGACGTTCGTCATGCATGATGAGTAGGACATGGACGCCACCACCGCGCTGGTATTCGGAGTACTCGCACTTCTTCTCGCAGGGCCTGTCCCTGCGCTGTTGAGCCGTGCCCGATGGCCGCATCGCGCCCCCCGAGCAGCTCTCGTGCTGTGGCAGGCAATCGCCCTGGCCGCGGTCCTTTCCGCGTTCAGTTCCGGGCTCGCGATCGCCAGCCAACTCCTCGTCCCCGGACCGGACGGGCGGCCCACCACGGCGCCGGTAGCCGAGATCGACGCGCTGGGCCTGCCCCTGTGGCTGCTCTACGTGGTGGTGTTCGCCCTCACCCTGCTGGTCGGTGCCAAACTGATCTTCGCGATCGTGCAGGTCGGGGTCCGCACCCGGCGCCGACGCGCCCGGCACCGCATGCTGGTCGACCTCCTCGACCGCTGCGACTCGTCGTCCCCCCTCGCCCGCACACCGGATCTGCGTGTCCTCGACGTCACCGAGCCCATCGCCTACTGCCTGCCCGGTCTGCGCCAGCGGGTGGTGCTGAGCCAGGGCACGTTCACCAACCTCGACGACGCGGAGATCACCGCGATCCTCACCCACGAGCGGTCCCATTTGCGCGCCCGCCACGACCTCGTCCTCGAGGCCTTCACCGCCGTCAACGCCGCCTTCCCCACCGTGGTGCGCAGCAAGTCCGCGCTCGGATCGGTGCAGTTGCTGGTCGAGATGCTGGCCGACGACTCCGCGGTCCGCGCCACCGGGCCGACCGCGCTGGCCCGCGCGCTGGTCGCCTGTTCCGGGTCGATCGCCCCGAAGGGCGCGATGGCCGCGGGCGGTCCCAGCACCCTGCTGCGGGTGCAGCGGCTGGCGTCCTCGGAGGCGGGCACCCCGGTCGCGCTCGCCGCCTACGCCGCGTCGGTGGCCATCCTCGTGGTGCCGACCATCGCCGTCGCCGTCCCCTGGCTCACCGAACTGAGCCGGTTGTTCAGCGCCGTATAGTCGCCCAGCTCACATCCCGCCGGGTTCGATAACTGGGCGCCCCGTCGCGTACACTGGTTCACGGTCGCCACTGCGGCCCATCAACACTGAAACGGCACACAGCCCAATTCCCCGCACTTCCGCGAATGGATTGACCAGGTGACATGTGCCCTGGCTCGTCCCTTTGTGCGTGCTGCATGACAGCCCCCGCTCCGCGACGCGCCCTATGCCCGGAGAGGTATCTGCGTGACCAACGCTGTCCAGACGTCGTCTGCCCCCATTGAGCAGAACGACACCGAAACCCCAGCTCCGATCGCCACGGAGGCCGACACGGCCACCGTGACGTTCGCGGAGATCGGCCTGCCCGCACCCCTGGTGCAGGCCCTCGCCCGCAACTCCATCACCGTCCCGTCGCCGATCCAGGCGCTGGCCGTGCCCGACGCACTCGCCGGCAAGAACGTGCTCGGCCGCGCACAGACCGGATCGGGCAAGACCCTCGCCTTCGGTCTGCCGATGCTCACCCGCCTGTCCCGCCACGAGGACCGGCCCGCACCCAAGCGCCCCCGCGCACTGGTGCTGGTTCCGACCCGTGAGCTCGCGTTCCAGGTGGTCGACTCCCTCAACTCGTACGCGGGCGCCATGGGACTGACCGTCCGTCCCGCCGTCGGCGGCACCCCCTTCACCAAGCAGGTCGACCAGCTGCGCCGCGGTGTCGACATCCTCGTCGCCACCCCCGGCCGCCTCGGCGACCACCTGCGTCAGGGCACCTGCATCCTCGATTCCATCGAGATCACCGCGCTCGACGAGGCCGATCAGATGGCCGACATGGGCTTCCTGCCCGAGGTCCGGTCCATCCTCGGCGACACCCCCGCCGACGGTCAGCGCCTGCTGTTCTCGGCCACCCTGGACCGTGAGGTGCAGTCGCTGGTCCGCCAGTTCCTGCCCGACCACGTCCAGCACTCCACCGAGGACGGTCGCGCCAGCGTCGACACGATGGAGCACTACGTGCTGCTCGTCGACCGCGGCCAGAAGGACAACGTCCTCGCCGAAATCGGTGCCCGCGAAGGCCGCACGATCATGTTCGCCCGCACCAAACTCGGCTGCGAGGGCATCACCGACCGCCTCCGCGCGGTGGGAATCGCCGCCGAGGCGCTGCACGGCGGCAAGGCGCAGAACCAGCGCACCCGCGTCCTCGAACGCTTCAAGAACGGCCGCACCCCGGTCCTCGTCGCCACGGACGTCGCCGCCCGCGGCATCCACGTCGACGGCATCGACCTGGTCGTGCACGTCGATCCGCCCGCCGACCACAAGGACTACCTGCACCGGGCCGGCCGGACCGCGCGGGCCGGCGAGAAGGGCACCGTCGTCGCGATCGTGCTCCCCAACCAGAAGCGCACGTTCCGCCGCCTGACCGGGATGGCGGGCGTCGACGCCACCGCCGTGCCCGTGACCCCGGGTTCGGAGAAGCTGGCCAGCATCACCGGCGCCAAGGCGCCCAGCGGAGAACCGGTGCGCGACACCTACTCCCGCGGCGACCGCGGCGGCGACCGCAAGTTCGGTGACCGCGGACCCCGCCGTGAGGGCGGATACGGCGGTCGCGACGGCGGCGGCAACCGCAACGACCGCGGCGAG
>NZ_BCWY01000072.1 GCF_001894825.1 Rhodococcus jostii NBRC 16295 | reverse complement strand
CTCGGCGCGGGCCGCGGCCCGCAGCGCCGCGGCCATCTCGGCGGCACCCTCGAGGGCGACGGCGCCGATGATCTCGCGCTTGCCGCGGAAGTGGCTGTAGAGGACGGGCTGGCTGTATTCGATGCGCTCGGCGAGCCGGCGGGTGGTGACCGCGTCCCAGCCCTGCTGCTCGGCGAGTTCGCGGGCCGTGGCCAGGATGAGGCGCTCGCGGCCCGCCCGTTCGCGCTCCTTGCGTTCCTGTACCGACATGACCCGATCCTAGCACCGCTAGACAAGTGAGCGGCAGTAGTACTAGCGTTGCCTCATCAGCTAGCGGCGCTAGATATCGGGAGGGTCATCATGCTCAACGCACTCGAGGTCGTCACCACCGTCGTCGTCGGTGTGATGGTGGGGGTGGAGTTCTCCGTCGCCTTCGTCATCAACCCGATCCTCAATGCACTCCCCGATGACAGTGGCCAACTCGGCCGCGCCCACGGGGGCCGGATGCTCGGCGCCGTGATGCCGGTCTGGTACATCGGCTCTCTCATCCTCGCCGCGGTCTGGGCCATCGCCGGATGGCACCACCACGGCACCGGCCTCGTCGTCACCGCCGCCGCGCTGCTGATCCTCAGCGTGATCATGTCGATCCTGCTGCTCGTTCCGATCAACAACCGGAGCAAGACGTGGACCCCTGACAACCGGCCCGCCGACTGGAAGCAGCAGATGAACCGCTGGGACCGCTTCCACTACGTCCGCGTCGCCGTCATCATCGCCGCCTTCGCCCTGCTGGTCGCCGCCGTCACCTGAGCCCGCGGGCTCACCCGCCCGGTCGTCAGCCGCAACCGCTCGGCCTGGAGGCCGATGCGCGTAGCGGAGTGGCGGGCCAGCAAGATCCCGTTCCCGTCGGTGCGGATCACCCCGGAGACCATCATCGATCTGGTCGCCGGCCCGCGCGGCCAGCCCAACGTCGACCACCTCTGCCTCACCGTGCATCCGGTCGACTGGGACGCGGTCATCAAGTCGGGCACCTTCACCGTCCTGGAGGGCCCTGTCCAGCGCTTCGGTGCCCGCGGCATCGCCACCTCCATCTACATCCAGGACCCGGGCACCAGCACCCTCGAACTCCGCTGGTAACCCCAGGACGCGGGCCCCAGCGACACCCACTGACCGATGGCGAGAGGAAGTACCGAAAATGGCCAAGCTGCAGAGTCTTGACCCGCACACGCCGATTTTCGCGCAGTTCAAGGAGAAGACCGGGCCCATCGTCCTGGCCAACACTTTCTTCGTCCCGAAGGAAAGAACTGAAGCGTTCCTGGCCCTCTTTCGGAGGCAGACCGAGTTCATGAAGGCTCAGCCGGGATTCGTCTCCCTGCAGATGCACACGGGAACGGCGGACAGTCAGCTTCTGATGAACGTCGCGGTCTGGGAGTCGACCGAGGCGCTCGCCACGGCGTTCGGCAGCCCAGAGTTCCAGCGCATGGCGGCCGAGTTCCCCGACGACATCGTGTCGTACCCGCACATCTTCGAGCAGATCGACGTATGACACTGCAGCCGCGTCCGCGCTGCCTGACCAGGCCCCATACGACGCACCAAGCTCACCAAGCTCACGAAGACTCGCAAGGAGAAGACCAATGTCGCTGAAGAAGATCAACACCGTCCTGGCCGCCGCCTTCATCCTCTTCATCCTCTGGTTCGGGGTGGAGTTCATCCTGAGCCCGGAGACGACGGCGCCGGGCTTCGGCCTGCCGAGTTGGCCGTCCGGCGGCGGCGGCTTCCTGATCGTCAAGGGAATCCGCGACGTCGTCTTGGCCTTAGTCCTGGGCATCCTGCTGGTGACGGGCCACCGCCGGGCGCTGGGCTGGGTGTTGCTGGTGGAGGCCCTCGCCGCGTACGGCGACATGGCCACCGTGCTGGCCCACCACGGCTCCGTGGCCACCGCGCTCGGCGTCCACGGCCTGACGGCGACGCTGATGGTGGTCAACGGCCTGCTGATAATGCGCGAGAACCGCCATGTCGCGGACGCTCCGGCGACGCCCGCCCCGCAGCCCGCCTGATCCCATCGGTCCAAGGTGGCCCAGGCCCCGGCTGAGCCACCTTGGCGCGTGCCGGTATTCGCGTGTCAGCGCCCGCCGGGAAAGGCGAGGCGTGACCGCATGCCTGAGATCATTGAAATGATTGCGCACCAGTATTGTCCATCCGATGCAACACCGCCGTTCTAGTTGACATAACGGCACGGTAAACTTGAGTGATAGTCGCAGTGGTGCAGTCGGTTTGGGTTCGTCTTAACCCGGAAATTGTTGGCTGGTTGTGTTGTTCAGGCAGCGGTGGCGGTCGCGGTGATTTCGTTCCACACGGCGAAGCGGGCGGTCATCTCGCGTCGCCAGTCGGACGCCGACAACATGTGCCGCCGCAGCTGGAAGTGCCTGTGATGCCGGAGAACGCGGATAGGAACCGTTGTGCCTGCCCAGGTGAGGTGAATCGCTTCATCCGGCGCTCTTGTTGTCGCGTGCACTGATGTGAGTTCTCGGCCCGATTATTCAGATACTTCGACCGGCGATGCTCGACCGAGGCCAGCATCTCGCGGTGCGCCACTTGGTAGCTGGCCAGCTTGTCGGTCACGAGCACCCTCGGCGCGTATCGCAGACCCTTGAGCAGCTTGCGGAAGAACCGCTTGGCGGCCTTGGCGTTTCGACGCGACTGGACGAGAATGTCGAGCACCACGCCGTCCTGGACGACCGCACGCCACAAATACCTCTGCTCGCCGTTGATCGGGATGAACACTTCATCGAGGTGCCACTTGTCGCCAGGGCGGGGCCGGCGGCGGCGCAGTTCATTGGCATAGGACTGGCCGAACTTCGCGCACTACTGCCGGATCGTCTCGTGCGAGACCACGACGCCGCGTTCGAACATCAGTTCCTGAACGTCACGCAGACTCAACGCGAAGCGGTAATACAGCCACACGCTGTGGCTGATGATCTCCTTCGGGTAGCGGAAGCCCTTGTACGACGAATCTGCGCTGGTCACGGTCACCCATCCTCCCAGCGGTTACCCGCACAGCCAAGTTTGACGATGCCGTATTTAGCTCGCCGCCCAGGCGCGGAGGCCACTTCCGCGGCCCGGATTCGCGATTCTGTCGAGCAGAGACGGCGGCCACGAAGGCGGATGGTCCGCTCCCTCGACGCCCCACACGAATTGATGCGTACATAGCGCGGGCGTAAGGGACTGAGCGCCGCAATGATGGGATGAAGGAATACGGTTGGCACGTCGGAATTCCTTACGATGTCGGTAGTGGCGCGTGCGTTTCGTGAGATGCCTCGGAAAACGCGGACACGCCCAGCAATCGTGACTGGGTGCCTCGATGCCGTCGGAAGTGCCGTGACGAACAGAAGGTGAGGATGAGGTCCTTCACCTCCTGGGGATACCTGCGAATCCGGCTGCTGCAAGCGAGGTCATAGAGGCGATCTTCATACTCGCGCTTGGAAATTCCGAAGTTAACCATGATGTCTTCCGGGGGTCCTCCGCCGAACGCGGACCAACGTCGGAAGAATTGCACCATGAAGTCATCTTCACGAGTGTTCGCTTGAAGTTCTTCTGGCTTGATCGTCATTTCTGCCCTCTTCCGACACCCGCAGTGCCCACGTCCTGTGCTGTTTCATCACGGCGGTCTCTACCGGCCGACACGCCGGAACAGACGATAGGCCCGTGGACATCTGACCGCATTGCGTTGGGGGATAGACCGGCAGCGCCTTTTCCTCCTCATAGGATGAGGACTGCGCCACATGCGGAGTCACTGCTTTTCCGCGACCACCCACGCTGCTATCTGGGCACGTGAGGTGAAGCCCAGTTTCGTGAGGATGTGCTCCACATGTCCCTGCGCCGTTCGGCAGGCGATGACCAGCCTGTCTGCGATTGCTCTGTTGGTAAGTCCCTCCGCTACGAGCTCGGCGACTTGGTGCTCGCGTTTGGTCAGGTGATAGTGGTTCGTACCGGCGTGCGCCGGAGGTGCCGGCGTGCCTTCGTCGAGGGCGATGGCCACCGCCTGCTCCAACGTCATCTGCCTTCCCGCCTGATAGGCGTCGTCGAAACACCTGCTGCTCAGGGTGTTACGCGCCTGGCATGCGCATTCTTCGTGATACACATGTAAGCCCGGTATGTGAACCGGTGCGCTGCCGACGCTTTCCCAGAGACCTTCTGCGGCGCCCATCAGTTGCGCGGCGTGCTCAGCTTGACCGCTCTTAGCCGCAATCCAAGCCAGTGCCTCCAGGCACCAGGCGGCGCTGAGCGGATCGTCGACGACCCGCGCCATTCGGAGTCCCTGATTGAGAAGCCCTGTCGCTCGGTCACGATTGCCGAGTTGCCAGACCTGCAGGCCGAGAACCCAGAAGGATCGGGACCGGTAGACCGATTCTCCAAGGTCGGCGCTGAGGGCGAGGGCCTCCTCATTTCGTGCGATCGCTTGTTCGGTGTCGCCGAGGAGCCCGCTGGCGAGTCCGAGTCCCTGGAGCGTGGAGATCCGTAGGAAGGGGAGGGGGTGGGTATCGAGGACGGCGAGAGCCGTGGTGAAAGACGTTGCAGCTTTTTGTAGGCTGCCGGAGTACAGCGAGTGCATCCCTTCGGCGTGGTGCAGATGCGCCTGTGCCGCTATGTCGTCGACCTGGTGGGCCGCAGTGCCGGCCGCGGAAAGTAGTTGCGCCCCAGCGGAGAGGTCACCTTGGCGACCGGCGAGCACGCTCTGAGCGCACAGTGCCCTCACAGTGTCCACCGGATGTGAGCCGTCATCGCTCGACAAAGCGATATCGAGCCATCGCCGCCCCTCGCTGAGAAGCCCGCGAGAAAACCAGAAGGGATACAGAGCGGCGGCGAAGTCAATCGAATCCGGTACCCGCTGTGCAATGCGGAATTGGAGGGCATCCCGAAGGTTCGGCTGCTCGGAATCCAATCGAAGGATCCACGTCAACTGATGCGAACTGACCCACTCGGATTCTGCCTCACGTGCCATCTGCCGGTACCAATCGCTGTGGCGGCGCCTCTGCGGCATGATGCCTTCAGCGTCATGCAGTTTCTCCCGGCCGTACTCGCGCAAGGTTTCGAGCATGCGATAGCGGACCGAGAGTCCGTCCTCCTCGCGAACCAGAATCGACTTGTCGACCAACGATGCGACGAGATCCAGGACATTGTGCGGGGCCAGGCCATCGGCGCAGATTGCTTCGGCCGCATCCAATTCAAAACTGCCGGCGAAAACCGATAGACGTGACCAGAGCGTGCGCTCCTGTGGTGTGCAGAGGTCGTGACTCCAGTCTATGCACAACCGGAGGGATTGCTGGCGGACCGGTGCGCCCCGGCACCCTCGTGAGAGCAGTCTATAGCGGTCGGTGAGTTTGTCGTAGATCTGATCTATGGAGATCGCGCGTAGGCGGACCGCGGCCAGCTCGATCGCGAGTGGTAGTCCGTCGAGCTGTTGACAGATGCGAGCGATCTGCTTCCAGTTCTCTGCTGTGAGTTCAAAGTCGGGGAGTGCGGTGGTGGCGCGGGCGAGGAACAAGGTCACCGCGTCGTACTGGCTCATCGCCTGCATCGATCGCGTTCGTCGTGAGTCTGGGGTGGCCAACGGTTGCACCCGATGGAGTGTTTCACCGCCGAGGCCCAGCGGTTCGCGGCTGGTAGCAAGGATTCGCAACTCGGGACAGGTCTTGAGGAGGGTCTCAGCGACGGCGGCGGTGGCTTCGATGAGGTGCTCGCAGTTGTCGAGGACAAGCATGCATTGGCGCGACCGGAGGTGCTCGATGAGCCCGTGAAGTCGGTGTTGGTCGGGTTGTTCTTGGATTCCGAGCGTGAAGGCAACAGTGTCGACGAGGAAGTCGCCGTCAGTCAGGTTGCTGAGTTCGATCAGCCACACACCGTCTGCGGATGCGCGATGTGATTCGGCGGCCACCTTTGTCGCGAGTCGGGTCTTTCCGACTCCTCCGGTCCCAATCAGGGTCACGAGACGCGATTCGGTGAGTAGTTTCTTTGTGGTCTTGACGTCGTGGCGGCGTCCGACGAAGGTGGTCAGGTCTGCCGGCAGATTGCCTCGGACGCGGGGGGAGGTACCCCGGCTTTGGTCCGTCATAGACGGGGCGACGGGGGGAGTCGGTGCCGGTTTGGGGTGGATGCTTTCGCCCGCGGTGTCCGTCAAGGGCGGGCGTGCTGGCTTGGTGGTTGAGGGAGTCTCGCACTTCGTGATCAGAGCCATGTCGTCTACTGGGCAACCGTTGAGACGTTGTATTCGCCGAAGTCGGCTTCCGAACTCTGCGGCTGTGGATGGACGGTCATTTGGTTTGGTTGACATGGCTCGTTCAATCTCGGCGCAGACATTGTCGGGAACTCCGAGGTTTCGTAGGTTGGGAATTGGTTGAGTAGTCGCTCGGAGGAATTGAGCGACGATCGGTTCGTCGGCCTGTCGCTCGTATGCGGCGTGGCCGGTCAGAGCGCAGAACATCGTCGATGCGAGCGCATAGACATCCGCGGAGGGAGTCGGACTAGCACCTTGCAGTACCTCCGGTGCGGTGTAGGCGAGTGTGCCGGTGATGGAGTGTCGGGTGGTCTCGACACCACCAGCGATGTGGGCGATACCGAAGTCGGCGAGTTGCGGTTCGTCATAGTCGGTGAGCAGTATGTTCGCGGGCTTGACGTCGCGATGAAGGATGCCGGCGCTGTGCGCGGCGGAGAGGGCGCCGGCGATGCGCACCCCGAGGCGAAGCGCGTCGTTCCAGGTGAGCGGGCCCTGATCATGAATCCGATTCTCGAGTGTCCCGCGGCGATGGAATTGCATTGCAATGTAGGGCAAGTCGGATGTCGTGCTTCCGCATTGGAAGACGCTGACGATGTTCGGGTGGCCGGACAGTCGGCCCATCGCTCGTTGTTCGCGCAAGAATCGTCCGAGATTCGACGATTCGAGATGCGAGGTCATGACTTTGACGGCGACAGTTCGCTCCAGGGCTGCTTGGGTGCAGCGGTAGACGGCTCCGAAGCCGCCACGCCCGACCTCTGCGGCGTCGTCGAACCCGGCCATCGCCAGTTCGTCGCGAACGGATAGTGGTGCGAATTTCCATGCTGCGGTTGCGGTGACCGAGTTCCGCGGTGTTCTGCGCGGGTGGTGGTTGCTTTTCTGGCGATGAGAAGTAGCGGGGGAGAGTTCACCTGGTGTGACTCGAATGCAGGTTGTCATGGGCTTGACCAGCTTCTGCGGGATCGTCGAAGAATCGAGCGTTCACCAGCCACAATGCTCCGGTACCCCGCGAGCGGCTACTCTCTCAGAGATAGAAGGCTGGCACGGTTTACTCCCTGGAAGATGACGCCCCGATCACGCTCGGACAGTAGAACTTGTAACCGCCATCCCACCTCGCTGGCGAAGATACCAACCCCTCGTTCCGCTCGAGACCGGTGCGGGATGTGTGTGTCCGCTCGGGCGGCGCCTCGTGGATGCAGTCCCACAACCGGTGGGGCTGCTCACCTGAAGGAGATGAATGTTGTCTACCGAAGCCCCTACCCTCGTCCTCCCCGCAGAGTTCCGTATGACGATCGGTGGGCGGTCGGTGACCGCGCCGGGGACGGCGCCGGTGTACAACCCGGCGACCGCCGAAGTGATCGCTGAAGTTCCCGTTGCGACCTCTGACCAACTCGACGAGGCCGTCGAGGCCGCTCAGGCCGCGTTTACCGGGTGGTCGGCGACACCGCTCACAGAACGTCAGGCGATCGTCTCGGCGATCGGTGACCGGCTCGAAGCCCATGCCGAAGAATTCCTGGCTTTGCTGACCGCCGAGCAGGGCAAGCCGCGTGCGATGGCCGAATGGGAGGTCTACGGCTCGATCGCGTGGTTCCGGGAGATCGCCAAGCAGTCCCTGCCCGAAGAGGTTCTCGAGGACACTGCCGAGCGCCGTGTGATCAGCCGGCACACGCCGCTCGGGGTTGTCGGTGCAATCGTGCCATGGAACTTCCCGATCCTGCTGGCGGTCTGGAAGATCGCGCCCGCCCTGGTGGCCGGTAACACCATCATCGTCAAACCGTCCCCTTTCACTCCACTGTGCGACCTCAAACTCGTCGAGCTTGCACAGGACCTGCTTCCGGCAGGTGTGTTGAGCGCGGTCAGCGGTGACGACGAACTCGGCAAGTGGATGACGGCGCACCCGGGCATCGCGAAGATCGCGTTCACCGGCAGTACCGAAACAGGCAAGCACGTGATGCGGTCCGCGGCCGGCACCCTCAAGCGGGTCACCCTCGAACTCGGCGGAAACGATCCGGCGATCGTCCTCCCGGACATCGACCCCGTGAAGGTCGCCCCGCAGATCTTCTGGGCGGCCTTCCAGAACAACGCGCAGTTCTGCAACGCCGCCAAGCGCATCTACATCCACGACGACGTCTACGAGGCTGTGCGGGACGAGTTGGTCGCATACGCACGGACAGTCGTGGTCGGCGACGGCGCCGACGCCGAGACCCAATTGGGTCCGATCCAGAACCTGCCTCAACTGCAGAAGGTGCGGGAGTACTTCGACGACTGCACGGCCAACGGCTACACCTTCGCGCTCGGCGGACAGATCGACCCGAACGCCGCCGGCTGGTTTGTTCCGGTCACGCTCGTCGACAATCCGCCGGAGGACTCGCGGCTGGTCGCCGAGGAGCCGTTCGGCCCCATCCTTCCGCTACTGCGCTGGTCGGAGGAAAGCGATGTCATCGCACGGGCAAACGACACAGTGTGGGGGCTGGGCGCCACCGTCTGGGGTGAAGACCTCGAGGCGATCGAGCGGATCGGCCGCCAGCTCGAGGCCGGAACTGTCTGGCTCAACGAGGTGCATCAGTATTCGCCGCATCAGGTCTTCGGTGGGCACAAGCAGTCCGGAATCGGTGCCGAGAACTCGCTGCACGGGCTCGCCGAATACACCAACCACCAGACCATCACGCTGAACAAGGTCCCCGACACGGTCTCGTGAGACCACCCGAGCTTGAACAACTTTCACACAGGAAGTGCAACTATGAAGACCACAGCAGCCGTCCTGCGCTCGGCGCAGGAGCCGTTGTCGCTCGAGGAACTTGACATCGACGAATTGCGCCCCCACGAGGTCCTGGTGCGCATCGTCGGTTCGGGGATCTGCCACACCGACCTCGGAATGATCGCTACCGCCGAACCTGACGCGGCTCCAATCGTGCTCGGTCACGAGGGATCTGGAATCGTGGCCACGGTCGGACAGGATGTCGATAGCATCGAGCCCGGCGACCATGTGGTGCTCTCCTACAACTGCTGCGCCGAGTGCGACAACTGCGCACGCTCACTCCCGATGCACTGCCGGGACTTCGTCCCGCTCAATTTGCTCGGTGCACGCCTGGACGGCTCGAGTGTCCTTCGTTCCGGGGGCGAACAGGTACGCGGACACTTCTTCGGGCAATCCTCGTGGGCGACCTACGCCGTGGCCAACGAACAGAACTGTGTCCGTGTTGCCCGCAATCTGCCGCTCGCGCTGCTCGCCCCACTCGGTTGCGGCATCCAAACCGGTGCCGGTGCGGTGCTGAACACCCTCAATCCGGAGGCGGGGTCGTCGATCGCGATCTTCGGGACGGGCTCGGTTGGGCTCGCCGCCCTGTTGGGGGCGGTGGTCGCCGGCTGCGGCACCATCATCGCCGTCGACATCCAGCCCGCACGCCTGGCGAAGGCCGCCGACCTCGGCGCCACCCACACCATCAACTCCGCCGAGGAGAACGTTGTCGAGCGGATCCGCGAGATCACCGGCGGAGCCGGCGCACAGTATTCGGTCGACTGCATCGGGCTGGCGGACGTCGTGCGCAGCGCGCTCGAATGTCTGCAGTCGCCGGGCGTGTGTGCCACCGTCGGATTCCAGGGCATCCCGAACGAAATCTCCTTCGACCAAGGTCATCTGCTGTTCGGCCGCAGTCTGATCGGTGTCATCGAGGGCGACGCCATTCCACAGGAATTCGTCCCCCGCATGATCGACCTCTACCAGGCCGGCAAATTCCCCTTCACCGAGCTGGTCGACACCTTCGCGTTCGGCCAGATCAACGAGGCGATCGAGGCTGTTCACCAGGGGAAGGTCACCAAGGCGGTTCTGACCTTCGACGAGTCCACCCCTGTGAACGGGGTGACGGGTGAATAATCGTGCTAGTGGCGTCCTGCCGTCGGTGGGGCCGGGAGAGATTCTCCCCTTTTCTGCGGCCCGCCACCCGGACAAGATCGCCCTCGTCGTCGGTGATACGTGCTTGACGTACCAGGAACTCGACCGAATGTCGGATGCGGTCGCGGCCGCACTTCACTCGCGCGGGATCGGTGCCCGAGACGTCTGCTCGCTCTACGCGCAGAACTGCTGGGAATGGATCGTCGCGTATCACGGCATCCTCAAAGCGGGTGCGATTGTCAATCCGGTCAATGTCATGCTCACCGGCCCGGAGTTGGCCTTCGTCCTCTCCGACTGCGAGGCTGAAGCCCTCTTCTTCGGGGCCTCCCAAACCGGCACAGTCGCGAGGGTCCTCGACGAGATGTCTTCGCTCGAGCTCGTGTGCCAGCTCGCCGGCGACGTCGGCGACGGAATCGGTGCGGTGACCTTCACCGACCTGCTCACCGCGCCGGTCGACGCAGCTCCGGCCGCAAACCCGGCGCCCGGGCCCGCGGAGCTGTGCAGCATCGGTTACACCTCCGGGACGACCGGTCACCCGAAGGGTGCGATGCAGTCGCAGCGATCGGTGCTGCTCAATTGCGCTCTGACGGCCACGATGCACGGTCGCAACTCCGACGACGTCGTGGTCACCGCTTTGCCCTCGGCGCACGTGTACGGCAACGTCGCTATCAACAGCACCTTCCTGGCCGGGGGCACGGTAGTGCTGATGGAGCGGTTCGACGCCGGGGAAGCCCTGGCGTTGCTCGAAGGAGACCGCGCCACCCTGTTCGAGGGCGTGCCGGCGATGTATTCGATGATGCTGGCACACCCGACGTTCGAGACCACGGACCTGTCCAACCTTCGCGCAAGCACCATCGGTGGTCAGACGTTCTCCCCAGAACTGCTCGATCGCTGGCAGACCAGGGCACCGGGGCCGGTGCTTGAGCTGTGGGGGATGACCGAGCTGTCCGGACTGGGAACAACCCATGCAGTCCACGCCCCACCGGTAGCCGGCTCGATCGGAGTGGCCCTACCCGGCCTCGAAGTCAAGATCGGCGCGATCGATGGCACAGACGGGGGCGTCCCGGCGGGTGAGCACGGTGAGCTGCTCGTTCGCGGCCCACTGGTGATGCTTGGCTACTACGGTCGCCCGGACGCCACCGCGGAGGCGCTCACCGACGACGGGTGGCTGCGCACCGGAGATGTTGCGTACGTCGACGAGACCGGTCACTTCTTCATCGTGGACCGGCTCAAGGACATGATCGTCACCGCCGGATACAACGTGTACCCCGCCGAAATCGAACGCGTCATCGGCGCGCATCCCGACGTCGCGCTGGTCGCCGTCGGAGGCCGACCGGATCCGGTCAAAGGGGAGATCGCCGTCGCATACGTGGTTCCGGCCCCGGCCGCGCAGCTACTCCCGCAGGACATCATCGAGCACTGCCGCGCCCATCTGGCCGCCTACAAACGGCCGCGTGAGGTGGTGTTTGTCGACGCTCTGCCGACCACTTCGTCGGGCAAACTCATGCGCCGCAAATTGGCAGATCTCGAGGGCGCCGACAGTGATCAAGGCGTTGTCCGCGCGAGATAATGGTCACACGGAACGCTATCCGCGGAGCCCATGCGGCGGTCACATATCAAAGGGCATTGTGACAAGTGCAACAGAGCAAGACGGATGTGGTCGAGGCCACCTTCCTCGATTCGATCAAAGGAGTACCAATGCAGGTTGTAGCCGAAGGGTTCAACGCCTTCGAGACGCAGAAGAGCCCGAAGGGTGAGGTCAAGTTCCTGGGCTCGCCCAAGGACGTGATCGAGGTCGTGCGGTCCGGGAAGTTGCAGGACTACATCCTGCTCGTTCGCGGTGGCACGACGACCTTCCTCACTCCGGCATTGAGCATGGGTGCTCTCGGCGTCATCACGATGTCGGGCGCTCCCGAGTCGCACCTCGGCATACTCTCTCGTGAGTTCCAGATTCCCTGTGTGATGACCGCGTACCTGACCTCCAGCGATTCGCGCTACGTCGTCGGCAACACCGACGATGCGCACTTCGAGGAGATAGCCGAAAGCCTGATCGGGAAGACCGTCCAGTTGCACTGCGACGACGCGGAGGTCGGGCGCATCAGCATCGTCAGCTGACCGCCTTCCGACCACACACCATGGGCAGAGAGGAACAACCCCCAATGAGCATCGAAATGACACCCGGTCTCCGCTCGACGTACAAGCAGCGCTATGAACCGAACGATGACGGTCTGCGGTTCCAGGATCTGGTCTTCGAGGGCAACTTCGTCGGCCAGGAGCCACTGCGCGACGGCATCCTCGGCGACAAGGTGCAGAAGCAGCGCGCCAAGAGCAAGGTCCTCGAGAAGGTCAGCAAAGAGGACGTCCTGGTCGACCAGTTCACCCTGGACGAGCTCAACGACCTCAACAACTACCTGGCCTGGAACATCTGGGACGTGCTGGTCATGCGTGCCACCGAAGGTGTCTCAGGCATGATCCCCCGCCAGGAATACGAGATCCTCGCGTTCATGCACCAGTTCTACCGGTGGCCGGAGATCCTGCGCATGACCACCGACGAGGTCGGGGCCCAGGGCATCTTGGACATCGGTGCCTCGGCGCGGCGGGAAATCGGCACCAAGGTCAACGCGGTGCACGACTGGTCGATCGGGGCTGTCGGCTTCGGTATGGGCCGCTGCGGTCTGCTTGCACTCGAAGCGATCGGGCCCGACGACTACATCGAGGAGAGCAACGAGCTCCTCAAGTTCATGCAGCGGATCGAGTTCGGCAAGCGCCAGGACGGGTACATCCTCAACTCGCAGGACCGCTACCGCTGCCAGATCCACGAGCCGGACTTCCTCGAAGGCATTATCAACCAGCTCGAAACGCTCGAGCCGGGAAGCCCGAGGCACGAATCCTTCACCCGCTTCAACGCGGCCGCCGAACTGCTGTCGTTCCTCGACCACATGGACTGCCGGCTCGGCCTCGGCGACACAGGACCGTACGAGTTGCCCAACGGCAACATCCTCATTCTCCGGGACCTGTTCGTCAACGAGCCGATCTTCCACTGGAGTGATGTGTGCGACGACGCGCAGCTCCCACACGCCTACACCGTTGCGCTCGAAATCGACCCGGAAATACTGGGACTGCAGGAAATTCGCGTCAACGACATTTCCACCACCTTCACCCGGCCGAAGAACTACATCCCCGCCATCGTCGGAGGCGCCGTCTTCGCCCGCGAGCAGTGGGACACCCCGATGTCGGATGTGCGCACCATCGCGATCGCCGACCTGGGCGCCGAGCTGCCCAAGATCCAGGACGCCACGCTCAAGATGTACGGAAAGATCTCGCGGATGTGCCGCCGGGACCTGATCTGGGCCGGCCAATACGTCTACTACGTCGACATGATCCTGCCGTACCTGCGTAAGGCCGGAACGTACGAGAAGGCGTGCGACGAATACCAGCTGTGGGAAGTTGACCAGCGCGTGTCGAACTACTACTACGACATCAGCAAGCGCGGATTCGCGCAGGAAGTCGTTCCGCAGAAGATCTTCTCCGGACAGGGCTACCTGCCCTTCGGGGAAGGCGCGGATCTGCGCCGGTCGAAGTATCGCTGGCTGTAGAACCCGTTCACCAGACCCGGGGGCGGCGGTACCGAACACTGCCGGCGCAGGCACCTGCGACCCGCCGCCCCCGTTCGATCGTTGGGAAACAACATGACTCAAACCCTGCTCGACAAACGTCTCTACGACGTTCTCAATGCCGTGGCCCTCAAGAAAATGGCGACCGCGGCCGCTGTTGCGGAGATCGTCAACCTCGGTACCGATGAGGTGCGAGGGATCTTCGCCGAGCTCGCCGAGGGCGACCTGGTCGCACTCATGGGTGAGACGGCTCTGCCCACCGACGCGTCGGGTCCGGTGCTGGTCGATTCCGCGGCCGCGATCTACGGACCCCTTCGCGACGATCCCTCGGTACTGCAAGTGGCCGACAAATTCGAGGACGTCAATTCGCGCTTCCTGCGCACCATGTCCTCCTGGCAGCAGATTGAGGTGGGCGGTCGCAAACTCGCCAACGATCACAGCGATTCCGCCTACGACGCAAAGGTGATCTCCACCATCGAGCGCCTGGTGTCCCGGCTCGAGGGGCTGCTCGAAGCCCTCGGCGAAAAGGACGAGCGCTTCCGCAGCTACATCGGTCGCTTCGAACGCTCCCTCGGGAAGGTCGACGCCGGCGACATCGCGTTCGTCTCCGACCCGACCAAGGACTCGGTGCACAACGTGTGGTTCGAATTCCACGAAGACTTGCTGCGCACCCTCGGTCGCGCGCGTAAGGAGTGAACAAGGTGAGCTCTGTGACTGTTACGACTGGACTGACGCGCGCGTTCTGTGAACCAGGCGAAATTGATCGGAATGTGCTCGGCGGCAAGGGCTACGGTCTGGTCGAAATGACCCAGGAAGGCCTGAACGTGCCCGGCGGGTACGTCATTTCCACGTCGGCCTGTCACGACTACCTCGAGCACGGTTCCATGACGACGGACCTGATCGAGGAAATCCACGGCCGCCTGAGCGAGCTCGAACAGGCGTCAGGCAAGACCTTCGGTGGCGGTCCCTTCCCGTTGCTGCTGTCGGTGCGTTCGGGAGCCCCGGTGTCCATGCCGGGGATGATGGACACCGTGCTCAACCTCGGGCTCGGCCGTGACGCGGCAATCGCGCTGGCCGACGTCACCGGCGACACCCGATTCATGGCGGACGTACTCTTCCGGTTCCACGGGATGTACGCAGAAACCGTGATGGGAGCCCTCGAAACCCCCGACCGCGACGACCTCGCCGCGCTGATCGACGGCGTCCAGGCCGACAGCCAGCCCGGACCCGTTTATGACCGGGTATGGGAGCACTGCCAGGCATTGCTGCGCGACGAACTCGACGAGGAAGTCCCCAGCGACCCCCGCGCCCAACTCATCGGCGCCGTGGAGGCCGTCTTCCGATCCTGGAACACTCGGCGGGCCGTGAAATATCGTGAGGTGCACAAGATCCCGAACGACCTCGGAACCGCGGTCGTCGTGCAGTCGATGGTCTTCGGCAACCTCGACCAGGACTCCGGCTCCGGTGTGGTGTTCACCCGCAACCCCGTCACCGGTGAACCGGGCCTGTTCGGCGAGTTCCTGGCCGCGAGCCAGGGCGAGGACGTCGTCGCCGGTATCCGCACCCCGGACCCGGTGACCGCGCTGCGCGACAGGCTTCCACACGTGTACACCGAACTGGAAAATACCTGCGCCGAACTCGAACGCCGCCGCGGTGACGTTCTCGACATCGAGTTCACTGTCGAGCGCGGCATCTTGTACATGCTCCAGGTCCGCAGCGCCAAACGCACCGCGCAGGCGGCGATCCGCATTGCTGCGGACCTGCTCGCCGAGCAGGTCGTGACCACGTCCGGTGCGCTCGCGACGCTGACGCTCGAGCAGATCCGCCAGGTCCAGCGTCCCGGATTCGACCCGGATGCCCACGCCCGTGCCCGCGAGGACGGGCGGCTGCTGGCCACCGGTGTCGGTGCCGCCCCGGGGCATGTGGTTGGTGAGCTGTACTTCGATTCCGATTCCGCGCAGCAGGCGGTCAAGGAAGGCAAGACGGTGATCCTCGCACGACCGGTGACCAGCCCGACGGACCTCCACGGCATGATCGCCGCCGACGGCATCCTCACTGCGACCGGTGGTTCGACGAGCCACGCCGCCGTGGTGGCGCGCGCACTGGGGACAACGTGCGTCGTGGGATGTGGGGCGTTGGATATCGATCCTGCCGCGGGCACCATGCGGGTGGCCGGCAAGACCTTGGCCGTCGGCGAAATCGTCTCCCTCGACGGTTCGTCGGGCGAGGTGATTGCCGGTGCCATCGAGCTTAGTGAGCCGGCGGCCGAGGACGACCGTCTCTCAGGGTTGCTCGATCTCGCACGCGAACGCGCAGGCGCGCAGGTGTTCGCCCGGGCGACGACTCCCGATCAGGCGGATCGGGCGCTAGCACGTGGGGCGACTGGGCTGGTGGCGGGAATCGACGATGTCCTGGCCACCACCGGGCACCTCGACGGGATCATCTCCGCGTTGCGCGAGGGCGAGATCAGCGATGCCAGCGCGGCCCTCGAGGCGGCTGTGGCCACCGAGTTCTCGGCGTTGTTCGCCCATGCGAGGGTGTCAGAGTTCGGGGTGCGGGCGATCGACTTCCACGCCGACGAATCCAGCGAACTGCTGCGCACGGCCGAGTTGTTCATCGCGCATCCGGAGTTGGCGTTGCCGATCGGGTCCGAGGAGATCCTGTCCGCACAGTTGCGTGGCATCGCCACGGCCGTGCGGAGCGCGGGCACAGAGTTGCGTGTGCACTTTACTGTTCGCAAGATCGCCGACGGCGGTGAGATCGCTGCGCTGGTCGCGCTGCGGGATAGTCTGCCCGACGCCGAGCGGGTCGAGATCGGTGGTTACCTCACCAGCCCACGCGGTATTGCCTCCATCGACGACATCACCGAACACAGTGATGTCGTGTGGATCGAACTGCGGGTGCTGCAAGCGGCCGTGGCCGGTATCTCGGCGCGGCATCTGCTGACCAATGAGCCGCTCGACTCGTACCTGCGGCGGGGTCTGATCACGGTTGATCCACGCGTCGAGATCGATGATCAGGTCGGCGCGCTGGTGGACACCGTAGCTGCGGTCCTTGCCCAGGATCCCGGACGCCGGGTGGGGATCCGGTTGAGCGGACCGGTCTCGGCGGAACTGGTGCAATCACTGCAGGAGCGCGGGTTCACCCGCTTCGGCGTCGACGGCGACGAGGTCCGGCCGTCGATCCTGGCTCTGGGAAAGCGAGACCGCCGAAACTAGCCTGACCGGCGTCCGAGGGTGGTACACGGTGACCGATTGCAGGTCATTGTGTGCCACCTCGGACGATTGCACGCCTGGGACCACCCAGGGACGGTGGGGGAGTTGCGCGGGGTCGAGAACAAGCGGCGGGCCACAGATCGAACTGGCGGCGGGTGGGGTGTGTGGGATAACCCGGATCGGGGGACCACACACCACTCTCAACCGGATGGCGGGTGCGATTGGCCATCGATATCGCTGACCGCCTCGGTCACCTGCAACAGTCGTAGTGCCAGGTCGGCGCGCATCCGATCTGAGTGTTGTGACAGGTCCAGATTGGTGAGTTTGCGGATCAGTTCGAGCCGGTAGGCGAGGGTCTTGGGGTGGACGAAGAGCCGTTCGGCGGCATCCTTCTGTGAGCAGTTGGCGTCGAAGAAGGTGCGGAGGGTCTTGAGGAGGGACCCGTCGGACTGCTGGTCGTATTGGAGCAGCGGCTCGGTCACCTCTTTGATGAATCCCTGTAGGTCGGGATTGTCGCTGCTCCCCAACAGGAGCCGCACGATCCCGAGTTCGTCGTACAACGACACTGTTCCCAGGCGACGGGAGGCGGCGTGCGCGGTCTTCGCCTCGCCGAATGCCGCCGGATACTCGGCCGGATCGCTGCGTGCTGAACTGACCCCCCAGGTGATGCGCAGGTCCGGGTGGCACTGGGCTGCGATCTTGTTCAATTCGTCCAGCAGGGTCCGGGCACGTTCGCGGTCCTTGATCGGGGCGAGAGCCACGATCCAGTTTCCTCGCACACTGGTCAACGTCAGCTGTGCGGGGGTGGTGCAGCCGCGGGCACCGTTGAGAACGTTGCGCCGCAAGGTGTCCGCGGCGGAGGTAGTCCATCCCTCTTGGGCCGCAATGTTGTCGGTGTTCTCGAGTACCCCGTAGACGACTCGGTGAAAACCCCGGAGCCGGATCCCCATCTGATGGGTGCGGCTGCGTGCGGCCGACCGTTGTTCCGCTGTTCCTTCCATCAGATCCCAGAGCAACTGGTCGAGCGCCTCGGCGCGGGCGGCGCTGGCCGCGCGCTGCTGGAGTTGGGTGAGTGAACAGACCATCGCGGCCTGCCCGCACGCGACCTCCATGATTTCGGTGTCCTCGTTGCCGCCAACTAAACAGACTGCACCGTACTGATTTTCGGCGGCGATGACCGGGTGAGCCCAGATTGTGCGGCCGTCGCGTGCAACGAGCTTGGTCGCACGTTGCGGGAGGACACCGTTGCGGCCGGCGACGTCGTCGAGCAGATCGGCGGTGTCGAAGGTGCGAGGAAATGTGGCCTCGACTTCGCCGGTGGCGGAGATGATGGCGACTTCGCAGCCCAGTTCGGTTCCGACGGTGCGGGCGACGGAGCTGGTGACGGCGGAGTTGGCGAGCACGATCTCGATCAGCGAATGCTGCAGGGTGGAGGAACGGTTGAGCAGTCGCAGTTGTCGTTCGAGGGAAATACGGGTGTTGTCGAGTTCTTCGACGGTGGCGCGCTGGGCGTCGTAGAGCCGACCGTTCTCGATGGCGATGGTGGCGAGGTCGGCCAGGGCCACCAGGCGTCGGACGTCTCGGTCGGTGAACGACGAGTAGCGGCGCCGCCATACCTCGAGGACACCGATCAGGTCGCCGTGCACAACCAGTGGCGCGGCCAGCGCCGAACGAGTGGCTTCCTGTTCGGCGAGGGACATGAAGTCCTTGCTGATTGTGGCGTCCTGAAGGTAGCTGTCGATTCTGGCAACCTTCCCGGTTTCGAAGACGAGGCCGGCCACGCCTTGGCCTTTCTTCATCCGCAGCCGCGCGGTGTCGATCACCCGATGCCCGGCGCAGCTGCGCATACGCAGCTCCTCGCCCTCCCGGAGAAACACGCCACAGATGTCTGATTCGGACATTCGCAAGGTCTGGTTGGTGAGGTTGAGAAGCACCTGGTCGAGGTCCTGGGCGCTAAGGATCTGATGGGCCACAGTGCGCATGACCTCGGCCTCGTCGTCGAGGGCTGCAAACTCTTCGGTGGAGGCGTGCGCCTGGGCGGTCAGGTCGATCCAGACGCACAGTTGGGCCAGAAGGGTGCGGTGAGTCGCGACCATGTCGTCCGGTACCGCCGGGTCGACGACGACGGCGACGTTGCCCACCGTGGCCGCGCGTGGCACGAGCGGTCCGGCGGCGCATTCGAGTGCGGTCAACTGTGTCTGGTCGGCGTGGGATTCGGTACCGGCGAGGGCGGACCAGTCGAGGTCGTGTCGGTGGAAGACGGTGACCGGGATGCTGCTGCCGAACGCGGTCACGACGGCTTCAGCGGCATCGGTGGCGGTATCGGGGAGGGTGGCCAGCAGGTCCCGAAGCTGCTCGACGGGAAACTCCCCGTTCAGAATCGGGCTGAACGGGGTGGCCTCTCGTGACCGGTGCGAGCTCTTCGGGTCGTCCATTTCCGCCTCGTCGGTACGTGTGCCTAGGACACTTCGATGACTGCCTTCAGCGTACGGCGCTCGGTCATCGCGTCGTACGCAGCGGGCGCGTCTTCGAGGCCGACTCGTAGGTCGATGATGACGGTCGGGTCGATCGCCCCGGAGGCCACCAAACCCGTCAGCTGGTCGCGATCGCGGATCGCGTTTCCGATTGCGAAGCGCAGAGTCAGCTCGTCGGCGAACGCCCGTGCCACCGGCAGCGGCCAGGTTGATTGCTGGTGCACCCCGACCGAGACGACGGTGCCGCGGCGGCGGACCAGCCCGAAGGCGGCGTCGAGTCCGCGGGGGCCGCCCACGGCCTCGATGACGGCGTCCGCACCGCGCCCGTCGGTCAGGGCATCGATGAGGGGGCGAGCGTCCTCCGGCGACGCAACCAGGGCGCCATGCGCGTGGGCGGTGGCTCGCCGCTCCGGGACCGGCTCGACCAACACGACCGGCCCGGCCGCGCAGGCCTGCGCGGCGAGGCTGGTCAGCTGACCGACCGGACCACCGCCGATGACCGCGACGGTATCGCCCGGAGAGATGTCGCACCGCTGTACCGCCGCGTACCCGGTTGCCAGCACATCCCCGAAGAACAGTGCGGCATCGTCCGAGACTCCGTCGGCGATGGGATGCAGGACGACGTCGGCGTGCGGTACCCGGACGATCTCGGCTTGGGCGCCGGCCAGTGCGGGACCGAAAGCGTCACCGGTGCCGAAGAACTGGCGCTGGCCGCACTCCCAGTGATTGCCGTGGCGGCACCACCAGCAGTGTCCGCACGCGGTGAAGTCGGCGCCGCTGACGCGGTCTCCGGATGCGAAGGTGCGCACCGCGGACCCGACCGAGACGACAGTGCCGGTGAACTCGTGCCCCAGAACGGCACCACGGTGCAGGCCGTCGGGATGGCTGATCGTGTGCAGGTCGGTCCCGCAGATCGCCGCCCGATGCACCTTGAGGAGAGCGTCCGTCGGCTCGACGAGGCCGGGATCGGACACACTCGAGACCTCGACGGCGCCCAGCCCGGCGAACACCACCGCTCTCATGCCGGGGCCGCCATTTGCTCGAGGTCGGCCACCCGTTCGGCGATCCGGGCGGCGGCCGTGCGTACTGAGGCCAGCTCGTCCGCGGACAACGGCAGCTCGACGATCTCACGCAACCCGGTGCGGCCCAATCTGGCCGGCAGACCGACATACCCGTCGGCGATGCCGTACTGCCCGTTGGCACACACGGTGGCGGCGATGATCTCGTCGGAGTTGGTTGCCATGGCCAAGACCATCCGCGCGGCGGAGGCACCGGGAGCGAAGAACGCGCTTCCAGACTTGAGGAGTCCGACGACCTCGGCGCCGGAGTTGCGGGCCCGGTCGACCAGTGCAGTGACCTCCGCCTGCGGTATCGCGTCGGTGATCGTCGTGCCCCCCACCCGCGCTTGGGAGAGCGGGATGACCATCTCGTCGCCGTGACTACCCAGCGCCAAGGCACGCACACTCGACGGGGAGGAATCGATGGCCAACCCGGTCAACGCCTGGAACCGGGAGCTATCGAGTACACCGGCCATCCCGATGACCCGGTTGGCCGGCAGCCCGGAGGCGCGCCAGGCATGGTGGGTCATCTCATCGAGCGGATTGGTGACCACCAGCAGCACCGTGTGAGGTGAGATCCCGGCCGCGTCGCGGGCGAGGGCACCGACGATGCCAGCGTTCACCTCCACGAGATCGGTCCGGCTCATCCCGGGCTGGCGGGCACGGCCCGCAGTGATGACCACGAACTCGGCGGCCCCGGCCTCGGCGAGGCTGGTCACACCGCGGACCTTGGTGTCGAATCCGAGCAGCGCCGTCGAATGTGTCAGATCCAACGCGATCCCCGCCGCGAGCCCCTCGGCGATATCGACGAGGACGACTTCCTCGATGATGTTCGCCTCGGCGAGCTTCATCGCGGTGATCATCCCGACGTGCCCGGCCCCGACGACGACCACCCGGCCGACCGATTTCGCAGCACTCGGCAACTCGGGTCGCCTTGTGCGGGGCTCGTGCAGGGCGGCAGGTGCGACCGCTGGATGCAGAGGCGCCCCGCGCCGATACAGTGCCGGGGCCGGCGGCTTGAGCGGAGCCGGAGGCGATTGTGACCCGTTCGAGGACGGGCGGGCAAACACCGGGGCCACCGCAACGGGTGCCGGGGGCAGCGACTGGTTCGCGGTGACGGGGCTGCTGGGCGGATGTGCGCTGGCAACGACGATCGTCACTCCGCGTTCACGAGCCAATTCCCGTGCGAGCGGGGTGACGATGTCCTTCGCGCCGACAACCAGCTCGCCGGTCCCGGCGGACTGGACCGCGTCGACACCGAAGACGGTCATCGCCGGGCCTCCTCGGTCCCTTCGAGGGATTCGAGCGCGGCCACCGCGGCATCGCGGGCGGTGGCGACCTCGCTTTCGCTGCCCGCTAGGAACAGGCGACCGAACCGTCCCACGGCGCGGATCTCGATGACGTCGATGTCGGCGGCCTTTTCCGCTTCGTTCGCGGCTAGCGACACATACGCCGCCGGGGCGACTTCCATGACGAACAGGCTCGATCCGGGCATCAGCAGGGTGCCCTTGCGCCACTTGTTGAGCAGCTGCGCCTGATATCCGTGCACGTTGGTGATGAACTGGGTCGATGCGACGACCGGCTTGATGCGGTCGGTTTCCTTCATCCCGAGCGCGTCGAGCAGGGCCTCCCCGGCCGCGAGAACTTCCGCCTGGTGCTCGGAGTGGATTTCGAGTAGCCCGAATTCTCGTTCGATGATCTGCAGGGCGGGACGTACCCCTGAAGATTTCAGCGCAATGTCCGCCGCACGGAACACCTCGTTACCCGGGGCCATCTCGACGAACAGTTCCGCCATGCCGGCCAACGGCGGATCGCCGGGGCTGGTGGCGGCGATGTGCGCCGCACACTGCGGCTGCATTCGATCGATAAATGCGTACGTCCGGAGTGTTGCTGTGCCTGTCATGACGCGTACCTCGCGATTCCCAATGGAGTGATGAGCAGTGCGTGCGGATAAGCCCGCACACGCCGGCCCAGGTATTTGCTGATGGTCGTATCGGCGCCCGGAAGCATCAGGGCACCGCCGGCGAGATGGAGTTCGAGGTGCTCGGCACCTCGGGTCAGATCCCGGATCGAGGCACCGATCCGCTCGATTCCCGGTCGCAGGATCGCGAGGTAGTCGCCGCTACCAGCACGTTTGCTTTCCTCCGCCTCGGCTACGGTGACCCCGAGGGCGCCGGCAAGGATCAGATCCAGGTGGTGCCCACCGCCTGGGCGATCGTCGAGGGCGGCCAGGTTCCCGGCTTCGAAGACCCCAACCCCGGTTGACCCGCCACCGACGTCGATGACCACCCCGTCGGTCACCTCGAGGGTCTTGTTGGCGGCGCTGACCTCGTCGACCAGGATGACCTCGTCGAAGCCCGCGCCTTCGAGGACGAACCGGCAGGCCCGACTGTCGGCCTCCCCGATGCACGGGGGATAGGCGGTGGCCGCGTTCGCCAACTCGACGCCGAGTTCGTCCTCGGCGGTCGCCTTCAGCTTCCGCACGGCCGCGGCCGCGGCCGCGAAGTCCACGACGACCCCATCGCGGATGGCGCCGGTGCGGTCGAAATCGATCCACACCGGATCCCCGGCGGCATCGACCACAGTGATCACGCAGGTGGCGGTGCCGAGATCGATGCCGGTGCGCAGATCACCGTCGTGATTCGTTCGGGCGGAACGGATGCGCTGATGTGCCTGCTCGAGTGTCTGCGCGACCATCTCGAAGGACATCAGTCGAACACTCCACGCCACGGCCGGGCCTCGTGAGCGATGCGCTTGATGTTCACCAGGTGTAGCGGGGTGACGTTGTCCGAGCAGATCGACCCGCTCCACGTCCCCGTACCGATCTGAAAGGAGGGATCGACGTTCGTCGAGTACCCCATCCCACCGAAGAGGGCAGGAGTGTTGACGACGATGCGGCCGGCAGGCAGCTCTCCGAACTTGGCCACCACCGTCGGGTCGGCACTGTGCACGGCCACGGTGTGGCCTTCGCCGCCCAGCGCCAGGATCTCCCGGCACCGCCGCCAGCCCGCTAGGTAGTCCGCCTCCCGGTAGACGGTCAGCACCGGTCCGAGGATCTCACGCGAGAGCAGTGCGTGGTCGCCGACCTCGGTCATCTCGGCGGCCAGGACCTTCGTCGACGCCGGAACGGTGAACCCGGACAGCTCGGCCAGTCGAATCGCGGACTGGCCCACCGCGTTCGCGCGCAGTCCACCGCGCTCGTCGAACAGGGTCCTCGTCAACGCGGCCTGCTGATCCGAGGTCAGCCAGGTGGCGCCGGCGCGGGACAGTTCGGCGACGAATCGGTCGGCGACAGGTTCGGCGACCACCACCGATTGCTCGGCGACGCAGGCGGTGCCGTTGTCGAAGGACTTCGAGGTCACGATCATCGTCGCCGTCTCGGCGAGATCGGTAACCGTCGAGTCGACGTAGGCGGGGACATTGCCCGCACCGACCGCAATCGTCGGTTTGCCGCTCGAGTACGCGGCCGCGACCATCGCGGGACCGCCGGTGGCGAGAACCAGACGGATGCTGTTGTGGCGCATCAGCTCCCGGGTCGCCTCCAGGGTGGGCTGCTGCAGGCAGGAGACCAGGTTCTCGGGGGCGCCGGCCCGCACCGCCGCCTCCGCCATGATTTCCGCCGCCCGGGCCGAGCAGCGCGCAGCGCGGGGGTGCGGGGCGTGGACCACGGCGTTTCCGGCCTTGACCGCGGCCAAGCTCTTGAACAGTACGGTTGCCGTTGGATTGGTAACCGGGATGATCGCAGCGATCACGCCCATCGGGGAGCCCACGGCCGTGACCTTGTTCTCCTCGTCGGCCCACAGCACACCGACCGCGCGCCGCTCGAGCATCCAATCGGCTACGAAGCCGGTGTTGAAGCGGTTCTTGATGATCTTGTTTTCGTATACGCCGTATCCGGTCTCGTCGACCGCCATCCGGGCGAGTTCCTCGGAGGCGGCGTAACCCGCCTTCGCCATGGCCCGAACGATGGTGTCGAGCCACTGCTGGTCGGCACCTTCGATCGCGTCGAAGGCCTTCTTCGTGGCGGAAACCTGCGCGCGGACGTCAACCAGCGCCGCCAGGTCCGCATCGAGCGTTGCTGTCACGGTCTTTCACCTTCCATGGCTCGGTCTGGGGCGCAGACAGGTCCGTGCTGCGCCCCGATCGCGGTCGACTCTCACGCGCCCTTGGGGCGAGCCAGGTTCGACAGCACACCTTCGGTCTCGTCGTGCGGGCGCGGGATGACGTGCACGGAAACAACCTCGCCGGCCTTGCCGGCGGCGACCGCGCCGGCGTCGGTGGCGGCCTTGACCGCGCCGACATCGCCGCGGACCATCACGGTGACCAGACCGCCACCGATCTCCCGGTGGCCGAGGAGCTGCACGTTGGCCGCCTTGACCATGGCATCGGCGGCCTCGATCGCGCCGACGAGGCCCTTGGTCTCGATCAGGCCGAGTGCTCCGGCGCCCCGGGCGGGCAGGGTGTTCTGGGTGGTTGCCATGGTCTTTCCTCCATTTGTGGTCTTGCTGGGTAGGTCGGCGGATGAATTGCGCACTGCGCCAGTTTGTGTCGTCATTTCGAGTACGTAACCTCACCGTGTGTGACGATCGTGTCGGCGATCGCGATGATCGCCTGGTCGACCGGGACCCCGGCGGTGGCCGGGTCCACCCTGGCTGCGCTCCCGGACGCGACGAGAACGACTTCTTCCTGGCCGGCGCCGACGAGATCGACGGCTGCGTACGACAGCCCGTTCTCGCCGCCGGGATCGGTGTCGATATCCTCGACCACCAGAATCGTGGTTCCTCCGAGTTCGGGAACTTTGGCGGTGGCCACGACCTGGCCGACAACACGTGCGAGTCTCACCGGGTGACCGCCTCTTCTTCGGGTGTCGAGCGAACGGGATCGATGCACTCCCGCTCACCCCAAGTGACCCGGGAGTGCATCGAGGAGGACGCTACGGCGGAGCACCCCACCAGGTCGTTATCCCTCGGGGACAGCTCTGGCCCGGGTAGTTATCGCGCAGGGATGTGGCGGGCGCATCTCGGGTTCGGCAATGTGTGCGGTGACGAGGACCGCACCGGATAGTCAGACCGTGCGGCAACCGCCAGAGCCTAGGAGAGTCAGATGATCGAAGACATCGACGCCGATTTCCATACCCCCACCAGCGACGATCCGACCTGGACGGAGACGAATTTCTTCGGCTTCTACATCCCGGAAGCCACGTTGAACGTCGGAGTCTATGCGCTGTTCCGCCCGAATGTGGGCGTCGCGATCTCCACCATCGCCATGAACTCGAAGTTCGTGCAGGCACCCTGGCAGGCCGAGTACTGGGACGCCCAGCACCACCTGCCCATCCCGGAGACGCGCAACCTGCGCGACTACCGGTTGAACAACGGACTACACGTGGTCTGCCGCGAACCCAACCGGGTGTGGGACGTCGAGTTCGACAACGGCGACGACGTCTCGTTGGCCTTCCGCTACACCGCCATCGCCGACGCCTTCGACATCCACGATCCCAAGCAGGACCCGATCGTCGCCAAGCAGGCCGACGAGGGCGTGTTTGCGTGGGGCGAGGCCTACGCCGGCCACTTCGACCAGTCCGGCCATTTCGAGGGTGAGGTGAACCTGCGCGGCAAGAAGTACGCCGTCGACTGTATTTCGACGATGGACCATAGCTGGGGCTTACGCTCGGAGCACCAGGGCCACACCATGAGCTGGCTGCACGCCCACTTTTCCAAGGACTTCGCCATCCACGGAATCTTCGACTTCGATCCTACCGGCGGACCCGACGCCGCCACCGAACTCACCCTCGAACACGGCTACGTCGTCGACAAGGGTGAGCTGTACGGGTTGGCTGCTGGCCGCGGGCGCACCATCCGGGAAGGGTTCTTCGCGAAATCGGTCGAACTCGAGCTCACCGACAGCGAGGGGCGGGAATACGAGCTCCACGGCCTCGGACGGACAAGTTTCCCCTGGCAGGCCGGTCCGGGCACGGTCGGGTACAACGTGCTCGCCGAATGGCGTTCGGGCACAGAACGCGGATGGGGCGAGATCCAGGACTTCATCGGCCCCCAGCAGTTGTGCAAGATCTACAGCGCGTCCGACGCGACAAGCAGCTGACCATGTGCCGACCCGAGCCGCCGCAGGCGGTGATATTCGATCTCGACGGTACCCTCGTGCAGACCCGAGAGGCATCCTGGCGTGTCTTCGAAAAGGTCAGTGCAGCACATGATCTTGATATCACAACGGCTGAACAGTTCTACGAGATGTTCGCCAACAACTTCTTCGTCTCCCTGCGCGGGCTCTGCCGCGACGCCGAGCACGCGCGGGTCGTCGAGGAGGACTTCATGCGCAGCCTCGGCGCCGACTACGCCCCGCTGATGATTCCCGGCATGGTGGACGTCGTGAAATCGCTGGTGCCGCATGCAACACTGGCCGTTCTTTCGTCGAACGCCACTGAAGTCATCCGACGGATTCTGCGTAAGAACACGCTCGAATACTGCTTCGGGCACGTGTTCGGCGGCGACGTCGAGCCCGACAAGGCCAAGGGAATCCAGCGGTTCCTCGACGATGCGGCGCAAGGTTCCGGTCGGCGCTGCCAGGCATTCTATGACGAGTCGGCGGCCGGCGGTGCGGTCCCGGCCGGGTCGACCGCCATCATCACCGACACGGTCGGGGATGTCGAAGCTGCAATGAGGTCCGGGATCCGCGCGGTCGGGGTCGCCTGGGGTATGCATACCGAGGAACAGTTGCTCGCCGCAGGCGCGGAGTTCGTAGCGATCTGGCCGCAGGAGATCTTGGCCCATTTGTTCGCCGGTGCGACCGAGACGACAGAATGTGCATGTCCGGCGTCGCCGGCCGTAGCATTGCCGCCGTCGCTGGAGGTATCGGCACGGGTGCAGCGCAGAGTTTCCGGAGCGAAGGCGTTGCAGGCACGGATCACGCCCCACCGGCCGCTAACGCCGCAGAATCCCCAGGCCATCACCGCGGCCCCGATACCTGGAGGAGCGCCAGTCCCGGTACCTGGAGGAGCGCCAGTAGCGAACGGCGCGGAATCCGTGGCCGACAGCGAGTTGCTACTCGCTGTGCGATTGGCGATGCCATGACGCAACGGCCACACGTGCTGGTCACCAACGACGACGGGATCGACGCGCCAGGGCTGCTTGCCCTCGCTCATACTGCGTGTGAGCAGGGATACGACGTCACGGTCGCCGCTCCTCACCGGCAGGCCAGCGGCTGCGCCGGTGGTTTGACGATGTTCCTGGTCGACGAGCGCATCGAAGTAAGCCACCGGCGGCTTCCGGGTCTGCCGGGAGTCGAGGCGTACTCTGTGGCCGCGCATCCGGGCATGATCACACTCGCCGCGGTACTCGGTCGCTTCGGGCCGGTGCCCGACCTCATACTCTCCGGCATCAACGAGGGTTCGAACCTTGGTGCCGCGGTATTGCATTCGGGCACCGCCGGCGCGGCGATGGTCGCCGGCGCCCACGGCGTGACCGCGCTGGCGGCATCGCTGCACCTGGACTTCGAAATCGAGGAACCACGGACGGACGGGGCTACACGCCACTGGGACACCGCCGCGGCTGTGATCGGCGAAATCTTGCCGAACATCATGACCGCGGATGCGGGATCTGTGTTCAACCTCAACGTGCCAAATCTGCCTGTCGAGGAGGTACGACCTCTGGTCGCCGCGTCGTGGACGCTCGCTGGCACCGCGCCGACCCTGCTGCCGTTCATCGCCGACTTCGATCGGCACGCCGATGCGCTTCCGGTGGCGGAATTGCTCGAAGCCACGATCGACATCATCGAAGGGTCCGACATCGAAAGGGTGCGCGTAGGGCATCCCACGCTGTCGCTGCTGCAACTGAACGGGGACTCGGCCATCGAGTGGATCAGTCAGGTCAGCCCGTGACACGAGCACGAACAGCGCTGCTGGTGTCGCGGGTCGACGCGGCCACCGAACACTCGGGTGCAGACGCCGCCTCGGCCGCTATCCCTGCGGGATCGCGTTGCAGCCGTCGCTTCTGCGTCCCGTCGGCAGGAACGTTCCATAGGGCATACCTGATGAATATGGAGGTTAGACAATGAGCCCCGGTGCAGTTGGATTAGTCGAAACGGTCGGCTTGGTCGGCGCCATCGAGGCCGCCGACACCATGGTCAAAGCGGCCAACGTCGACCTCGTCGGATACAGGACCCTGCGCAACGGGCAAGTAACGGTAATGGTTCGCGGCGACGTCGGGGCGGTCCAGGCCGCGGTCGACGCGGGGGTAGCGGCAGCACGCAATTCCGGTGAGTTGGCGGTATCACACGTGATCGCGCGTCCCCATGGTGAAACCGAGGACGTGCTTGCCGCAGCAATACCCCACAATCTGGTAACCCCGATGTGGCCCTCGCCGCCGCGACGATGAACACCGTCAGCCCGGGGGCACCGCATGAGGTCGTGTACCGCGTCGCGGTGAGAGCGGAAATGTGGTGTTCGGCGCAGTGGTGAAACCCGGCCGGTGACGGCGACGACCTGCGCGTCGCACGTCGGTTCGCAAACGAAGCGTTTCCCGACCGACTGACCAGTCATCGTCGAGGTTGATCAGGTCGTCGGCCACGATGGCTCCGTGGGCAGGCATTGCGGTGATGCGTGTGCTGCCCAATCGCCCACCGCGAGCCTGACGGCGAACATGATCCGCAATGTCTGGACCAACATGGTCATCTTCTGCGGGCATTTCCCCGACGGCGCGGAGAAGTTCAGCGAAGCCGACGTGGAGGACGAAACGCGGGGGCAGTGGTACCTGCGCCAGATGCTCGGCAGTGCGAATTTCGAGGCGGGGCCGGTCATGGAATTCATGAGCGGGAACCTCTGCTACCAGATCGAGCATCACCTGTTCCCCGATTTGCCGAGCAACCGGCTGCGCGAGATTTCCGTGCGCGTTCGTGCGCTGTGCGAAAGGTACGACCTGCCCTACACGACCGGTTCGCTGCCCGCTCAGTACCTGAAGTCGTGGCGCACCATCGCCAAGCTGGCGCTGCCGAACAAGTTCCTCAGGGCGACCGCCGACGACGCACCCGAGACGGCGTCGGAACGTAGGTTCACCGATCCGAGGCCGCAGATCGACCCGGTCACGGGCACGCGCCGCGGGCTGTTGACAGCACTTCGCGCTCGCGGGGGACTCTGACATCGCGAGGGGCGTAATTCGAACACCGGCGCCCGCGCCGATCCGTTCGAGAATCCCGGCGGCGGCAAGGCCCACCACGCTGGGCATCGGCCCGTGAGGGCGGCACGACCGGTCGGTAGTTGCGGAGCCGGCTCGCCGCGGGCGTCGAGACAGTTCGGCGCAGCGGGAACGTCGAGCACCGTGGTGGTGAGAGGATCCGGGGGCCACCGCGCCGTATAGTGTCGAAGTGTCGGAGATACTTCGTACGCGGGCAGTCGGGTCGCGTCGTCGTCGACTGGAAAGTACCTGGCCGGTTCCCGGCCGAGGCGGGAGCGTCACACATGACGCACAGCAAACTTCGCACCATCACGAACCATCTCGGCATCGGCATCGGCATCGGCATCGGCATCGGCATCGGTACGGCTCGGGACGCCTCGCGTCGCGGGCCGCGGCGGCTGCACCGCGCCTCCCCGCCGCGCGACCGTGTCGCCCGCGAATCCGGCGCAGGAGAAATCCGTTGACTGCGGGAGAGGGACCACGGCGGGAGCCGCGACAGCGCATTCTCGACCCCGTCCGGGGCGATGAGAGGGCAGCCGCGGACGAAGCCGACGCCAAAATAACAGCGGCGCAGGGTGATCGGCAGCGCGAACACGATGCGGCCGAGCAGGAGGCGACGCGAGGAGCAGAGAAGGGCCGTCTGGAAGCTGAGGAACGTGCGCGTGTGCGCGTGCACCACGCCGAAAAGAAACGCCGTATCGAGGACCTGCGTACGGCCGGGGACGTCGTCGACGCTCGAGACGACGACGCGCGCGCCCAGCAGAGGGCCCGAATGCTGGACGATGCCGCCGAGGCGGTGCGGTCGGAGGCCGAGAACGACCGTGGACGTGGCGCGGTGAACCTGTCCTCGCTGCCCCGAACGGTGCTGCGGGTGCAGTACGCCGTGGTCCGGCTGCCGCTCGCGGTGATCGACCGGCGAGTGGTGCAGCGGTGGGGCGCGCAGGCTCCGGTGCGGCTCGCCTACGAATGGGCGCTCGGCGGACTCGATGGCGTCGTCGGCGCGCTCCTCGGTGACCATGACCTGATCGATCGTAGTCATCGGAATCGCCGGCACGCCGACATGCTGACCCGTGCGGCGGTGCTCGGCGACAGGGCGAAACGCATCCGGGTCGATGCCGCAGAGCAGCTCCCCGACCGGCTCGACGAGGCCGCCCGACACACGGCGGCGGTCCGGGACGCGACCGACGCGGCGGTGACGGAGGCCGAGAACACGGCGGTCGAGGAGACGATGCGTGTCGGTGACCGCGTCGGCGCGCAGCTGGCGCGGCGCAAGGACCGGGCCGATCGCACCGCGGACGCCCGAATCCGGGCCGCGGACGCGGATCTGGACGCGATCCATCGCGAGAGCGACCGGACATAGATCCGCCGCGTCCGAGTCATCGAGTCCAGGTTCGCTGTCGCCGGCAGGAGAACCTGGGTGCGCGATAGAAGGGTCCAACGGCGAGACTCGCACCCTCATCGGAGGCATTTCGTGCGCTGGCTGTCCATGGTTGCGTCGTTCCTGATCTGAAATATCCGGCCGATTTCGTGGCCGGGACAGGGGCGTCCGCCTATGACGCAGCAGGCGGCATCTCGCGATCGTCCCCGGCACGAGATATCAGCCGAACACGCGCAGCGGCTGAGGTTGGAGCCCGGGGATGTCTACAGGCAGGAGACGAGGACCCACGGCGATGCCGGCGTTCCGGACCTCGTCCTCGTCGCCTTCTGGGAGGACACCCGGCGAGGGCGGTTCGACGAGTAGTTGGGGAACTATGTGTTTCGTGCTAACCCGCGTACATATCAGGTTGTTGAGTCGGCGCCCTCGGCACCTGCTCCGTGTAACGTTTTCCACCGAGGTCAGCGTTGCGGTGGCCGCCAGCACCGTTGACTGGAGTTGGTATCACTCAACTAGTTTGGGTTTCCGCTGTTTGGTGAGTTGCTGCGGTCCGCTTCGGACATTCCGCGCCAGATCCCGTAGGGTTCGACCACTGTCAGTGCGTGCTCACGGCACGCGTCGATGACCGGGCATTGGTGGCAGATGAACTTCGCCACCCGGATGCGGCGTTCCCTCGCTTGCCCGCGTTCTCGATCGGGATGGAAGAAGATCGAGGAATTCATCCCGCGACACGCTGCTCGCAACTGCCCCGGCGCAGGGGCTTCGATACGAGTGCCGACACGGACGAAACGAACTCGCGCTCATGCTGATCGACGGCCGAACGGCACCGGCTCTGACGGTGGTGCGCTCGGCACCACTCGACACCGAAGGATGGGCACGGGATGCGGTGACCCGTCTCGGTGGGCGAAGATTCGTTGCCGCTCAATCGCGATAGGTTGCGGGGGGTGGGCCCGCGACGGGTCCGAGCGGTCCGGCCAGCCACCGGTCGTAGATGCGCATCCAGGTGCCGTCCGCGCGGATGCGGTCGAGGGTGCCGTTGACGAACCGCACCAGGTCGTCCTTGTACTTGTTGACACCGATTGCCCAGTGCTCTTCTCCCTCGAGTCGTGGCCCCACGATCTGAAAATTCGGGTCCTGGGTGGCGAGCCCGGCCAGGAGTGAGTCGGAGGTGCTGGTCGCGTCGGCCTGCCGTTTCTGCATGGTGACGAGGCAGTCGTCCCATTCGGGGACGGCGATGATCGTGGCCTCCGGCGCGACCCGCTGGACGGTGCCGAGCGAGGTGGTGTCGATGAAGGTGCAGACCCGTTTTCCGGCCAGGTCCGCCGGTCCGGTGATGTCGGAACCCAGCGGGACCAGAATACGTTGGAAGGCGCGGACGTACTCGGTGGAGAAGCCGACACGTTGAGCGCGTTCGCAGTTGATCGAGAAGCCATGGGCGACGACGTCGACGTCGTTGTGCTCGAGTGCGGTGAACCGGCCGGCGGAGGTGAGCAGCCGGAACTCGATCCTGGTCGGATCCCCGAAGATGTCCCGGGCGATTTCCCTCGCCATGTCGATGTCGAGGCCCTGCAGGGTGTCGGTGGTCGGGTCGCGGAAGCTGAACAGGTTCGTGTTCTGGTCGGTCCCGACGATCAACCGGCCGCGGGCGGCGATCTCGGCGAGTGACCCACCGGGCGGCATCTGCCCGGGCGGGGGCTGCGGGCCGGGCCGCAGGCTCGCGAGTGCCCCGCACGACTCGGGCGGTGGTGGTTCAGGCGGCGGATTGTTCGTGGGCGGGATGATTTGGGCGCCGTTTGTCATCGGTCGTGTGGTGTAGGTGCCCGCAACGGCCGGGGTGAGGGGGTCTGGTGCGGCGCAGCCGGCGACGACGGCGACGGCGAGAAGGCCGACGAGGTGCCGGGCACGCGGTCTCGCCCCCGGTCTCGGAAGCCTCACGTGCGTCATCAGTGGTACTCGTTCAGTCGCGGCCAGATCCCCCCGCCGACGGCGAATCCGCGGGACACGCCGATAACCATGCTACCGATGGCCAGCGTCGTCATGTCGGTCTCGATGTCCCGGTGTGCGGCCCGCCAGCCGTCGAGGGCGGTCACCGCACTGTCGATGTCGTGGGCGGCGGCGCGCCCGCGCGGACCGTCCTGTTGGGCGGCGAGCATGCCGGACAGCGCCTGCGCATGCCCCGCGTAGTCGATCTCCGACTGGTGGTGTCGGAGCCTCGTTGCATGCCCCAGACGACCATCAGTAGGTGTCTGTCTGGGGCCCAATATCGCGTTCCCGCCAATCGGAGCTCGGCGTGTCGGCCAGGTTCAGATCAACCGATTATCGGACAGTCCCGAGTCGGCACTGATTGGGCCGGCACGGCACTAGTTAGAATCGGGCGATGGGCAGGACCGACCGGACCGACCGGGCCAGCCGGGTGATCGCGGCGCCACCGGCGACTGTCTACCGTGCCCTCCTCGGCAGGGAGGCCCTCGAGGCGTGGTTGTCGCCGGACGGCATGCGCGGGCGGGTCGAGCGGTGGGATCCGCGGCCTGGTGACGGGTTCCGGATGGTCCTCATCTACCTCGACGACACCGAGCGTCTTCACCCGCAGGCGTGGGCTGCACCGGTGACGTCGGACCGGCACGAGACCGAGGGGCAATTCAGCTTCGATGTCCCGGTGTGCGACCCTGCCGGCGATCTGTTTGTGCGACTGGCACTCGTGGTGCGGCACTTCGTCGCCACCGGGTACTTCACACGGGGGTCGAACGCGTTCGACCCCCCGGATCGACCGGACACGTCACCCGAACCCCGGTAGTGGTGCTACGTACCGAGGACGACGATCGACACACCACCCGACTGGCACTTCCCGGCTCATCGGTCGCGATGCGACGACGCCGTCCGGGTTCAAACCTGCAGTGGAGTGGCCCATTCGGCTGAGTGGGCCGCAGCGCTGGGTAGCAGATCAGTGCTGATGGTCGGCGCCGACGGTGTGCAGCAGCGCGTGGACCGTGGCGTCGATCAATCGGTATCGCACGAGCCGGCCATGACGTGTCGCGGCCACCCATCCCTGCTCACGCAGCAGACGTAACGCCTGCGACAGCGCGGTCGGCCGCATCCCCACGG
This sequence comes from Rhodococcus jostii NBRC 16295, assembly GCF_001894825.1. Classification (GTDB taxonomy): domain Bacteria; phylum Actinomycetota; class Actinomycetes; order Mycobacteriales; family Mycobacteriaceae; genus Rhodococcus_F; species Rhodococcus_F jostii. The sequence continues at coordinate 13,775 of NZ_BCWY01000072.1, read as the reverse complement.
CATCTGCGAGGTCGGATACGCACAGATCCGGTTCGTGGTGCAGATGGTGCAGGATCCGCAGCCGATTCGGATCCGCCAGTAGATCGAATCGCCGGGCCCACTGATCGAGATCCTGTCCGGCTATCGGCACGGCCACTGTTCGCGTGGGCATCCTCGGGTCTCCTTGAAGTCAGCTCTGTCGGTGCATGCCGGATGCTAACGCCGGCCTTCACCACCGGCCCGAGTTCGACAATCCGGGGAGACGACTGATGTGCAACAGGGACCCGGGTGTCACGGACGCTGAGAACTATTCCAGCCATGGCAGATTCATCAGGAGGCTCGCATGACCGATTCGGCAACTCACCACGACAGCGCATCACGGAGCTCTACCAGGACCAATCAGCGCACGTCGTGGCGTCCTGCGGGATCGCGTATTACCTGACCCCGTGCTTAGACGCGTCGGGCAAAGGCTCGATGGGTTCGATCGTGTGCCGGTCCTGCTACGAGGAAGTCGACTCCCTGTTCGCCTTGGGATGGTCCGTCGCTGACGACAGCGACTGGGCCAGGTTCCGTAGCCACATGCTAGCCAACTACCCGGTCTCCGCCGAAACAGTGGACCCGATGCGCGCTGCGGCGTTGTGATCTCCAGGTGATCTATCTGAGGGTCCACACGTGCGGTCTCGTTTGCGACCGGATCACTCTCACCGGGTTCGCCTCGGCTTGGGCGGGACTGTCGTTGCAACTAGGTGGTGATGTGCAGGTGCTGTGTCACCACATCGGTCTCGTGGGCGGGGGCACGTTGCCCATCGTCGACCACCGCAGCCACTATCAAACCCGCACCCGAAACAAGACTCAGCGGCACGCGAAATCGAGGTTAACCTGTCGGTCTGCCGACCGGCGGGGTGCGCGGTCAGCAGACCGATAGGTCGATACGGAAAAGTGTTGCGTTGGTAGCTTTTCAGGCGAGTATGGACGGGAGTGCCCGCGCGAGGTTGCGCTCGTGAATCTGCGAGGCGCCCTCGTAGATGCGCAGGGCACGGACGTCGCGCCACATGCGCGGCACGGCGTGATCGCCGACGATGCCGACGCCGCCGAGCACCTGAACCGCACGATCTCCGACTTCCGATGCCATCTCGGTGCAGTACAGCTTTGCCGCGGAGATGCGGTGTCGGGGCGGGGCGCCGAGATCGAATTCGCGGGCGCAGTCGAGGATCATCGCGCGGCCGGCCTCGAGTTCCGCGTAGCTGCGTCCGAGCATGGACTGCACAGCACCGAACTCGGCCAGCGGCTGCCCGAACTGTTCCCGCTTCTCGGCGTACTGCATTGCCTCGGTGAGCATGCGGGTCGCCTGCCCGACTGCGGTGGCGGCTACGTGCGTGCGGGCCTGGTTGATTCCGCGCATCGCGTGCTTCATGCCCTTGCCCGTCACTCCGCCGATCAGCCGGTCGCTGCTCACGCGAACACCGCGCAGACTGATCTCTGCCACCGGTCCTTCGGCGTGACCGTTCATCAGTTCCGGCAAGCGGGTCTCGACACCGGGAGTGTCCCGGTCGACCAGGAACGACGAGATCTCGCCGTCTTCGGTGCGAGCGAACACCAGTAGCACATCGGCCCACGCCGCGTTGGTGATGTAGCGCTTCTCACCGTCGATGACGTACTCGTCGCCGACGCGCATTGCGGTGGTGAGCACGGCAGATGCGTCGCTGCCTGCCTGCACCTCGGTGAGCGCGAATGCCATGACGCAGTCCCCGGCAGCCATCGCGGGTAGATACTTCTCACGTTGGGCGTCGGTGCCGTACTCGAGCAGGATCTGCGATGCCAGACCGATACTGGTGGAGAAGCGTGAGCGGTATACAGCGGACGATCGGGTGAATTCGAAGGTCAGCAGCACCTGCTGCTCGATCGTCCAGCCCAAACCGCCGACACTGGTGGGCAGAGTGATCGCGAACAAGCCGACCTCGGCCATTCGCTTGACCAGATCTGCGGGAACTTCACCGGCGGCGACCATTTCGTTCTCACGCGGAATGAGTTCGTTGTCGGTGAAGTTTCGGATCACCTGGCGGTACGCCTCGAAATCGAGGGTACGAATGTGCGGATCGATCATGTCTATCCTTCTGTAGGAGTGTTCTGAGTGAAGGTAATTCGACGATCGAATGCCGATCTCAGCGCTGGGTGCGCACCACGGAGTCGACTTCCAAGTCTGCGATCTCGCGCTCGCTGTAACCGAGCTGCCCCAACAATTCGGCCGTATGCTGCCCCAGGTCCGGTGCACCGAGGCCACCCTGGTCGGACACGCTGCGCAGGCTCCATGGCGACTTGAGCGAGGTGTAGTGAACCCCGTCCGCAGCTTCGACATCGATGAAGAGCCCCGATGCCTCCACATCCGGATTCTTGCGCACCTCGCCGTAACTGCTGATCCGCCCCGCCACCACACCGTGCACGCCGAGCTGATCCATGGCGTCGTCACTGGTGATCTGGGCAAACGCCGGACGAAGCTCCGCGAGCAACGCCGCGCGGTTCGCAACCCGTGACGGATTGTCCACAAATCGCGGGTCCTCGAGCAGGTCACGACGCTCGACGAATCGGCACAGTGCAGCGAAATGTGCAGGCGAATAGGCAGATAGAACTATCTCACCGTCACGGGTTGACATGACCTCGGCGGCCGGGGCAACACTCGGCTGACCATTTCCCTTGCGCATCGGTTCGATCCCGGTCATCAGGTACTTACCCCAGTTGGGTCCCTGCAGATGCACCGCTACCTCCAGCAACGACACCTCCACCTCGTCACCCACACCGAACCGCAACCGGCGGATGTAGGCACCGAGGATTGCCTGGGCAAACACGTGTGCGGCAGCCGAATCCACTACCGGGAACCCGACGCGCTGCGGTTCGCCGTCAGCCTCACCGGTGACCCACATGATCCCGCTCTCGGCCTGCGCCGCGATATCGAAGCCGGGCCGTTCCTTCGACGGGCCGTGCAGTCCGAAACCACTGACCGTCGCGTAGACGATTTCGGGATGAGCAGCCCGCACCGCTTCCGAACCGAGGCCGAGGCCGTCCATCACACCCGGCCGCAGGTTCTGCACGACTATGTCCGCACTCGCGATCAATTCGCGGGCGATCTTCAAACCACGCGGATCCTTGAGGTCGAGCGCGATGTCCTTCTTCCCACGGTTGTATGTACGGATGATGGCCTCGCCGTACTGCCCGATGATGCGGCAGGACTCCCCGCTCACCGGTTCGACCTTGATGACCTCTGCGCCCATATCGGCGAGCACCTGCGTTGCGGCGGGACCAGCGACGAACTGACCGAAGTCGATCACCCGAACACCGTCCAACGGCTTGTTCTCAATGGGCTTGTTCACCGGGAAACCTCCACTCGGGCTTTCATTTTGGTCAGGTCACGCTCGATCGATGCCGTGAGCGCGTTAGCTACATCACAGCGAACTATCGTCGAGGCATCAACCGGCAATTCGCTGTCGGACCATACGCTTTCGCCTATATGCCCTGGTGAGGCGCTTGACTCTCTCGGAGGCCCCGGTCGGGCCGCGCCGCTGGGCGACCGTGATCGATTGCGCCGCGTCGGCTATCGGGCTGTCGAGGTGCGGCTCGAACTCCGGCCGTACCCGTGCCAGGTCTGACATAGCCGTATGTGGCGTGAGGGCAGCGTGATGGGATGATAGGCCGCATGGACATCCGACAACTTGAGTACTTTCTCGCTGTTATCGATCATGGTGGAGTCAATCGGGCGGCTGCGCAGTTACATGTCGCGCAGGCGTCGTTGTCGCAGGGCGTCCGGGCGCTGGAACGGGAGTTCAAGCTGAGCTTGTTCCACAGGACCGGCCGAAATCTTGTGCTCAATCCTGCCGGTCAGCTTTTGGTGGAGCCGGCGCGGAAAGTGCTCGCGGACCTGGTTTCCGTGCAGGACATCATGCGCGGTGCCCGCGAACTGCAGGTCGGTTCCATAACGATCGGGACCATGCCAGAAGTGTCCAGCGAGGCCGTCGCTGCGTGGAGTGTGTCGTTCACTGCGTTGTACCCGGATATCCGCATCGACTTGTCGGAGTTCGGCGATGCCAGGGAAGTGTGCGACGAAGTCTTGGCGGGACACTGCGAGCTCGGATTCACGGCATTCCCGATCCCGACCGAGAATCTCGAGTGCACCGAGTTGGGGTTGCAGCGGCTGCTACTGGTGATGCCTCCCAACACTTCTGTCGACAGGTCGGCTCCGTTCGAACTGGCAGCACTGGGCGGTGTGCCTTTGGCGGTCAGCAGTGTTGCTCTGAGCGAGAACGACATCGTTGCCTCGGTATTGAGGCGCGAGTCGGTGGTTCCGCTCATCCGTGCTCAAGTTCCGAATCGCCATGCGCAGCTGACACTGGTCCTCAACGGCGCTGCCAGTGCGCTTTTGCCGCTGCGGATGGCGACGGTAGCGCACAGGCTTGGGGCGGTTGTCGTCGAAACCGATCCGGAAATACGTACTCCGTTCGGAATCGTGCACCGGCCGGGTGCATTGAATCCGGCGGCTCAGAGTTTTGTGATCCAGTCGCACGCTGCTCTGGTCCGGTGGCGAAAGGCCATCGCAGAAAATCAGCGGTCCGGATTGTCACTATTGGAAGCGTCGATGCTCGCAGACAACCTGCCGTAAGAGCCTGCAGATTTCATCTGGTTCTTACGCCGGCCGAGCCTCTTCTGCCGCGTATTCTGCGGTCAACTGCACGAGCCTGGCCTTGGCCTTCTCAGGGTTGAGCATCAGACCGCCGACAACTCCGAATATGCAGACGATGATTCCGACGAACATGAAGCCGGTCGAGTAGCCTTGGGCTGCAGTAGGTGCATGATCGACGATCCGTCCGAGCCCGTAGGGCGCTACGATTCCGGCCACACTGTATGCGGCGATGATGCAACCGAAGAACGCGACCCGCTGACGAGCTGGCAAGAAGTCGGAGGCTCCGGCAAAGGCTACGGAGGTCGCGACGCTGTTGACCGCGAACGCGGCAATCACGAGGACCAACTGCAGCGGTCCGGGCTGAAGCTGAGTGAACATGATCATCGAGACACCGCCTGCCAGTAGGTATCCGCCGGTGACATACCCACGAGCGACGTTCGACGAGTGGCCCTTACGCAACAGACGACCCGACAGCAGAGCTGCCGAGAGCAGCACCACAACCGCCGCAAAGTACGGGAGCGTCACCAGGGTGCCCACCGAGCCGGCCGAATATCCGAGCCCCTCGTTCATGTAAGCGGGCAGCCAGGCAACCTTTAGCGAGGAAACCAGGTAGCCGGCAAAGGACAGAAGGACCAAGCCCCAGAAAGCCTGCAGCGTCAGCAGACGACGGAACGGAACCACGATGTTGCCGTTGGGGTCTTCTACCTTCGAGTCACCGTCGACCGTGGGTTCGTGCGAACGCTTGAACGGCAGCTTTTCCGTGTACCAGAACCAGGCGATCACCCACAGCGTGCCCAGAGCTGCAAGGACCGCGAAGGCAGCGTGCCACGACCACGACAGGATCACCCAGGTCAGAACAGGTGCCGCAATCAAAGGGCCCACCGAAGACCCAGCATTGACGACTGCACCGGCCGTTGCACGCTTCTCCGGCGAAAAACGATCCGCGACGATCGACTGGCACAGAGCGTGTGCCGGACCTTCGAAGAAGCCCAACGCGATACGGCACGCGAGGAGGACGCTGAACGACGTCTGAACGGTCAGCGGAAGCATGGTGACTACCCAGCTGATCATCAGCAGGCCGGCACCCCAGGTGTACGAGATCTTGCGGAGTGCGGCGGTGAGTACGACCGCTCCGATCGCGAACAGCCAGAAGAATGCGCTGCTCAGAAGTCCGTACTGGCTTGCTGTCAGACCCAAATCCTCGCGAATCTGATGACTACCCAGCCCGATCGCAGCCTTGTCGGCAAAATTTAGGGTGAAGAACAGGAACAGAAGAACGACAACACCCCACGCACCCCGGTTGACCGGGCGGTGCGACGGCCGTTGGCCTGCCTCGCTCGAATGGGTTTCGGCCATCACCATGAAGATCCTCCGGATGTCTGTGCTGCGGTACAGGTCGCTGATGGCGCGAATGTGATCCACACCATAAAAGCGTTGGCTTCATCCCAACGAAATACAGGCAATGCATCAACCGGCAATAAGCTGTCGGACCATACGGTTCTGCCTATGTCAGGGGCTCAGAGCTGTCTTTGGGGCCTGCCGTCCGGTTGCTGTAGCGGTGCATTGGTGGGCGGTTCGATTCGGATCGTTTACCGGATGCCGCCAGTGGGCCGTGGTGGGACGACGTTTGAAACGACGACTGCCAGTGGCTGTGTAGTCGCACACCTGCGGCAAGACGCGTACTCAACCGAGCCTCATCCGAACACTGACTCGGCCACGGGATGGTCACGGCGTCGAGGACAGCGCGCAGGTTCGGACATGGTGGCCACGGAGACCACCGGCGGCACTTCGCTGAGGTCGGCGACCGTACGGCGCGCTCTCGGCGGCATACGCGGTCTCTGTTCGGCGCTCCTCGAGTCGAGGATCCTCATCACCACGGGGTTGGCCGGGTGTGCGGATGGCGTGGGCGGGTGAACTATGCCGCTGCACGATTGCTGCTGCGGCCGGACGAGGACTGGGCGGTGGTCTTGATGCCGGCGAGGTCCGAGCCGATGCCTGGCTCGGTCATCGCGATGGCGGTCATCATGTCGCCGCCGATGAATTCGAGGGGCAGCCACCTGCTTCTGCTCCTCGGTGCCGTACCTCAGGATGTAAGGCAGCACCAGGCCGTGTGCTGTCAGCGGTCACGTAATTCCCAACTTATCATCGTGTCATCGGTCCGTGGTCGGGTTAGCTGCCCGTAGCTTTCCGTAGCAGACCGGGAGGGCATGGTCCCGGCGACCACCGGGCCGACCCCGGAAAGACCAAGGGCAACGGTTCCTCCGGGCACGGCAACCGCTACCTGGCCGCAGCCTTTGGTGAGGCCGCCGTGATGACCCGCAGGACCGACACCTTCCTCGGTGCCCGCTACCGCCGGCTGGCGAAACGGGGAAAGAAACTCGCCGTCGATCGCTCCATCCTGGTCGTCGCCTGGCACCTGCTCTCCGACGAACAGGCCACCTTCCACGACCTCGGTTCCGATCATTACACCCGCCACATCCGACCGGATACCTAGAAACACAATCACATTCGGCAACTCGAAGCGCTCGGCTGCACCGTCACCCTCACCCCGGCAGCCTGATCCGAACCCCCGATCCGAACCTCATTAGACCACCTCACGCGGGCATCACAACGCGTGTCCCGACCGCACGCACCTCACCCCATTTTTGGATCAGAGCCTGAGCAGTTCGGAGTTCACCCTGCGCTGGGCGATGTAGCGCGCCTCATGCACGAGCCGCTTGATGCTCTCGAGCGTTGGCGGCGTAGTCGGTAGGGACGAGGGAGGACATTCCTCGACGCTAATGGTATCGGCTGACCCCGCCGGTATCGCGGGGATGCGACCCAGCTGGAGATGGGCTAGAGCGGCAGTGGAATCGGGGCCACTGGCCGGGTCCGTTTGAGGATCGGAAGCCGGTCACCGATAAAACCTACGAGCGGTACTGCACATTGTTGGCGCGATGGGGGCGGAAGAGCGGAGAGGTACGGCCGGATCTGTTCGAGCGGTGGCTGTTCGCCAACGGGGGAGCTGGATCAGGCGAGCAATGATGCGGGCCTTGGTAGCTCCACGAACTGACGCGTCGGGAATCAGCGTAAGAGAAGCTTCCAATCACACCTGATTCCGCTTGCTGCTCGTGAAGTCCTTCAAGTCGAATCCGGTGGCGGTGACGTCCGAGGGTTATGGCCGGGAGTTTGATGCCAGGACTCGTCGGGCGGCCAGGTGTACAGCTGGACTGTTGAGCGACTCGACGCAGGTCAATCTGTCATCTCGGAAGCGGAAGATTGAGAACTTTTTGGCCGTCGGGTCGCTGTGCGTGATCGAGTAGTCGGGTTGATCCGCGATGCCGGCGATCTGCAGTTTGAGTGAGCCTTGGTGGCTCCAGAACCAGGGGGCCTCGCGATACTCGGTGGGAGTTCCGGTGAGCGTGCGGGCAAGCGTCCGGGCCTGATCGACCGCGTTTTGAACGGATTCGCGCCGACTGGCCGTTCCGGCGTACCGGCACGGGAAGGACGCGCAATCGCCGATGGCCCAGACGTGCGGATCCGAGGTGCGTAGATAGGAGTCGACATCGATACCGTTGGTGGTGGCCAGGTCCGCTGCCGTGGCCAGTTCGGAGTTCGGTTCGACGCCTATCCCGATCACAACCCGGTCGGCCGGGTAGCGTTCGCCGCTTCGGCCGAGCGCGGCGCGTACCCGGGAACCGTCGCCGTCGAGCGCGGCGACGGCTTCGTTGAAGCCCAGCCGGATCCCGGCTGCCGAATGGGCGTCGGTAAAGTACCGACGAAGTGCTCCTGAGACACCCAAAAAGTAGGACCGGCGTGTCTCGCCGGCGTGGATGACCTGTAGATGCCCTTCGAGGTGGTGGACCTGCCAGTTGGATGGTTCAAGGCGTTGAAGCCCGATCCTCGGCAACCAGCCACGGCGTTGCTGCTGCTATGCGAAGGCGACCTCAACGACGTCCGGCCGCAGGTCCTCGCAGCGGCACGTCAGTTCGCGGCTGTCGGATGAGCGAACACACCCGCGAACTGACCTCGCCCTCGCGTCCCGGTCTGCTGCATCCACGTCCACGGCGCTGCCGCGAGGCGAGGTCGTCGGTGCGGATGAGATTCCCGATCCGTGGGGGGCGTCAAACGAAGCTACTCATGCTCCGGGCTGACCGGAATCGAACCATCGCGGTCCGACGCGATTCGCCCGTGTCCGCCGGGACATGAACACAGTTCCCCGGACGCGACGGTTTTCGTCCCCGGCAATTGTCTGCCGAAGCGCAGACGCCCGACAGGTGTTTCGAGCACCTAATGATCAGTGACTTTAGGGGTTCGAAGAGGGACGATTAAACAGACCGGTCTTCTTCATCTTCAGCACATCGGCGGTGACGTCGTGGGGAATCATGGATTCTGTGACGGAACCACCGTCGAACGCTGATGGGGAATCAGTGATGCCTCCCGCAATTCCGCCGAAGATCTCCTGGCGGAAGCCGTCGACATGGGTACCGAAGCAATCGGGCCCCCAGCCGGCCTGGTGGTTCAAAGATGGCGTATTTGCGGTCATAGTGGGATTGTTGGTCTTTCTGTTCCAATCGTCTTTCGAGGCCCAGCGTGAGCTGACGAGTAGTCGCGACGAGCTAGTACGCGCTTTTCGTGACCAGGTCAGCACGCAGGAGGGCGTCATCGACCGGTCCTACCGCGAGATGCGGGGGATGAACCTATCGGGCATCGAACTTCCGGGGGTGATCCTGCGTGACTCGGACCTTAGCCACATCGTTCTGAGCTCGGCCGACCTCACCAACGCGGACCTCACACGGGCCAATCTCGATGGTGCCCAACTGCAAAAGATCACTCTCAGCAACTCAAAGTTAAATGGCGCCTCGATTATTGGTGCGAACCTGGAAGAAGCAGCACTAGATTGCCCACTGAGTGGCGACGACAGCTGGCTGCCGGGTACCCGTAGCTGTAAGACCGAGAACGATCAGAAGGACGTCGATGAGAAGGTCGTCGATCGGGAGATCGACACAAGATTGCTGCTCGCGGATCTCACGGGCTCCAATCTGCGCTTCGCGAATCTCGAAGGTGCCGACCTGTGGTCGGCCACAGTTGCGGGAGCGGATCTCCGCGGTGCCAACATGCACGAAACGAAGCTAACCAACCTGCATGCCCAAAAGGCTCGACTCAACTGCATAGAAAACCCTGAGCCAAACCCCGACCCGGCAGCCCCGAAGAAGGATCAGTGCGTGGATTTGAGGGGAGCAACCCTGTGGGATGCCGACTTGCGGGGTGCGAACTTATCCGGCGCGGACCTCACCGGCGCCCGATTGAACGGCGCAATTCTAGGTAACACAGCGTATGACCGTAACAGGCTGAGGAACGTTGTCCTGGGCGACGCGAATCTCACCGGCACGACGCTCGTCGATATCTGTTATGACGAAACCACTGTGTGGCCGTTCGGCTTCGCCCCACCGGAATCGCGAGACCGCGACTGTCCTGTTCGAAAGACGTTAGACAAGGATCTGCGAGACCTCCTCGATCACATTGATCCCACCGCCCCCGATGCAACTGTCGCTCTCTCGGATAGATGTCAAGTGGATCGGGTGAAGTGGCTTAACGACGTGGCGATCAACATCGCCAACCTGGAACCCCTTGAGTCGCCATACGTGATCGAAAGTGTGGACGGGCCGAAAGCCACAGTCCGGTTCACCTCGTCGTCGAACGATGCACCTGGCCCGGGCTCGGGTTCATGGACATACGACGATAGAGACGACACGTGGAAATACGACGGCTGCTGAGGGCTCTCATGGTGGGGACACAGGAATCTGGCTCAATGCTCCACCTACACGACGCGGCGAGCACGACTGGGCAAACGACCAACGGCCGCGCTGGCCACGTCGGTGCCGCGGTGCAAGGTGTACAACCGCGAGCGCTTGCTGGTGGAGCCCGATTGAGCGGTCACAATCTCCATACCAGGGATCATCGGCGGCTCGGGACCAGACCGCGCAGCGTGTTGGGTTTTCGCGGGGAGGCCTCGTCGTGTGAGGAGAGAGCGAGTAGCTATGAACTCACCTTCATTACCGGTGCTCGCCGGGTGGAGCACCGGTTCGTCGACGTGGGCTGCGGTGTGACGATTCACGTCGCCGATGCCGGGCTGGCCGACGGGTCGCCGGTCATGCTTGTTCACGGTTTCCCGCAGAACTGGTGGGCATGGCACGAGTTGATCGGACCGCTCGCGGCCGATGGCTACCGCGTGCTGTGCCCGGATCTGCGCGGGGCTGGGTGGAGCTCAGCGCCCGATGACCGCTACTCCAAGACCGATATGGCCGATGATCTGGCGGTCGTGCTCGACCGGCTCGGCGTCGCCTCGGTGCGGGTCGTGGCGCACGATTGGGGTGGTCCGATCGCGGGGAATCTGATGCTGCGCCATCCGAAGAAGGTGTCCGGCTTCTTCGGACTGAACACCGTCGGACCGTGGCTGACGTTCGATCTGACGGCAGTCCGACATTTGTGGCGGTTCTGGTATCAGATCCCGATTTCTCTTCCGGTGATCGGGCCGCGTCTTCTCAGCGACCCGAAGGGCCGCTTCATCAGGATGACCGGCCGTTGGGTCGGCGCCGGGTTCTACCTCGACGACGACGACTTCGGGCTCTATGTGCGTCGCATGCGTGAGCCCGGTCATGCGGTCGCCGGCTCGCGCTGGTATCGCACATTCCTGACGCGAGAATTGATCCGTGCCGGTGAATTCGCGAATACCTCCGTTGATGTTCCGATCCGGTTCCTGCACGGGGTGGGGGACCCGGTGATCACTCCGACGCTGCTGCGCGGGTATGGCGAGCGAGCGCGTGGTTTTCAGCTCGAGACGGTCGACGGTGTCGGTCACTGGATTGTCGATCAGCGACCCGAGTTGGTGCTCGAGCGACTTCGAGCGTTCCTGCAAGACACCTGAGCTGTATCGCTGATTCGCTCGTGGTGGGCATTGACCGTGCGAGACCCTGCAGAGGGGTCACCATCCGGATTACTCGCACCCACGATCCGGGGTGCCGGTGATGCACGGTGCATCACGCTGGGCGTGTTGCAGACGATCGTTGTGAGGGCTCGGGCGCCCGCGTCGTGGACTCCCGCCTGTGGGTGCACGTCCTAGTGCATAAATCGAAGATCGTGTCGCTCTGGCCGGGCTTGGCACAGGCCTGGCGGATCTGTGCGAGTGGATCTTGCCGCTGTTCGGGGGTCGTGCCGGGACATCTGCGGGGGATCGACGGTGTGGTGAGTAGTTTGCCGCGACGGCAGTGTATGTCTGATCCGGCCCGGGTGATGGGCGCGTGATCCTGCCTCCCGGGATGGCGGCTCCGCTAGGGATGGCCTGCGGTGAGGATGCGGGACTTGATTTCCGGGGTGGTGGTGCAGACGATGCTGAAGGCGGCTTCCCGGATCATCGTTTCGGCGGGTTCACCCGCGTTTGATGGATCTGCTCCCTGCGTCGCTGGCGCAGTAGGTTGCGGCGGTGACGGCGAATTGGCTTGCGCCGGCGCGGGAATCAAATATGTCACCGTCGCGATTCTCCGACTCGACCACATTCCGGCAGTGTTCCTGGCATCCGACGACACCAATTACGTGACCGGCACTAGCTTGGTCGTCGACGGCGGCTCCGAAATCGGCAGCTACCAGACCTCAGCGGCTCCGACGCTAGCAGTTTTCCGGCCTGAGCTGACCAACAGCTCCTCACGTTGTCAGACGGTCCCGGATCAGGTGTCTCGTCATCGCGGATGCGACCATGGGACCGTCTGACTTGCTTGCGCATCCACACCGCGATCGCGTCACTCGCCCCTATAGCCTGTCGTCTCTGAACTCCGTGGCACCGTCGATCAGGGCGCGTGTGCCCGCACTCAGGTCGTCCCGCCGCGTACAGAGGCACACCGCTGACCGCGGCGCATCCCTGACCGGCACGAAGACGACGCCCTCATGCCGTCGCGTGTCATCCACGAATTTGCTGGTGATCACAATCGCCGCTCCACTCGCCACAACCTCGAGCATCTCGTCCATGGTGCGCACCGACGGGCCGTAAGCTACCGGCCGACCACTCGGCCGCGGGTCGCATGCCCACCATCTGACCCATTCGGGGTCGGCGTCGTCCGACCGGACATGCGGTTCGTCGTCGAGATCGCCCAGATGGACGTGGTCGCGGCCCGCGAGCGCATGCCCAACCGGGAGCACCGCAACACGCGCCTCGTCACACAGCACGTCGAGTCGGAGTCCAGACCGGTCCGACACCGGTGGACGGAGGATCGATGCGTCGACCTCCCCCGATCGGACCGCGCTTGCCAAATCTGCCCATTGAAGCTCGACCAAGGCCACCTCGAGCCTGGGCAGGCGCTCTCGCACTAGTTCCAGAAAACGACGGGTCGGCCCGACAAGGGAAGCCGCCATGAACCCCAGTCGAACTGGTGGGATCTCCGACGTCGCCACCTCCACCGCGCGTCGTGCGGCGGCCAGGACCGCCCGGGCCTCGGGCAGGAACCGGCGCCCGGCCGCCGTCGGCTGCAGCGGATGCGCCGATCTGTCGATCAATTCGACGCCCAACTGCTTTTCAAGCCTCTTGATCTGCTGACTCAATGCAGGCGTGCTGATGAAGAGTTTCTCCGACGCGCGGCCGAAATGCCCTTCTTCGATTACCGAGACGAAGTATGCGACGAGCCTCAGATTTAGATCGTCCACCTGGCCACCGCGCCTTTTCCCGCACCTCTGACCTGCCGCGATAACCAGCAAGTTAACGAACTGAAATCAAATGTAATGGACATCACATTCATCACCGAGGAGATTCTAAACCACTCCCGAGGCCACCCGGACCACGGCAGCCACATCACAATTCCGGGCATTCTCCCCCAACGAAGATTGGATGCGATCATGCGCATTGCAGGCCCCGACTACTGGATGACCAATCCCGGCATCACCGCAAAGGGAGCACGGAAGGAATTCATCGATCCCGAGCAGATCCCGTGGACCGATTGGCTCATGCCCGGCACCCGTTTCAAGCTCCTCTACTGCAACCTCGTCACCGGATCGTTCACCCTCATCCTGCAGGTCGACGCCGGCAGCGTGGCACCTCCGCACTGGCACATCGGCAACGTCCAGGCGTACATCATCGACGGCGGCTTCTACTACGAAGAGG
>NZ_BCWY01000071.1 GCF_001894825.1 Rhodococcus jostii NBRC 16295 | reverse complement strand
CGCCGCCCGCGCCCGAGCCGCCGGTGAACTATCCGCCGGCCCCCGCTCCGGCGCCGCCCGCACCGCCGCAGCAGATCCAGGTGCAGATACCGGGCCTGCCGCCCATCGTCATCCCCATTCCCAACTGAGGGTCGGGTTCCGGGTTAGAGGGCAAAAAGGGCTGCGTTGAGGACAATCGCCTGGGTGAACAGCGTCCAGTCGTTGATGATGTGCGCGCCCGTCGAGACCCACAGGTTCTTGGTGCGGATGTAGGCGAGCGTGAGAACTAGTCGGGCCCCGCCGATCACGATGAATGCCTGAGCGAAGTTCCAGTCGTAGGTTTGCAGGTGGGCAGCGCCGAACCACACGGCACTGAGCAGCCAGGCCACGACGATCGCCGTCTTGCGAGACAGCGTGGCCTTGGTGAACAGGAAGTACATGACCGCGAGAAACGGGATCATGGTGAACACTTCTTCGCCGACCAACTGGATACCGGTGCCCACGTAGAACGCGACGGTGTCGAGCGCACTCGCCTTGCCCGCATCGTCGATGGCCTCGTTGGACGCTACGTCGAACAGGGATTGCACGATCAACGCCAGCCCGGCCGAGACGGCCAGGTTGAGCAGCGCGAAACCGATCATCGTGAGGACGTCGCGGCCGCTCACTCTGCGGAACAGCGCTTTCCAGTGCTCGCGCGTCACCCGCGCCAGCACGACGAGCGGGATGGCGACGAAAAGGATTCGCGGAATCAACGCCACGAAGTTGTTCGGCTGCGGGATGAGGATCAGGGCCGCGAAGCCGACAGCGACGGACGCCCACACCAGCACCCACTGCCGCACCGACAGTGCCGCGGGAACCCCGTTGTAGAAGGGGAAGTCGACGCCGTCGCGGCGCTCGATCAGGTGGCCGAAACGATCGTTCGCCGACGGCGATTCGTGCACGGGCGCCGGACTCGGATCGGTAGCACCACTCATCGATTGGCCCTTCTGAGGTGGGTGAATACGGAATGTCATCGTCGCAGAGACGGCCGGCTCGTACCACTTGACCCACCCAACACACGGTTAACGGAAGGAAACTTATATATACCTGCGGTGAATTCCATCAACTTGTATTGACATGTTGGAATCCTCGGTTCACAGTGGGATCCATGACACATCAACGACGCTACGACGTGGTGGTTGTCGGTGCCGGAATCGTCGGCCTCGCTCACGCGTACCACGCGGCGAATCGGGGTCTGTCGGTGGCGGTGATCGACCATGCCGATCGTGTCGCGGGCGCTTCCGTCCAGAACTTCGGCCACGCCTGCATCACCGCCCAGTCGGGGGTCGCCCGCGACTACGCCCGAGCGGGCCGGGAGCATTGGCTCGACCTGTCGCGCAAGGCCGGATTCTGGTCGTCCGAGTCCGGGACGTACTGCGTGGCCCGGCACGACGACGAGCTGGCCGTCATGACCGAATTCGCGGACGTCCGCGGGCCTGCCGAGGTGGAACTGCTTTCCCGCGATCGGATTCTCACGGCGCTGCCGATCGTCGGCGACGGCGTCGTCGGGGGCATGTACATGACCGGCGACCTGCAGGTCGACCCGCGGGAAGCGGCCCCCGCCATCGCGCGGTGGCTGGAAGCGTCTGGAGTCGAATTCCTTTGGCGCACAGCGGCATCCGGTTTCAGGACCGGAATCGTCCACACCTCGCGGGGCGATCTGCGCGCCGGGACGGTGTTCGTCACCGTCAACTACGACATCGACCGGCTGTTTCCGGAACCGGCCGAGCGCGGCGGACTCCTGCGGTGCCGGCTGCACATGTTGCGCGCCCGGATGCCGCTGTCCGGCCCGTTACCCGCGCCCCTGTTCACGGGATGGTCGCTGGTGCGCTACTCCGGTTTCGAGAATCTGCCCGCGACGGCGGCGCTCGCGGCCCGGCTTCGCGAAGAATACCCCGACTACGTCGATCTCGACCTGCACCAGATGTACACACCGCAGCCCGACGGATCGATCCTGCTGGGCGACACCCACATCCGTGACATTTCGGCCGAGCCGTTCCAGTCGGAGAAGGGGTTCGAGGTACTGATCCGTGAAGCGGCCTCCCTGTTCGGCGTCTCGGACGTCACCGTCACCGAGCGTTGGCAGGGCGTGTACAGCTCGGCCCCCGATTCGGAGTTCCTGATCGAGGAGCCGATCGACGGTGTGCACATCGTCACCGTCACCACCGGGATCGGCATGACGACGAGCCTGGGTCTGGCGAAGGACCGGATCGACCACGTCTTCGGCCGCGACACCGTGCCCCTGATGGCATAGCAGCACAACCACATTCACCGAATACCGAGAGGAGCACGACAAATGGAAACACATCACCGCGACATCAGCCTGGTCGTCTTCGACATGGCAGGCACCACCGTGGAAGACGCCGGGCTGGTGCAACAGTCCTTCCTCGCCGCGGACGCGCACGCCGGACTGTCGAAGACCGACGAAGACCGTCGGCGGATGCTCGACTACGTCTCCGACACCATGGGTCAGTCCAAGATCGTCGTCTTCCGGCACCTCAGTGGCGGAAACGAGGAGCAGGCGCAGGCCGCGAACAAGGAATTCGAACGCTGCTACTCGCAACTCGTCGACGACGGTCGGTGCAGCGCCGTCCCCGGCGCCGAGGAACTGTTCGGCGCACTTCGCGAGCAGGACATCAAGATTGCGCTCACCACCGGGTTCGCCCACGAGACGCAGATGTCGATCATCCGCGCGCTCGGCTGGGAGAACGTCGCCGACGTCGTGCTCTGCCCCGGTGACGGCGTCCGCGGCCGCCCCTTCCCGGACATGCCACTCACCGCGCTGATGCGGGTCGGCGCCCCGTCCGTCCAGTCCATGGTGGTGCTCGGCGACACCACGTCGGACGTCACCACCGGCCTGCGCGCCGGAGCGCTCGCGTCCGTCGGTGTGCTCACCGGCGCCCACGACGCCACCCGGTTGGCGGAGGCCGGCGCCACGCACATCCTCGACAGTGTCGCGGACCTGCCCGGTCTGCTGTCCGAACTGCGCAACGCCTGACACCCGCTCGCGGCGGCCGACTAACTTCCGTTTCCGTCGTCCGACGGGATCCGTGGGTCGATGGTGCGGGCGTTCACGATGCTGAAGGCGACGAGGTCGGGGCGGTACCGGTCGTCCGCGTACTCGAAGATGTCGCCGTTCTGATCGCGTGACGTCCGACGTTCCCGCAGCAGAGGGCTGCCGGGGTCGATGCCGAGATGGTCGGCGTCCACCTCGGCGGCGGCGACGGCGTCGAGCACGTGCTCCATCGATTCGAATCGGACGCCGCGGGAGGTGAGGTAGTCGGTGATCGACCCGGAGTCGATGTCGAATTCGAACAGCAGGGAACCGACGCGGTCGGTGAACGTGCTCCGCTCGAGCATCGTCGGTTCGCCGTCCAGCAGTCGGACACGGAGCACCTCGACGACGAAGTCGTCTGCGGCCGCACCCAATGCGCCGGCAGCAGGCTCGGACACCCGGCGGCGGGAGATCTCGAGTGTGCGGCTACCCGCAACGCGGCCGGTGCGGCGGGCCCACTGGGAGAACGGGGTGAACGTGTCGAGGGTCTGAGTGATGTCGTGGCTGCGCACCACCGCAGGTTTGCCCTGGGAGAGCTGGATGAGCCCCTCGTTCTTCAACGTCGCGAGGGCCTGACGCACTGGCCCGCGCGACACCTCGAATTCCGCGCAGAGCATGCTCTCGCTGGGCAGTGGCTCCCCCACCGCGTACTGCCGTTGCATGATGCGCTGCCGGAGTTGGACTGCGACGAACTCATGGCGGGAGCGTGCCTCCACCATTGCGCATCACTCCATTTCCCGGTTGGTCGACGGTCGCCACTGCGAGTCAGGTGCATTCTAATGGCGGCGCCGCTACGCTACATTGCTAGAACACGTTCTAGCGGGTGGAGGGGTGCGAAGCATGGCGTCGTCGACGGAGCGGTCGGTCACGGTCGACGGATTCCGTTGGCAAATCACCGAACTGGGAGACGGACCGCCGGTGGTTCTGTGCCACGGTTTCCCGGGTCTCGGGTACAGCTACCGCCATCAGATGCGGGCCCTCGCGGACGCCGGGTACCGCGCGATCGCCCCCGACATGCCCGGGTACGGCGGCACCGACATTCCCCGCGACATCGCCGACTACACGAACGAGCGCGTGTCGGACGGACTGATCCGCCTACTCGACGCGCTCGGCCACGAGCGTGCGGTGTTCGTCGGCCACGATTTCGGCGCGCCCGTCGCCTGGACGGTCGCGCTGCGGCACCGCGAACGGGTGTCCGGGCTGGTGCTGCTGGCCGTTCCCTACGCGCCCGACCGGTTTCCGCTGCGCCCGTCGGAACTCTATGCGTCGATGGCGCGCAAGCACTTTCTGCACATCCATTACTTCCAGAAACCCGGCGTCGCCGATCGGGAACTCGACGCCGACCCGCGCGGATTCCTGCAGCGACTGTTCTACGCGTTGTCGGGCGACTACCGCTACCTCGACATCTGGCGGCACCCCTCGGAGGGCAACGGCTACCTGGACGTGCTGCCCGACGCCCCGCCGCTGCCGTGGTCGTGGCTGACGGAGGACGAGCTGGATCACTATGTCGAGATCTTCACCCGGACGGGGTTCAGCGGCGGTCTCAACTGGTACCGGGCGTACGACGCCAACTGGGAACGCGGCGCGGAACTCGACGGCGCCCACCTCGAGGTCCCGACGCTGTTCGTGGCGGGGGCGAACGATCCGGTCGTCGCGATGAGCGGTGCGCAGGCCCTCGACCGGATGCGCGAGACCGTGTCCGACCTGCGCGGCGTGCACCTCGTCGACGGCGCCGGGCACTTCGTCCAGCAGGAACGGCCCGAGCAGGTGAACGAGTTGCTGCTCAGGTTCGTCGCCGGCTGAGCAGGCGCCGCCGCTTCGGTTGGGGCAGTTCGCCGATCGACCGGAGATGCGCGGTGAACGCGTCGGCGTCGGCGTGGGTGCTCACTTTCGGCCGCCCCGCGGCCCAGGCGCTGAACAGTGCGAAGAACCGGTCGCCGCACGCCTCGCGGACGTGCGGAACGTGATTGCCCACCTCCCCGGACCGTTTGCGCAGCAATGCCGTCGACACCGTATCGAGTGCGTCACGGTCGAAACCGCCCGGACTTTCCCCCGCGGCGACGAGCGCCCGCACCAGTGCGGCCTGCCGATCCGCGAGCCCCGTCACGGCAGGCTTCGCGCGGTGCTCGAGGTGATCCGCTCGAACCCCGCGGCATCCGCCATCGCGTCCAACTCGTCGAACAATTCCCGGGCGGGCGGATAGTTGCCGTCGCGTTCGAGCATCATCGCGGGCGCACCCTCGGATGCCCACTCCCGGACCAGGTCCAGCACCTCGCCGGGCACCGGATCGGTGTGGGTGTCGTGATAGACGCCGTCCCGTTCGCGGCCGCCGGCGACGTGGCAGTAGGCCACGCGTTCGAGCGGCAGCCGCCGGAGTTCCGCGCCCGCGTCGCGGCCTCGGTTGCGGGCGTTCGCGTACACGTTGGCGACGTCCAGCAGCAGATGGACGCCGGTGCGTTCGACGAGTTCGGCCAGGAACTCGCCCTCGGAGTATTCGTCTTCCGGCCAATCGAACAGGGCCGCGATGTTCTCCACGGCCAGCGGGACCGGCAGGCATTCCTGCGTGCGCCGGATGTTGCGCACCAACACGTCCAGCGCCTCCTCGGTGCGCGGTACCGGCAGCAGGTGCCCGGCCTCGAGACCGCCTGCCCGGACGAACGCGACGTGTTCGCTGACGAGCGGCGCACCAAGGGCGTCCGCGCACCGCGCGAGGTGGTCGATCCGGCGCTGCTCGACGGTGTCGGCGCCACCCAGCGAGAGTGAGATGCCGTGCGGGACGACGGGAACGCCCAGCGAGCGCAGTTCGTCCGGAACGCCGACCCCTCGCCGGCGTGCGGGCAGTGATTCGGCGATCACCTCGCAGAACTGCAGGCCGTCGAGTCGGGCGATGATCCCGCAGATCTCCGGCCGCCACCCGATCCCGAGACCCGGCGCGATCGGTGCGGTCATCCCCCGCACCCGCCGCCGCCACAGCCTCCGCCACCGCCGCAGGAGCTGTCGCCACCCCCGCTGCCGCCGTCACTGCTGCCGCTGTCGGAGATGCCGGCGGCGCTGGCGAACCCCGGGGAGAACAGTGCGACGGCACCGGCCCCGAACAGCGCCGTCGAGAGCGCGATCGGCGTCGGTCCGTACGCGGTGAACGACGGGCGCATCCGCGGCGCCAGGTACGAATGTGTGCGGCGCAGCCGTTCGAGCTCCGCAGTGCCCCGACGTGTCCGGCGGCCGGTCCGGCGGACCAGCTCCCGCGAAGCCGACACCAGGACCACCAGCACCAGCAGGAATCCGATCGGCTTGCCGCCGGCGAACCCGGCGACGAGGCGTGCGACGCCGAGGGCCACGACGACGAGGATCGGAAGGGTCGCGCGGCGATTCCAGGCCTTCTGTTCGGGTCCGGTGAGCAGACCCTGCGCGACCAGGGTCGACCGCAGCTGGTCGAGCGGCGCCCGCAACCGGCCTACGAGCCCAGGGTTGCCGAGGGCGGTCCGCCCGAAGGCGAGTTCGTCGTAGACGGCGCGCGTGAACGACCCGAGGGTGTTTTCGGTGACTGCCCACGAGCGCAGCACGGTGCCGTCGGGGGAGATGAGTTCTGCGCCCCGCAGCAGCGTCAACGAGGCGGCAATCGCCCGATCGTCGCTGGTCAGCATGCCGGCCTGCACCGGATCGAGGCGAACATGCCCGGTCGCGGCCGGCCCGTTGCCGCGGGACCGGAGGAACACGGCCACGCCCACCGCGAGCACGGCGACGGTGACGTACATCACCAGAAAGGACTCGCTCGGGATCCCCCATGTAGCGGATTCGTCGTACATCACACACCACCTTTCAACCACGTTGTCCACCAGTCGATCTCAGTATCGGGTCGAACGTCCGAATTGCCCATACCGGGCTCCGATCGTCACCGTTCCGTAATCGGAATCCCGCGGGTTCGTCGCAGGGGTGGGCTGTGGGTGGCATCGCCTAGCATCGTCGGCATGACGTCGCCGCGTGCTGCACTGTCGTTTGCCGAACTGCTCGATGCCGTCGCCGAATCGCAGACGGCGGTCGAGGCGACGCTGGAGGGGGTGACCGACGATCAGGCGCGGGAGCCGTCGCTGCTGCCGGGGTGGAGTCGGGGGCACGTGATCACGCACCTCGCGAGAAATGCGGATGCGCTTCATCGGTTCGCCGTCGGGGTGATCACCGGTGAGGCGGCGCCCGAGATGTATCCGGGTGGACCGGCGGCGCGGGCCGCGGCGATCGAGGAGGGGGCCGGACGTCCGGCGGAACTGCTGGTGGCCGATTTCCGCTTCGCGGGACGGCGGGTGATCGAGTCGCTGAGCCGGATCACCGAGGACCGGTACGAGACGCCGGTGAACTGGCGTAGACAGGTGCCGGCGCGTCAGGTGCCGGTTCTGCGGTGGCGTGAGCTCGAGATCCACCACGTCGACCTGGGCCTGGACCGCACGGCAGCCGAGTGGCCGGAAACGTTCGTGGAGCACACGCTGGAGTCGGAGCTGCCCGCGCTGGCGGCGGAGCATCCGGACGTCACGGTGCCGGAACTGCCGCGCACCGAACTGCTGGCCTGGCTGATCGGGCGCCCCACGCGGGAGGGCTTGCCGCCGGTTCCCGCGTGGCCGTTCTGACCGTCAGGCGTACTCGACCGTCTCGAACGAGTCGGCGTCGTCGAGCGCGTCCCAGATGATCGCGTAGCGCTTGTGGGTCATCTCGTCGGCGTCGACGAGCAGGGCGTCGAACAGGGTCTTCGGGTTCTCCTGCCACGTCTGCACGAGCGACGCGACCGCCTGGGGGGTGAACAGACCGGACCGTGCGGCCGCCTCGATCCACTCGTCGAAGTCGCCGTCGTGGATCCGCTCGACTGCTTCGCGATCGACCTCGCCGTCACCGAGATCGAGAGTGAACATCGTTGCGAAGACGTCGCCGTCGACTGCGACGACGGTGTCGCTGTGCATACGCTGGTCGGTGTTCATCGTGGGGATACCTCCTGGGAGTCAGCTCGGAGAACCTGACTCACGTTTGCGACCTCTGCTGATGAGAAGAACTGTAGGGCGACTAATTGTGAGCAGCTTAAAGCCTTTCTGTGAGATCAATCTGTGATCTATCTCACGCAGGTTTCTTCGCTGTCAGCGCACCCGCAGCACGACTTCTGTGGGGTGCGCATCGCGGGGTGTCTCCACGGCGTTGAGCACGGCTTTCGCGACGGTCGACGGCTGCAGATATTTCTCCGGCCGGTACTCGTCGCCCTCGCCGGCCACGATCGCGCGCTGCATATCGGTGTCGATCCGCCCGGGGTGAATTGACGTGACGCGCAGTAACGGCTCCTCGAGGCGCAGCGCGTCCCCGAACGCCCGCAGGGCGAACTTGCTCGCCGCATACGACGCCCAGCCGGCGTTCGCGCGGATCCCCGCACCCGAGTTGATCAGGACGACGTGGCCGCCGGCGGCGCGCAGGGCGGGCAGCAGCAGTCGGGTCAGTTCGGCCACCGCGATCACGTTCGCCTCGAGCGTGTGCCGCCACTGTTCGACGGTCGACTCCCCGACTGTCGCGAGGTCGGCGACGCCGGCGTTGTGGACGAGGACGTCGAGTCGATCGATTGGGGCGCACGCCGCCGCCACCGCGTCGTAGTCGGTCAGGTCGACGGGCCACGGCGCCGCGGAGGGCAGCTCCGCGAGGATGCCGTCCAGCGAACCCGCCGACCGGGCGCCGAGCAGGAGGTCGTGGGTCGGTGCGAGTTCGCGGGCGACAGCGGCTCCGAGGCCACGGCTCGCACCGGTGATCAGGGCTGTGGGCATGCCGTCGAGGCTAGCGCCCCGTGAGTACTTGTTAACCGCGGGCGGTTGTTAAGTACTCACAGGCCGAAGGCATACCAGTGGTGCCAGGACAGGTCGCGGATGGCGACGACGGGCCCGTCGGGGCGCCGCTCGACGTACTGCGGATACTTCGCGGCGAGAACGTCGATGGCGGTGGTGCCCTCGGCGGAGCCGGGTTCGAGGATCTCGGCCCGGCCGTCGACGCGGACCCACCACAGGTGGTCCCAGTTCTCGTCGTAGTGATCCACGAGCAGTGTGACGGCGGGGTTGGCGGAGATGTTCCTCAGACGGCGTAATGCCGTGGTGCGCTTCGGTTTGTGGTCGACGCAGGAGTAGATCGTGTCGGTGTCGAGCGCGAAGACGAGGGGAACCAGGTGGGGCACGCCGTCCGACCCGACGGTGGCGAGCCGCGCGACCCGGGCGGCCGCGAATCGTGCGACGGCGTCCATCACGGTACCATCAGGTAGTCGCCGCTCACCGGTTCGGGGAGTGCGGGAATGCCCAACGGGCGCTTGAAATATGCCCACGGGAACCACAGCGTCCCGACCTTCTGCCAGCCGTCGGCCTCGAGTTTCTGGCGGCTCGCCAACGCTGACACGCGGGTGTGCTCCCACTGCTCCTCGGACTTGCGGACGGTGTGGAAGAGGGTGCCGAAGCCGACGGAGTGCCAGCCGTACGAGCCGGCGTGGTTGAGGATGCGCATCTCGTTGAAGGCGGTGAGCGGGGTGAGTTGGCGGGTGCGGCCCTCCGGGTCTGCCTCGGGCGCGTCGCCGATCCGCTTGCCGAACCGTTGTTGCGCCGCTTGCCGCGACATGCCGAGGGCGGCGCCGATCGTGTCCCAGCTGTGTCCGGCGGACCGGGCGGCCGCGATGGCGGAGACCAGCAGTTCGTCGACCGACTCCCGGGCCTGCGAGGTGAGCCGGACGAGGGCCAGGTAGGCGGCCGGGTCGTGGTCGAGCGCCCCGTCGATCTCGGGGTCCGCCTGGGAAATGGCGTCCGACAGCAGCTGGGTGAGCGCGGCATCCGACATGTGTCAAGTATTTGTTGACAACCAGGATCTTGTCAACCAAATGTTGACTGGGGGTATTAGCCGGCGACGAGGGTGATGCCGAGGGTGAGCATCAGTGCGGCGATGCCGGCGTCGAGCACGCGCCACGCGCCGGGACGGGCGAAGACGCGGTGCAGGAACTGGGCACCGTATCCGAGCGTGAGGAACCAGGCGACGCTTGCGGTGGCGGCGCCGAGACCGAACACCCACCGTCCCGATTCGCCCTGGTTGTTGGCCACCGAACCGAGCATCAGCACCGTGTCGAGGTAGACGTGCGGGTTGAGCCAGGTGAGTGCGAGGCAGGTGAGCACCGACGTCGCGAGGGTCGCCGACCCGACTTCCTGCGTGGCATCGAGGGCGCCGGGACGGAGGGCGCGACGAGCCGCGAACACGGCGTAGCAGACGAGGAATGCCGCTCCGGCCCAGCGAATCACGGTGATGGCGGTCGGGGCGTGCGCGAGGACGGCCGCGATCCCGCTGATCCCGACGGCGATGAGCACCACGTCCGAGACCGCGCACAGCACGACCACCGGAAGGACGTGTCGTCGCACGATCCCCTGCCGCAGGACGAACGCGTTCTGCGCGCCGATCGCGACGATCAGCGACAGTCCGGTGCCGAAGCCGGCGGCCGCCGTGAGCAGGCCAGGGGTGAGGTGCATGAGAACCACGCTACGAACCGGACGATCATCAATCCAGCTAATTATCCTTCATTGCCATTAGCATTGCTTCATATGGATCTGGACCTGGCTGCCCTGCGCACGTTCGCCGCCGTGATCGACGAGGGCACCTTCGACGCCGCCGCGCGCGTCCTGCACATCACGCCGTCCGCGGTGAGCCAGCGGATCAAGGCGCTCGAGCAGCAGGTGGGACGCGTCCTGGTGCAGCGGGCCAAGCCGGTCCGGGCCACCGAGTCCGGGCACGTCGTGCTCACGCTCGCCCGACAGATGGCGCATCTCGAGCGCGAGGCCATGTCGTCCCTCAACCCCGAGGAGGCGACGACGAGCACGCTGTCGCTGGTCGTCAACGCGGATTCACTGTCCACGTGGATGATTCCGGCCCTCGCCCGGCTGGCGCCGGAACATCGGGCGCTGTTCGACCTGCATCGGGAAGACGAATTCCACTCGACCACCCTGCTGCGGGAGGGCACGGTGATGGCCGCGGTGACCTCTGTTCCGGAGGCGGTCCAGGGCTGCACCGTCGAGAAACTGGGGTCGATGCGGTACCGCGCGCTGTGCAGCCGGGACTTCGCCGACCGCTGGCTACCCGACGGCCCCACGGCGGACGCCCTCGCGGTGGCCCCGATGCTCGACTTCGACCGCAAGGACGAACTGCAGTCCCGGTTCCTGCGCGGTTTCACGCGGCGCCGGCTGCAGCCGCCGAGGCATTTCGTCCCCGGGTCTTCGGCGTTCTCCGACGCCGTCCGCTACGGACTGGGCTGGGGGCTGCTGCCGGAGTTGCACACCGGCGACGCCCACGGGCTCGTCGAACTCGACCCGGCCCGCCCCGTCGACGTCCCGCTGTACTGGCAGCGGTGGAAGCTGGATTCGCCCATTCTCGCGGCGCTCACCACCGCGGTCCGGGACGGGGCGCGCGAAGCGTTGCGGTGACGTCCGGGTGGGCGCAACACTGGAGTCATGGACGCCGACAGCCCGATGGACCCGGTGCAGGCCCTGCGCGAGACAGCGTTCTGGCTCGAACGGTCGCGGGCGGAGACGCATCGCGTGAAGGCGTACCGGCGGGCGGCCGATGTGGTGGCCGAACTGTCGGAGGATCAGCGGGACGTCCGTCGGCGCACCGACAGCTGGAAGGATCTGCCGGGGATCGGACCGAAGACGGCGACGGTGATCCGGGAGGCTCTCGACGGGGTGCCGGTGTATCTCACGGAACTGCGGGAGAACGCGGAGCCGATCGGTGGCGGTGCGCTGCGGCAGGCCCTCAAGGGTGACCTGCACACGCATTCGGACTGGTCCGACGGGGGCAGTCCCATCGACGAGATGATGCGCAGCGCGGCGGCCATCGGCCACGAATACTGCGCTCTGACAGATCATTCCCCGCGGCTGACGGTCGCGAACGGGCTGTCCGCGGAGCGTCTGCGGTCTCAGCTGGACGTGATCGCCGAGCTGAACGAGGAACTCGCGCCGTTCCGCATCCTCACCGGGATCGAGGTCGACATCCTCGACGACGGTTCGCTCGACCAGGATCCGGATCTGCTCGACGAACTCGACATCGTCGTCGCCAGCGTGCACTCCAAGTTGCGGGCCGAGCGCGGGGCAATGACCCGTCGGATGGTCAAGGCCGTCGAGAACCCGCGGGTCGACGTGCTGGGGCACTGCACCGGGCGCCTCGTCGAAGGCGGACGCGGGACCCGGCCGGAGTCGACGTTCGACGCGGAGAAGGTGTTCACCGCCTGCCGCGACAACGGCACCGCCGTGGAGATCAACAGCCGCCCCGAGCGCCGCGACCCGCCGAGCCGCCTCATCGATCTGGCCATCGATCTGGGGTGCCTGTTCTCGATCGACACCGACGCGCACGCCCCCGGACAACTCGCCTGGCAGGGGTACGGGTGCGAACGGGCGATGCGGTGCGGAGTCGAGGCCGACAGCGTCGTGAACACGTGGTCCGCCGACGACCTGCTCGCACGGGCCGAAGGCCCACCGTGAGCATCCCGCTCCCCGCCCCCGCGATTTCCCCTGCCGCAGGCGCCAATTCGGCCCGGGCGCGCTCCAGCAGGCCGTGGTCCCCGACGGCGGACGCCGCATGCGCGATCAGGCTCCACAAGGCTTCGCCGAGGAGATCGCGCGGCGGATCGGGTGCCCGCCGCAGGGCGACCGCCGCCTCGTCCGGGCGGCCGTTCGCCAGCAGTAGGTGGGGCCGCGCCCAGGGTTCGTACGGTCCCCAGTCGGTGTCGGTGTCGGTGTCGGCGTCGAACGTCGCCGGCCGGTCCCGTGACACCCGCAGGCACAGCAGCGCGAGCGGGAGGATTCCGCGTTCGAGACCGGGCATACCGCTGCCGGCGAGCAGCTTCGCCGCGGCGCGGTAGCCCGCCTCGGCCTCCGCGTCGGACGCACCCGTCGCCGCGGCACGCATCGCCCGGTACCACGTGGTGAACACGGTCACCAATGGTCGCTCGTGCCGTGCGGCCAGCGCATCCGCTGCGGCAGCGTGCTCGTCGGCGCCGATGAAGTCCCCGAGCGCACCGAGCGCCTGGAGGCGAACGAGATGCCCGAGCACCTCGAAGTTCACGAACCCGTGCCGAGCCGACAGGGTGATCAGTTGCCGGCCGATCGCGTCCCGCTCGGGCGCGAGGCCCGAACGGTAGAAGGTGTGCATGAAGACGCCGTTCAGCGCGGACGCGAGCAGCGCCGGGTCGTCGAGCGCGCGGGCGATCTCCTCCGATTCACGGGCGGCCTGCAACCCGCGGTCGCCGCGGGTTCCGCGGGATTCCAGTGCGATCGTGGCCAGCAACCGGGCGCGGGCGGTGTCGTGGTCGCCGGGGGGAAGCTGTGCGAGGACGCGTTCGGCCGCCGCGACGACGAGGGCGGCCTGCTCCGGGTCGTCGGAGCGGGTCCAGATGCCGGGGACGTCGAAGTTTCCGATCACGCGGGCGGTGAGCTCGGGGTCGCCCAGTTGTTCGGCCGCAGTGATCGTCGCGAGCCGTTGCTCCCGAGCCTCCTCGAGACCGCTGCCGCCGGCCACCGCGAGGCTCCGGAGCAACCCGACCGTGGATTCGAGTCTCGCCCGGGCGCCGGACGCCACGGTGCGGTCGTAGGCGGCGGCCGCCCGTTCCCACATCCGGCCGGGGTCGAGTTCGAGCCGGCCGTCGCGGCGCAGGATGTCGGTTTCGAGGGCCGTCAGCTGCGCGGTCGGGTCGATTCCCAGCTTTTCGGCGAGAAGCTCACGCGCCCGGCGCAACACGGCCAGCGCATCGCCCTGACGCCCGGACCGGTAGAGGGCCAGCGCCAGCAGCCGCCACGCCCCTTCCCTCCAAGGATGTTCGGCCACATGGGCATCGAGGTCCGGTACCGCCTCGGCGGCGCGTCCGAGGGCCAGCCGCGCCTCTGCCCGCCGCTCCACCGCGGAGAGTCGTAGCTCCTCGAGGCGCGCCCCCTCGGCGCGGGCCCACGACTCCTCCGCGAACTCCGCGTACGCCGGGCCCCGCCACCAGCCGAGGGATTCCTCCAGCAGCGCGAGCGCCCGCGTCGGTGCCGCCGTCGCCGCCGCCGCGACCGCGCGCTCGAACCGCCACGCGTCCACGGACTCCGGGGCGGCGCGGAGCGCGTACCCGGGACCCTCGGTGACGAGCAGCCTCGCCGCCGAACGGGCCGCGCGCTGCGGATCGAGCGCCCGCTGCAGTGCCGAGACGAAGGTCCGGACGGCGCCCTTGGCTCCGGCCGGCGGGTCGATCCACAGGTCGTCGACGACGAGGCTCACCGGAACGACCCGTCCCCGCGCGACGATCAGGCGGGCGAGCACCGCCCGGTGCCGCGGACCCTTCAGATCGACGAGGTCTCCCGACTCGTCCCACGCGACCACCGGGCCGAGCACACCGAACGTAGGAGTCACCCCGCCACGGTATAGCGCTCATCGGATGCTCATCGACCTCCTCGAGACTGGACCGCATCATCCCGACCTCGAAAGGACCACCCATGACCCCCGTGATTCCCGGATTCGACTACCAGCGCGTGACCGTCGCCGACGACGTGGAACTGAACGTCGCGGTGGGCGGTTCCGGCAGCCCGATCGTCCTGCTGCACGGCTTCCCCCAGACCCACCTGATGTGGCGGCACGTCGCCGTAGACCTGGCCGCCGACCACACCGTCATCTGCCCGGACCTCCGCGGATACGGTGCGAGCGACAAACCGGCCGAGAAGGATGGCGACGTCTATTCGAAGCGGACCATGGCCGCCGACGTGGTCGCCCTGGCGAAGGAACTGGGGCACGAGCGGTTCGCGCTGGCCGGGCACGACCGCGGCGCGCTGGTCGCCATTCGGGCGGGCCTCGACCACCCCGGGGCGGTCACCCACCTCGCCTCGCTGGACGCGCTGCCCACCCTCGACATGTGGGACATCCTGCACGGCGCGAACGCCGCGGTCGCGTTCCACCTCTACCTGATGGCGCAGCCGCCCGGGCTGCCGGAACAGATGATCGCCGCCAGCGCGGACGCCTTCTTCGGGCACTTTCTCGACGCCTGGACCCGGAACCCGGAGGCCATCCCCGCGGAGGTGCGCGCCGAGTACCTGCGGGCGTCGCGGGAGGCGGTGCCGTCGATCGTCGCCGACTACCGCGCGTCCGCCGGCATCGACGTCGACCACGACCGGGCGGACCGCGCTGCCGGCAACCGCCTGCAGATGCCCGTCACGGTGATCCAGCAGGACTGGGGAACCATGCTCGGCTACGACGCCGCCGGACTCTGGCGGGCCTGGGCCACCGACCTCGTGCACGACACCCTGACGGCAGGTCACTTCATGGCGGAGGAAGCGCCCGTGGAGATCATCGACGCACTGCGCGCACTCGTGAAGAGATAGTCAGACCGCGACCGGCGACGACGCCTGCGCCCAGAACCGTTTCGGTATGCGCCCCGCCATCCGGGCGCGGCGTCCGGCAGTGACCGCCCCGGCCATGGCCGCCGCCATGAGCGGAGGGTCCGACGCCCGCGTCACCGCTGAGGCGAGCAGTACGGCGTCGCAGCCGAGTTCCATTGCCAGTGCCGCATCGCTCGCGGTGCCGATGCCGGCGTCGAGAATGACCGGGATGTCGGTGCGCGCGACGATCATCTCGATGTTGCGGGGGTTGGAGATGCCGAGCCCGGTGCCGATCGGCGAACCGAGTGGCATCACGGCGGCGCACCCGGCGTCGACGAGGCGCTGCGCGAGCACCGGGTCGTCGTTGGTGTATGGCAGCACGACGAATCCGTCGTCGACGAGTTGTTCTGCTGCCGAGACGAGTTCGATCCCGTCGGGGAGAAGTGTGCGCTCGTCGGCGATCACTTCGAGTTTGACCCAGTTGGTGCCGAGAGCCTCGCGGGCGAGGTGAGCGGTGAGCACGGCCTCCGCGGCACCTCGGCAGCCGGCCGTGTTCGGCAGCAACGCGATGCCCAGCCGATCCAGCAGTTCGAGCAGCCCGGTTCTGCCCGCGGCATCCACTCGGCGCATCGCCACCGTCGTCAGTTCGGTGCCCGAGGCGATCAGCGCCTCTTCCAGCACCGACAGGTTTGCTGCGCCGCCGGTGCCCGTGATCAGACGCGACGAGAAGTTGCGGCCCGCGATCGTGAGTGGGTCGGAGCGGAACTCATCCACCCTGCACCGCCGTGAGCACCTCGACGGTCCAGCCGTCCTCGACCGACGTCGTCCACTGTGAGCGGGGCAGCATGGTGCCGTTCACCGCGAGCGCGACTCCCCGATCGGGAAGCTCGAGCCGGACCATGAGTTCCTCGACGAGGCACGGGTCGGGCAGATCGTGGACTTCGCCATTGACGGTGATGCGCATCGGTACCTCCGAACGAGATTTGTGCGAGCACCCGAACCATACGGTCGAAACCTGCGGGACGGACAGAACCACTTGTGCGCTACGTCATAGGTCCAGATTGGACCCCCGTAGCGCCGTCCATCTGGATCTTCTGGACCCGTACCAGACGGTCCAGAGTTGTCAGTGAGACGAGCCCCGGTGGGGCCGAGTTGTTCACGATCGGAGCCTGAGATGAACACCAGTGTCGCAACCAGAACACGCACCGCGAGGTCGAGGGAGGCAGAGCGGTTGGCATCGGAATTGGAGGACTCTCGACGCCGCATCATCGAACTCATGGCTCAGCTGGCCGAAACAGTAAGGAGCCGTGATGCTTTGAGCGACCGGCTGCAGGTGCTGGCGTGGAATGCGCGCTGGGGTCGGGAGCAGATCGGATTCGCCGGACGGTGACGGCAATTCCGCTGCTCGGGCTACAACCAGGTGGTCGGCCGGATCAGGTTCGCGAGATCCACCAGCGTGTACCGATGCCGGCGCTCGGGGGCCTTGCGGGCGAGGGCCCGCAACGCCGATTCCGCACCGGTACGCAGGCCACGCTCGGTGAACGGAACGCTCAGAATGCGCGAGGTCTCCGGGGTGCCGCCCGCGTGCAGCCAGTCCACGGCCACACCGAGGACGAGCACCCGGGTCTGGAGTGCGCGGCGCTCGTCGTGGGCGAGCAGTTCGACTCTCCGGGCCGCCTCCTGCAGGTCCTGTTCGCTCACCTCGGCGAGCGGCCGATCATGGACGAGCATCAGCACACTCGTCAACCGGGCCTCGGCGTAGTGCCGTGACGTGGGCGGCACCTCGTCGAGCGCCTCCACCGCGTGCGCCCGGTCGTCGCGGTGCTCGAGTTGCCGCGCCAGCCCGAACGCGGCACTGACCGCGCCGTGGTCGGTGCGCCACACCGTGCGGTAGTACTTCTCGGCGGTCTGCCGCCACTGCTCGACGCGTTCGCCCGCCCGGTACTCGCACCACATCTCGGCGGTCGCCGCGAGGGCCAGCTTCGGGGCCTCCTCACCCGGCAACGCGCTCAGCACGGAATCGAAACGGGCGAAGGCCGCCTCGAAGTCGCCGCCGACGAGCGCGCACAGCCCGGTGTGCCAGTCGACGCGCCACGTGTCTTCCCGTTCGTGATCGAGGGACTCGAGAATGGTTGCGGCGTCGCGCGGTTGCCCGAGATCGAGGTGCGCGCGTACCTCGGCGAGCGGGATCTCGATGCTCGAGGTCGCCGCATCGTTGTCGGCCGCCTCCCGCGCCCGGTGCAGCGAATCGAGGAGCTCCCGCGGCCTGCTGTGGACGACGGACAGTAGCGGGGCGGCCGGATCGTCCGGATCCACAAGCGGGATCGGCAGTGCCCGAACGATACTCATCGCGCTGATGCACTCGTCCCGGCGGTGACCGTCGACGTAGACGTCGGTGCGACTGATCGTGAGGTCGGTCCCGAACGTCGTGCGCTGCGGGCTGAAGCGATGCGACAGTCCCGGGTAGGGACTCCCGGTCTGCTGGGCGCGCACCTCGCGCAGGACGCCGTCGAGTTGCGTCGACATCTCCTCGGCCGAGTGGAACCGCCGAGCCGGATCGGTGTGGGTGGCCCGGAGCAACAGGCGATGGTAGAACTCGTACTCGGCCAGCAGCGGCGCCTCTTCGGGCGTCGGCAGGCCGTCGACGTAACACCCTCCGGCAGTCGGCATGTCGAGCGTCAGCACGGCGAGCGTCCGCCCGACGGTGTAGATGTCGGAGGCGACGGTCGGCCCGGTGGTGGCGATCTCGGGGGCTTGGTAACCCTGTGTGCCGTAGATGTATCCGTGGTCCCCGATCCGCGCGACCGCGCCCATGTCGATGAGCTTGAGCTGGTCGTAGTCGTCGCCGATCATGATGTTCTCGGGCTTGAGGTCGTTGTACACCAGCCCCATCGAGTGAAGGTAGCCGAGCGCGGGCGTGACCTCGAGGAGGTAGCGGATGGCGTGCTCCACCGGCAGCATCGGCTTCGGTTCGTCGGGTTCGGCCTCGTTCTTCAGCTCGGTGAGCACGTCGCGCAAGGTTCTGCCCCGGACGTACTCCATGACGATGTAGCCGACGGGATTGCCGTCGATTCCCGGGTGTTCGACGAAGTTGTAGATCTTCACGATGCTCGGGTGCGTCACCTCGGCGAGGAACCGGCGCTCCGCGAGCGCGACTTCCTGGGCCACGGGGTCGCCCGAGTGCAGCAGCCCCTTGAGCACCACCCAGCGATCACTGACGTTGTGGTCGAGCGCGAGGTAGATCCAGCCGACTCCGCCGTGCGCGAGGCATCCCAGGACCTCGTACTGACCCGCGACCAGCTCGCCCGCCTCCAGTTGCGGGGCGAAGGAGAAGACGGTGCCGCAGTGGGTGCACACCCCCTCCGTGTCACCGGGGCGCGCGGCGGTGGAACGCCCGACCGGGCGCTTGCACCGGTCGCAGTAGCGTTTGTGCTCCGCCAGAACGGGATTGGTCAGCAGCATCGACAGGTCGGAGGTGTGGACGGCGTCCGGCACCGTGCGCGACGAGGGCGTCTCGTCGTCGTCCGCGAAGGGATCGAACCGCACACCCCGGGTGGATTCCGGGTCGTCCATCGGTGTTCGCCTGGTCTCGTCGCTCACGTCGCTGACACCTCAATCCCGGTACGTAGGGGTCGGTGGTCCGTCGGCCGGGCCGAGGACCGTCAGCCAGGTGTCGTACAGCCTCGTCCAGGTTCCGTCCGCGCGCATCCGATCCAGCGTGCCGTTCACGAAACGAACCAGGTCGTCGTGGTTCTTGTTGACGCCGATGCCATACGGTTCCGACTCCAGCGGCGGCCCGACGATCTCCAGGTTCGGGTCCTGGGCGGCCAGACCGGCGAGGATGGAGTCGTCGGTGCTGGCGGCGTCGGCCTGACCCTGTTGCAGGGCCACGAGGCAGTCGTCCCAATCGGGTACCGCGACGATCGTGGCCTCGGGCTGGACGCGTCGCACGGTGTCGAGGGACGTGGTGTCGACGGCGGTGCAGACGCGTGCGCCCGCCAGATACTCCGGACCGGAGATGTCGGAACCCTTCGGCACCAGCAGACGCTGGTAGGCCTGGAAGTAGACGGTGGAGAACGCGACCCGCTCGGTTCGGGCGCAGGTGATCGACGTGCCCTTGACCACGAGATCCACGTCGCCGTTCTCCAGTGCCTCGAAGCGGTCGCCGAACGTGAGGAGTCGGAACTCGACCTTGGACGGGTCGCCGAACAGGTCCCGCGCCATCTCCCGCGCGACGTCGACGTCGAACCCCATCAGCATGCCGGTGGTCGGATCCCGGAAGCTGAAGAGGTTGGTGTTCTGATCGATGCCGACGACGAGCCGGCCGCGGGCGGTGATCTCGGCCAGCGCGCTGCCCGCCGCCGGCGCGACCGGCGCGGTGCCGGGGCGGAGACTCGCGAGCGCCCCGCAGGACTCCGGTGTGGGCGGCTCGTCGGGAACCTCGCCCGTCGGCAGCAGGATCTCGGCACCCCCCGACAGCGGGAGTTCGGAATAGTCGCCGCTGACGGTGGGAGTGAGGGGTTGCGGGGTGGCGCACCCGCCGACGAGGACAGCCGGCACCGCGGCCGCGAACAGGAGGACGCGCGAGCGTCTCCGCAGTCTCGGTAGCCTCAGCCGCGTCATCAGTGGTACTCGTTCAGTCTGGGCCAGATCCCCCCACCGACGGCGAACCCGCAGAGGACGCCGATAACCATGCTACCGACCGCGAGCTGCGACAACGAGCGATACGCGTCGGTCATTCCGTCGACCTCCTCGCCACGGAAACTGTCGATGCCGTCCTGCAACGCCTCGTCGAGCGCCGCGAACGTGGCGGTGGACGCCGCGCCTCCGGGCCCGACCGCGATGGCTGTCGCCCCCGGGTAGTCCCCCACCTCCAGCCTCTGCTGCAGCATCTCGTGTGCGTGCCGCCAGTCGTCGCGTGCCGTCACGGCCCTGTCGATCGATTGTTCGGCTCCCTGGCCGTGGGAACCGCCCTGAAGCTGCGCGAGGACGTCGGCCAGCGTGCCGGAGCGCCGGACGTAGTCGATCTCGGACTGTTCGTCGGAGCCGCGCTGCAGCAGCGCGAGTGTCTCGTCTGCCCGGGCTTGCTGGGCGAGGATTCGTGCTTGGGTGATCGTGCCGAGTGGTTGCGCCCCTTCGGTTCTCGCCCGATCGATCGCAGCCGTGGAGACCAGCGTGGCCACGGCCAGCCAGACAAGGAGGGTCGCGGCGAGGAGGGAGGCGAGAACCAGACCTGGGTTGACGCGTCGTTTGCTCTTGCGCGCCAGATACACCTGCGCGAGGACGAGCGCGACGAGAAGAGCCACGGCGACGGCGAATGCCGCCCGCGGGATCCGGCCGGTGAGTACCTGGGTGTCGGCGACGGACCCCGACTGCTCCGAGTAGAGACGTTCGGCGGCGGGCAGGATCGTGTCCTGCATCAGCGTGGACGCGTCGCTGAGGTACGCGACGCCGACGGGGTTGCCGGACCGGTTGTTCGCTCGTGCCGTCGCGATGAGGGTGGTGTATTCGGAGAGGTTCCTCGACACCTCGGAGAGCAGTGCGAGTGCGGCGGCATCCGTCGAGGCGACGCCGTTCGACGCGGTGACCAGCGCGTTCGATGCGTCCCCGATGGCCTGGTTGTACCGATTGCGCACGGCGTTCGACTCGACGCCGCCCGAGATGAACGACGTGGCGGCGGCCGCGTCGGCGATCGACAGTGAGCTGTAGAGCCGCTCGGCCGCATAGGTCAGGGGTTCGGTGTGGGTCCGCAGCGTCTCGATGCGCTGCTGCCGGGCGCCGATCGCCGCCGACGTGACGGCCCCGGTCACCAGTGCGGCGGCCACGAGCGCGATCCCCAGCACGGACAGGCGTCCCGGGGTCGAGACGAGGAATTCCCGCCACGGCCGGCGCCGGGATTCGGGCTCGACGAGCAGGGACTCGTCCAGCGAGTGTTCTTCGGTGACGGTGTCGTCTCCGCGGTGGAACACGGTGTCCTCCTCCGCCGAGGTCTCCTGCAAGTGTGCCCCGATATTCGCCGGGTCGTGGCGGAAAAGCCATGTCGGGGGAAGCACGAAGAAGGGCGGGGACCGCCTCTGCGGTCCCCGCCCTCATCTGCGTCGGGTGTACGTCAGTGTTGCTCGCGCGGCGCGAGTCCGACCAGTTGCTCCGCTTCGGCCTCCTCGGCCGGCGACACTGCGGGCGCCGCGACGGTGTCGAGGCGTTCGGCATGGGTCCGGCCGCGTCGGCGGAACTCGTAACCGATGAGAATGAACGCCAGCGTCACGACACTCAGCCAGAACTGTGAACGGGTGGTGGGCAGCACGGCCATCGCCACGATCACCGCGCCCATCAACGCGATGGTCGCGTAGCTGAGCCAGGGGAACAGCCACATCTTCAGACCGAGGGACTCCGGATCCTTCGCCTCCAGTTTCCTGCGCAGCGCGACCTGGGAGATGGCGATCATGAGGTACACGAAGAGCGCCACGGCGCCGTACGAGTTGACCAGGAACGAGAACACGAGATCCGGGGAGACGAACGCCGCGATCACCGATGCGTATCCGATGACCGTCCCGGCGAGGATCGCCCGCCGCGGGACGCCACCACCGGACAGCCGGGTGAACATGTGCGGGGCGTCGCCGTTCCGGGTGAGGGCGAAGAGCATCCGCGAGGACGTGTACAGCGCCGAGTTCAGGCAGGACAGCACCGCGGTGAGGATGACGACGTTCATGATCGTGGCCACCCCGGGAATGTGCAGCGCCGAGAGGGCTGCCGCGTAGGGGCTGACGCCCACCGCCTCCGTGCTCCACGGAACCACGGCGACGACCACGAAGATGGAACCGACGTAGAAGGTGATGATCCGGACCACGATGGAGCGCATCGCCCGGGCGACCGCCTTCTTGGGTTCGGCGGACTCGGCGGCAGCGATGGTCACGATCTCGGCGCCGGTGAAGAAGGCCACGCAGGGAACCACCGCGGCGAGCACCGCACCCCAGCCGAGCGGAGCGAAACCGCCGTGACTGACGAGGTTCGCCACCCCCGGGGTCGAATCCGGCCACAGTCCGGTGATCCAGAGTGCACCCAATCCGAGGAAGAGCACGATCGCGATCACCTTGATCGACGAGAACCAGTATTCGAACTCGCCGAACGAACGCGCCGACACCAGATTGGTGCAGGTCAGGATCACGAGAAGGCCGAGGCTGAGAGTCCACAGCGGCGCCGACGGCAGATAGAGCTGAAGGATGCGACCGCCGGCGATGGCCTCGACGGCGACGACGATG
This sequence comes from Rhodococcus jostii NBRC 16295, assembly GCF_001894825.1. Classification (GTDB taxonomy): domain Bacteria; phylum Actinomycetota; class Actinomycetes; order Mycobacteriales; family Mycobacteriaceae; genus Rhodococcus_F; species Rhodococcus_F jostii. Next base: position 25,487 of record NZ_BCWY01000071.1, on the reverse strand, counting down.
ACGAAGAAGTACCAGTACATCCATCCGACCGAGAATCCGGCGCGATTGCCGAGCGCTTCCCGGGCGTACACGTAGAACGATCCGACGACCGGCCTGGCCACCGCCATCTCCGCCAGCATCCGCATGATCAGGAGCGTGATGACCCCCGCGATCAGAAACGACACGATCGCCGCAGGGCCTGCGCTTTCGATGACGACACCGCTGCCGACGAACAATCCGGCGCCGATCACGCCGCCCAGGGCGATCAGATTCATGTGCCGCTTCTTCAGGCCCTTTCCGAGACCGGAGTCCTCGGATTGGGCCGGGGGTGGTGTTGAAGTCACGTTTTCCTCCACTGTGCGCTGACCGGAATCGTCAGGTCGCCATCGCGATCCGTGGTCGAATCGTCGGCGGTTGGAACGGAGAACAGTGCCGGCGGAGAGGTGAGAGACGGTCCACCGCGAACTGAACTGTTGATGTGATGCACAACACTGTATGGAGGGTGCGGTGAGGAGCACAGTGCCAGTTCGTGAGCACCTCTGAGGTCCAGATCAGCCGAGGGGGTCCGAATGGTGCGCCCGCGCGACTTCCACGCGGGCGCACCGAGGACGCTACCGTTCGGTATCTCCGGCCGGTCGGAGGCCGCGGCCCGCCGTCCGCGCTGCGGGGAGCAGCGGAGGCCAGGGCCAGTGCTGTCCGAGGCTGCGCCGTGCACGGAGGAAGCCGAGGCCGAGGACGAGGCCGAAGATCAGATGCCCGATCAGCGAAAGTGTGAGCGTCGTCGGTGTGAGCGGAAACATCTCCTGCTGCCCGTTCGGTGACAGGGCAACGGTGGCGATGAGCCCGGACCACACGGGGAACACCGCGAAGCCGACGAAGGCGAGAAGTATTGCGCGGCGGGACAGATGCTGGATCCCGATGGCAAGGGCGAGGATGAAGGATCCGATTCCTATTCCACCGCCGTCGCCGAAGTACCGCCACACGTAGCCGACGATCGCACCGGTCCGGGTGTCGGTTCCCGAGTGGAGCCAGGTGCCCATCTTCGGGATGAAATCGCCCCACAGGCCGAGCAGGTAGACGGTATCGAGGCGGAAGGCGTCGTAGGCCAGGCACGCGAACATTCCCCAGCCGAGTCCGAGGCCGACGATGCGGTCGACCGGGTGCGGAGCGAACACGCACAACACGGCGAGGGTGACCGCCAGCGGGATGATCACCAGTGCGCCAGTGGTATTCATCGGTACGATTTCGAACACCTGCGCCGAGATCGCCAGCAACGGCAGGGCCGCGAGCGCAAGGTACATGAATATCCGGGTGATGGTCCAGTGATGGCGCACAGGCTTCCGGACGGGTACGGTTTCGGGCACGCCCGGCGGTCCGTGTTCGTGGACGTCGGGGATGGTGGGGCCGGGGATGCTGAGCATGGCGACGGGTTCCTTTCGGTCGAGAAGGGTTCTCTCTCCGTTGGTTCGAGAATTTCCGTCCCTCAGAGTCCGTCACCGTCCCGATATTCGAATAGTCCCCCAAGGGGTGGAGGCGACCACCCTCGGCGGGTGATCCGATCACCCCGAGCCGAGGCCGACGACGGCGATCATCAGTGGCAGGAAGACGATGATCAGAATCGCACCGATGATGTCGAACGTGATTCCGCTGCGGATCATCGTGGTGATCCGGACGGCTCCGGAGCCGTAGACGACGGCGTTCTGCGGCGTCGAGACCGGCAGCATGAATCCGAACGATGCGGCGAACGTCGCGGCGAGCGCAGGCACGAAGGGGTTGACGCCGGCCGCCACCGCCACCGGGATCACGATCGGCACCACCACCGCCGCGGACGCCGTGTTGCTCGTCGTCTCCGACACGGCGATGGCCAGGAGCACGGCGAAGACCGTGATGGCGACGACGCTCGTCAGGCCGAGTGAATCCGCGACGGAGGTGCCGATCGTCTCGGCAAGGCCGGTGTCGGCGAGCAGTGAGCCGAAGATGATGCCGCTGCCGAAGAGGACGATCGTGCCCCAGTCGATCTGCGCTGCGTCTCGCCAGGTCAGCGTGAACTCGCGATTCTCCCAGTCGGTCGGCAGCAAGTAGAGCAACGCCGCCCCGAAGACCGCGACCATGCCCTCGTCGAGCCGGTCGCTGATCGTGGCGTAGAGATCGGAGTCGTTGCCGGCGAACACCGCGACCACGCCGGGCAGGATCCACAGCGTCACCGTGACTCCGAACGCGATGAGCGTGTTCTTCTCGGCCCGCGACAGCGGACCCATTTCCGCACGCTGCTCCGCCAGGTAGTCGGCGACGCCTTCGATCCGACTGATCTCCGGCTTGTTGAGGCGCAGCAGGATGATGGAGAGCGCGATGAACATCAGCAGGCAGATCGGGACGGCCATCGCCATCCACTGCCCGAAGCTGATCCGCTCTCCGGTGGCCTCTTCGATGAGCCCGCGGCCGATGAGGTTGGGTGGGCTCCCGACCGGCGTCAGCAGTCCGCCCACGCTCGCGCCGTACGCGAGCATCAGCATGATCGCGGCGCCGACTCGGAGGCGCAACGGGTCGAAGTCCGGTGCGACGACTCCGCGGCGCTGCATCAACTTGGCGATGACACCGAGGATGCCGAGGGCCGTGGGCAGCAGCATGGCCACCGTCGCGGTGTTGGACACGAAGGCCGAGAGCCCGCAGGTGATGACGCCGAACGCGACGATCACTCCGGTGGTGGACTGGCCGACACGCGGCATGGTGAGGATCCGGAACGCGAACCGTCGCGCCACGCCGTGCTTCAGCATCGCCTGAGCGAGGATGAACGCGCCGATGAACGTGAAGGTCGTCGACGACCCGAACGCCGCGAGGACTTCGTCGGCCGGAGCCACCCCCAGAAACACCACGACGGCCACGCCGAGAAGTCCGGCGATCGGGATCGGCACCGCCTCGGTGACCCACAGCACGATGACGCCGAGCAGGACGCCGGCCAGCGTCTGCTGGTTCGGCGGTATGTCGAGGGGCAGGGCGAGGAATCCGATCGTGATCAGCGGCGCGAGAAACAGACCGATCGTGCGGCGACCCTTCTCGAATCGCTCCTCCGCAGGAGAGAGTCGCTGTTCGCCCAGGCTGCGGTAGGTGGCGTGGCCGAGTAACGCCTTGTCGACGTCGGTTCGGTCGCCCTGGTTGTCGGTTGTCATGGTCCCTCCTCCGGCGAGGTGGATCGGTACGGAAGGAGTACCCATCACGGTGCGTGCTAGTCGCGCCGCGACGGTGGATTCGTCGCGCCGCGACCAGCGCTTCTGGGTCTGGCGGCCTCGCTCAGCTGAATCGGCGCCGCCATCGGCACCTACCTCGTGCCCCTTTCACTGACCGGCCTCGGCATCGGTATCACCATGCTGATCGCCGCAGTCATCACCCTGTTCGGCGCCGTCATCTCCTACCTGTGGGCACCGGAAACCCGCGGCCTCTCGCTCAGCGAATGCTCGTCCCTCGACACCCAGAAGTCCGCTGCGCACGCCGTGTAGCACCGGCATGTCGGGCGAAGAATCAGTCCTGCCGGGAGTCTGCCAGCCACGCCAGCATGCGGCCCCGCGACCAGTAGGGGAGGGGCCTCTAGCCGGCGTCCTGAGCGGCGAGCTGCACTTTGATCCGCTCGGTGGCGTTGATGAGCGATTCGTTGTTGACTGCGGCGGCGGCAGCGGCGTCGTGGTCACGGGCGGCCTCGACGAGACGCTGCTGGAAGATCCACAACGAATCGTCGTCGGTGGTATCGATGGTGCCCTCGGCGCCGACGATCTTGTAGGCCCGGCACTGCTGCCACAGCGTGCGAATGGTGTTGACCAGCACGGGGTTCTCGGAGGCCTCGTACAGAATGCTCAGCAGCGCCTCGTCGTGATCGAGGTAGGCCACGACCCGGCGCTCGTCGATGGCGGCCCGCATCAGCTCGAACTCGTCCCGCATGCGTGCGCTGTCGCCGGGGCTGATCCGCGCGGCACCGAGCCGGGCGGCCTCCACCTCGAGCAACCGGCGCACGTCGTAGACATGCACCAGCTCGGCGAGGGTCAGGCCCTTGACCACCGCCCCCTTGTGCGGTGACCGTTCGGCCAGTCCGGCTTCCTCGAGCCGCCGGATGGCCTCGCGCACCGGCATGACACTGGTTCCGACCTGTGCAGCGATGTCGCGGATACGCAAGCGTGAACCGGCAGGCAGATCGCCGTTCATGATCGACTCGTGGATCATCTCGTAGACCTGGTCGGTCAGCAGAGACGTCTCGGCGCGCTTGGACATAACCACAGCTCAAATATAATCGGCGTGGTCGAGACCGCCCGCCAGGCGATGTCCGGCCAGTCGCGATCTGCTGCCCGCCGGAGTGCCGAACACGGTCAGGTGAGCGATCGGCGCTCACCGAACCGGCTCCGGTGGGCGTTCTTCCTGCGGTCGGATTCGGTCAGACCGCCCCAGACACCGTAGGGCTCACCCGAAGTCAGGGCGTGACGTCGGCACGGTTCGAGGACGGGGCAGGCCTGGCAGATCCGCCGGGCCTGCGCCTCGCGACGGTCGCGAGCATGACCGCGTTCTCCCTCGGGTGAGAAGAACATCGACGTCTCGGCGCCGCGGCACGCGGCACGACGCGGCCAGTCCCTGAAATCTCGTGCGGATGGTGCAGTTGTGTCGAACGGCACGAGTGTCCTTTCGCCAGGGTGTCGCTGTGGATGACGGGCCGGCGCTCCCGCCTCCCTTCCGCTCAGTGTGGTCGAGGGTCCCTGGCTAGAACCCGGGCATTCGCCTAGTCCTACCTAGGCGCTCACTAGCCGCCCAGTGAGTACTTGTTAACCGCCCGCGGTTAACAAGTACTCACAGGGGCGTCAGCCCAACGCGCGGTCAGTACCAGTACTGCCGCCCGCCGACCTTGCGACCACGAAGTCCGAAGAGCAGGAGGACGAGGCCGATGACGCCGACGATGAGGCCTGCGATCCACAGGGACGAGATCTTGACGATCAAGCCGATGACGATGAGAACCACACCGATTGCGATCATGGCCAATCCCTTCGTGAGAGCGGGCCCGGGCGTTGCGCGTCTGTGCAGCCGCCGGAGTCACGGCCGAGTGCATGACCGGCCGAATCTCGAACGTAGGCCTGATCAGGCGCGCCGCGCCTCGCCCGTCCGGGGTGAAACGCGCCCTCACTCGACGGAGAGGTGCCGCGCCTTTAGAGCGGTGCGGTGATCGGCGCCTCGGGGGCGTGCGTGACGGTGGTGTGCCCGCTCTCGAGGTACTCGGTGACCGCCTGGTCGACGACGGCGTTGCCACCCTGGATTCCGGCGCCGTGATCTCCGCCCTCGACGGTGACCAGGTTCGCACCCATGTCGTGGGCGAGCTTCACGCCGCCCTGATAGGGAGTCTGCGGGTCGCGCATCCCCTGCAGGACGAGCGGCGCCGTCGCCAGCCCCGTGTTGCTCAACGTGGGCAGCGCGGCAACGGGCGGCGCACCGGCACAGAAGGTCCCGGCGCTGTAGCCGTACCCGATGAGCTCGAAGAGATCGCCGGTGACGAAGGTGGAGAAGAGCCACCCGGGGATGCGGTCCGGGCGGTCAGCGACACTGTTCTCGTTGCAGAGGACGAGTGACTGCATCATCTGGGACTGGGCAATTCGTTCCAACTCCTGCTCCGACAGGTCGTTCAGCCCGGCGCCTTCGGGAATCGCGTCGACTCCGTCGCGGATCATCCGGGCCAGGAGCGGCCAGTTGTTCCGGGCGGGAAGCATCTGCCGCGTCAGCACGTAGATGCTCGACGACATCTGGGTGTGCGACGGATCGCCGAGGCTGCGGACGAAGGCCTCGAACTGGACGCGTGCCGGTCCGGTGAGATCGACCCCGCGGCGATAGGCGTCCGCGAGGGCTTCCAGTCCGGGCGGTACGTCCCCGACCTGGGCGGGTGGCGGCGCGAGCGTCGGGTTGCCGCCGGCCTCCTGAACGATCCGGTCCGACCACCGCTGGTAGACCTTCAGCGGCGTGTCACCGAGCCCGTACGTGTCGTCGTTGGCGGCGAGCCAGTCCATGAGGTCGTAGAAGCGTCTCTTGTAGCCGTCGTTCTGCTGCCACAACACGTCGTTCCACAGCCAATGTTGGTCTACCGCGGAATCGAGGACCATACGGCCGGTGTGCTGTGGGAACAGCGTCGCGTACGTGGATCCGAGGATCGTGCCGTAGGACAGGCCGTAGATGTCGATGACGTCCTCGCCGAGTGCGAGCCGGACCTGCTCCCAGTCTCTCGCGGTGTTCTCCGTCGTCAGGTGCGCCGTGGTGCCCGGTGCCGCGGACTCGCAGGCGCTCCGCGTTGCGGCACCGCCGAAGCCGAGGCCCAGCGCCGTCGTCTGCTCAGGATTCAATGTGCACTCGACGGCGCCGGCGCCCGGGAGCCCGCGCGGTTGGACACCGATCAGGTCCCATTGTGCGCTGACCGCGTCGGGCAGGATGTCGGCGAACATGCTGTTCGAGCCGATCGCGTCTCCGCCGGGCCCACCGGGATTGGTGAACAGCACGCCTCGGCGCGAGCCCGGATCCTCGGCGCGGTGCCGCGTAACGAGCACGTCGATCGTGCCGGCTGCGGGGTCTGCATAGTTGCGGGGAACGGTGACCGAGGCGCACTGATCGGACGCCGGATCGAGCTCGTATTCGGCCGGGCAGGACTCCCAGCGAAGGTCGCCGGTCGGAGCCGGTTGCGCGGTGGCGAGGGGTGTGGCGGCCCCCACCGCGACGGTGGCGAGGCCGACGGCGAGAGCCGCGAATCGACTACGCCATGTGAACGTCGCGTCTCCGCGCTGCCTCGACTGCAAGTGTCTCTCGATCCTCACCATACTGTCGCGGTCCCCCTCGTAGTCCCGTCACCATCACTCCGCAGTCAGTGTCTCAGACGCACCCGGGCGGGGGGCCGACAAGCAGAGATCGTGCACTCGAAGACCGCTGCTCACATGATGGGGCGCAACATGTTCAGCCCGGGACGCGGCGAATGGGATCCGGGTTGAACCTGCACCACCGGGACACCGAGATAAGCCCCGGCGATAGCGTCCTGATCCGGTTCGGCTTGGTCGATCACTACCGCAACCGCAGTACACTCGAGTGTCGGGAAGCCTTTGTGCACAAGCATTTCCACACCGGAGTGCTGCAAAGCTGTCGCCACCGCACCGACAACCGCAGCGGCTACCCCGCCTGCGGGCCGCGCCCCTCCGACCCTGATCCTGTGAACCGATCCCACGGCCACGGACTTGAACAGGACCTACGACACGTCCCCACAGCGGCGTACCGGCAGCCGCAGGCTGACGACTCGACGTCCGGGTGCTGGGGTTCCGGGAGGGGTGGGCCCGCTTCCGTTGTTCGTTCAGAGCGTCAGCATGACCTTGATGGCGCGGCGCTCATCCATCGCCTTGTAGCCCTCGGCCGCCTCCTCCAACGGAAGGATCAGGTCGAAAACCTTGCCCGGCTCGATCTTCCGGTCCCAGATCAGCTGAATCAGATCGGGAAGGAAGCGACGCACCGGTGCGGGTCCGCCGAGTGTATGGATGCCGGCGAAGAACAGCTCGATGCCCGGAATCTTGACGTCGTAGTTGACGCCGACATACCCGAGATGTCCGCCGCCGCGGGTGGCGCCGACGGCCTGCATGAACGACTCCTGGGTGCCGACCGCCTCGACGACGGAGTGCGCACCGAGACCACCGGTGAGCTCCTTGATCTTCGCAACGCCCTCGTCCCCCCGTTCCTCGACGATGTCGGTAGCGCCGTAGTACAGGGCGAGTTTCTGCCGGTCGGGGTGACGGGACATCGCAATGATCCGCTCCGCGCCGAGCTGCTTGGACGCGAGGATGGCCATCAGGCCGACGGCGCCGTCGCCGACGACTGCGACAGTTTTGCCGGGCCCGGCCTGCGCCGCGTCGGCGGCGAACCAGCCCGTCCCGAGAACGTCCGAGGCCGCCAGCAGCGACGGGATCAAGTCCTCGTCCGGTTGTCCGGGGGTCACCACGAGTGTGCCGTCAGCGAAAGGGATGCGAGCCTTTTCGGCCTGGGTTCCGATCTGGGCGACGAACTCGGCGTGCACGCACTTGGACTGAAAACCGGCCCGGCAGATCTCGCAGGTGTTGTCGGAGACGACGAAGGACCCGACGACGAAGTCACCGGGTTTCATCGTCGTCACCTGGTTGCCGATCTCCTCGACGACACCGACATACTCATGCCCCATCACCGAGTGATCGGCGGGCTCCACGCCGCGGAAAGGCCACAGGTCCGACCCACAGATGCAGGTCGCGGTCAACCGGATCACCGCATCCGTCGGTTCGATGATCGTCGGATCGTCTCGCTCCTCGACCCGAACGTCACCGGCGGTGTACATCACAACTCCACGCATTACTGCTCTCCTGGCTCTCGAATATAAGAGGTCTGGTCTGGTTCGGGTATTGCTTCGTGCATTGCCCTGATGTGGGCGCGCCTCACCTGCGGACCTCATCGGTCCGCGGGCGGGCGCGGTGAGTTACCGCTTCTTCACGCGCTTGAGTTCGTCGGCCAGGGTGCGCGCCTCGGTCGAGAGCAACTCGGCTCGAGCGCTGTCGCCCACCTCGACCGCCTGCCAGTAGTCGATTTTCAGCTGGACAAATCGTCTGCGCAGCGCGATCTGGTCAGCCTCGACTGCCAGCCGCTCCTGCTGCACCGTGAGCAGTTCGATCTGCTCCGATGCAGCCGAGGAACCTAATTGCCCATTCGCCACGTACTGCCGCATGTCGCTCACCGACATGCCGGTGGCGGCCAAGCACGCAACCCAGATGAGCTGGTCCAGGTCATCCTCGGTGTACACCCGATGCTTGCTGCTCTCCCCGCGGCTCACCGGCGCGATCACACCGATCGACTCGTAGTAACGAAGCGTGCTCGCCGGAAGACCGGTCAATGCGGCCGCTTCGTTGATCGAGTAGGTATGCGGGGGGAAGGTTCGTGCATTCACTCCATCCAACGTAAAAACTTGAAGTACTTGAAGTCAAGGAACCCGCCCTGCCGGCTCAGCACTTCCCGCGCATCCCGCATTTCCGGGGCAATGAGGCCAGAGATGTGTACGGATGGATAGAGCATCAGTGTGAGTTTATCCAACAGTACGGTTACTTCTCGGTGATCCATGCCATAGCGTTTCACCTCGTCAGCCGGCGAGTGCGACGCCAATGCGGTCCCGGACTCCCGGGACGTCTACCGAAAGGATCACCATGACGACCACCGAGAACATCGTCGAAACGCGCCCCGCCCCCTTCACCTGGGCACAGTCCGCCCAGTACAGCCAGGGCGCCAAGGCCGGAGACCTGGTGTTCACGTCCGGTCAGGCCGGCTACGACGACGCCGGAAACCTCGTCGAGGGCGGCTTCGAGGCCCAGGCACGTCAGGTGTTCCGCAACATCGAAAAGATCCTGCACCAGCACGGCGCCTCGATGTCGTCGGTGGTCAAGCTGACCGCCTACCTGGGCAACCGCGACGACTTCGAGACGTTCAAGAAGGTCCGCGCCGAATTCTTCACCAGCCCCTGGCCGGCGGTGACCGCGGTACAGAACTCGTTCCTCGTCGAGGGCATGCTCTTCGAAGCGGACGCCGTCGCCGTCGCCGGTGCCCAGCGAATCCTCACCGACACCGACGCCAGCTAGCTGCTGGCAGACACCCCGACCTTTCCACCACCAGTACAGAACTGGGATTCCATGTCTGACACCCTCTTTCCGAACCTGTTCTCCCCCTTGCAGGTCGGTGACGTCACCCTGAAGAACCGGATCTTCTCCTCCGGTCACGACACCGTGATGGTGCACGACGGCGCGGTCACCGACCAGCTCGTCGAATACCACCGCGCCCGGGCAGCCGGCGGCGCCGGGCTGATCATCATGCAGGTCGCCGGTATCCACGAGACCGCGCGGTACACCTACCACGTGCTCATGGCCACCGACGACAGCTGCATCGAGGGATACCGGCGCGTCGCCGACGCCGCTCACGAGCACGGATGCGCCGTGTTCGGTCAGGTGTTCCATCCGGGCCGGGAAATCATGGAATCCCAGGACGGTGCGCTTCCGGTCGCGTATGCCCCGTCGGCCGTCCCGAACGAACGATTCCGGGTCATGCCCCGGCCGATGTCCCAGGCGATGATCGCCGAGGTCGTGGCCGGATACGCGGCAGGGGCGCGCCGTCTCCAGCAGGCCGGACTCGACGGCGTCGAGATCGTGGCCAGCCACGGCTACCTGCCCGCCCAGTTCCTCAACCCCGAACTGAACCTGCGCACCGACAAGTACGGCGGCGACCTCGACAATCGGATGCGGTTCCTGCGCGAGATCATCTCGGCCGTCCGCGAGGCCGTCGGACCGGGGTTCGCGGTCGGCGTCCGCGTGTCCGGCATCGAGCACTCCTCCCCGGAGGAGGAGCAGGAGCCCACCGACATCGTGGAGGTGTGCCGCCGGCTCGACGCAGTCGGGTCGCTGGACTACCTGAACATCACCGAGGGCACGTCCGCCAGCCGGTCCGGGTCGTTGCACATCGTTCCGCCGATGAGCGAGGAGGCTGCCTACACCGCACCCGCCGCGGCGAACATCAAGGCCGCGGTGTCGATTCCGGTGCTCGTCGCCGGGCGGATCAACCAACCGCAGGAAGCCGAAATCGTCATCGACAAGGGACAGGCCGACGCCTGCGCGATGACCCGCGCCCTGATCTGCGACCCGGACATGCCGGCCAAGGCGCAGGCCGAGCGGCCGGACGACATCCGGGCCTGCATCGGCTGCAACCAGGCGTGCATCGGTCACTTCCAGGCCGGCTACCCGATCTCCTGTATCCAGCGACCGGAGACCGGACGCGAACGCGAATTCGGCACCCTGGTGATCACCCCGAAGCCGAAGGACGTCATGGTCGTCGGCGGCGGGCCCGCCGGGATGAAGGCGGCCGTGGTCGCCGCCCAGCGCGGTCACCGGGTCACCCTGTACGAGGCAAGCGGCCGGGTCGGCGGGCAGGTATTGCTGGCCGAGCGGCTTCCCGGCCGGTCCGAGTTCGGCGGCGCCGCAACCAATCTGCAGTCCGAACTCGACCGCTACGGGGTCATTGTCAAAACCCGCGCCGAGGTCGATGCGGCGATGATCACCGCGGAACGTCCCGACCATGTCATCATCGCGACCGGCGCCACCCCGTATCGGCCGCCGCTCGAGCTGGACGGGGACATGCCGGTGCTCGAGGCGTGGGATGTGATCGGCTCGGCCGGCGGCAACACCCCCAAGGGTGAGATCGTCGTGGCGGACTGGCGAGGGGACTGGACCGGGCTCGGAGTCGCGGAAATGCTCGCCCGCGAGGGGCGCAAGGTGACCCTGTGCGTCAACGGCTACGCGGCCGGTGAGAACCTGCAGCAGTACACCCGAATCGCGATGCTGCGTGCCGCCACCGAGGCGAAGGTACGTGTCATCCCGCACACGCGCCTGTTCGGGGCCGACGACGACACCGTCTACCTGGTCAACACCCTGACCGGCGAACCGATCATCCTCGACGGCATCGACGGACTCGTCCTCGCCCTCGGTCACCAGCAGAACGACGCCCTGCTCGCCGAGGTCGAATCCACCGGTATCCCGTTCACCGGAGTCGGTGACTGCCTCGCTCCGCGCACCGTCGAAGAGGCCGTCCTCGACGGGCTCGAGGCCGCGACTGCCATTTAGAAGTCCGCGGCCAGGAGGTCGGCTGATGTGGAAAGAACCTCCGGTGGGGTGGGTCTCGACGGCCCGCACCCTGCCGGAGGTTCTTCCGTACGCGAGAGTGGGTTCCCGTTCAGTCGGTGAGTGCGCTCGCGTGGGCGCGTGCGCGAAGCGCAAGCCACAGCATCGCGATGTCCGATGATGCCTTCAGGTTTCGTCCTGTCACGGACTCGATCTTCCGGAGCCGAAAAGCCAGGGACTGCCGGTGGATTCCGAGCCGATCGGCAGTCGCGGTCCAGCTTCGGTTGTGTGTGAGGAAGGTTTCGAGGGTCTCGACGAGGTGCGACTCGTGGCCCTGGTCGTAGAGGAGGAGATCGCCGAGGATTGCGTCGGTGGCATGCCGGGCGTCGGTTCGGGTGCGCGGCACGAACAGTGGCGCATCGGTGGAGTATCGGGCGACGGGTACACCGGTTGATCTGGCGGTGTCCAAGGCCCAGCTCGCCTGGCGAGCGCTGTCCGAGATTTGTCCGATCGTGGTAGCCGAGGGCGACACTCCCATCGCCCGGGTCTTTCCGCTGAGCAGGTCGATGGTCTCGGAACTTCGCCCGCTGGGGAGCAGCATGTATGCGTGTTCGTCGAGTATGGCGGTCATGTTGGGAACACCGCGGTCTCCCGCTATCGTCCTGGCAGCGGGAAGGAAGTCGGTACCGAAGCTCAACACGGTCCATTCGGGTCGGCCCAGGTCGAAGTCTTCGAGGAGTGGTGTGACGGCGTCGGTTGCGTCGGAGCCGGCGAGGATTCTCTGCAGCAGGGCTGCACCGACTTCGTCGGCGTACTCCCGGTCCCTGGTGACTTTTTCGACTTCGACGCCGATCAGGCTCCGCACGTGCAGCAGTGCAAAGGCATCGACATCCGTGGCCGGGCTTCCCTCCATGACCAGCATGCACTTGCGGTGAGTGGGGAGTGCATGGGCGGTCATCACGTAGTCCGCACCTTCTCCGAGCGTGAGGTGGGCGGGGAGGCGGTCGAGTGTCCCGGCGACGCGCGACGTCAATGACCGGATGGTTGTGTCGGACAGTGGATTGTCCGTGGGAAGAACGTCGGTACCGTGCTCGACGTCGACGACGTGCAAGGTGTATTGAAGTTCTCGAGAAAGCCTGACCAGGAGACTCGTCTCCGCCAGTGAGGTTGAGCGTGCGTGTTCGTAGAGTCGGCTCAGTCGTGCGACCCTGCTGACTTGAACGCTCTGACTCGCAAGAGCCACGGTCCGTCCGATGGCCGCGAACGGGGTGGTGTGGCTGCACCGAAGGATGGGGAAGTTCAGTCTGTCGGCATCGGCCAGCATCGCGGCCGTCAGGGGTGGCGCTGTCACATCGTCTCCGATGATGACGCCCGCCAGTCCTTTTTCGTGGAGGCGTTCGACGAACGTGCACTGTGTCCGTTCGTCCGACGGCACACACAAACCGGCAGTCATCAGCAGCTCGTCCGCTCCCAGCCAGTCCCAGGGGTCGAGTTCCGAGGTGTGCGCCCACACAATCCGTCGATCGAGGCCCCCTATGCCGGCAACGGCAGCGCACCCGAGCTGGTCCATCGCGATGAGGTCACCGACGGTGAGTCTCGACATTGTCTCCTCTCCTCTCCTCTCCTCTCGTCTCGCGGGCGGGCGGGCGGTAAGGCCCTGTAATGGGGCTACGCGGGTCAGTTCTGGCCGGTACTGATCCGGCGGGTGATCAGTGCCATCCAGAAGTCGGCGATGTCGGCGGAACTCTTCATGCTTCGGCCGGTCAGACCCTCGATCTTGCGAAGTCGGTATCCGAGTGTCTGCCGGTGGATGACAAGCTTTTCTGCAGTTGCCGACCAGTTTCGGTCCATGGACAGGAATACATCGAGAGTCTCGATGAGATCACTGTGATTGGCCGCGTCGTAATCGATGACCTTCCCCAGCACTGCCCGCGTCGCGAAATGCGCTTCGGTCAATGTGCGGGGAAGAAACAGGGGCGCCGCGGTCGAATACTCGGCAAGGCCGCCGCCGGCCGCACGCGCGGCCTGGAGGGCCCACCGGGCCTGACGAACGCTGTCCGGCACCCGTTGAGTCGTCGCGTTCCGTGCCGACATGCCCATCGAATCGATGTGGTGGTCGAGGAGATCCGCCGCCAGGTCGGCGTCGGCGCTCGGGACCATCAGGTAGCCCTCCGCCCCCGCGGAACACGAGAGGTAGGGGAATCCGCGGTCTCCGATGAGCGTGCGAGCGGTCTGGAGGTGAGGGGCGTCGAATCCGATGACGCACCAGTCCGTGTCGGCCAATCCCAGTTGCCCGAGCCGAGGGGTGGCGGCATCCGCGCTGATCGATCCGGTGATCATGTGCTCGAGAAGCTCCGCCCGCACGGTATCGGTGCGTTCGCGTTCGCGGGTTACGCGCTCGACTTCGACGCCGACCAGGCTCTGGGCGTGTAGCAGCACGAAGGCATCGACTTCGAGGTCGGTGGTCCCTGCCGCGACGAGCATGCACTTGCGGTGGGTGGCGAGGGGGAATGCTGTCGCCGTGGTTCCGGCACCGGTTTCGATCGCCATTCTCGGCGGAAGACGGTCGAGCCGGCCGCCGACGCGGCTGCGAAGCTGACCGATGAGTTCCTCGTCCAGTGGGTGTGCATCACGGAGCACCTCGCTCCCGAGCTCGACATCAACGACATGGAGCTGGTGTCCGAGTTCCGCCGACAGTCGATCGAGCAGCGATGTCTCGTCCTCTGGTGCCGCTTGCGTGGCGTCATAGAGCCGGCTCAGGCGGGCAATTCGACTGACCTGGACGCTCTGGGCTGCGATGGCGACGGTGCGGCCGATCGCCGCAAAGGGTGTGGCATGACCGACCGAGAGAACGGGGAAGCTCAGGTCGTCGGCTTCGGAGAGCATGTCTGGCGTGAGCGGGGGCGCTTGCAGGTCGTCGCCGATCGCGATACCGGCCAAACCTGCCTCGCTGAGACGGCGAATGAACTGCGTCTGTCCGTCAGCCGCTGCCGGCAGACTCATCCCGGTGGTCAACAGTAGGTCGTCGGCACTGAGCCAGTTCCACGGATCGGGCAACTCGCACACGTGCGCCCACACCACGGTCCGTCCTGCACCGGCCGCGCCGGCGACCACGCTGCACGCAAGTTGCCTCATGGCTACCAAGTCGCCGATTGTCAGGTTCGACACGAATCACTCCCGGTTTTGAGCCAGACGATGCACGCCCATCGGGTCGGACGCGGGTATTAACCTCGCCACGTGAATTGTACGCACGTATGTCTCCTGGCGAACTCGACGCTCGAGCATTTCAGCCGACCAGATCGAGCAGCCGGTGCCTGTGCACCGTGCCGGCGGCACAGGGACTGGGCTCAGATTCGCGCTGTGTCGGCGAGCGCCTTGCCGCGTGTTTCGGGCGCCCAGGCGACGCTGACAGCGAGGCCCGCCAAGGTGACCGCGGCAGCGCCGAGCATGGTCGGTCCGATGCCCCAGCGGTCCAGGGCGATCGGGACCAGGTAGGTACCGACGGCACCGCCGATTCGGCTGAGTGATGAGGCCAATCCCTCCGCGCTGCCTCTGATTTCGGTCGGAAAGAGTTCGTTGGGGTATACGAGTTGTAGGACTTGAGCGCCCCCGGTGAAGATCGCATAGGTTGCGAACAGGCACAGGATGACAGCAACGGGACTGTCCGGGAACAACCCAGAAGGAGCAGAGTCAGTCCCGACCACGCGAAGCTTTGAATCAACAGGGTGCGGCGACCCAACTTGTTGATGGCCGCCATCGCGATGACGCAGCCGACCAGGAGCAGGATCGTGATGAAGGCTGACCCGATGTTCACCATTCGCCCGTCGAGACCGAGGCCTGCGAGGATGTTCGGGCCGAAGGGGTAGACCGCGAACAGCGGCACGATTGCTGCGGTCCAGAACGTGGTGACGAAGAGGATTCGGCCGAGGTATCCCGACTTCCAGAGCGCGCCGACTCCCCCGGCGCGGAGCCCGGACTCGTTCTCGACGACGGCGTGCGGGCCGAAGATCTTCGTGATGACTGCAGTGGCTTCGTCGATGCGCCCCTGACTGGCGAGCCACGGGGCGACTCCGGCGTTCCGATGCGGGCGAGCACGGTCAGGGCAGCGGGCACCGCGGCGCTGGCCAGCATCCATCGCCATCCCTGATCGCTGACTCGGGTGAGGACGTCACCGACTACGTAGGCGGCGGCGGCACCGACGAACCACATCACGGTGAGGGCACCGATGAAGGGGCCTCGGTACTTCTTCGGGTGAACTCGGTCAAAAGTGATGTGGCGATGGGATAGTCCGCCCCGATCGATACTCCGATCAGAATCCGGAGCACAAACAGCCACGAGAAGTCGTGCACCCAGAACTGTGCGACCGAGAAGACGATGACGCCGATCAGATCGAATGTGTAGAGGGCCTGGCGGCCGAAGCGGTCGGTGAGCCGTCCTCCGAGGAACGCTCCGAAGAAGATACCGATCGATGCCGACGCCGCGATGAGCGTCGTCGACGCGGAAGGCTTCTGTCCGGCTGGGAGGTGGTTGGTCCATCATGTTCTCTCCGGGCTGATGTCGAGGCCCATTTCCACTGGCCGGGCTCCGGGGGCTTGTATGCCGGGGGCGCGAAACCGCGCGATCATTCGCAACTCGTCGATCGTTGTGCGTCCAGTCGGATGGGCCGACCGCAGCAAAGAAGGCGTATCGCCTCTAGTTGTCAGGGCACGAGCACGACGGCACCGGTCGTCCTCCGGCCCTCCAGGCCCGGTGCGCGTCGGCGGCACATTCGAGCGGGTATTGCGCGCCGACACGGACGTGCAGTGAACCGTCCGCGATGGCCCCGAACACTTCCCCTGCCCGCCAGGTCAGTTCCTCCCTGGTGCGGACGTAGTGCGCGAGGGTGGGACGGGTGAGGAACAGGGACCCTGCGGGATTGAGCCGCTGCGGGTCGAACGGCGGCACCAGTCCGCTCGCGGCGCCGAAGAGGGCGAGGGTGCCACGGATCCGGACGGAGGCGAGGCTCGCCTCGAACGTGGATGCACCCACACCGTCGTAGGCCACGGCGACGCCCTCGCCGTCGGTGAGTTCGCGGACGCGGGCGGCGATGTCGTCGTCGTAGCGCAGCACCTCGGCCGCGCCGGCCTCCCGCGACAACTTCTCCTTCGGATCCGACGAGACGGTGGTGATCACCCGGGCCCCGAGCCTCGTCGCGAGTTGGGTCAGCAGCAGCCCCACTCCGCCGGCACCGGCGTGGACCAGCACGGTGTCGCCGGACTGCACCGGGTACGTGGAGTTCGCCAGGTAATGGGCGGTCAGGCCCTGCGCCAGTGCCGACGCCGCCTGCGGCGCGGGCACACCCTCCGGCACCGCGATCGCAACCGCGGCGGGCACGACCACCTTCTCGGCGTAGTTGCCGGATGCCCCGCACCAGGCGACGCGGTCGCCGGGAGCGAAGTCGCGCACGTCAGCGCCGACGGTCTCGACCACGCCGGAGCCCTCGTCGCCGGGAACGTACGGCAGCGGGTGTGCGTACACCCCGGTCCGGAAGTAGGTGTCGATGAAGTTGACGCCGATCGCTTCGGTCCGGACGAGAAGATCGGCCGGGCCGGGCTGGGGATCGGGAATCACGGCGACTTCGAGGACATTCGGATCACCAAGGCGAGAAACCTGGATTGCGCGCATGGGCTTTGTTTCTACACGAGTATCCACAAATTGAACACACCGACCACAAAGTGGATACATCGAGGGTGTGAGGCCGGCGCGCGACCCAACATGGACGGAGCCCGGCAAGGTGGCCTCCCGTAGTGGCCCGCCGTGGGCGCACCTACCGGCAGCCGCCTCGCCATCGAGGTTTTCACGGGGCACCGCGCCCGCGTCGAGTTCCACCCTGACCAGCACAGCCGGGGGATGGTGAGCCGGGGCGATTCGGTTCGCGGGATGAACCGAACGCCTATCCTGAGGTGTCTGGAGAAGAAATATGGCGGCGAAACGAACAGCACTACGCCTGGGTCTGTGCCCGCTCGCCTCATTCGGGCCGTGTGGTGTGGGCTCGCAGGCGTGCGGGTGAGATAGGTCGCCGTCATGTCCGAGGTCGACCCTTTTCGCACCCAGCGCGGGCCGGCGCCGGGATTTCCCGGTGAGCTGCACGCGGACGGGTTCGACGACGCACAGGAAATCGGTCGTGGTGGGTTCGGCATCGTCTACCGCTGCGTCCAGCCGTCACTCGATCGCACGGTGGCGGTCAAGGTGCTCACCTCGGATCTCGATCCCGATAATCTGGAGCGCTTTCTGCGGGAGCAGCGGGCGATGGGCAGGCTCTCCGGTCATCCGAATATCGTCACCATCTTGCAGGTGGGGACCACCGGCAGCGGGCACCCCTACCTGGTGATGCAGCTGCATTCTCGCGGTTCGCTCGAGTCGCTGATTCGCAGCGAGGGTCCGCTCGACTGGCAGTCGGTGCTGCATCTGGGGGTGAAGTTGTGCGGGGCGCTCGAGGTGGCACATCGGACCGGCATCGTGCACCGCGACGTCAAGCCGGCGAACGTCCTGCTCACCGATTACGGGGAACCGCAGCTGACCGACTTCGGGATCGCGCGGATCCCGGGCGGCTTCGAGACCACCGTCGGCACGGTGACCGGATCGCCGGCGTTCACCGCGCCGGAGGTGCTCCGCGGCGACACGCCCGAGCCCGCCGCGGACATCTACAGCGTCGGCGCAACGTTGTTCTGCGCGTTGACCGGCCACGCGGCGTTCGAGCGGCGCTCGGGTGAACGCCTCGTCGCCCAGTTTCTGCGGGTCAGCTCGCATCCGATCCCGGATCTGCGCGGGGGGACGATTCCCGACCAGGTGTGCGCGGCGATCGAACATGCCATGGCCACCGCCGCGCCCGACCGTCCCGCCACTGCCGCGGCATTCGGTGAGGAACTGCGAGAGGTGCAGGAGCTCACCGGTGTGCCGGTCGATCCACTGCCGTTGCCCGGCGCCGCCGCCTCCCACCCGCCGCCCACCACCAGCGGGTCCCACACCCCCGGCGTGATCTTCTACGGGACCGCGCCGGTGACGCCCACCGGGTCGCTGACACCGCCGCCGTCACCGGCGACGAAGTTCCGTCCCCCGGAATCGGCGCGGGCGTTGGTCCCGCGTGAGCGTCTGCTCGACCTGCTCCGCCAGGGCGGGCAGCGGCGTTTGATCGTGATTCACGCTCCCACCGGGTACGGCAAGAGCATCCTCGCCGCCCAGTGGCGTCAGGCACTCGCGGACGAGGGCAGCGCGGTCGCCTGGCTCACCGTCGACCGGGACGACAACAACGTGGTGTGGTTCCTGGCCCATCTGGTCGAAGCGATCGAACGGGTGCGACCGGACGTGACCGGGAACCTGCGCCAGCAGTTGGAGGAACACAGCGGCGACGCGCAGCGGTTCGTGCTGAGTGCGCTGATCGACCGGATCCACGAGAGCGGTCAGCGCATCGTGATCGTCCTCGACGACTGGCACAGGGCCACCTCGACGGACACGCTCGGTGTGCTGCGCACTCTGCTCATCGAGGGCTGTCACCACCTGCAGATCCTGGTCACCAGCCGATCCCGCACCGGCCTGCCGCTGAGCCGGATGCGGATGCACGACGAACTCGTCGAGATCGACTCCAACACTTTGCGTTTCGACACAACCGAGTCGCAGTCCTTTCTCGTCGACGTCGGCGGCCTGACTCTGACCGGCCGCGACGTCGCCGCGTTGACCGAAACCACCGATGGTTGGGTGGCGGGGCTGCAGCTCGCGTCGTTGTCCCTGCGCGGCCGCGAGGATTCGACCACCCTCATCGAGCGACTCACCGGCCGCACCCAGGCGATCGGGGAGTTCCTCGCCGAGAACGTCCTGGACCATCTCGATCCCTCGATGCTCGACTTCCTGTTGGCGACCTCGATCTGCGAGCGACTGTGCGGCTCACTGGCTGCCGCCCTGACCGGGGATCCACACGGGCAGGCGATGCTCGAGAAGACCGAAGAGCAGGATCTGTTTCTGCGCCGGACCGACGAGGACGGCCGCTGGTTCCGCTATCACCACCTGTTCGCCGAGTTCCTGCAACACCGTCTCGAGCGCGACCAGCCGGAGAAGATCACCGAACTGCACGGTGCCGCCAGTGCATGGTTCGCGGAACGCCACTTTCTCAACGAAGCCGTCGACCATGCGCTCGCTGCCGGCGATCCGGCCAGAGCGGTCACCCTGGTCGAGGACAATGGCATGGATCTGATCGAGCACGCCCGGATGTCCACGGTGCTCGGGCTGATCGACAAACTGCCGCCCCGGCTGGTGTCGACGAGTATGCGATTGCAGCTGATCCTGGCGTGGTCGAACAACGAACTCCTGCGTCCGGGACCCGCCCGTGCCGCCCTCGACCGCATCGATTCCCTGCTGACGCTCGGCCGGATACCGGAATCGGCGGTCGACGATGTGCGCGCCGAAGTCGGAGTGGTGAACGCGGAATCGCTGCTGTTCACCGATCACGTCAGCGGCATCGCCGAGCTGGTCGCGGACTGCCTGGCCCGGCCGGAGAATCTGCGGCCCTGGGTGGTGTCGGCGGCCGCCGGCATCGCCGCGTTCGCCGCGGTGTACCGCTTCGACTTCGACGCCGCCCGCAGCATCGAGCACGGCGCTGGGCCCTACCACGACCGCGCCGGCGGCCCCTACAGCGTCGTGTGGGGTCACTGCATTACCGGGATCGCCGCCAACGAGCAACTCGATCTCGCGACCACCGAAGCCCACTTCCGGGAAGGGCTACGCATTGCCGTCGACGCGGCCGGTCCGCATTCGCACGTTGCCCGTCTCGCCAGCGCCGTGCTCGGTGAGCTGCTCTACGAACGCGGCGAGCTACCCGAGGCCGACCGGCTTCTCGAGGAAAGCGCCGCGCTCGGGTCCACCGGAGGCGTCGATTTCATGCTCGGCCCCTTCGTGATCGGAGCCCGGATCAAGGCGCTCACCGGCGACCGGGAGGGCGCCGCCGCCCGCCTGGACGAGGGCACCACCATCGCCCGCACCCTCGACCTGCCGCGGTTGCGCGCGCGCATCGACAACGAACGGATCCGCCTACACCTGCACGACCCGCTCTTCCCGATCCCGCCTGCTCCCCACCTCTCCCCCACCCGATCACAGCCGCCGGACGGTATCGCCGAGATCGTCGCCGAGTTCGACGAGTCCACCGCCGTCATGCACCTGCTCGCCGACCCCACCCCTGCCAATACCTCCTCGGCGTGCACCCGGGCGCAGGAAGCGGTCGACCGGCTCGCCGGCAGCGGTCGTGACCGGTCACTACTGACGGCCCGACGCCTCCTCGTCGGGTGCCTGGCCGCCGACCACCGGCTCGAAGAGGCACAGACCCTGCTCGCCACCCTCGCCGCACAGTGCGCCGAGCACCGGATGAGCCGCTACCTCGTCGACGCCGGACCTCCGATCACCTCGATCATCGACGCCCTCGTCGAGCGCCACCGCCAGAACCGGTGGCCCGCTCAGTGGCCCGCCGTCCCGCGCGATTTCCTCACCGCTCTGCCGACCACCACGTCTGCCTGACGCCGCGGACCGTCACGCGCCGCGCCGCCGCGTGCATTGCCGTTGCCGTTGCCGTTGCCGAAGGGCGATATGCCGTGCCGGCGGGCCGCTGTCGATACGCCCCTCACCGACCGTCGTGCAGCGCCCGTTCTTGGTCTCACCCAGCGGGGTGCCGAGCAAGCCGTTACCAAATGCGGTATTGACGCCCACACATTCCACCTCTTACAGTGTTGTTCAACACATGAACTAAGTGTTCAAAAAGTGAACGGAGTTAGACAATGGCGTCTCAGCGCATGCGACTTTTCGCTTTCGACTACCAGGGCCCGGCGCACCTGTCGGCCGGCCTCTGGCGGCACCCGAAGGACCAGGGCGCGAACTACAAGAACCTCGCCTACTGGACCGAGTACGCCAAACTGCTCGAAGAGGCCCGATTCGACGGCATCTTCTTCGCCGACAACGTCGGCTACCACGACATCTACGAGGGCAACGCCGACGCGGCCCTCGCCGATGCCGCACAGATCCCCGCGCAGGATCCGTTCATGGCCGTCTCCGCGATGGCCGCGGTCACGAAGAACCTCGGGTTCGGGTTGACCGGGTCCACCTCGTACGAGCACCCGTACGCGCTGGCCCGCAAGTTCAGTACCCTCGACCACCTCACCGACGGCCGCGTCGGCTGGAACCTGGTGACCTCCTACTCCGACAGCGCCGCCCGCAATCTCGGTACCGGACAGCAGGTTCCGCACGACGAGCGGTACGACATGGCCGCCGAGTACCTCGAGGTCTGCTACAAGCTGTGGGAAGGATCCTGGCAGGACGACGCGGTCGTCCGCGACGCCGAGCGCGGCATGTACATCGACCCGAGCCGGGTGCACAACATCGAGCACAAGGGCAAGTACTTCTCCGTTCCCGGCTTCGCGCTGTGCGAGCCGTCCCCGCAGCGCACCCCGGTGATCTTCCAGGCCGGCGGCTCCTCCAAGGGCCGCGCCCTCGCCGCCGCCAGCGCCGAGGCGGTGTTCGTCAACGCCGTGTCCATCCCGGCGCTGAAGAAGCAGGTCGACAGCCTGCGCACCCTCGCCGCCGAGGCCGGCCGCGACCCGGCCAACGTGCACGTGCTGCAGATGCTCAACGTCGTCTGCGCACCGACCGACGAACAGGCCCACGCCAAGTACGAGAGCTACCGCAAGCTGGTCAGCTACGCCGGGGCGATGGCCCGCTACAGCGGCTGGACCGGATTGGACATGTCCCAGTTCGACCCCGATGTGCCGCTCAAGCACGTCAAGACCAACGCCGGGCAGACCATGGTCGATCTGTTCTCGAAGATGGATCCGGACAAGGAGTGGACCCCGCGCGACATCGCCGAATTCGTCGGTATCGGCGGCACCGGCCCCACCATCGTCGGCTCCCCCACCACCGTGGCCGACGAGCTGACCCGGTGGATGGACGAAACCGGTATCGCCGGCTACAACTTCGGGCACGCGGTCAAGTACCAGGACATGGCGGACTTCATCGAACTGGTCGTCCCCGAGCTGCAGCGCCGCGGCACCGTGTGGAGCGAATACGAAGGCTCGACCCTGCGCGAAAAGCTGTACGGCAAGGGTGCCGTCCGGCTTCGCGACGACCACCCCGGTCTCCGCCTCGGCAACCGCACCGTCGACGCCGTCTGACATCGGTCACCCCGACGTGACCTCATCGACCCGAAAAAGGACACCCATGCAGACCACCGAACTCCACGACGTCGCGACCACCCTGCGGACCGCACGTGTGAACGGTGCACCGATCACCGCACCGACCAAGACCTGGCCCGCCCTCGACGCGGACTCCGCCTTCGCCGTCCAGCGCATCAACGTCGAGCACGCGATCGCAGGCGGTGACCGCCTGGTCGGGTACAAGCTCGGCAACATCGCGAAGGTCATGCAGGAAGCCTTCGGCCTCGGCCAGCCCGATTACGGATTCTTGCTGGCCAGCATCTTCGCCTACGAAGGTGCCACCCTCGAACGGGAAAACTACATCGAGCCGTTCGTCGAACTCGAACCCGCATTCGTGCTGAAGAGCAGTCTGCGCGGACCCAACGTCACGGTCGCCGATGTCATCAACGCCATCGACTACGCGGTGCCCGCCATCGAGATCATCGACTCCCGTGTCCAGAACTGGGCCATCGACCTTCCGGACACGCTGGCCGACAACGGATCCACCGGAGCGGTCATCCTCGGCGGCACCCCCCGCCGCATCACCGACCTGACCCTCCGCGACATGCGCGGCTCCCTGCATTTCAACGGGCGCGAGGTCATCACCGGCAACACCCGCAACATCCTCGGCAATCCCCTCGCCGCGGTCGCCTGGCTGGTCAACCGCCTCGCTGCCTACGACGTCGAGTTCCAGGCCGGCCAGGTCATCCTCCCCGGCAGTTGCCTGCAGGCAGTGCCCATGAACCAGGCCGGCCGCTGGGTCGGTGAGTACGAAGGCTTCGGCGCCATCGAGTTCGACGTTTCCACCGCCACCAACTGACACCCCTGCCTCGACGGGGAGCGGCCCGCGCCTGCCCGCGTCGAGTCGGTTCACGAGAAATCTTCGCGGGGAGAGCATTCCCCGCGGCAACACGTTCGTTCAGGAATCAGGAGCGCCTTCTTGACTGAACGAACTGCGCGGGTGCCTGACTTGCTGTGTCGGCGTCAGGCACCCGCTCTCCACGTGCGTACGACGAACCGCCGTACCGGCCACGCCTGACGAGAAACCGAATGACCTTCACCGAGAATCACTCCGACCGTAGCCCAGGCTGGGACTGGCTACATGAGGGATCGTGCCGCGGCACCGACACCGACATCTTCTTCACACCCGACGATCGCGAACAGCGAACCATCCGCGCTCGGCGCGAACGTCGCGCCAAACAGATCTGCGGGGACTGCCCCGTTCTCCCGCAATGCCGCAAGCACGCCCTGACCGCCGCAGAACGCTACGGCATCTGGGGCGGCATGTCCGAGACCGAACGCGCCCGCCTCGGCCGGCGGCGCACCCAGCGGTTTGATTCCGCTAGCGGCGATCAAGGCAACCTGCCGCCCTTGGCTACGGGATCTCTGTAGGAGCGGGCCGTGTCAGGCCGTGCCGTGAGGTCGCCGACGACATCGATGCCACTCGGGTGGCGCTGGGCGACGTCCCGGGCTGGGCTCGGAAGCTGCGCTGGCGATGATTCTGTGGCCGTGGCCTTGTCGATATTGGCATGAGGACACTCGCAATCACCCAGAACATCACGCTCGACGGCTCCATCGAGATGCTCGGCGACTGGTTCGACCCCGCGGACCAGGATCCGCAGCTGCTGGCGGCGACCCGACTGCAGTCCGAGTGCGCGGACGCGATCTTGCTGGGCCGGCAGACGTTCGAGGACTTCCGCGGCTATTGGCCCCCGCAGACCGACGACCAGATCGCCGCAGGCCACCTGAGCGCACGCCACGTGGCCATCGAGGACTTCACCCTGGCCGGTGACGAGGAGCCGTTCGACCTCGTCTTCGCGATCCGCGTCGGCGCACTCGACGGCCGGCACCCACAAGCCGGCAGAGCAGCCATCGCACACATCGCGGCAGCAACCACCCACGCGCTCGACTCTTCATCGACGGGGGCACTCCTTACGTGAACTGCCCATCCGCGGGCCCATCTAGCCAACCGCGCTGTGAATCAACGAGGCGACTGGGCCGGTGGGTTTATCTGGCCGGGGCCCTGCGCCTGCTTTCCGTAGAACCCGTAATTGGTTTGGTACGTGGTTCCGAGCAGCTTGTTTTGTGCGTCATACACTTTGCAGGATTCTTCCCGGTCGTTGCCAATTCTCTTCGTGGCGTAAACGCCGAGCACCGCCCCACTGGCATATGCCCCCGGATGCGCGACGCACGTGTCCTGGAAGGTGGCTGCCTGGGCGGCGGGCGCGGTCACTGCCATCGTGCTGACTGCCGCGGCGGCGGCGATCAGGGCGCTCGCGGCGATCTGACGCCAACGTGACGAGGTGGTGTCGGCGGGGGTGCGGACGGTGATATTGCGAATCATGCTGCTCCAGAGGTTGCCGCGGCCATGTGGTCGCTGCAATCAGCTTGCGGCACAACCGGTACCTGCGACAGGCACCCGAGGGTCATCGTCGCCCACCCTACGAAAGCCCGGCATGTCATCGCTGCGCATGGGGCCTCTGCCGAGCCCGAAGTCCCACGACAACCCCACCCGAAGGAAACCTGTGGGTGAAAACTGCTGGCGTCGAGCCCTTCCCGTCGGGTCGGACACGTCGAACACCCCGTCCGCGGAACCGTGGGTGTGGGCTCCGGTCCGGGGTGTTCGGGTGGATTCTCGCTAGCC
>NZ_BCWY01000070.1 GCF_001894825.1 Rhodococcus jostii NBRC 16295 | reverse complement strand
CATGTCGACATTGCTGTCGCAAGCGAGCAGGTCCTTGTTCGAGGAGAGACACATGATGTTCGGGACGTGCCGTCCAGCTAGAGGGACCCTCTCCACGGGTTCCAAACCTTGCAATTTATCGCTGTAGTGTTGGAACGTAGGGACCGAAATCAGACCCCCGAACGCGTGTGCGGGCATTACAGCACGCCGTTGTAGGGTCCCTCCGAGGACAGTCCCGCACAGCGTGCCGTCGTGTCGCAGCCGGTCTGCCGGGTCGACCGCCGCATTGCAACCGAACTACCACCCGCATCGCCGAGAAGGCGATGAACAGGAAGGACTCTCACCAGATGGCTAACCCACATCGACTGACCACCGACCAGGTCATCGACCTGATCAAAGAGGAGACCGGTACCGAGCTGTCCGCCTCGACGTTCCGCGGGTACGTCTCCCGTGGGCAAGCGCCGGCGCCGGTGGAGAAGATCGGCCGCACTCCGCTGTGGAAGCGCTCGGAGATCGTCGCGTGGGCGAACAACAGGCCGGGTCAGGGTGCGCGCACCGACATCCCCAAACCGCGTCGGCGCCGCGCCGAGTGAGCACCTGTCATTCTTTGCGACACCGAAGACCTGGACTCCGGTCCGCGTGAGTTCGCCCGCCTGTACCTGGGTGGGGCTGGGCCGCACTACGCCAGCGGACTCCGTGCGCGGGGGAGCGGAGGTGGGCACAGGCGGCGGTGGTCACAGGGGGTTGCGGCGGCCCGACGTGCCTCCGACCCGACAGATGCCGTTGATGCCGCACGCGCAGGCCCGAGAGTGCTTCTGCGGCTTCATGGGTCGGTTGTCGGACGGGGCGATCGGAGGAGCGCTACGGCACCCGGAACTCGAATTGCATCACAGTGACGAAAGTGGTGTGGGGGCGCGTGCGTTGGGAGGGTCTGGTGGAAACCGGTTGGTGCTGGTGATGAGGATCCTCGAAGGATTGGGGCGGTGGCCACTCGCACGATGGCAGGGTGCTGTGCGACGACGAGACTGATCGCCGGCATCTGGGTGCGATGCAATCATAGCTAGCGTAGCTAGCGGTGATGCGGTGTCCGGCGCGAGTACTGTTGTTTCGTTCGTATCGATGAAGGTGGGAGTGGAATCCGTGGCGCGTAGGGCTGTGGTGGAGTGGGTGGACGATATCGACGGGACCGTGTTCGGTGACGAGGGGGAGAGCATCAACTACGCGGTTGATGGCGTCGAGTACGAGATCGACCTGAAGGGCGAGCACGCCAAGGAGTTCCGCGACGCTCTCGACTACTGGATTGCGCATTCCAGGAGGGTCGGCGGCAGGAAGCGCCGCGCGAATCGGGTAACGGACCCGATCGGATCGACTGCGAGGACGGGCGAGGTCAAGAAGATTCGGGAGTGGGCGGTAGAAGAGGGCTACGAGATGCCCTCCCGGGGCCGGATCCGTGCCGAGATCGTGCAAGCTTTCCACGACGCCCACTGACACCGCATGGTCCGTCCGAGGGTGGTGCCGAATACGGGGAGTAGGACCCCCAGGTGGCCGGTCCGCGTCGACGACCTGAATCTGTCGTCGGCCGGTCGATGGCGGCACAGCCCGACGTGCTGCCTGCTGGTTTAGGTAGTTGATCGGGTATTTATCGGTTGGTGGCCCAGGTGTTCGAGTCGGTCGAGTTCGGCGAGGAGGGCGTCTCGGCTGGTGTAGGTTTCGGCAGGGGTGCGAAAGTCTTCGTCCGGGGAGGGGTAGTGGACCTCCCACCGGGGTCCATCGGCAGCGGTGAAGCTGACCGCGATGTGTAGTGGTTGGGCGAACTCACCCCAGGCCGTTGCGACGTGGTCCCGGTTGGGAATGTGATCCCACGTCCCGTCTTCGTAGCTCTCCCACTCGCGGCGATCGTCGAGTATGCGCGTGAGGGTGAGATCGACAAGGTCGTACTCATCAGGCTTCGGGTTGTCGCCGGTGTCCCGGAGTGTGTGGTACTCCTCGACGGTCAGCTCCGGTGCCAGTTCGATGAGCGCCCGCTGTGCGGTCGCGTCGAATGGGTTGCTGAGGACCATTGCTCTGGAGTCGGGGAAACTCGCGTTCGCGATCGGGTTTGTGCCACGGGTCTGTCGTTTGGCCTTGTTTCGCCTCTTCTTCGCGGCCTGTGTGGCCTGCGTTGCTTTCTTCGAGCGGCCCATGGATTTCCTTGCTGCGCGGTCTGTCACGGCGTCGTTGATAGGCAGGAAACAATACTGTACTCGCGGTTGGCTTTTCATCGGTTTATCTCCCACGCGCGCCACAGCGGTGACAGACAGTGGGAGATCGACGTCGACACTTAGATGACGGTTGCGTTGTACTTTGCGAGATGGGATCTGACCAGCTCCACCCCGGCGCGGTCATCGAGCACGATCGGGCCCCGGGACACCGTCATCAGGTCATGCAGCCCCACACCGGCATTGGGCTTGATCGTCATCACGACGGAGAACCGGTCCTCGTCGTTGCGTGCCCGGTACTTGATCCCGAGCACCCCGCCGGTCCCGTGCAGGATCGATGCCGCCCAGTCCCGGGTGATCCGGTAGTCGACGGGATCGCATTTCGTCAGCCAGGTGTCCTGACCGATCGCCGCCAGATGCGAGCCGTGCACCAGCGCGACCGGGACATCGTCGGTCACGGTGACCTGGGACAGGACCCGACCGGCCAGCTTGGCCTTCCGCAAAATTCTCGGAACGCGATCATCGAGCGGCAGCGACCGACAGTAGGTCTCCGCGATGCAGGTGGAGATGTCCTCCCCGAAATAGCTGTAGTGGTACGACCCGTCGGAGGAGTCGAACCGTCCGCCTCCCGCTCCCGCCGGGGTCGGATTCAGGGTCAAGACGCCCCGGTTCGGGTCGCCGGAGTGTATACGCCAGAGCTTGGTTCCGACGGTGAGCGACCCGACGTGCGCGGTCACCGATACCGGTGGTGGGCGGTTAGGCAATGTCGTCGGCGATCTCCGCGCGCAGCAACGCGCGCACGGCGTCGAACGATCCCTCGTCCAGAAGTTGGACCGGAGACTTGCGGTCTTCGGCCGACGGGTTCGGCGAGAGCCACCACGACGCGACCCCCCACGGATCATCCCGGGCACCGAGCGCCACATTGCCCTCCCGCACCACCTGACTCGCCTCGCCCGCCAGGGAGAACTGAAACTCCGGATACCGGAACTTCCCGGCCCGCTTGAGCCCGATGACCTCCCCTTTGGCGCTGAGTTTGCGCAGCGCATCGCTAGGATTGGCCCAGTTCTTGTCGTAGGTGTCCGCGACCTCCTTGGCGGAGAGATGCGGGAACGACAGGATGCGTTCGACGGCGTCGCTCAGCACCGTCTTCTCGTCGAGGATGTCGTCCGATTCGATCAGCTCGAGGAGCGGGTCGTCTCGATCGATCCGTCCGGCCAGCATGATGTGGGTGACCCTGTCGGCGACAAGCCGCATGCTCGGCCGTTTGTACAGCTCGGCTCGCATCCGGGCGATGAACTCGTGGTCGCTCAGGCCGCTGCGCTGCTGTTGCGGATCGGACTCGTAGCTCGAGTCTGCGGTCTTGTGCGCCATGTCCCCTCCTCGGTGCCCGGGCAGGTACCCTCGACTGCTTCTATATAGAAGTCTACCGTAGATTGGCGCTTGAGGGCAGGGCCTTGTTGTAGCCCGCCGAACCGGCCCGTACTGGGCCGCTGCCGGCGGACGCCGCTAGTGGCGCAGTGCGGGCGCCATGCCCTGGTCTGTAGGAAGAGTATGTGACCAGCAGGAACGATGCGCCACGGTGTACGGCGAATCATCGGCGGGAGCATCGATGAGACATCGAGTATGGGGGTGCGTCCCGCACACTGGGGCCGGCGGCCCCTCGCTGATCGATGTCTCGACGATTTCCCATCACACCGCTCGCGACACCTGCGTAGTCGCGAGAACCAGGTCGGGCACCACCCGCAAGAACCCAGGCGGCGGTGTCAGCGCGCCTTGCGCTGCTGATCGAATCGTCCAGAGCTTCACGCCTGGATGGCACCAGTTCTGCGGCGGCACGGTTGCAGGGTTGACCCGCGGCAAGTAGACCAGAAGGGACCTCTACGGTCGGGGAACCCGAAGGATCGTTGCGGTTCGTGGCCGAAGGAGCGTCGATCGTCGGGTGCGACATCAACGCGGAAGCCGCCGAGGAAACGCTCGCAATCGTGCGCGCGGCCGGCGGACGGATGGAATCGCTGCACCCGATCGACCTCTCGAACGAGGAGGATGCGCACCAGCTACTCGAGTTCGCCGCCGAGAAATTTGGCGGCATCGACGTCCTACACAACAGCGCGATGCAGTTACGATTGGGAACGGTCGAAGACTCCAGCCTCGCGGACTGGAAATTCACCCTCGACCACACACTGACCGTTCCCTTCCTGGTCTCCAAACACGCCATTCTCCACCTACGCGCACGTGGCGGCGACAGCATCATCTTCATGGGCTCAGTGGCGGGTTCCGATATAGGGACGGGGTACCCGGGTAACCTCCCCATCATCCAGGCCTACTCGGTGGCCAAAGCTGGTGTCATCCGGTTGGCAAGCTGCCTGACGAACGAAGTGGCCAGCGCGACCATCCGGGTGAACACGATCTCACCAGGCTGTGTGGCAACCCCGAACGGCCTGCTGTTCTACGGCACGGAAGCACCGAACAACGGCGCGTTACCATGACACCGAACCTGATTCCGCGCCTTGGGCAACCCGAAGATATTGCCAGCGCGGCTGTCTATCTGGCCTCAGACGAGGCCTCCTGGATTACGGGCCTCAACCTGGCCGATGGTGGTTCTTACGCATCCGGCGGAGCCGGCCTGGCGCGCCCGGAAGACATCGCCGCCTACGCACCCGGGATGGCCGAAATGTCCGAGGTCGACCACTGGGCGTCGAGCGGGCGCCGCGTCCAATCCGGTGACACCCCTCTTCGTCAGTAACACTGGGAGGCTCAGGCAGGGCCAGAGTGATGGCGTGAGCGCGCAGGACCGGTTCTTGACCTCACCGGAACCTGGCTACGAAATGTGACAGCTCAGCGCTGATCCTCGTGAAAACGCCGATCTACTGTAAAGGCCCTGCCTGTCGCTGAGCACACAGGATGGGGCAGGTCGGGTTACGGTTGATCGTCTACTGCAAGGACGGCACGCGGCGCGGCTCGCGCGAGCACACGTCGTTCCCGCTTTTGGGGTTCACGTTCCGCCAGCGCGGGGCGCGGAACAGGAATGGGCAGCACTTCAGCGCGTTCCTGCCCGCGGTCAGCAAGGACGCTGTGAAGAAGATCGGTGCGGCGGTGCGGACATGGCGGCTGCACAACCGCACCGGTCACGCCTTCACCGACCTCGCACGACGCATCAATCCGATCGTGCGGGGCTGGATGCAGTATCACGGGGCGGTTCAACGCTCTGCCTTGTATCAAGTCCTCTCACGCATCAACGCCTACTTGGTGCGGTGGATCCGCAAGGAATACAAACGGCTGCGAGCGGGAAGAAAACCATCGAGTGCTGGCAGGGGATCACAGCACGGTATCCCCGCATGTTCGCGCATTAGAAATGGGTTCCATCCGTCTCGTCTGTCTGGTGACCAGAATGACAAGAGCACGGCGACGGGAGACTGTCACGTCGGGATCTGTCGGAGCCCAGGGTGCGATTCCCCCGGGCGGCCCGACCAGAGGGTACGGGGTGGGTCGTGACAGCGAGATTGCCCTACGTTTCAGGAGGATTGGGCTTGTCTAAGGTCCGGTCCATCCCAGAACGGGGAGCGCCTCTGAGGTGCAACTATCCCGTACCCACCCGGTGACCGTAGCGGCGTTCGAGGACCGCAATCTTCTTGCCTCGGCCGGGTTGGTTCCGGCGTTGGGATTGGCCCAGCGATGCGGACTCGGAGCCCTGCCAACGATGGTCTGGCAGTGCCGACCGACAAAGGGCGGGCATGGGCCTCAAGGTGAGCGCACTGTCGCGGGCATGGTCGCCGCCGCCGACAGGAGCTGACCTGGCGCTGTTGTGGCACGGCGCCATGCCATCCGTGTTGGACCGCCCGTATGCCCCGTCGACCGTTGGCGCGGCTCTCGCCGAGAGCACTGTAGATCGAAAGCCCGCCGTCATCCCGGGCGCGGTGTCCTTGGCCGCTCTCGCGGCGCCAGCAGCGCGGGCAATACTCCGGAATTGGCCGAGGCGGTGACGCCCGCGGCGAGTTCCTCCTCCCCGAGGCGGACTTGAGCCGTTCAAGGTTTGAACACCATTCACTACGGCTCTGCGGAAGTGTGCAGTATCAGAAGAACGGGTGGCCGCAGCTTTCGGCGGGGCGCCCGATGCAGAGATAGGGACGATCGAGATGGATCTCACGCTTACCTGGGTTGGCGCCGTCCCACGCGTCCACCCGGAGAAAGAGGCCCGAGTGAAACAGGATATTAACGCGCTGTCTAGGGTGAAGGATTGAGGGTGGAAGTGATTGATGACAAGCGGCTGCAATCCTTGTTCACGCCGGTGAGCGTGGGCACGCTGACACTGCCGAACCGGTTCGCAATGGCCCCGATGACTAGGTTCGCGTCCCCAGACGGTGTGCCGGGCCCGGACGTGGCCGCCTACTACGCCCGCCGGGCCGCAGGTGGAACCGCGCTGATCATCACTGAGGGCGTGCGCATCCCGCATCCGGCGGCTGGGCCGGACAGCGTTCCGCTTATCGATGGGGCCGAGGTATTGCGGAGCTGGCGCGCGGTGACCGATGCCGTGCATGCCGAGGGCGGCGCTATCGCGGCTCAACTGTGGCACGAGGGCTCGCAGCGCGACGTCCTCGACGGTGGTAGGGAAGGGCAGGAGGCGGTCAGCCCATCGGGTATCGACGTTGCAGGTAACCAGGTCGGGCGGGCGTTGCGTATCGACGAGCTCGGTGCGCTCGCCGACGTGTATGCGAAGGCTGCCCGAAACGCGCGTGACGCCGGATTCGACGCCGTTGAAGTGCACGGCGGTCACGGCTATTTGCTCGACCAATTCCTCTGGGGGAACACTAATCGTCGCACCGACGGCTACGGCGGAACACTCACTGCACGTACCCGGTTTCCTGCCGAGGTGGTGGCTGCGGTGCGGGAGGCTGTCGGTTCGGGCTTCCCGATTATCTTCCGGTTCTCGCAATGGAAGATCAACCGCTATGACGCCCAATTAGCGGCCACACCACGCGATCTCGAAAAATTACTCACCCCCTTGATCGAGGCCGGGGTCGATGTGCTGCACCCGTCCACTCGTCGCCACTATCAGCCTGCTTTTCCCGATGACGATCCACGACTGGGTATGGCGGGCTGGGCCAAGAAGCTGACCGGGCTGCCGGTCATCGCAGTAGGCTCGGTGGGTCTAGACACCGAGTTCGGGTTCTCGCTCGACGGCACAAAGCGGATCTCCCCGGCCCCGGTTTGCCGGCTGCTCGACCAATTCGATGCGGGCGAATTCGATATCGTCGCCATCGGTCGGGCGTTGCTTGCCGATCCTGGTTGGGTCAGCCGACTGCGTGACGGTGCGCTCGACGACTTCGCCGGATTCGACGCCGACACTGCGCTGGCGCACTTATATTGAGCTCACGAGCTGGGACCCGGGCCTCGACGCATCATCGTTCCAACGGGGAAGTCGCGAGCCCGGTGATTCGAAATGACGAACACAGGCTGTGATTCAAGCGATTGACGCCCGAGGATCATCTCTCAGGGCATCGTGTATGAACTGCCGCCTGATTCTCGTTCGGCCGTTATGCGGGCAGTGCCGCGGCTGTCACCTCCTGGTGGGTTCGGCAGTGCTGCCTGGCGTCTGGCCACAAGGGGAGCAGTCGAGGCCGGGTAGCGGCGGGTTTCGACCATTCGTCGTGTTCCCCGCCATTTGTCCCGGCCCTAGTCTCGATCTTCGTCTTGCGCACTGACCTTCGAATAGATGGCCGGTAGCGAGGTTCTTCGGGCATAGCGTGCGGGAGCTCACCGGCGCTGCTTCGCCAGTTCTCCGTGGGTGGTCGGTGGGGGTTGTTCAGGCGATACGGAGCGTGGTCCAGGCGGTATCGATGCGGTGGTTGTAGGGCGAGCCTCTGGAAGTCGGAGTAGTTGTTTCCGGCCCGTGCGGATGGCTCGTCCTGCGACGGCGAGGATCCGCAGCGCGCCCAGCCGGAGCTGTTTGGGCCGGCGCCTCCGACCCGACAGCGTCACGACTGATCACCGCCCTCGCTGGCGACATCGAGGCCGTTGTGCCCACGATCAGGGCTGCCCGCGCATGGGCCCACCGGGATGCGGCCGTTCACGACGGACGATGCCCCGCATCCCGGGGGGGCTAGTTCTTCAGGCCGGGACGGGTGGCCCTGGCCGACTTCACTGGGGCTAAGACACGCCGGTCAGATCCGAATCCGGTCCGTACACAATCTTCATGGACACAACCTGCTTCTCGCGACTGATGTGAGCATTGGGCTGTGCAATCTGTCTTTCCTGCTCCGCTTCCGCAAGGACTCCCTCCGAGAGCCCTAAACGGGTCGCTGGCGTCGACACACCACAGAAGCTAGCCGCGAGCCGAGGCGTCTTCCGGAGCGGACGCTCGCCGTTTGCTACCAGCTGCTACAAGATCAAGGAGCCCTGGAAAACGTGCGTCGAGATCTGCCCGACGCAGCATCACCTCGGCTCGGTTGCGGTAGTCGAACTGAGTGATCAGGCCCGACTCACGGAGGACCTTGAATTGGTGGGTCATCGTCGACCGGGAGACCCCCACCCCGAAGGTTGAGCACTTGCGCCGAGCCCCATCCGGTTCCCGAAGAAGGTCCTCGACAATCGATCGCCGATGTGGGTCCGCAAGAGCTGCGAACACCGCTCCTAACTCGAGCTGTTCCACAGCTGGCTGGTCTTTCGTTTCGCCCACTCTGACGCCTCCCAATCCATGCAGTTTGTCTGCCATCGTAATGAAAGAGGTGTCATGGCAGAGGGCCGCTAGGCCAAAGTTAGGACGACGATTGACAGGTCGCTCATTGGTGTCTGGCGCGTCCACTACCCTTGCCATATGAACCGACGCCGGACACGAGGTGGTCGTCGCGGCAACGCCCACGCATGCGCTTTAGTGTGACGGCTGGTGCTCGACACGCTCAGCGCAACTGACCGTAGAGCCCTGGCCACGATCGCAGCGAAGCTACAGGTGTGCCACGCCGGCCTGACATAGAACTCCTAGCGAAAGACCGTCGAGATGGGCAGATTACACCGGGGTTAAGGATCCGGGATGTGGTGGTTCGGCCGAGACCCACCGGCTTATCCACGGTGCTCGGTGCGCGTCGTTGCGTCCAGAGACTCATGAGTGACAGCGCCGCTCGATGAATGGACAGGAGTGTCCTCCGCGTGCATTCGGCGGTCTGGGTCAGCTCGCAGTCAAATCCCTGGTCAGCGCGTCTACAAGAAGTGAGGACGACGTCATCGACGGTGACGTCGGTTCGCAGGCTATCCATTGGTGCCGGGTTGAGGAGAATGGCGCCGGCGTCGGTGAGGAGTGCGCATTGTCAGCAGATGGGTCGACACCGGAGGCGATGA
The DNA here is from genome assembly GCF_001894825.1 of Rhodococcus jostii NBRC 16295. Classification (GTDB taxonomy): domain Bacteria; phylum Actinomycetota; class Actinomycetes; order Mycobacteriales; family Mycobacteriaceae; genus Rhodococcus_F; species Rhodococcus_F jostii. Next base: position 39,165 of record NZ_BCWY01000070.1, on the reverse strand, counting down.
CCGCGCCGATTCAAGGTGTTCCATGTTTCATCCATATCCGGATGGCCTCGGCGGCCGTGCGGATGAAAGTTCGGTTGCCTCCTCACGCATGCGGGCGAGTCGATGCCTGTAGGCGGCGTCGATGAGGGCCTCCGAGGTCGGGAAGTGTCTGTGGAGCGTGCCCACACCCGCGTCTGCCAGGCGATGGCGTCCTGCGCGTGTCCAGTTCCTGCTTGGCGAAATATCTCCGCAGTGGTATGGGCGAAGCCCAGCAGATTGGCCAGGAGCTTGACATCCTACAGGCGTGTCGGGGTCGAGTTCACTTCGTCAGATAGGGGAAAATCTTGTGAAGAGGGAGGTTGCAGGTCTACGTAGGACCCCTTGCCCCACCAAGGAGCGTGCTCAAATACGTCAGCGCCCGAATGCCGTAGCGATGGAGTCGACCACTTGCGATAGGCGGATTTCGCACATTGCGTAGTTGAATCGAACGAACTCGCGCCAGTCGACGCCGTATTCTTCGCCGTGATTGACGATCACCTTTGCTCGTTCATCCAGCGCGGCTCCAGGGGAGGATCCTCGGCCCCATCCGGTGAAGTCGAGCCACGCAAGGTAGGTCGCTGGCGGTGTGGTCGGCCATACACCCGGCAGGCGGTCTTCGAGGAGGCGGGCAAGCAGGTTTCGGTTGACTGTCAGCCTCGCAACGGTATCGTCAAGCCATTCCGCACCTGAACCGTAGGCGGCGGTTGCTCCAATTACTCCCAGTATGCTGTTCGCCGATGGCGGAAATAGTGCCAGATCATCCCAGCGTTTTTGGTCTCTGGGATTGGAGAGAACGATCTGCGCGCATTTGAGTCCCGACAAGTTCCAGCCCTTCGACGGTGAGGAAGCCGTAATCGTGTGAGCCTCAGTAGTATCGGACACCGAAGCGTACGGTACGTGTTTTCCACTGTAGACGATTGGTGCCCACACCTCGTCTGCGAAGACAGTGCCGTTGTAATGTGAAATTACCTCAGACAAGGCGAGCAGCTGGTCAGTTCCAAGAACGGTCCCAGTGGGGTTGTGGGGGTTGCAGAGGATTAGAAGTTCGCCGCCTCTTTCGAATGCTTGAGAGATTGCGTCCAGGTCGAGACTGTACTGACTCTCCCGTCGGAGCATCGGGACTTCAACGACATTCCTGCCTAGACGCTCCGGAATTCGAGTGAATGGAGCGTAAGCCGGAGTCGGCACTATCACATACGATCCATGACGCGTGAAGTGGCGAATCACCGCTTCGTAGGCGCTCTGCACGTCATCGGCGAGTCGAATCGCGAATTCGTCAACTTTCCACTCGTACCTTCCCCTGAGGAAATCGGCATAGGCCGACAAATGGTCTCTATAGACATGATCTGGCGTGTATCCGGTATATCCATCGTCGATGGCTGAATGCAGTGCCTGCGCAACTGCAGGGGCGGTTCCGAAATCAGACTCGGCTATTCCGGCGCCAACCTTCCCTGGATAGTTCGCCCATTTGAAATTCTTTCTAGGTGGAAAATTCTCGTTTATCGTCATGATTCTTCCATTCGTACTTTGGGGGCAGAATTCATGGATATCAACGTCATCCAGTGGACACACGGATGACCTCTCCAATGAAGGGCTGCAGTGGTGGTCGCAGCACAAGGCAGTCCGAAATTCGTCGGTCGCAGGCTGATAAATAATGTCCCGACTCAGCGTTGATTGAAAGTGCGTTGCATTATCGCGGGTGGGGTTGAGGTCGTAAGGTAGAAATTGCCGGGTTGTATTCCGATCTGAAAGCTACTTGCGCACGGATGGGCTGGAGCGATGATCAAGAAACTTCACAATTTAGACGCGCGACCGTACTGTCTGGGATATAGACGCGTCTGATTTATCTTCTGGAAACCGGCCATGTCACAAAATCTGTCTTCGAGTCAGCGGTCGACAGCGATGTCGTATGACCATCCGTTCACAACGTTGCGAGGTGCATCGAACAGGGTGTGCAACCCGTGGACGTTGGCGGTGGCCGCGGCACTGTTCCGGTCTGTGTAGAGGGGAATGGCGACCGCGTTGTCGTGGACATACTGAGCGATTTTGTCAAACCATTGCTTTCGTGCGTCCTGGTCGGTGGCCTTCGTTGCGTTCAAGAGCCATTCGTCAACCTGTTTGTCGGCGAGTTTCGAGCCGGCAACTACCGATCCGAGCGTAATTCCGTCGACTTGACCGTATTTGATGTCGGGGGTGACCGATCCAAATCCGCGGTTCAACTGCAGAGATAGGTCGAGTCCTCCAACTTGCCGAGGAAAGGCTTCGTACTGATTCTGGGCCAACAGGTCGTACACGAGCGCGTTCTCGACATATTTCAACTCAACTTCGACGCCGAGATTTTGCCGCAATTCTGCTTGCCACGCCTTGAGAAAGTCGTCTTCCGGGTACCCCGGCACACTCGCCAGGACGCGAATCGTCAAACGATCGCCCGCGGAATTAACACGATAGTTGTCGCTGTCGCGATCCCGCCAGCCCGCTTCGTCCAGCAAGGTGTTCGCGCGGACGATGTTCACGGAATTCGAGCCTTGGTACTTTCCATCGAAGTACCGACTTTGGGGCGAAATTATGCTCCACGCCCGGTCCTGGGTGCCTCGTGTAACGTTCTGAATCACGGAATTCAGGTCGACACCTGTTGTGAGTGCCTGCCGGACCCGCTTGTCCGTGGTGGGTCCATTTGTGACATTCAGATACAGGAGCTTGGGTGATCCGCTGGAGCCCTTTTGTTCGTACTGATAACCGGAGATTCCCTGAAAAAGCCCGATATCCTCGGCCTTGACCGTGCCGATCGCGTCTACCTCGCCGCTTTCGAGTAGGCCGGCGCGGGTCGAGGCCTCTGGAATGTACTTGACGACGAGTTCATCGACATACGCGGGCCCTTGATGACTCGCGGTGGCCGGCGGCCAGTTGTAGTCGGGATTCTTCCGAAAATCCAACTCCTGCCCGGGAACAGCCTTATCCAGCTTGAATGGGCCGGTGCCCACGAAACCTTCTCCGCTCGCCCACGAGTCCCTGTTGGACAGCGATCTCGGCGAGACAATCGCACCGCCGATCCCCGACAGTGTCGAGAGAAAGTCGGCGCGGGGAGTGTTGAGAGCGATCCGGACGTGGTAAGGGTCGACGACCTCCACGCTGTTCACACTGGAGTAGTTCAGTACGCCCACGTCGGAGTACCCCGGGTACCCCGGATTGCGGGCCAGGTCGATGTTAGTTTTGACGGCGTGTGCGTCAAACCTTTCACCGTCTTGGAAAGTGACGTCCTGGCGCAAGTGGAAATCGTAGATGAGCCCGTCTGGCGAGATGGTCCATGCGGTGGCCAGCCAGGGATGAAACTGCTCGTTCTCGTCTGCGGAGACCAAACTGTCGTACACGTTTCTCAGTACCTGCGATGCGTCGAACGAGGCGCCGTAGTGGGGGTTGAGCCCACGCTGAGGATAGGTGCTGAGTGCAAGAGTGAAGGTTCCGCCGGGGTGCGGTTGCGACGTGGGCGCGCCGCTTCCGGAGCCGGGTTCCGGGTCGGCAGTGCAGGCGGCGAGCCCGAGGATGGTGGCGGCGGTGACGCCGATCGCGAGGAGATTTCGTACCCGCTTTGTCATGGTGTGGCTTTCGCTAGATCTTGGGAGTGTGTTCAGAGGGTTGGTTCAGACGAGTTGGGGCAGGGAGTTGAGCAACTTCTTCGTGTACGGGTGGCGAGGGTTGGTGAATACCGTGTCCGCTTCGCCATGCTCGACGACTGCGCCGCCCTCGAGTACGAGGACGTTGTCGCACAAATGGTGTACGACGCCCAGATCGTGGGAGATGAAGAGAAAAGACGTGTCGTGTGCGGCCCGAATATCGGCAATGAGGTCCAGGATCTCCGCCTGCACCGATACGTCCAGCGCCGAGACAGGCTCATCGCACACCACCAACTTCGGACGTGAGCCCAGTGCCCGGGCGATATTGACCCGCTGGCGCTGACCACCGGACAATGTGCGTGGATGCCGATCGGCCGTCGCGGCTGGAAGATGAACCTCATCGAGCAGTTGTTCGACCAGCACGTTCTTTTCACGACTCGTGTCAGAGACTAACGCGGCGCTTTCGGCGATGATCTCACGCACGGTGTACCGCGGGTCGAACGAACCGAGTGAGTCCTGGGCAATCAGCTGAATTTGGCCTAGCAGTTCGCGGCGGTCGCGAAGTTGAACACCGTCGAACTCGATACTTCCCGAATCGGCATCCTCCAGTCCTGCGACTATTCGTGCGATAGTTGACTTCCCGGACCCCGATTCACCGACGACACCGAGAATCTGACCACGGGCCAGATCGAAGGACACGTCACCAACTGCACGAACCGTCGACTTACGTGCACGATAAGTCTTCGAGATGGACGCAACACTCAGCATCGGGTCTGGGCTCTCGGGTGCCGAGGAAGAACGCGCTCGTATCGGCGCGTTACCTCCCCGTAGTAGGGAACCCTTGGTCGAACGGCTGGGAATCGACTCGATCAATGATCGAGTGTACGGATGCTTGGGTTGATCAATCACCTCGCGTGCGAAGCCCTCTTCGACGATGCGACCCTCGCGCATCACGATGATGCGGTCGGCGATCGAGGACACCACGGCAAGATCGTGGCTGACCAGAATCATGCTGCGCCCGTCACGAACCTTCTCTGCCAGCAGATCGAGGATCCGCTTTTGCACGGTCACATCCAGAGCGGTGGTCGGTTCGTCTGCCACGAGTACCTCAGGCTGCGCTGCTAGAGCAGAGGCAATCAGCGCACGCTGTCGTTGACCTCCCGAGAGCTGGTGCGAGTGCTGCCTACGTTTGAGGTGTGGGTCGCTGATGCCCACAGAGCGCAGCAGTGTTTCCACCTGGTCAACTCGTGCGCGCCGCGAAGCCCGCGGTCCGTGTGCAGTGAGCGCCTCGTCGATCTCACTTCCTATCGTGCGCAAAGGATCCAGTGCAGTCAGTGCGTCCTGCAGTATGAGGCCGATTCGGTTCCCCCGAATCTGCCGCCAGAAGCGTTCGCAGCTTTTGGTGGCGTCCTCGTCGAACAACTCGAACCGATCCGCTGTCACTCGTGCACCGATTCCCGAGAGACCGAGGAGGCTGCGCGCGGTGACGGACTTCCCGGAGCCGGATTCGCCGACAACGGCGAGGATTTCTCCTTGGTGCAAGGAAAAACTTACTCCGTGAATGACTTCGGTTGTACCAGTCGGTGAGGAGCTCGTATCGAAGCTCACTCGGAGGTTCTCCACGCGAATTAGGGGAGAGGCGCTCATTGGATGGATCTTCTCTCGAATCGGTGTTGCAGGTGACGACCTACCACTGTGGTGGCAATGACAGTTGCTGTGATCGCTAGGCCCGGAAAGAACACTGTCCACCAGGCCAGTCGAAGGTCATCACGCGACTCCGACAGCATCGATCCCCATTCCGGCAACGGCGGTTGTGTGCCGAACCCGAGAAAGCTGAGCGTGGCTGTGCCGAGAATGCTCGTTCCGAGACCCAGAGTCGCGAGCACCGGAAGTGTGACAAGAGCATTAGGAACGATGTGTTTCACGGTCAGGGCGAATTTCGATGTGGTATTCAAACGTGCCTGCGCGACGAACTCGGATTCGCGGACCGCGAGGATCTCGGCCCGAACGACCCGGCCGTACCGTGGAGCAGCCGAAAGTCCGATCGCGAGGATCAGATTCCACGTGCCCGGACCGGTAAATGCGATGAGCACGAGAGCGAACAAGATTTCTGGGAACGAACCCAGAAGATCGAAAACCCGTGTCACTACTTCGTCGATGATCCGATTTCCGGTGCCTGCAGCCGAACCGAGAACGATGCCGACAGCCACCGCCACAGCTGTTGCGACCCCCCCGATGAAGAGCGAATACTGTGCCCCGTGAACGACGCGAACAAGCACGTCGCGCCCGAGCCGGTCGGTACCGAAAAGATGTTGCCACCCAGGCTGTTGATGGGCCGCGGCGAGTGCCGTCTCGAGCGGATCGCTGGGGGCGAGAAGCGTAGGCGCCACGACTGCGATCGCGGCCAATGCCAGATAGCTTGTCGACAACCAGAGCCCCCACTGCGCCCCTACTGTGGGGATCCGGGTTCGTGACAACAGACTCATCGCACACGGTCCTTGAGTCGCGGATCGATCCACAGATAGCTGATATCGACCAAGACGGTGACCACGATATAGACCGCCGAGGACAAGATCGCGACTCCGAGAACAACGGGAATGTCCTGATACATGACGGCTTCGACAGTCGCGCGGCCGATCCCGGGACGGCCGAACACCTCTTCGACAACGACCGTTCCAGTAAGCAGGCCACTGACGATCCAGCCCGCAAGGGTGGTCGCCGGAATCAGAGAGTGCCTGAGTGCATGGCGAGATTTCAATCTTGCGGGGCCTATTCCTCGCGCTCGGGCTGTCAGTGAATACGGTTGTTCGAGTGAGCGTTCCATTCCCTCGCGAAGGACCTGAGAGAGCACGGCGGCGGTTGGGAGGGCGAGAGTGAATGCGGGCATGATCAGGCGTTGGATCTCGTTTCCGGCGGTAACTGGAAGAACCCGCAGATTGAAGGCGAATACCGAGATCAAGATCAGGCCCAACCAAAAGTACGGCATGGACGCCAACGTCAGTTCCGAGGTCTGCACCAACTTGGGCACGAATCCTGCGCGGCCCGCGGTCGTCATCGCCAAAGCAAGCGCGATCAGGAGAGCAAAGATCAGAGCAGCGCCGGCCAACTGGGCTGTAGCGCTCAACCTCGTGCCGAACAGAATTTCCGAAACGTCCTCGCCGCGAACGTACGAGCGTCCGAAGTCGCCGTGTAGGACGTTGGTGAGATAGGCCCAATACTGCGCAATGAGTGGCTTGTCGAGACCCCAGTCAGCCTCGATCGTTGCGCGCAGCTCGGGATTGCTCGCGTCTCCCGTTACAACACTCACCGGGTCGCCGGGAGCGAGATGCATGGACACAAAGGCCAATGTGATGGCCGCGATAATCATCGCGGACGCCGATACGAGCTTGCGCACAATGTATCTGGTTCGAACACCCCTAAGGCGCGAGGTGTGAGGAGGGGTGGGTCCCTTCGGGGCCGACACCGTCCGGTGTGGCGCAGCCATCACCTCAGTTGTACTCATATGAACGTCCTGCTCTTGTATGGCCGGTCAGCGCTCGATGGGAAGCCCGACAACACTGCCCCATTCCGTCCATGACCCGTCGTAGACACGCACCCCTTGGGTGTTCAAGACGTCGGTGAGGATGAGCCAGCCGAGCGAAGCCCGGTGGGAAAGCCGGCAATAGGTGATTGCCTGTCGAGCGGAGTCCAGTCCCACTTGTGCAAAGGTGGCCTGCAGTTCCTCTTGGGGTCTAACTCGTCCCAAATCGTCAAGCAAGTCGCGAATGTGAAGGTGAACGGCCCCGGGAATGTGTCCTGCGCGCTCAGCGCCGTGGTCGAATCCCATCGACCACGGTGTCACTCGTTCACCGGAGAATTCCTCAGTTGATCGCATATCGATCAACAAGGACTGCGCGTCGTGGAGGGATTCACGCAGCTCCTCGCGGCCGATGGCGACGGTGCTGAAGGGATTGATCTCGTCGGCGCCCGGGATCGATAGCGGTACGTCAGCAGCGAGCCGTGCAGGAACGTCGACGGCTGTTCCTAGGGGGAGTCCAAGGCCGTGCCAGGCCTCCAGGCCACCGTCGAGGTAGCGGGCGTTTTCGCTCAATCCCCTCGCTTGCAGTACCCACAGCGCATAGGCTCCGAACTGCGGCTCCTCGCCGTAGAACACGGGTATCGTGCCTTGTCCCACCCCGAGCTCGAAGAGCCGACTGCTCAGCGTCTCCGCCGTGGCAAACTCCCGCCGGTAGTCGTCCCACAGCAGCCTCTTCCAGTGCACCGCAACTGAGCCCGGAATAAGTCCAGGGGACCCGTCCTGGGTATCGGCAGAGAACCGAACCTCGACCGGGTGTACCTCGGGGGTGCTCAGTCGAGCCTCGAGCCACGCGGTACTGACCAATCTTTGTGGAGCATGTGCGCCCACGGTGAGCCTCCGTTCAATCACATGGATCACCTCTCGACCCACATGTTGAACATAAAGCATCGGACAGGTTCTTATGAACTGACCAAATCAGTGCGATTGTAACTCTTGTATTTGCAGGTTGCAGACGTGTTCGGGGAGGTGGTGACTGGGATTTGTCGCGATTCGCCGCCTTTTTGGATGATACAAAATTGCGAACGGTCCGACTTGAGATTGAACAAATCGGCCGGATCGGCCGGCTGCTGTCAAGTCTCTCAAGAGCGGGCGCCTGGTTACGCGCCGCGACCAGTCACACGCGAAACGGCTTCGACAAGTCCAGCCGGCTCCTTAGCTCACTGGCAATGGGAATGGAGCAATACATGACAACAGATGCACAGGTCATCCTCAACGCGAATCTGATTCCAGGGGGGACAGTAGGGAGCCCCTGGCGACGATCCGACGCGCCTGGAAGCCACTTCATCACTATCGACCACTACATCGAGGTGGCAAAGATTGCCGAGCGTGGCCTACTCGATGCAGTATTTCTTGCCGACAGCGTTGATTTTGGTTCCCGCGAATGGAACTCACCCGGTCGTCTCTTGGATCCACTGATTGCGCAGGCAGTGCTCTCGGCGCACACCGAGCGGATCGGCTTCGTCGCCACCGCAAGCACCTCGTACAACGATCCGTACAATCTCGCACGTCAGTTTGCCAGCCTCGCCGCCGCCAGTAGCGACCGGGTCGCGTGGAACATTGTGGTCTCCGGCGGCGATCCGGCGGCCCGCAACTATTCACGTCAGGCCGCGCTGCCCAAGGCAGAGCGTTACGAACGCGCAGCGGAGTTCATCGAAGTCGTCACCAAGCTATGGGGTTCCTGGGCTGACGGCGCTCTTGTAGCGGACAAAACCACCGGCGAATACCTCGACCCGACACTGATCGATCCAGTCGATCATGTCGGCAAACACTTCCAGGTGCAGGGACCGCTCAAGGCCCCCCCACTCAGCCACGGCAGGCCCGTCCTCGTGCAGGCCGGTGCCTCTTCGTACGGAGAGGATTTGGCTGCGACCTACGCTGACGTGGTCTACTCCCCGCACCTGAACGCGGACAGCGCCCGGGAACGTCGAACAGCGTTGCGGAAATTGGCCGCAGCGAAAGGGCGCGAACCCAATTCCATCAAACTGATTCCTGGGCTTATGACGGTCATCGCCGACACCGAAGAAGCCGCCCTCCGCCGCGAAGAAGAACTCGCCGACTTGATCCCCGAGTCGGTGCAGATTCTGAATCTGGCTAGAACCCTGGAAGTTCCGGTGGAATCGCTGGCACTGGATGCTCCAATCCCGTGGGACCTCATGCCGGGCGATGACACTGCACGCGGATCCCGCGGACAACGCTCGGTCTTCATCGAGAACGTGCGAACCCAAGGCCTCGACACCCGAGGATCAGCTCGCCTACTCGCGGCAGGTAGCGGGCATGCAAGAGTTGTGGGTACGCCCGAACAGGTGGCGGACGTGATCGAAACGTGGTTCACCGAAGGTTCCGTTGACGGATTCAACATCATGGTCGATGAATTGCCCGATGGGCTCGAAGTTTTCGTCGACCACGTCGTGCCTCTTCTGCAGAAGCGCGGGTTGCACCGGACTGAGTACCGGGGAGCGACGTTGCGCGAGCACTACGGGTTGTGAGGCAGGCCGGGTGACACCGAATCAGTGTGCCCTCACACCTGTCAACGACGGTTGGAAACTTTCCGGCCGTCGTTGACAACGCTAAGCGAGGTACTCGCGATTTCTGCTGCACGACGCTTCTGCAATCCTCGTCGCCAGCTCTTCGACGAGCTCGTCTTCGTCGGGCAACTGCGGAATCGCCACTCGCAGCAGTGCGCGTGAGTGCTTGCCGATGAAGGACTTGCTACCAGAGCCGACCACAATTCCTTTCCGAGCCAGACTGATGAGGGCCGAGTTTTCATCGGAGACCTCGACCCACAGCACGAGGCTGTTGTCACCGGCCTGGGCCCGCAATCCTTGGCGTGCGAGCGCGCTGATCAATCGTTCGCGTCGTGTCCGGTACTTGTCCCGTGCCGCTGCCACCGCGAATTTGGCCTCGTCACTGTTGATCAGGTGTGCCAGTGTGTTCTGCAAGATTCGACTGTTCATAGCGACCCCGTGAGTTCGCTTGTCAATGATGGCCGCGACGAGCTGATCACTTCCACCAATCACACAGGTGCGGATATCGACGCCGTATGCCTTGCAGTAGCTGCGAACGCGAACGGTGTGGTCGGGCAGGAACGGTCCCAGCGAGGCCGCTTGGCGGACGGCCAACGGGCCGACGCCATCATCTTCGATGATCCACGGTCGAGTGGGTGAATCCATCAGCACGCGCGCCAGGTCGGCGGCCCGAGCAGTGCTCAACGAGCCCTCCATCGCGTACGACCCCTCCGGCTGCAGTACGAGAGCGACAGGTTCCAGCTCGAGCGCTTCCTGAAGCGATCGAATGAGGGGGCCTTCGGAGTCGCGGCAGAGGCCGACGGGCTGAATGTTCAACTCGGACAGCGTATCGAGGAAGCCGGGCATTGCGGGTTCTTCGATGGCCACTACGCCGCCTGCCGAGGCGGCCGCCTCGGTGGCCAATATCAACCCTTCCGAACCCCCGCCCGCTGCCGTCCAGGCCTGCGCCTGGAAGGGCCAGTGGGCTTGCACGGCGGAGAGTAAAGGCTCGGTGATGTACTCGCGACCAGGTCGATTCAGCTCATCAGACGAACTCAACCCCGCAAGCAAGGCTGCAGAAAGGTCGGGCTGCATTGCATAGTCGGGGCTTCCAGACAGTAGATCGCGCGCAGACCAGTCGACACTCCCGTGCGCGCCAGACTCATTTCGTATAGAAGGTCCGGCGCCAAGCACCATTGTTCCGCCGCGTCGGCGGGTCTCAACGAAACCGTCTCGCCGCAGAGTGCTCCACGCCGCGACGATAGTTCCTGTACTCACACCGCACACATGCGCGACCTGACGAACAGTCGGCAGTCTGGAGCCTGGCCGCAAAGTACCGTCGTGGATCAAACTCGCGACGGCTCGGCCCACGGTTTCCGCGGTTCGAGGGCCCGTCATCCCTTCGAGGGCGGATATTACCTGCGCCTGGTCGTCTGCCACTCTCCACACCAGCCGATCTTTGTTTCTGGTCAATGTGCGATATGTTCATCGTACCTCTCGGTATTGATTCGGCAGGGTGCCGGTCCGCCCGATCGATCGTGTGGCGCCTCGAACCCCAAGGATCGCGAACCGGTCCAGGCGCGCGCGACGGGTGTATCGGGTACTGCGGAGCGATGACAGGGTCGTGCCCGATTTCCGCAAGAATCCACGCTCACGCTGCAGTTTCGAGTACGGCTCCCTCAATGGGTGCTGGGACATCGGCAGATCGGACACTATTCGCCCGTGCCCACCGCGGTGTGCCTCCCGCAGATCCTTGGGCGGACCGTTCTCGCTTTGGCGTGCCGCTCGGGCCGAAGTCTCCGCCGTCGCGTCGACGGCACCGATCGGGCGGTGGATGGGCACGGGGTTTGCTCATGGACTTGCCGGCCGACTGGTGGGTCTGCGGGCAGAACTTCGCCCACGACACCAGATGCGCGGAGGACCGGAATCGGGTCATGTCGATCCCGGTCTCGGAGATCAACTTGGCGGCGGCAACGGTGTTTGACGCCGACGATGCAGGTGGACGTGCACGCACGCCCTACGTGCAGACGATCAGCGAGGCGGGTCGCGTGTCGGGAGAAGGGCTGATCGCGTCCGCGATCAGCGCGTCGCGTGCGGTTCTCTGGGCGCCGATCTGGTCGCTGTTGTCGAGCATCATCTTCAGAATCGTCGCGTGGTGGTCGGTGAAGAATCCGGGCAGCGCCTCTTCGAGTTGGTCGGTCTTCTTCCGCGCACCGCTCTTGGCCATCCGGGCCAGCGTCCGCGGATCCCGCTCTCTGGCGATCAGGGCTTGCATCATCGCCCGCCTGGATACGCCGTGCAGGTCCGAGAGCACCGACGAGATCTTGATCTGGGGAACTTCGAGTAGCTTTTCGACCCGTTGCTGCTGGCGGGTGCGGTCCTGCACCAGGGCACGGCGGTAGCGGGTGAGGTCGCGTAGCCGGCGGATCTCGGTCGGCTGCACCAGCGACGGCGGGCACATGCCACGCTCGACCACCTTCGCCAGCCACACCGCGCCGGCCCGAGCGGGAGGCGCCCGAGGGCGACTCGGTGGGCACCAGTCCCAGGTGGCGCCGATCGAGCGGCCGGTCAGCCGGTGCCAGTCCCCGATCTCGACCGCCAGCCCGAACGCGGTCAACGTGGACACTCCCGCAGGCACCCGAGCCGGGTCACCACCGGGGTGTAGGCGCTGTCGGCGGCCATCCGGGTGATCGCGGCATCCAAACGGTCGCGTCGGCCGAGGGCGGCGAGCGTGGTGTCGTACGCGGTCTCGTAGGCCAACTGCAGATCGGGCTCATCGAAATGCTGGCTGCGCAGCCAGGTGTCGTGCACTCGTCCACGCCGTACTAGACGCTCCCTTGCCTCAGCCGAAGTTTCGACAGCCTGTGCCGGGCCGCCATCAGATCTCGGCGCACGTCCTCACGGGCGCGCACCAGATCCCGGGCGGCCTTCTGTGCCACGCTCGGGACCGTGACCGGGTTGATCTGATCGAGGTACAGCAATCTCGCCAGAGCCGTGCATTTCGCGCGTCGGTCTTGACCCGATCTCCGGACGGGCGCTGCAGCTTCGAGGGTGCCGCCACCAGACACTCGATGCCGACCGTGTTCAGGAAACGGGCCAGCCCGAACCCGGTGGGCCCGGCCTCGTACGTCGCCTTCACCGGATCCGGCAACGACCGGATCCACTTGAGTATGTCGCGATGATCGGGCGTCAATCGGCTCTCGAGCAGCTCACCGGTCCGCCCGTCGAGGCCGCACGCGACGACCGATCGTGCGTGTACATCCAATCCGACGCTCGTACGCAATGATTCATTGCTGGGGCCTCGCGCATCTTGTGGCTCTACCGGCCAGGACCCGTTTCCTGTCGGCAACCTACGTTCACATGTGGAGTGGCCCCCGCCAGTACCCTCATACTGTCCAACTCGCCCCGTCCCGAGTATCTGCCTGATCCCGTTCGACGGGTGATCAGTGTCGGTCGTCGGCGAGGAACACCACTTCCACCGTCTACTGGCTGGCGATCGTCTCGTGTGATGATCGACGACACTATCGCCCGCAGTCGTACGCTCGACAAAACCACAATGCCCAGAAGTGGCACAGTCAGGTTGGTAGTTGCGTCATGACGCTAGCGGCTTCAAAAGCGCAGTACCGGGCTGCTGGTCAGGCGGTGAAATTCGCTGGACTTCGGCACCCTGACTACTGCTTGCCGAACGACTTCGGACGTGCTGTTTTGCTGAGGCAGAACACCGAAACTGCCTCGGCAACGAGGTAGACCTCGACACCGTGACGCGTTCATGCTGGTGTGCGATTTGGGTGTCCATGGCCGGTCGCGTTCGATAGCCTTCGCGGGGCCTGACTTGTGGGGTATTACGGCGCGTAGGCGAGGTTCGGTTCCCACCCCAGGGCCGGAGCGATGTAATTGGCCACAGTTTGTAGAAGGCGAGCGTTGTAGTCAACACCGAGTTGGTTGGGTACCGTCAGCAGCACCGTATCGGCCGACCGTACCGCCGCGTCAGCGGCAAGCTGCTCGGCAATTCTGTCGGGTTCCCCGACATAGGTTTTGCCGAAGCGGGATCTCAGTCCGTTGAGGACGCCGACCTGGTCCTGTGTGTCCTCGGTGCGTCCACCGAAGTACAGGCGGTCCTCATCCGTTGTGATGGGTAAGACGCTGCGACTGACGGAGATTCGGGGCTCATGTGTGTGGCCGACGTCTTTCCATGTCTGTCGGTAGACATGGATCTGCTCAGCCTGCAGTTCGTCGAACGGAATGCCGGTGTCCTCGCTGAGAAGCGTACTGCTCATCAAGTTCATGCCCTGCTGCGCTGTCCACACTGCAGTTGCCCGTGTCGCCGAGCCCCACCAGATGCGGTCGGCGAGACCGGGGGATTGCGGTTCGATCGCCAGCCCTCGCGAGACTCCCGAAGTCTTGGGGTCTGACATCGTGACGGGCTGTCCCGCAATCGCTGTACGAAACAATTCCGTGTGCGACCGTGCCATGTCAGCGTCTGTTGACCCTTCGGGTGGAATGAATCCGAAGGACTCGTAGCCCCGCAGCGCTGGTTCCTGTGAGCCTCGGCTGATACCTAGTTGGAGCCGACCGGAGCTGATCAGGTCGGCTGCTGCGGCCTGCTCGGCCATGGAGAGCGGGTTCTCGTAACGCATATCGATGATTCCCGTTCCAAGCTCAATGCGCCTGGTGCGGGCAGCCATGGCGGCAAGCAGAGGGAAGGGGCCGGCAAACTGTGGTGCAAAGTGGTGCACACGCACGTAGGCGCCATCAATCCCTATCTCCTCTGCGGCGACTGCCAGCTCGATCGACTGGAGCAGCGCCTCCTGTGCGGTCGTTGTACGAGAGCCGCGGGCGGGCTGATAGTGGCCAAACGACAGGAATCCAATTCTCTTCTTCATTACTGCTCTCCAACTCTGGGCGCACCTCGTTAGGTGCGCTGCGATAGTTCGTCTATAAACTCTGGCGGTGGTCGGGCTGGCTAGTCGGTGTCGGCTCCTGCGACCAGGACGTCCAGCAGGCCTGGAAATCGTTGGTCGATGTCGTGCTTCCGCAGTGAGATCGCTTTTCGGTTGCCATAGTCAACCTCTTTGATCAGGCCGGCGTTGCGGAGAATCTTGAAGTGATGCGTCACAGTCTGTTTCGCCAGTGGCATCCCGAACGACTGACACGTTCGCTCGGCGTCCACTGGAAGACGCGCGAGTTCGACGATGACACGTCGTCGGTGTCCGTCGGACAGGGCGCTGAGCACGGTGCCGAGTTCGAGGTCTGCGGTCGCTGGGTGCATGGTCCTCATCTCTCTCCGAAGGTACGACTTGCATCATACCTCTTCGCCTGGTTCACTCTCGAGGTACGACTTACGTCATACCTTAGGAGAGGGTGAATGTCTAACAATGCTCAGCATGTAAGCGGAAATCGGTCAACCTCGATCGTGACACCTGTTGTCCTACTCGCAGTCTTCGTAATGCCTATCAGCATCTCCGGCACAGCCATTGCGCTACCGGCTATCGCGGCTGAGCTCGGCGATTCCCCAGCCGCTCTGCAATGGGTCGTCAATGGGTTCAACATCCCGTTCGCGCTTTTCACCCTTATCTGGGGTGCTGTGGCCGATCGGGTCGGATATAAACGTACCTTCGCGCTCGGTGCGCTGATTAGCCTGGTCGGGTCGGCTCTAAGTGTACTTGCGTCACACTTGCTGATCTTGGACGCAGGTCGCTTGCTCGCGGGAGTTGGCGGAGCGGCAATCGTGACTGGTGGAACCGCGTTGCTGTCCACTACACACTCGGGAGCAAAGCGGGCCAAAGCATTTGCGCTACTCGGTACCGTTGTGGGCCTCGGCTTGGCGACTGGACCCACCATCTCAGGGGGTCTCGTGGCCCTTGTGGGATGGCGAGGAGTCTTCGCCACCGCCGGTGTCATTTCTATCACGGCGGTCATTGCCAGCGTCGTTCTTCCGGCAGACGCCGCGTCAGTCGCGCGTGAACGTGGGAAGGCGATCGACTTTTCCCCCCTGCGCAACAGGTACTTCCTGTCCATAGCCTTGGTTCCAGTTGCTGTCGCACTCGGGTACGTGCCGATCTTGACCTACCTCCCGGTAGCTCTCAGTGCGGTCTCGGGAATGGACGCAGGCCGCGCAGGTCTGCTCATGTTGCCTCTGACTGTGCCGGTACTGATCGCACCCGCCCTCGCCTCGATGCTCGTTCACCGAGTTCAGTCGATCACGCCGATGATCATTTTCAATGTCGCAATGGCAGCACTGGTGGTCGGCGATCTCGGCCTTCTCGTTCTCGGGCCCGAACGTCCTGTGCAACTACTTGTCCTACCCATGCTCCTTCTCGGATTTGGATTCGGTCTTCCCTTGGGGCTGATCGATGCGGAAGCGTTGGCGGCCGTGCCGACGAACAAGAGCGGTGCCGCAGCAGGAGTGCTTAACTTCCTACGACTGGGCAGCGAAGCTGTCGTCGTCGCAGCGTATGCCGCGTTCATGACCGCGCTGTTGGTTGCTGGAATCGACAATTCGACCGACGCGCACCGTGCGGCGGCAGGATGGGACGGGGCAAGTAGCGCCTACGCAGCCGCGTTCCATCTGGTCGTGATTGCCATGTCAGTGCTGACGCTGATCCTTGCAACCCTGATCAACCTGTTGCATCGGTCTCACCGTCGGCAGGGTGGTGGAACTGCCCAGCGGCAGCAACTGGATACCGACCCGGACATCGCGACAGTCAGCGTTTCGTAATAGCAGGACACCACGACCCTGCAGGCCCACATCCAGTACGCGATCCTGCCCTTGACGGCGCCAACAGCCGTGGTGAAAAAGACATAGACGTTGTTGGCGTTGACGTGCTCGGACCTCCCGAAGCATCAACGCCGACAACGTCAATGCCGTAACTGCGGGAGCTCGGAAGCCAGCCGAAATCCGCGACTTCTGCGACTTGTCTCCAGATGCAAAAGTATGATGTCACCTTCTTTGTCGGGAACGTGATTCTTATCGCGGCTGTATCTCCAGTCGGGTGGGAATCGAGCCGTGCGTCTGGTGCGCGAGCAACCGTGGTGGCGAGACGATCTGCACAATCGCCGAGCAGATGATGCTGTATACAGCGATGGGGTGGATGCCGGCAGTGTCGGTGTCGAGCCATCGTGGCGGAAGAACGCCGGACTGGACAAGACCGGCGAAATGCTCAAGGCCACAACGCCGTCTCCGGCGCGGGTGTACTTACCGGCGACGGAAGTGATCTGCCGTTTCGTCGCCGATCACCGCAATAAGTTTGGCGTCGCACCGATCTGTCGGATCGCACCGAGCGCAGGTGCACGATCGCCCAGACAGTCTGCTGCCCTCGGCGCATGCGCTCGCTATGCGGTGTAAGAGCCGCCATCACCGCAGTCCTTTCTCGTACTTCGCCGAGCTCGACTAGCATGGTCAGGCCCGGAGGGAGACCCTGCATGGGTCGTTGAAGATGGGGCCATCAACGCGGGTGTCGAGTTGGCCATCCGTCGGTGTCCGGCACCGAGAAGTACTTCTTCGAAGTCTGCTGATCGGTAGCAGTTGCCGCTGTCGGTCACCAACCACTGAATCCGACCCGACGGCACGGATGGTGAAGAATACTCGCGGTCGATGCGCGAATATGATAGCGAACTATTCCTTTTCGTCGTTGAGCGCTGGCAGCAGTCGGTTTATGGCGTGGTATCGAGGAACGATCGTCGAGTCCGAGCTGGCCAGACTCGCGCCCTCGGCTCACTTACTTCGATGTGCACCCACGGGAGGTCACCATCTCGGCATCGCGATACCGTCTGGTGTGGCAGCGTTCGACGAGGCGGCGGCTCGCAGGGGAACGGGCTTTGTGTGGGTAATTGACGGGTCCTTCTTCGACGCAGACGAGTCTGGTGGTTCTTCTCATCTTGCCGTCGGGTAAGCCCCGCCCCGTCACGGAGACACTCCGCCGCGGTGGCCACACACGTCATGACCCGCACCAGCTAGCTGGGGGATCCCTTGTCCCGGCGATCCCGTTCGGAGGTCCCACCCCAAACACCATGGTATTCGCGAAAAGACAGAGCGTGGGTGCGGCACTCCGCACGGACAGGGCAGTCGGCGCAGATTTGCTTCGCGCTTCGCTCCCGGCGGATTCGTTCGCCATGTCCTTCTCCCTCACGAGGGAAGAAGAGGTCTGTTCCAAGTTGACGGCATTGTGCTTTGAGCTGCCACGCCCATACGTCGGTGAGCGGACGTAACGCCTTCGCGTCGCGGACCTCAGTAGAGGTGATTGGTGTCATGTGGACCAATTGCTAAAGAGTTTGTCATTGAATTGAGCGATCGAGTTCGGCCGTGTCTGGCGTTCCAAGTGATCGAATCAGAACGCTGTCATTGCACTCAAAAGTATCCCGGACATCGCCGCTCGAACGGCAACCCGCTTGAATGAACGATTCCGATGCGAGGTGTGGTTGACCCTTCGTATCCGGGATTGTGGATGTCTGATCAAGACTTTCGCACGGGGACAGCGAGGCACGGGAGGTCCTTGGCCGCCGAATGCGGGGAAGGCTAGCAGGAGCGCATCGCGAAGCTAATGTGTGAATCGCTATCCGCCCCGTCGGAACTTGGCGGCGGGGCGGATAGGCGAGACAATAAGGTGACGAAAGTCCGAAGGTCGCCGCACAAATGCTGGCGTGTAGCTCATTCAAGCGACTAAGTCGGGCGGTCGTCGTTGTAGGCCGAATCTATCGGTCACACGGATCGCGTCAAGTATCCGCGGGACCGATAGATGAGGGATTTGGAAGGTGCGCGGCACCGGTCCTCAGGGCACTAAGAATCAGCCAACGCCTTCGCGTGTGCTGGTAAACGTGTGGACCATTTCACCGATACCTTCGATGCGGGTGCGGACTGTATCGCCGGAAGCTAGGTAGCGGGCGGGGGTTCGACCCATGCCGACTCCGGCTGGAGTGCCGGTGAAGATCAGATCGCCAGGGTAGAGGGTGCAAATTGAGGAGATAGTCTCGATGAGGGCCGGAACGGGGAGGAGCATTTGTCCTGTGTTGCCGTCCTGGACTAGGTCATCGTTGACCCAGCATTGAAGGCGTAGCGGAGTGTCCAACGTGAGTTCGTTGACGGTGACCAACTCGGGTCCGGTCGGGCCGAAACCTGGGTAGCTCTTGCCGAGCGAGAACTGCGGCGACGTCCCGCTCATTTGCACGTCGCGGTCGCTGAAGTCCTGACCGACGGTCACGCCGGCGACGTGCTGCCACGCGTTCGTGGCCGCAACATTTCGTGCTTCGTGACTGATAACGACGACCATTTCCACTTCCCAGTCAACGGACGGTCCAGAGAGAGTGATCTCTCCGGTGGGCCCGATCAGGGAACTGGTGAACTTTGTAAATACCGAGGGAACGCCTGGTGCGGCGTGGAGACCGGTCTCGGTGGCGTGGTCGGCGTAGTTGAGGCCGATGGCGAAGACCTGACTTGGACGGGGTACCGGCGCCTGGAGATCTTCGGTTCGGTAGGGGCTGGTCGGACCCGTGGGATCTACACGCTCCGCCCAGGCGCAGAACTCTGGCCACCGGGTGAAGAGGTCCATTGGATCGGGACCGAACTCAGAGTTGCTGGCCTTGGCGATGTCTATTGCGCCCTCTGGTTTCAGTAGGTGGGCGCGTCCGTTCAAGTTGGCGAGGCGCATTCAATGTTCCTGTGAGTGGGAGATCGCTGGGGTGCGGAAAAGCAAACGCTTGTTGACCCGCATGCTCGTCGATCAGGGAAAATGGAGCAAGACGTTTGGAACCGTGGTTGGCAGGTTGGGGCGCTTGGGTGCGCTGTGAGCAACCGGCTGAAAAGGATTGTTCCGGAGCCGGATCGCCGGAGTCGACCTTAGCCCTTCGTCTCGGCGGTTGCGGTCAGCACCGCACGCCCGAGGATGTGGTTGGCGATGTTGAATCCGAGGAACGCGGGCGACGTGCTCGGGTCGACGCCGATTGACTCTACGTCCAGGGCATGGATGACGATGAAGTAGCGATGCGGTCCGTGTCCGGCCGGAGGAGCGCCGCCAATGAATCGTGCTGCTCGCGCGTCATTGGGGATCTGAATCGAGCCCGAAGGTAGGAGATCGCCGGTACCGTTTCCTGCGTCGGTGGCCAGTTCGGTGACCGAGGCGGGAATATCTGTCACCGCCCAGTGCCAGAAGCCGGAACCGGTTGGCGCGTCTGGGTCGTATACCGTCACGGCATAGCTCTTCGTTTCGTCTGGTGCACCGGTCCATGACAGCTGCGGTGAAATGTCCTGGCCGCCTGGGATTCCGAAGATGCCGGACAGCTGCGCAAGCGGAAGTGGCTGTCCCTCCACGATATCCTTGCTGGTCACAGTAAAGCTCGGGACTTGTGGCAATCCCGCGAACGGATCATTCTCGGACATGGATCTCTCTCTCGAGTCGTCGGTTGCCGGCGTGGGCATATCGGCCTGCCGGATGGGATAATGCGATCGGAAACTCATGGATGGTCGGCTAGCGGCGCGGTGGCGGTGTCGAGCACTCCCGCTTGCCTCGGTGCCGGATTGTTCGGGACGTTCGTGCCTGGATAGTCATTGACCAGGTCGGTCTTTGGACGGACTAGGTGTTGTCGACGAGATCGGAGTGTTCTGTTCCCACACCGAGTGCAGGAACTTGACCGCTGATTCGACGACCGGCGGCGTGCTGAAGACAGGATCCGCGTGGTTCGCACCGGCCACGATGTTCATGAGGGAGCTGCCGCCCTCGGCGAGAATGGTCTCGTGTAGTCGTGTGCTCTGCCGCAGTCCGCAGCGTTGGTCGGCGTCGCCATGGCTGAGGTGGGTCGGTGGCAGGTGAGATGCCCGCCGAGCCGCGCTGGGAACGGAGGCGCCGGCGAGGATGTCCTCGCTTGCGCTCATGGGTGCGCCAAAGAATCGTGAGATGACGTCGATCGCATCGTTGTGTGCGCTTGCAGTCGGTTGGATGGTGTCGCCGACCAGAGTTGCGAAGTCCGTGACCGGATAGTGCAACACTACAGCCGACAGCCGTGCCGTGTGATTGACGTGATCTCCGATCGGACGGCCGGGAGAGATGTCGTCGCAGAGTGCAGCTCGGGCCATTAGATAGCCCCCAGCCGAGCTGCCCCAACCAGCTATTTGGTCGCTGCGCAAGTTGTAGGTTTCGGCGTTTGCTCGGATCCAGCGAATTGCCGCCAGAACGTCTTCAATGGGTTCGGGGTAACAGACCTCACCCGTAAGGCGGTAGTCGATCGTGGCTACTGCGATTCCCTGGCTGGGCAGTTTCGACCACGGGCCCATTTCCTTGATACCACCGGAAAATCCTCCTCCGTGGGCGTACACGACAACTGGTGTCGGACCGTTGGAGCGGAGAGGAAGATGTAGGTCCAGTGTCAATGGTCGCCAACCGGGTGCAATCGCGTAGCGCAGCCCGAGGTGGGATGTCGCTGCGTCGATGATCTGAACGGGTTTAGGCGCCCAAAGCGCTGGATCTGCAAGGTCCGTCGGTTTCAAGGCGGGAAGTCCACTCTCCGAAGGATGGGGCACTGCGCGAATGGCGGTCAAAGCTCCTCCGATACGGTGGATAGGGGATGAGGGCTATATGAGAGTCGACGCTGGTCGGAACGTATATCGAGTCGCTGGGTATTGCACAGCATTGAGGATTCAGTCCTCAGCGCTGAGGAGCTCTTATGGAACGAGAATTGCGCGGCCTCGTACCCGATCATTGGCGAGGTCTTCGAGAGCTTGTGCGGCTTTCTCTAGTGGGTACTGCTGTGTGTGTAGGGCTACTTTGCCTGCCTCGACTAGTGCCATCAGTTCTACGAGGTCGCTGTAGCTCCCGACACTGTTCCCGACGACGTTCTTCTGCCCTAACACGAAATCAACTGTGGGGATGCGTAGCTCACCGCCGTATCCAATGATGTACTGGGAGCCGCCCGTCGCTGTCATCAGCCAACCATCCTGCTCGGCTCCATGCTCTGCGACGAAGTCGAAGACAACGTTCGCGCCCACCCCATTGGTTAGGTCTTTCACGGCTTGGACGTGATCGCCGTCAGCCAGCACAACCACATCTGCTCCGACCTTCTTCGCCAGTTCGAGAGCATCGGGATGGGTGTCGATGGCGATGATTCTGGTCGAGGTGGTCGCGGCCAGGGCCTGGATTCCGATGTGCCCCAAACCGCCGGCGCCCTGCACAACGGCGGTGGTACCCGGATGCAGTAGCGGAATAGCCTTCCGCACTGCGTGGTACGCCGTGATACCGGCGTCGGCCAAGGCGGCTACGTCGGCAGGATTGGTATCGGGGCTGAGTTTGACACAGGCTCGGGCAGTGGTGCGCATGTATTCGGCCATGCCGCCGTCATTGTTAGATACGCCGGGGAAGAAGGCGTCGGTGCACTGCATGTCTCGTCCGGCGCGACAAGCAAGGCACAGACCACAGGACGGTTGGGGGTGAAGAATGACCGTGTCTCCGACCTTGACATTCGTCACGCCCTCGCCGACCTCATGCACCCAGCCGGCGTTCTCATGGCCGATCGTGTAGGGCAGTTGTGGGCCCATGACCTTGTCGAACTGGCCCTCGATGATGTGGAGATCCGTGCGGCAGACTCCGGCGCCGCCGATCTTCACGATCACATCCAGGGGACCCGAGAGTACCGGCTCTGGCACTTCTTCCACGATTGGCTGCTTGTGGTAGTCGTAGAGACGAACGGCTTTCATAGTTCCTGTTCCTCTGGATATGTCGGATGGATCGGTCACAGCCGAATGGTCTGCAGAGCATTGGTATTGCTGTTTTTGCTGTGTTCAGCCGGCCGGCGATCTCGCCCCGGCAGCTTCGGTCACAGGGGTGCGCTCCTGTGTGGGGACCGTGACAACAAGGACTACAATTGCGGCGGCAATCATGGGCACGACGAGCAGACCGAACAGAGACCTCGGCGACCACGAGCTGTCGAGCAGCACGCCCGCCAGAATCGGAGCAGTAAGCGCGCCAATTCTGCCGAACGCCATCGCCCATCCGACTCCGGTAGCGCGCACAGGCGCAGGGTATAGCCCGGGTGCGATTGAATTGAGGCCAGCTCCGCTGGCGTTGATGAACATCCCGATAGCGACGGCAGAAACGAGCGCCGCCGTCAACGAATCGAGGGTAAGATTCATCGCCAAGAACGAGAGTCCAGCCCCCACGAAGGCGAGCGCGGTGAGGGTACGACCTGCAACCTTCAGCGCGAGGACCCCGAGTAGCAGCGTTCCCACGAGACCACCGAGATTGAGCAGTACCCCTCCGCTCATGCCCTGCTGCGCCGAGAACCCACTTTGTTCCAGAAGACGCGGCGTCCAACTCGCGGCGAAGTAGAAGCCCGCCATCACGATGAAGTAGGCGATCCACAAGAGGGCGGATCGAATAGCCATGCGACGATTCAAGATATCCCGAGTGGTTCCACGCTGCTCCTTCGACTGTGGGGTCGGGAGTGCAGTGAGGCGCGCCATGTGCATGCGATCGAGTAGTCGATTGACCTTCGCCAGTGAATCCTTCGGCCGGCGATGAAGCAGGTAGTCCAGAGACTCGGGCATGAGGACGGCGACAGTCACTACCAGGACGAAAGTGAGCACGCCGCCCACGATGAAGGGTGCCCGCCAACCATATTCCGAGACGAGAAGTTGAGCGGCAGCGCCACCCAGAATTCCACCCACCGGCAAACCCGTCGCATACAGGGCGATCATGGTTCCCCGCAACCGCTTCGGCGTGAACTCGGTGATGATCACTGGCAGACTGGCCACCGTTCCGCCAATACCGAGGCCAGTAAGCAAACGTGAAAAGCCCAAGTCGACGGGTCCGGTGCTGAGGGACGAGAGGACCATACCGAAGGTGCACAGGGCAAGGCATGCGAGTGTTAGTCGACGCCTGCCGACCCGGTCCGCCAGTGGGGCCAGGAACGCCGAACCGAGCGCCATACCCACGAGACCACTGCTCAGCAGCAGACCCACCTCTGACTCGGACAGTGCCCATTCGTCGGCGACCCCTGATGCCGCAAAGGACATCACTAACACATCGAAACCGTCAATGACGTTGATGACTAAACAGATTGCGACAACCGCAATCTGGAAACCGCTCATTTTCGAGCGGTCGATCCTATCCTGAATCAACATCACGGACGGTCCTTCACCCTGAGATGTGCCGTGGCGTCAATTTCCACCAATAGGTCGGGGCGCACCAACCCCTGAACGATGAGCAAGGTGTTCGGCGGGTATTCGCCCTTCGGGTAGTGGGCGGCGAAGAAGGCCTCTCGCGCCGCATAGAACTCAGGGACGCTGTCGCGCGACACGAGATAGGTGACGAATCGCACCACCTCCCGGAGGGAGCCGCCTCGGGAAGCAAGGGCTTTCTGCACGTTCTCGAAAGCGCGATAGGTTTGGCTCGTCACGTCCGGTCCAGCCACAGCATTGTCCTTGGTGAGACCGCACTGGCCGGCGACGAATACGAGGTCACCTGCGTGTGCGACGTGTGTATACGAGCTCAACGGATCGCCGAGGCCTTTGGGGTTTGCGTATGTCGGCAGGGTAGGCATAGTTGTTCCTCTTGAAGTCAATTGCAGTGGAGCGGAGTTCGGGCTATGCCCGGTATTCTTGATCCTGTTAGGCCGTGACAGCCACTGGATCCTTCGGTGTTAGAGTGCCGCCGGCAAGCACGCGGCCGAGTGCACGGGCTAGTTCAATCTCGGCGCCTGCGTGCTTGGCTCGCCAGGCCACGTGACCGTCGGGCCGCACGAGAACGGCGCCATCAGTTCCGATTTCCAACGGACCCAAAAGGTGCGGCAACCTCTTGACCTCAAGAGGAACTGATGTTGTGGCAATGAGGCTTTCGCCTGCCTGTTGCCACGCTTCGGCGTCGGGCCCGCACACCAGTACGAAAGTCGTGTCGAACCAGTCGATGCTCGATTCGGTCTTGGCGACATCCATCCAGAAGTGGGGAAACCGAGCGCCTGGGCGGTCCGTGGGCCAGTAGCGCTGTGAGTCGTGTTCGGGTACCGGCGTGCCGTCGTCGACGATCGCCCCGTTGGTGTAAATGAAGCCCATTGATTGACCTTCACTGTGGAGTTGTTTGTCCATATCGACCAGTAGCTCGCGCCAGGCACCTGGGTCTTCGTTTCGGTGCCGGAAGGCTTGGTCCATCTTGTCCATACGCTCCTGATTGCGGACCGCGAACGCCGTGTTTGACTGCGCAACTGGTCGGCGCTCGGACTCGTAGGTGTCGAGTAGCGTGTCGTCGGCATGGCCCGACAACACGGCCGCCAACTTCCATGCAAGGTTGTGCACGTCTTGGACTCCGGAGTTCAGCCCGTTCCCGCCGGCGGTGGGGAACTGGTGGGCGGCGTCTCCGGCGAGGAAGACTCGACCCTTGCGGAACTGTTTCGCCACTTGGGCGCTCAACTTCCAATTCATCACGTTGATTCGCTTGACATCGAGGTCGGGAATCCCCCACTGTTCGCGAACCATTTCGATCAAGCGAGCCTCGGAGATCGGCTCCTCCCCATCTCGGAGCTTCTGGACCGCGAGCCAGCGATCACCGTCTGGCCCTGTGGCGAGCACGTTGGTTTCTTCCTTCGACGGGTCGCTTGGGCGGACCAGGAATCCGATGGCACTACGCACATGGGGGAGATGACTGACATCGGCGCGGTAGTAGTGGTTGGCCATGAGCGCCATTTGCTCTCGGCCATCCATTTCCACTCCGAGCGCGGAGCGCACCGTGCTGGATGCACCATCGCAGCCGATGAGATATTGAGCTCGAACCTCGTACTCGTCGCCATTGGCGACGCTGCGTAACAGCGCCCGGACGCCGTCGGAATCTTGATCGATGGATACCAGCTCGGTCGATCGAAAGACCTGCGCACCGGGGCGAAGGGACAGTTCGTGATCGAGCGCCTCCTCCACCGCATCCTGGGGCACGATTGATCTAGGAGCCGGTGTGTTCAGGCTGGGTGCGGGTTGCGTGTACGCCACCAATGGTCCGTTCAGGCTTTCACACCAACAGGCGACGTCGGACTCTTGCGGCAGGCCTGCCCGTCGAATTCGTTCTTCGATGCCCCAAAGGCGGAACTGCTCCATCGTCCGGGCATGACACCCACGGGCCTTGGGATGGGTCGTAGTGGCTGCGCGGCGCTCGGTGAGGAGGCTGTTGATCCCGAAGCGATCAAGGAGCAATGCCATGCTCATCCCCACCGGTCCACCGCCCACTATGAGTACGGGCACATCAATCATCACTTACGTTCCTTTTCGAAGAGGGCATGAAGTGCCCGATCTGAGGGGCTTGCTTCGACTGCGAAATCACCGTCGTCGGTTCTTCCAGGGGCTATCAGTCGCTGTACGACACGCGACTCTTGCAGCGATCGTCGTCGAGCTCGGGCAAGACGACTACCCGTTCCTGTTCGTATGCGTCGGTCCGCGCCGTGACGAATGCCGCATCGATCGTATGGCTGCGGTTGTAGGACACGTGCGGGCAGAACGGCGGGATGTACAGGAAGTCGCCCTCGCCCAGAATCAGGTCGTGCTCGAGCTCTGCGCCCCAGAAGAAGTGCACGCTCCCTTTAATTCCGTAAAGGGCTGACTCGTGCTCGAGATGGTAGTGCGCGTTCGACTTCTCGCCGGGGCGCAGTGCCGTTACCAGCAGGGACAGATGCTTCGACGGTGTGCTGACACCGTTAACCCCGAAGAGCGCGTTGACGTCCTGCTTCGCGCGAACTTCCTTCTCGGGGCGGACCCGTGTGACATCGCCATCCCATTCGACCTTGAAATCCATGATTGTGGTCCTTTCCTGTTACTTGATGAAACCGGAGCTGCGGGTTTGCGCGGTGGATCTGGTCCGCTCGTACTTGTGCGTCAGCTAACGATCGCGTATTGAGCCAAGACCGACATCGGTGCAGTACGCCTGGTAAAGGTGCACGAAGCTCTAGAGGTCCACGGTCCTATTGAGCGAGTCGTCATCGTTGAGGAACTCGATCGTTCCCGTCCACGGTGAACTCCACCTCGGTGTCCTCGAGGATTTGAAGCGTATGGATAGTGCCAGGGTTTTCCCGCACGAAGTCACCTGGAGCGGCCACCCAGTCGTACTCGAGGTACCTCCAGCGTCCACGTTTGGGTGACCGCCGTGACTGGCCCACGGTTTCGGTGCTTACCCAGAACAGAGTCCCCAGCGGATCTCGGTCCCAGGACAAACTGGCCGTTACGGTTGTCAGCCCGAAGTAGGTTGATCTCAATGCCGTCAACCCAGGGAACCTCGTCTGTGGAAATGTATCGGTCCTCTGCCGCAAGGCGCCGCGTGATGGACAGTTCGGCGCAGTCGAGATCGCTCAATGCACCGTAGACTGCAGACCCAACGGGTGTCCCAGTCACATTTATCCCCTCTTTCGCATGGAGGTGGTCTTGTCGTTACCCGCTGGACAGATCTTGCGCCAGAGTGAGCCGACGTCGAGGATGGTGTGCAAACTTTGAACGATGAGAAATCTGGCGGCGGCGTTCATCGACATACTGAGGGTGAACGGAATCCCGTTCGGAACTTGTCAGTAATGAGTAGGAGGCGCGCGATGACATCACGGGCGACTCGGGACGCGTGGGAGCGTTTTCAGTCAGGAGCGGTCGCAACTGCTCGCGCGGAGATTCTCGATTCGTGGCGGCGTTCGAAGAGCAACGGTGTCGACCCGGAGCGGCTCGAACTCGTCCATACGGAGATCGACTACGAGTCTCCCTTCGTTCGTGTCGGCGCCCCCGTTCTGCTGGGCATGGCAGACCTACTGGTCGGAAACTCCACGTCCTTAGCGCTCGCAGATGCTGACGGAACGGTTACCTGGCGTTGGGATTCCGACCGGACAGTGGGTCGAGAGCTGGACCGAGTGGACTTCGGTCCCGGCTCGCGGGTGGGGGAGTCGTTAGCCGGGACCAATGGGATCGGGATAACAACGAAAACCAACCGGCTCTCGCTGGTCGTCGGCGCGGAACACTACAAACAACCGTGGCACTCGTGGGCCTGCGTTGCTGCGCCAGTGGTGCACCCAGTCACACGCCGTGTCGCCGGCACAGTCAATGTCGCCTGCCGAGCCGAGGACGCCAATCATCTGCTCCTGGTGGTCGTCCGTTCGCTGGTCGACGGGGTCGCTTCGGCGCTGAGCGCCGCATCTACTGCACGAGAGAAGCGCATGCTCGATGCTCACCTGTCATTCCGGGCGACAGCGACCGGGCCCGTCGTAACCATCGATCGCCAGACCATGATCATTGAGGACTCGGCGGCCGAGTTCGGGTTGGACCGAGCTGAACTATGGTCGGTCGTTGCTGAGGCAGGCCCATCCGCAACGGAAGTCGCTGTCGGCGACGGCTTGCATGCTCGTCTCTATCCCGTCGTGCCAGGACGCCTCGACGACGGCGTCGTCCTCGTCATCCGACGAGGAAAGTCGCGCGGGCTGGCTCCGTCTACGGCGGCGCCCGCAGTTAGCCTTGGGCCATTGGAGCAGGCTGAGCTAAAAGTGATTACCGAAACGCTGGCGGAGTGCGGGGGTAACAAGACCGAGGTTGCGGCCCGCCTCGGGATTTCCCGAGGCACCCTCTACCACCGACTCCGCCGTTACCGACTCGCCTGAGCGAGAACAGCGGCACGGGACCCTTCCAGGTGACCCGATGCCTCCTGAAACTCCTATGCCGATGCACTGCGTGCGCGCATGGACCGCCCCGTCGGAGATCTGAGAAACATCGTGACCACTACCTACGAGATCCCGGACAACGCTGAAAAGCTTATCCGCGGCGGACGAGCCGTTCGCGCACGTCGCCCGTGCCTCGTCCGACATCAAATTTTGCGGTCTTCCTTCACATTGGCGGATGCGGCTCCCTCAACTCCAACACCCAGACCAGCGAGGGTGCAGTACAACGTCTTTCGATGAAAGTTCGACGAGCCCGAATTGTTTCAGATGATCAGATGACCATCACCGCAGTGGACTGCGTAACCCCTCGACGGCCGCTCTCCGCGTCGCCGCACCAAGTATCAACAAACGGAACAGTCAACAAGCAGGAACAACTATGAACACTGAACAAGATTCTTCCAACGCCTGCGTCTCCCATACGGGCCATCAGGTGGCGCTCGACCTTCAACTGCGACGGTACCGGAACGTTCGGCGGCGAAAAGTGGCGGATAGACTGGCTAGAAAGGAGCCGATCGAGTTCACCGGCGAGGCCGGAGAGATTCTCCGATTCGCGCTCATCTGGGCCCCGTACGGCGGGGCGCCCGCCGAAGAGACGTTCCAGAAGTTCGGCATGGCGCCGCGCAGATTCGCAGAGAAGCTTTGGCAGACAGTGGAAGAACTCGGCTGCGGGAGGACGCTCACCAGTCAGTTCGCGTCCGTGTACGCCCATCCCGGACCCGGCTGACTGACGAGGCATGCCGAAACCCTGACGGACAGAGGGGATGCGCAGTGCGCTCCGTCAACTCGTCGACGACGGATTCGAGCGTCCCCATCCTGCTCCTCGCGTGATCTCCTCCAGTAGGGGGATCGACCGATGAGGCAGGGGAGTGGTCAGCGCGAGTCTGGTACTCGAATGAACAACCCCAGCAATGGCGACGACGCGCTCGATCAGCTCCTGCAGGTCGGCCTGTGTTGGTGTAGCGACCCGGACGAGAAGATCCTCTCGTCCGGTCGTGGCGTAAACCTCGAGGACCTGGGCGATAGCTGCCAGATTATCAACCACTGCGGCCAGCCGGCCCTGCTCGATCTCAAGCGCGATGAACGCTTGCACCCCGATGCCAGCCTGAGCTAGATCGAGTTCCAGCCGATAGCCGGTCAGCAAACCCGCGTCCTCGAGCCGCCGCACACGGGACTGCACGGTGTTTCGAGACACGCCCAGGGCTGAGGACAGCTCGACGACACCAGTGCGAGCGTCGAGGGCGAGCAGACGCAGGATTTGAACGTCGAGCCTGTCGATGCTGAGCATTCTTCTCACCTCACTGTGTGACAGGGATCCTCAGTTGACCCGATGGATCAGTTGCGTCGACTTGAGTTGACCGGAGCGTAAACCCCAGTCAGCCTTAGTGTTACATCACGATCACGTCGTCGCGCACGGACTGTGTGCGGAATCATGGACGGTGCACCTAATTATGACTCAGTTGACCGATGCCGCTCCGGCGTCAACCCAATTCGACCTTTCCAGCCGTTACCGGGTCTCCTCCGGGCCAGTGCTGATGACTGGTGTTCAGGCCATCGCGCGACTGCTGGTCGAACAGCACGAGCAGGATCGGCGAGCCGACAAGCAGATCGCCACCTTCGTCTCTGGCTATCAGGGCAGTCCGCTCGCCGGACTCGACAAGCTGTTGGCAAGCATTCCCGAATTGGCCTCTGAGCATGACGTGCGGCTCGTGCCAGGCATGAACGAGGAACTCGCGGCAACCGCGGTGTGGGGCAGCCAACTCGAACTTCCCAAGGGCGACCGCACCCACGATGGAATTGTCGGCCTCTGGTACGGCAAAGGACCAGGCCTCGACCGGGCCAGCGACGCATTTCGCCATGCGGCCATGTACGGCGCCCATCCTGCGGGCGGTGCGCTGGCCTTGGTCGGCGATGACCCTGCCGCCAAGTCGTCATCCGTCCCTGCCGCGAGCGAGCGGTCGCTGGCAGCACTGTCAATGCCGATCTTCTTCCCCCGCAACGCAGAAGAGATCATTCAATTCGGGCTCTACGGCGTCGCCCTGTCCCGAGTATCAGGATGTTGGCCCGCGATGAAACTGGTCGCAGACGTTGCAGACGGCATCTGGACCCTTGACCGCGACTTCGCCGACCTCGATATTGTCGTCCCCACAATCGAATGGGAGGGCCGACCTTGGACCTACCGGCAGCGGGTGCTCGCGGCCCCACCGGACAGTGTGCTGGCTGAGGCCGATCTGTACGGACCCCGGTGGGCGATGGTCGAAGCTTTTAACGCCGCCAACAATATCGACCGGATTGAGGTCGACCCGGCGGACGCTTGGCTTGGCATAGTCGCCGTCGGCACCGCGTACGACTCCGTCCGCCAGGCATTGCTCGAGCTCGGCCTCACCGAGGCCGACCTGCACAACTCCGGCATCCGCATACTCCGCGTCGGAATGCCCTATCCACTCGGCGCCGACAAGGTTCGTCGGCTCGCGGCCGGGGTGGAGGCGGTCCTTGTGGTCGAAGACAAGACGGCGTTCGTGGAGTCCCAGGTCAAGGACATCCTCTACGGTCAGGCCGCCGCACCCCGCGTGCTCGGCAAACGCGGTGACGGTGGAAGCCGTCTGATCCCGCCGGACGGAGAACTGACCGCGGCCCGCCTGAGTGCACCGCTGCGGAGAATCCTCAAGGACCGAGTGGCCGTCACTACTCCACCCCCGCCGCCGTTGCAGCTGACCGTGCTACCGGCTAAACGCACCGCCTATTTCTGCTCCGGGTGCCCACATAACCGCTCCACCGTGGTCCCCGAAGGATCCCTCGCGGGCGGGGGCATCGGCTGCCACACTTTGGTGACGATGTCCTCGCGCACAGACTCTCAAGTCACCGGACTGACCCAGATGGGAGGCGAAGGCGCCCAGTGGATCGGCCAGGCACCGTTCACAGACGTCCAGCACATCTTCCAGAACGTTGGTGACGGCACTTACTTCCACTCTGGACAGCTCGCCGTGCAGGCCTGCGTGGCAGCTGGGGTCAATATCACCTACAAGATCCTGTACAACTCCGCCGTAGCGATGACTGGCGCCCAGGACGCCGAGGCAGCACTCACCGTGCCGGACTTGACCCACAAACTCGCGTCCGAGGGTGTCACCAAGATCATCGTCTGCGCCGAGGAACCGCATCGACACAAGGGCGCCTCGTTTGCCCCGGGGGTGGTGCTGTGGGACCGGGACCGCCTGGACGAGGCTCAGCGGATACTGCGTGACACCAAGGGCGTCACGGTGCTGATCTACGACCAGCAATGCGCGGCCGATGCCCGACGTAAGCGCAAGCGCGGTGACCTGCCTGCGCGCCGCACCCGGGTGGTCATCAACGAGGCGGTTTGCGAGGGCTGCGGTGATTGCGGCGTCAAGTCCAACTGTCTGTCCGTCCAACCGGTCGATACCGAGTTCGGCCGCAAGACGCGCATCGACCAAACCAGTTGCAACACCGACTACTCCTGCCTGGATGGCGAATGCCCGTCGTTCGTGACAGTCGAGCTGCCCGAGAACACAACTGCCCCACGCAAGGACGTGCCGGCTCCACCACTGGTGGCGGAGCCGAACCTCCCGGCGATCACCGCCACCCACAACGTATTCCTCGCCGGCATCGGCGGTACCGGCATCGTCACCGTCAATCAGGTCCTCGGCATGGCCGCCCTGCGTGCCGGACTGCATGTCGAGGGGCTCGATCAGACCGGGCTTAGCCAGAAGGCCGGCCCAGTCACCTCACATCTGCGGGTGAGCATCGACGCAGCAGAATCCTCCAATCGGATCAGCCCGGCCACTGCCGACTGCGTGTTGGCATTCGATCTGCTGACCGCCGCCGACGCGAAGAACGCCGGAATCGGTAACCCCGAGCGTACTGTCACTGTTGCCTCCACCAGCAAAACAGCTACGGGTGACATGGTCTACGACAGCACGGTGGCCTATCCCGCGGATGAAGGGTTGCTCGAGCGACTCGACGCACGGGCCCGCACACTCACCGCGTTCGACGCGCTCGCTGCGGCGGAGGCGATCTTCGCGAACACCGCCGCAGCGAACTTCCTGCTCGTCGGTGCCGCCTATCAGGCCGGTGGGCTTCCGATTCCGGCCAGCGCCATCGAAGAGGCCATTTCAATTAACGGTGTCGCGGTCAAAGCCAATCAGACGGCGTTCCAGTGGGGACGTGTCGCGGTCGCCGATCCGGCGGCGTTCGAGGCGGTTACCACCGCTGCCAAGGTCGCCCACCGCAGCGACACCGCCGTCCCCGTCCACCTGCTCAGCGTCTCGACCGTGACAGGAGCGAGTCGGGAACTGCTCGAACGGCGCGCAGCGAACCTCGTCGCGTACCAGGGAGATCACACTGCCGTCCGCTACATCGACGTCGTCGAGTCGGTGTGGGCTGGTGAGCGGGCCGTCACCGACCGTACAGATCTGTCAGAAGCGGTGGCGAAGAACCTTCACAAGCTGATGTCCTACAAGGACGAATACGAGGTGGCCCGTATGCTCACAGACCCGGCGTTCCTCGAAGCCGTCGAGGCGGAGGTTCCGGGCGGGGCGAATCTGACTTACAAGCTTCATCCTCCGACGCTGAAGGCGTTGGGGCGCAGAAAGAAAATCGGCATGGGCCCTCGCACCCACATCGCACTCAAGGTGCTGGCAAAAGGTAAGTTTTTGCGCGGAACAGCGTTTGACCCGTTCGGATACGCGCGTGTACGTAAGGTTGAACGGCAGCTGATCGCGCACTACGAATCTATGGTCCTCGACCAGGTGAGGTCACTGACCGCCGAGTCCTACGATACCGCGGCGGCGGCGGCATCGGCGCCGGATCTCGTCCGCGGATACGAGGACGTGAAGATGCGCAACGTCCACACTTACATCCTTCGGTTGGAGGAACTCGGGATCGACACCGCCGCACTGCGGAAGTAGTCAGGCGCTCCCCCCGGGGGGTGTCCCTATGGTTTTCGTCAAGCCGCTGAGGGGGTTGGATTCCGGTAGAGTTCCGTGTTCTTCAGCATCGCGTAGAGGACGTCGCAGCGGCGTCGGGCGAGGCAGATCAGGGCCGCGTTGTGTTTCTTCTTCTCGTCCCGTTTCTTGTCGTAGTAGGCGCGACTGATGGGGTCGTGGAGGGCGGCGAAGGCGGACAGGAACAGGGCGCGTCCCAAGTTTCTTGTTCCCGGAGCGGGCGGGGTGCTCGCCACGGATGGAGGATCCCGATTTTCGGGTGACCGGTGCGATGCCGGCATAGGCCGCCAGGTGGGCGGCGGAGGGGAAGGCGGAGCCGTCGCCGACCTCGATCAGGATCCGGGCTGCTGCCGTCCTGACGCCGATGCCGGGCATCGAGGTCAGGACTGGGGAAAGAGGGTGGTCATCGAGGGCCCTCTCCACGTCCACGGCGACCGCTTTGCGTTGTAACAGGGTCTCTCTCAGTGAATCCGCAAGTTTGGGGAGAACGGTTTCGGCGGCCGCGGTGCCGGGCACCACCACGGCCTGCTCGTCGAGGGCGGCAAGGATGTCGGTGGCCAACCTGGCGCCCATTCGGGGTGCGTGCTTGACCGCGAGCGTGGTGAGCTTGCGTTTGCCGGCTTGCCGGATTCCGGCCGGCCCGCCGCAGCGGGAGAGGATCTCGAGGACCGCCGGATGGGTGATGCGGGGGCCAAGGACCCGCTCGAGGGCCGGGTGGATGGAGGTGAGCAGGCCGCGGATGCGGTTGCTGACCCGGGTGGCCTCACCGGCAAGGTCGTCGTCGAATCCGACGAGGACCTCGAGTTCCGAGGGCCTCGTCGCCGGTATCGACCCGGCGCCGGGTGTGCGGCATGGTGCGGGCGGTGGGGAAGCGCGGGCGTGCGTTCCTGGTCGTTCGCGTCGGTCCTGGCGGGGGTGAACGTGGCGTCCGGCTACGGTTGTGGGAGACGGGGGGCATATCGCCGAGGTGTAGAGAAAGTCCGCCCACTCCCACGTCCAGGTCGTGCACCCGCTGCAGGATCGGAGGTGTCAAACCGAGCGTGCGAAGACTGGAGGGGTCATGAGGGCCAAAATCAGCAATGACGGATCCGGGGACATGAGACCTGACATCGCCGAGTCATGGCGCCGGGCCAACCTTGCTGGACTTGATCCCACTGCGCCGTTCCAGGACCCGGCAGACGTGGAGATCGACACCGAGAGTTCGTTGCTCGTCGGAGCCGCGCCGGTGCTCGATGAGCTCGAGTCGAGCCTGCGAGGAAGCAGCTACGCGACCGTGCTCGTCGATCGAGACTGCCGGGTCGTGCGACGGTGGTTCGACGACAGACGCGTCGGGGAACGCTTCGACACACTCAACCTCCGAATCGGCGCAAGTCTCCTCGAGGACACGATAGGCACCAACGCGCTCGGGACAGTCATGGAGACTCGTCGTTCAATCGCGATCAATGGAGCGGAGCATTTCGCCCAGTCGCTTCGTTGTTTCAGCTGCTACGGACATCCGATCCGCCACCCGTTGACGAAGCGTATCGAGGGAGTGCTGGACATCTCCGCGAAGATCAACAAGGCCAGCCCGCTGCTTCCGCCGCTCATCGCTCGCGCCGTCCACGACATCGAGCAGCGACTGCTCGACGGGAGCCGTGCCTCGGAAAAGAGCTTGTTGGCGGCCTTCCAGGTCGCCGCTGGTCTGAGGAGGCGCGCCATCGTCGCGATCGGCGAGAACATCGTGCTTTCGAACCAGAGTGCATCAGACCTGTTGAGCGCCGCTGACATTGCGCTGCTCCGAGTCCTCATGGACGGGCCGACAACGCGGCAGGACACCAAGGTCGAGCTGTCTCTTGCGTCCGGGCAGCCAGTCAAGATTCACATCACCAAGACCGATGGGGGAGGGGCCGTACTCCGTGTGGATCCGTGCATCTCCGGTCGCACTCGGTCCGTCAGACGATCCCGATCAAACCTTGCGTCGGCTGCGGCGCGGACGATCGTGGCCGGCGAGCCAGGCACGGGCCGCACCACGAGAGCGCGCCAGCTCGCGGCACGTCCGCCGGCGAATCTCCTGAGCCCCGCCCTCGCACTCGTTAATGGTCGTGAGTCCTGGGCGCAGGACTTCCAGAATGCGGTGCGGGACTCGACGGGGTCGGTGTGCATCGATGGCATCGATCTGTTGCCCGACGAGCTGCTCGACCTGGTGATCGAAGCCGCCGGTGCCCGGGACAGGCCGCAGCTGATCTTCACGTCCGGTCCGATCCGCGGCTTGACCGGCCGGGCCGCCTTGCTCGCAGGCATGGCCACGCAGCGTGAGGAGCTTCTCCCGCTCTCCGTGCGGCGTACGGATATCCCCGAGATCGCCAATGCGATGCTCAGGTCCATTGGGGCGGATAAATCCGTCCATTTCACTCCGCGAGTAGTTCAGGCGTTGTCCGCACAATCGTGGCCGGGCAATCTGCGAGAGCTCAACGCCGTGATCGAGTACATGGCGAATCGGCGCACAGTAGGCGGTCTCGTGATGGACGATCTGCCCGAGCAGTACCGTTCGGTGGATCCAGCGACCCCGATGGCGGCGCTCGACCAGGCCGCACGTGACGTCATCGTGGCGGCGCTCAGGCATGCCGGCGGCAACAAGGTCAAGGCCGCAAGAGCCCTAGGTATGTCACGCACAACCTTGTACGCCCGCATGCGGACTCTACGGATCGCGACCTCTGACGCCTGGACGTCGTAGTCGGACTGTCCAGAGACTGAACACCTCTCAACGCGCAGAGCGTGAATGCTGTGTGACGCAAGCAACCTAGACACGTGGCGTCAACCTCCGGAGGTATTTTGTGACCGCACAATTGACAGACCTGCACGACTCGGTCGTTCCGAAGGTTCGGGAGTTCCTGAGCCGACCCAAGAAGCTCTTCATCGGTGGCCAGTGGATTGACGCGGCAAGCGGCCGCTCCTTCGAGACCATCGATCCCGCGACCGGACAGGTCCTCACGACCGCGGCGTGGGGCGAGGCCGAGGACATTGACCGAGCAGTCAAGGCCGCACGCACCGCGTACGAGGGAGAGTGGAGCCTCTGGACTCCAGCGCAGCGCCAGCGACTGTTGTTCCAGATCAGTGAGAAGATCTACGAGCGTGCCGAGGAGCTAGCGCAGCTCGAGGCTCTGGACAATGGCAAGTCCGTCGGCGTGGCGCAAGCCGTCGACGTCACGTGTACTGCGGAGCTCTTCGCGTACTACGCGGGTTGGGCCACCAAGATCGAGGGTCGCACAATCCCGGTCTCCGTCCCCTGGGCTCCGGGCACGACGTGGCATGCCTACACGCTCCGTGAGTCCGTGGGCGTGTGTGGGGCTATCGTGCCCTGGAACTTCCCTCTCCTGATGGCGGCGTTCAAGATCCCCGCTGCACTCGCGTGCGGAAATGTCGTCGTGCTCAAGCCGGCCGAACAGACTCCACTTTCTGCCCTCCTGCTGGCCGAGATCATGGCCGAGGCCGGGCTGCCCGACGGGGCGTTCAATGTCGTCACCGGGTACGGCGACGCCGGGGCCGCCCTTGCCTCGCACATGGACGTCGACAAGATTGCGTTCACCGGGTCGACCGAGGTAGGCAAGCTCGTCGTCGACGCTGCGAAGGGAAACCTCAAGAAGGTCTCGCTTGAGCTCGGCGGCAAGAGTCCCCAGATCGTGTTCGCAGACGCCGACCTCTCGACCGCGATTCCAGGAACTGCCAGCGGATTCTTGTTCAACCACGGCCAGGCCTGCACATCTGGCTCTCGTCTCCTTGTCGAGGACTCGATCTTCGACGAGTTCACCCAAGGCGTGGCCGAGGTCGCGAAAGCCAGCAGGATCGGCCATGGCTTCGACCCCGAGGCTGAAGTCGGACCCCTCATCTCCGAGGAGCAGCTCACCCGAGTGACGGGCTACATAGATGCGGGCCTACGGGACGGCGCTCGTGCGCTGTCCGGGGGCGGTCGCCACGGCACGGACGGTTTCTACGTCGAGCCGACCGTTCTGGTCGACGTGAAGGACGATTTCAGTGTCTATCGCGAGGAGATCTTCGGCCCCGTCGTGGTCGCCACCCCGTTCAACGCCGAACGGGGTGTCATCACGCAGGCAAATGACACCCCGTTCGGGCTGGCGGCCAGCGTCTGGACCCAGGACATCTCGAAGGCGCACCGGACAGCTCGCCAGATCAAGGCAGGCAGCGTGTGGATCAACTCGCACAACGCGTTCGATGCCGCTCTGCCCTTCGGCGGGTACAAGCAGTCCGGCTGGGGCCGCGAGCTGGGCGAAGGTGCGATCGACGAGTACACCCAGACGAAGACGGTGAACGTCGCACTCTGACAACGGTGTGGCTCTCGTCGACTCCACAATGGATTCGACGAGAGCCACGTGACTGTACGACCTTCGCGGGACGAAGGTGTGAACTCACTTCTGAAACCTATACCCTGAGGGCATGTGGATCCTAGAGGCCCTCGAGGACGGTGACCTCGGTGAGTGAGTTGTCTGACCGGCGACGATTTGATCGCGGTGGCGACATCCCTGGCCTAGACGCCGATCTGTGCGAGTCGGAGGAAAACGGAGCGAGCCGTGCGGGGCGCACGAACACCGAGTGGGTGTACGAGACGCTGAAGGGCGCGATCCTCGACGGCACCCTCGAACCGGGCACGGCTATCTCACAGAGCACGCTGTTTCAAAGCATCAGCGTCAGTCGCACGCCGGTGCGCGAGGCGATCCGCATGCTCCAGGCCGAGGGGTGGCTCGAATCCCAGCCCAACAAGCGCGCGCGGGTCGCGCCGCTGTCGGCCAGCGATGTCGAGCAGCAATTCGCCGCGCGCATCGCGCTGGAAGGGCTCGCGGTCGGCATATCCGTGCCGCACATGGCTGACGACCTGCCAGAGATGCGGGACCTCCTCAGACAGATGCGGGTGGCAGTGGAAGCGCACGA
Organism: Rhodococcus jostii NBRC 16295; assembly: GCF_001894825.1. Taxonomy (GTDB): domain Bacteria; phylum Actinomycetota; class Actinomycetes; order Mycobacteriales; family Mycobacteriaceae; genus Rhodococcus_F; species Rhodococcus_F jostii. The sequence goes on along the minus strand of NZ_BCWY01000070.1, from coordinate 935 downwards.
CTACGAAGCGTGGGTCACCCCCCACAAAGCCTTCCACCGCGCGCTGACACGGGGAGCTGGCGAGATGATCGGCCAGTTGTGTGCCTCGTTGTCGGACTCGACGCAGCGCTACATCAATCTTTGCATGAAGGACATGCCGATGGCCTACATGCTCGGCGAGGCTGAGCACCAGACGATCTACGAGGCGTGTGAGGAAGGCAATTCGCTGGTGGCATCGTCGCTGCTCGCCAAGCACCTGGCCCGCACTGCCATTCAACTTGTGGGAATATTGGATCCATCTCGGGAGCCGACGCCGATTCGCACGGCGGTCAAGCTGATCGGCGATCCGGGCATCGATGCCCCCTCCACGAAGTCCCGCGGGGCGCTTTAGTTTCTGGGGATGTTGTGGCCGGTGAGGTCGATAGGTGACTTTGCCGCCGATCCCGGTGTGGGGTCGGGTGGTGATGGAGCCAGGCCCAGTCGGCGGCCAAGGTGCGAGTGAAGCGCTCGACCTTCCTGTTCGGCGATAGGGGCGGGTGTAGCCGTGGTTGAGGTTCGGACTGTGCGCCGCTGCGAAACAGGATGAGCGATAGCAGGATCCGTTGTCGGTCAACACTGCCCGCACCTCGATATGGTGGGCCGCGAAGAATGCTCGGGCCCCGTTCCCAGAACGCGGCGGCGGTCTCGTTGTGTTCGTCATGGTGTTCCTCCGAGTCCGCCACGCCTGGCGGCTGGGAGGCGCGTAACCCACGCCCTGCTTCTTGTTGCGACGGTTGCCGATGCTCCGCCCGACTTTGCGGTGCCAGCCTCCGTCGGGAATGCGGCCGAGTTTCTCAAGGTCCACGTGGACCCGTGCGCCCGTGGTGTTCGTAGTGGTGGGCGGCGAACGGGAAGTCCGGTGGCCTGATCAAGCTTCGACAGTGGATCGGGTGTCAGCGGTCATGTAATTCCCCAGA
>NZ_BCWY01000069.1 GCF_001894825.1 Rhodococcus jostii NBRC 16295 | reverse complement strand
CTAGACCTGCACCGCCGCAGAAACGCTCGATTCGACGCCCGAATACGGTCGTTGTGTCGCGTCGCTGTGCCCGGGCGTATGGCGAACATGAAGGACAAGACGAAGCTATCGGGCAGTGATCTGGTGCATGTCTTCCCGATCGATTGCGTCCGGCGACCTGCATGACGGCGACGCTGGACACGTGGCACATGGCGAAGGCCTGCCGGCCGGGACTGTGGTCACCGGCAGGCAGGCCTCGTATGTGGGTCAGACTCCGCGCTGCGCCTTCGCGGCTTCGCTGGCGGCCTTGCTCTTCTCCCGGGCGGTTGCCCAGTCCTCGCTGCTCATCGAGGTCAGACCGGCGAAAGTGCCGGGGCCGGCGAGCATCTGGCCACCGTCCATGGCGATGGTCTGGCCGGTGAGGTAGTCGCAGGCATCCGACAGCAGGAAAATGGTGAGGTTGGCGAGTTCCTCCATCGTGCCCATCCGGCCCATCGGCACCTGGTCGGCCTGGGTTGCACCGACGGCACTCTCTTCGGTCGGGTTGAGCATCTCCCACGCGTAGTCCGTCGGGATGGGTCCGGGAGCCAAGGCGTTGAGGCGGATGCCGTAGCGAGCCCATTCGACGGCGAGCGACATCGTCATCGAGTGCACGGCGGCCTTCGCCATTGCGGACGGGACCACGAACGCGGATCCGCTCCACACCCAGGTGGTGAGCGTCGACAGGACGACACCCTTGGTTCCGCTTTCGATCCAGCGGCTGCCCGCGGCGTGGGTGGTGTTGAACGACCCGTTCATCACGGTGGAGGTGACGGCCTCGAAGGCGCGCGGGCTGAGCGATTCGGTGGGGGCGATGAAGTTCGCGGCGGCGTTGTTGATCACGCCGGTCAGCGGGCCGTGCAGCGTCCAGATCTCGTCCATCGCCGACGACACCAGTTCGGCGTTGCGGACGTCGACGGTCTGCCAGTGGACCGAGCCCGGCCGGGAGACGGACGCCTCCGCCGCGGCCTCCTCGAGGACCGCGGGCCGGCGGCCCCACAGGTGGACTTCGGCGCCGTGGTCGACGAGGTGCTTGGCTACGCCGCGGCCGAGTCCGGTGCCGCCGCCGGTGATGAGGACGCGCTTGCCCGCGAGGGTGTCGGGACTGAACGGAGAAGTGGTCATGCGATGGTCCTAAAGGTCGGGAACGAGGGCTACAGGCCCAGGCTCTTGCTGATGATCTCGCGCTGAATCTCGTTGGTGCCGCCGTAGATCGGCGGTGCCAGAGAACGGCGAACCTGTTCCTCCATGCCGTACTCGCGGGTGTAGCCGTAGCCGCCCATCATCTGCATCGCCTCGAGTGCGGTCTTCTTCGCGATCTCGGTACATTTCAGCTTGGCCATCGAGCCCTCGCGGTTGAGGTTGTCTTCCTCGCCGGCGTCGATCCGCTCGGCCACCTCGTACACGAAGGACTTCGCGAAAGCGATCTCCGTGGCGAGGTCCGCGATCCGGTGCCGGACGGCCTGGAAACTGCTGATCTTGCGGCCGAACTGTTCGCGCTCGGTGACGAAGGCGATCACGTCGTCGAGCGACCGCTGGGCTGCACCCAGGGCCATCGTCGCGATGATGAGCCTCTCGACGCTCAGCCCGCGCATGAGGTGGCGCCACGCCTGGTTCGGTGTGCCGACGACCGCGGTCACCGGGACCGCGACGTCGGTGAAGTACAGGTCGTTGCAGGTCCGGGCCTCCATGGTCTTGATTTCGTGAATCTGGAGGCCGGGCGCGTCGGTCGGCACCATGAACAGGGTCAGACCCTGGTGCTTGTTACCGGACGAATCGGTCCGGGCGAGCAGGAGGATGTGCTCGGCGACGTGGGCTGCGGAGATCCAGGTCTTCTGCCCGTTGACGACGTAGTGGTCGTCGACCAGTTCGGCCTTGATCCGCACACCACCGAGGTCGGAGCCGGCGCCGGGCTCGCTGAGGGCGATCGCCTCGAGCTTGCCGGCCGCCATGTTGCCGACGATGGTGCGCTTCTGGTCCTCGGTTCCGTAGCGCAGGTAGGTCTGCGCGGCCGTGAGGCCGGTGGAGTAGCCGGTGATGGGGGCCAGGCCGCGGGCGGATTCCTCGAGGAAGATGCATTCCTCGACCATTCCGGCCCCGCCTCCGCCGTATTCTTCGGGCAGCGAGACGGCGAGCCAGCCGAGGCCGGCGAACTTGTCGAGGATGACGGTGCTGTTGGCCAGGGTGCCGCCGTCGGTCAGCAGATCGCGCTGCTGGAGGGTCTTGCATTCGGCGTCGCAGAACTCGCGGACAGCGACCGCGAACTCTCGTTGTTCTCGGGTGAAACGCATAGCGGCGGCTGCTCTCTCGCGTGAGCGGGCGGGGTAGGTTCGAAGCGGCCGGCGAGGAGGCGGAGCGAATACGCCCCGCCTCCTCGATCCGTCAGGCGCCGCGGAACTTCGAGAAGTCGGGCTTGCGCTTCTCGTTGAACGCGCTGATGCCCTCGATCGCCTCGGCGGACTCGCCGAACAGCTTGAGCGTCGAGTAGGCCATGTTGCCCTGCGCGATGAAGTGCTCGGTGTCGGCGTTGAGGGACTGCTTGAGTACCTTCAGCGACGTCGGCGACAGCTGCAGAATCTCGTCGGCCCAGGCCCGGACCTCTGCCCGCAACTGGTCACCGGGCACCACCTTGTTGACCAGGCCCCAGTCGAGGGCCTGCTCCGCGCTGTAGCGCCGGCACAGGAACCAGATCTCCCGCGCCCGCTTCTCGCCGATGGCGCGGGCGAGGTACCCGGTGCCGAGGCCGGCATCGAACGATCCGACGCGCGGCCCGTTCTGCCCGAAGATCGCGTGTTCGGCGGCGATGGACAGGTCGCACAGCAGGTGCAGCACGTGTCCGCCACCGACCGCGACACCGTTGACCGCGGCGATCACGGGCTTGGGCACGTCCCGGATCACCCGGTGCAGCGCCTCGACCTCGAACAGGCCGCTGTCGGACGGGCCGTAGTCGCCCGTCTCCATCCGCTGCTTCTGGTCGCCACCCGAGCAGAACGCCTTCTCCCCGGCGCCGGTGAGCGCGATCGCTCCGACCTCGGAGCTGCCCCACGCCTTCTTGAACGACTTCACCAACTCGTCGACGGTCCGCGCGCGGAACGCGTTGTACCGGTCGGGCCGGTTGATCGTGATCCAGGCGAGTCCGTCCTCGACCTCGTACGTCACATCTGTGAAGTCACTCATCGACCTGCTGGTCCTTTCCTGTTGCACGCGAAACGGGAGTCCGCCCGCGAAGCTCTTTGGTCTTACCTTATGACGAAAGTACCGCTGATAACGAGCGTTTTCAAGAGCGGCGGAGAAGAAGGCTGTCACCTGCAGTGATGGATTCGCTTCGATCTGCAAAAATGGCGCTGCGATGTGTAATCGGGTCGCAGGGTTCGGCGCGCCGAGGCCTGGTCGGTCTGGATTCGTCAGGCGGTACTCACGCACTGAATTCGAAACTCTGTCAACGGAATCGGGTCGAGGATTGCCGCTGACGCGCATCTTTTCGGTGGACGCACCCGTTGTCGGGCCCTAAAACGCACGCGGGAACCGAGGAGGTGTGCGTCTGTCCCGGATGCTTGGAAGGAACGTTGCTCAGGCCCGGGCGCGGATACCCATCGCGCCGCAGACGGGGGCGGCCCAGTCGACGTCGGTGCGGGCCAGTTCCCGATCGACCGCGTCCGCGACGTCGTCGGCGAAGGGCACGACCCGGCGGGTGGTGAGGTCGACGTGGGTCGCGGTGACCTCGAGCGTGCTCGCGAGGCGTTCGGTGGCGTCGTCGACGAGGAACGCCATGGCGTGGACGATCTTGTCGGAGCGTTCGACGATCCGCGCGTGGACCGACACCCGGTCGCCGACGTGCACCTCCGCGTAGTACCGGATGTGGTGCTCGGCGGTGAAGAAGCCCTGGCTGCGGGTGGCGCGGTAGCTGTCGGTGATGCCCATTCTGTCGAACACGACGGCGATCGCCTGTGCTTCGAGGTCGAAGTAGTGGCGGATGTTCATGTGGCCGTTCTCGTCCTCGTAATCGGACGGAACGAGCACCGGACCGGCCTCGCGGGGCAGTGCGACCACCTGGGCGTATGCGGGGATTCCGGCTGGGGGCGTCATCGATATATAATAACGATCGTTCACGCCCGGTGCTAGAATGGCCCGGTGGACCGCAACCGCAAGATCCTCGACACCGCCGCAGAGCTGTTCTACGAAAAAGGCTTTCACGGTACGAGTGTCGACGAACTGGGATCGCGGGCCGGCCTGAGTGGTCCCGCGATCTACCGCCATTTCTCCGGCAAGGACGAGATCCTGGCCACCCTGTTCGACGAGGCGATGGACGAGTTGATCGGTGCCACCGAACCGGTGCACGACGACGCGGAACTCGATCTCCAGAGGATGATCCGGCACCACGCCCTCTTCGCTGCCCGGCACCGCCATCTCGTCAACGTCAGCCAGCGCGAGGACAGGTCGCTCGTCGACCCGTGGCGGAAGGCGATCAATCGGCGGCGCAAGCAGTACGTCCAGGGCTGGGAGGCAGCGGTCGCGCGGTCGATACCGGCCGCGTCCGCCGCCGAAGTCACCGTCGCAACGCAGTCCTGCCTGGGCATGATCTTCTCGATCGCGTACTGGCCCGCGAAGGCGACCCGCACCGCCGGGCTCGCCGACCTCATGGTGCGAATGGCGAGCGAGGGCCTGGACGCGTTCCGCGCATAGCGCTGCCCCTGCACCTTTCGGTCGGTGCAGGGGCAGTGACCGGCGCGGGTCAGCGCGTCAGCGTGGGGCGGTAGGTGTACGACGACGACCGCGACAGGGCGAATTCGAAGATGCCGTAGCCGGTCTGCCCGTTCCACTCGAACGTGCAGCACCGGTCGGTGAGGGCCGAGTCGAGAGTCTTCGGGCCCACGGTTCCGTCGAGTGGGTAGACGTCGAACTCTTCGTGGTCGCGGCCACGGACCTTGCCGTGGTGCCCGCCGTAACCGCCGCCCGCCATGTAGCCGCCGCCCGCCGAGGCGTCCGAATCGATGCGGTAGGTCGCGCCGGCGGCCGTCACGACCTCGACCGGGCCGCCGGTGAGGTCGTTGCCGGTCGTGAACACCAAGTCGTGCCGGACGTCGGTGATGTCGTCGAGTCGCCCGTCGTCGTGCATGACGGCACCCTCCAACAGGATTCGTCCGCCTTCGCGATCCTCGACGAGCAGGAATCCGAACGTGCGGTCCGGGAACTGCGCCTGATACCAGATGTGCAGTCCCTGGCCCCCGGACATGGTGCGGACCCCGCGGGAGCGGTCCCGCAGTCCGTACCAGCCCCCGACGTCGGTGGTGGTTCCGTCCAGGGTGAGCTTGCCCTCGTAGCGGCCGGGCTGGAAGAGGTGGTCGAAGGAGGTGACGTTTCCGTCGGTGTTCTCCACGTCCACCGATCCGAGCCAGTACGGTGCCCTCGCGTGCCAGGACAGTTCCAGCTCGAGTCCGGTTTTGTTCTCGCCCAGCTCGATTCGCCAGATCTTGTTGTCCTCGAGCGTTTCCCACCTCAGCGGTCCGACGGAGGCGCCGTCGGTCGCGTCGTGTTCGGTGGAGAAGCGGAGGTTTCGTTGCTCCGACTCCGTGGTGAGGACGACGAATCCGTCCACGACGTTCCTGGGCGGATAGACCCCGGCGCCGAGGATCACCGACGGTGCGGTGCCGCCGTCCGGATGAAGATTGAACATGAACCGGTCGAAGAACCTCTCCGGCATGTCCGAGGTAGCCCGAGTTACCAGGGCGTCGTGGAATCCGTCGGTCATACGTGCTCCTTCTGTTCGATGGCTACATTGTCGGCGCCGATCTCGCGGTGGTCCAGGGTGAAACGGTACGAACCCATCATCAGCAGGCAGGCGATGGCGACGCCGACCAGCACGATGATCGGCAACGCGCCGGCGCGATAGGAGCCGGTGGCACCGTAGACCTGCCCGAGCAGGAAGATGCCGAACGCCGACCCCTGCGCGTACAAGAAGTAGATGAATCCCAGCACCCGGCCGTACGAGTGCTTGGGGAAGTAGCGGCTCACCATGTAGGCGGCGAGATCACCTTCGGCACCCAGACCGAGTCCGATCAGTGCAGCGCCCAGGAAGAGCAGGCCGGCCTCCGTCGACGTGATCATGAAGAAGACGCCGACCCCGCACAGCGCGAAGATGATCGACCCGATGGCGGGGGCGTAGAACCGGTCCAGCAGGTAGCCGACCAGCAGTCGGGCGGAGATGGACGCCAGGCTGAGGACGGACAGGACGGAGACGGCGGTGCCCTGACTGATGCCCTTGTCGGTGGTCATGGGAACGATCTGGGACATCAGGCCGAAAGTCGCCGAGGACACCAGGAAGATGGCGATGGAGAGCAGCCAGAACTGTCGGTATTTTCTTGCCACGGTCAGCAGTGATTCTCCGGCAACGTGCCCTTGCACGCGCGCGGCCTTGCGCTCGGCCTCGTGCTGGGCGGGCATCCGGGTGACGAACGCGTAGACCGACGCCGGAATGACCGTGCACAGGGCACCGATGACCAGGAAGGCCATCCGCCACCCGCCGATGCCGAGCATCCAATTGGCGAGGTACGGCATGAGTACTCCGCAGGAGCCGAGGCCGGCCATGAGGATGCCCAGCGCCATGCCGCGACGGTCCTGGAACCACGCGCTCACCACGGTGGAGTGCGCGACCGGGTTCACGGCGCCCGCTCCGGCACCGATCACCACACAGAGCAGGTAGAAGGTGAGTTGACTGTTCGGGAGGGCAGACATCAGCATCAGGCCGAATCCGAACGCCAGCGACAGCGGCACCGAGGGGATCTTGGGCCCGTAGCGGTCGATGAGGAAACCCAGGATGACGATGCTGATACCCACCAGCACCGTTTCGATGGACAGACCGTTGCTGATGACACTGCGTTCCCAGCCGAATTCCTCGGTCATGGGCTTACCCAGGATGTTGAACAAGACGTTGACCGCGGTCGTGCCGAACAGCAGAGTCAGAAAGCCAGTGACGACGTACCACCAGCGGTTCAACTGCCGTGTGGAGGCCTGCGGCTGAGTGGTGCCGACTGCGCTCATGGAAGCTCCTGTCGATCGATGTCGATGGTCGGAGAGGGACTGGGGGTGCGGGCGCGCCGCGGCGGGTGGCGCTCGTCACAGCATGAGATCATATGGACAGTCCAAATGCAAAGGACAGACCAAAGAGGTTCAAGAGATTCCCACCGTCACCCCCGTCGTGATCCGAAGTCGAACATCGTGCTCGCGATGCGGCGCAGCTGGAGTTCGTCGGTGCCCTCGGTGATGCGGTAGCGACGGTGGTGGCGGTAGATGTGCTCGAACTGCTTGTGCCGGGTGTATCCGACGCCGCCGTGGATCTGGATCGCGCGGTCGGCGGCCCGGCAGGCGAGCTGGTTGCTGCGCAGGTTCACCATCGCTACCTTGTCGGTGACGGCCGTCTTCCCGAGCTCGTCCATCATCGACGCCGTCTTGTAGATCGTGTTGCGGATCAGCTCCGCGTCGGTCTGCAGTTCCACCAGCTGCCACTGGATGCCCTGATGCTCGTGCAGCGGCTTCCCGAAGACCACGCGTTCCTGCGCGTACCGCACGCTCTCGTCGATGCAGTATTGCGCGGCGCCGAGCGACGACGCCGCCTGCCGGATCCGGTTCTCGTGAACGAACAGCTGCGCGCAGTCGAGACCGCGACCGACTTCGCCGACCACGGCGCTCGCCGGAACGCGCACGTCGTCGAGATGGACCTCCGAGTGGTCGCTGGGCATGTTGAACGTCCAGTGGTTGAACGGCACCGAGAAGCCGGGGGAGTTCGTGGGCACCAGGAACGCGGTGATCCCGTCCGCCTTGCCTGCCTGCCCGGACGTCCGCGCGAACACGAGGTCGACGTCGGAACAGTCGACGAGACTGTTGAAGCGCTTCGCCCCGGTGATGATCCAGTCGTCACCGTCGCGTCGGGCGGTCGTCTCGAGGTAGGTCGCATCGCTGCCGTGTCCCGGTTCGGTGAGTCCGAAGGCGATCTCGATGTCGCCGCGGATCAGCGGTTCGAGATACTGCTCCCGCTGTTCACCGGTGCCGTATTCGTGGAGCACGAGGGCGAGCGGGAGGTTCGCGACCACCGACGCCTCGTCGGAATGGGGGAAATGCAGACCGGAGCCTCGGGTGAGGAGGTGTTCGCGGACAACGGCCATCGCGAGGTTGCTGCCGTCGTTCCCGCCGAGGGCCTGCGGCAGCGGAAACCGGAAGAATCCGGCGGCGTCGGATCGACGCCGCGCCTCGAGCAGCAATTCACGCCACTCCTGCTTGGGGAAGCCGTCCCGCTCCCAGTCGGTGCGCGCGTACTCGCGGCGGTGATCGAAGAACTGCGGGTGCTTGGCCTCGAGCGGCGCGATCTCGCGATCGATGAACGCGTCGAGGTCGGTGACGAACTGTTGCACGTCGTCGGGAATGGTCCAGTCCATGGGGCGTCCTCCGAGTCGGGATCCGATGTGTCGGACGGTAGGGAGCACCTGGACGCACGGCGAGGACCACGGTGCACGGCACTGTTGATTTCTCCAGTGCCCGGACCGACGCCTCCTGTGGTCCCCGGGGTCGCCGTGGTTGCATGCGGGCATGCTGAAGCTGAACGGGATCGACGAGTTGATCGCGAGGGTCGGCACCGACCTCGGCACGACGGACTGGTACGACGTGTCCCAGGCTCGCATCACGGCGTTCGCCCAGGGCACCGAGGACTTCGAGAGCATCCACCTCGACCCCGACCGAGGCCGGGAGGCCGGATTCGGCGGCACGATCGCCCACGGGCTGTACACGCTGTCCCTCGGCCCGAAGTTCCTCTACGAGATCTTCGAGATGACCGGGCACTCGCTGGGACTCAACTACGGGTTCGACACGGTGCGGTTCCTGAGCCCCGTCCGGGTCGGCTCCCGGATCCGCATGACCGCGCGGCTGATCGACACGCGGCCGATCGAGAACGGATACCGGTTCACGATCCGGCAGATCTTCCAGATCGAGGGCCCCGACAAGGCGGCCTGCGTCGCCGACTCGGTCGTGGCCTACTTCCACTGAACAGAAGAAGGTGACCTACATGCGCGCAGTCGTCGTCGAGGAACTGACCGGACCGGAGGCCGCGAGGTTGGTGGACGTGCCCGAACCACCCGGCGCCCACCCGCGGGCGGAGGGACAGCGACTGCTCGTCGACGTGCACGCCGCCGGGCTGTCGTTCATCGACCCGTTGCAGACCTGGGGGAAATACCAGAACGGCGTACCCACGCCCTACGTGTGTGGCAGTGAGTTCGCGGGCGTCGTGGTCGAGTCGCCGGCCGGCACCGACTTCCGGCCGGGGGACCGGGTCGGCGGCATCGTCTGGCACGGGGCTCTGGCCGACCGCGCACTGGCTCTGCCCGATTACACGGTCAAGCTGCCGGCGTCGATGTCGTTCGTGGAAGGTGCTGCCCTGTGCATGAATTACTCGACGGCCTGGTACGCGCTCCATCGAGCGCAGGTTCAACCGGGTGAGTTCGTTCTCGTCCACGGCGCCGCGGGTGGGGTGGGCACCGCGGCCCTCGACCTCGCGGCGGCCTTCGGTGTGAAGGCGATCGCCGTGGTGTCGAATGACGAGAAGGCGGCCGTTGCGCGGCGGTGCGGTGCACACGCGGTCGTGCGGTCGGACGGACCCTGGCTCGACGACGTCCGCGATCTGACCGACGGGCGCGGCGTGCACGTCGTGATCGACCCGGTCGGTGGCGACCGGTTCACCGACTCCCTCCGTTCACTGCGGCAGGGCGGCCGACTCGTCGTCGTCGGATTCACCGGAGGTGCGATCCCGACCGTGAAGGTCAACCGGCTCCTCCACCGGAATCTCACCGTCACGGGAATCACCATGGACAACATGGAAACCGAATATCCCGGGACGCTGCGGATGGTCCGGGACGCCGTCGAGACACTGGCGGCCGAGGGACGGATCCGCCCGTACGTCGGTGCGACATTTTCGCTCGACCGGACCGCAGCGGCGCTGCGCACGCTCGACCAGCGGGGTGCGATCGGGAAGGTCGTCGTCGAGGTGGTGCCGTCGGCCTGACGGCAGCCGACTCAGTGAACTGCCGGGGCGCCGAGGACGGCCAGGCCTCGTTCGACGACCTCCGCGAGGCTCTCGGCGGCGACGACCAGCGAGGGGTCCGGATCGGACCTCCTCCGGTTGCGTTTGACGAAGACTGAGAGCGTCGACGCCGTCTTGTAGTAGCAGTAGCCGAGGAACCAGTCGAGTTCGGTGACGGGAACTTCGCGCTCGGCACGGTAGGCATCGAGGAGTTCGGCGCGGGAGAGCATGCCGACTCCCGCTGCGGTATCGGCGGCGGGACGGGACCGCCGGAACCGGTGGGCCGGGTCGGTGTGCATCAGCAACCACGCGAGGTCGGTGCGGGGATCGCCGACGGACCAGATCTCCCAGTCGATGATCGCGGCGAGGTCTTCGCCCGCGAACAGCATGTTCGCGAGTCGGTAGTCGCCGTGCAACAGCGTAGGAGCCACTGCCGCAGGGATCCGTTCCGCCAGGGCGGCATGGAGTTCGGCGTGCCGGGGTGCGATGTCGTCGTCGACCGTGTCGAGCAGACGCCGCCAGCGGCCGAGTTCCTCCGCGACCGTGACGACGGGTTCGTCGCCGACGCCGAGCGCGACGGGATCGAGGTTCTGCATCCGCGCGAGCATCCCGGCGGCCGCACGGGCGCGGACACCGACGGTGCCGGGATCAGGCGGGGAGTCGGCAACATCGAGCAGCGGTTCGTAGGACTGGCCGTCGACGAGCGACATGGCGAAGAACGGCGGGCGATCGGCGGTTCCGTCCTCCTCGAAGAAAATCGACGGCACGCGGACGCCGGGCGCGGCAGCGAGGAGACGGATGACGCGCGCCTGTCGGAGCACATCGCGGTTACGGACCGGTTCCAGCCCGGGCGGTGCCATCTTGAGCACGATCCCGGTGTCGGTCAGGCCGGGTCGCGTCAGCGTGGCCCGATACGTCAGGCTCGACACCCCACCCGGTAGCGCCGAGGGCGCGGACACCACGGCTCCCGGCCATCGGCGACCGGCCGCCCGGGTTGCGCGTGTGGTCAGCGAGTTCACGTCGAATTCCGTCACGAGACCACCATCGGACCGGCCCGTCCGTCCCGCAAGCACGGGCGCGGGCGGCGCTGAAGAAACCCACAGTGGCTTCCTGGTCGATGCTTCGGCAGGCACCGGACCGCGTGGTAGAGCTTGCCTATGACGAATACCGCCCATGACCGAAACAATGCTGTGCTGGAGCGATTCTCGTTGCACGGCAAGGTGGCGATCGTGACCGGGGCTTCGTCCGGACTCGGAGTGGCGTACGCACTCGCGCTGGCGCAGGCGGGGGCGGACGTCGTCCTCGGCGCCCGGCGCGGCGACACACTGGCCGCGACCGCGGAGCAGGTGCGGCAGTTCAACCCCCGCGTGGTGGCGGTGGAGACCGACGTGACGCAGGTGGAGCAGTGTGAACGGCTCGTCGAGGCCGCCGTCGAGACGTTCGGGCGGGTGGACGTCCTCGTCAACAACGCCGGCACCGGCGGCGAGTACCACCACGTGACGCAGGACCCGCCCGACCACTTCCGGTCGGTCGTCGACGTCAACCTGCACGGTTCCTACTGGATGATTCAGGCGTGCGCACGGGTGATGGGGCGCGGCAGTTCGATCGTGAACGTCTCCAGCGTCATGGCGCTGACGACCGCTAAGATGCCCGCCGCCGCGTACAGCGCGAGCAAGGCGGCCGTCCTCGGCATGACCCGCGACCTCGCCGCGCAACTGGGGCCGAGCGGCATTCGTGTCAATGCGATTCTGCCGGGGGTTTTTCCGTCCGAGGCAACCGCGCACTACACCGAGAACTACAAGCGCAAGATCATCGACGCCCGGATTCCCCTCGGACGCATCGGCGATCCCGAAGACATCGCCGCGGTGGTGGTGTTCCTGGCGGGCGACGCGTCCGCGTATCTGACCGGCGTGAGTCTTCCCGTAGACGGCGGCGTGCTGGTGAACTGAGAACCTGCGCTCGGTTTCCGTCCGTCAGTGCTGTGCCACCGAGGAGGTGACCGTGCGGGTGTTGAGACCGTCGCCGGCGTCGACGGTGAGGAACTGTCCGGTGACGCTGCGGGCGGTGGGGGAGGCGAAGAACGCGACTGCGTCCGCGATGTCGGCCGGGTCGACGAATCCGTTGGGCATCGACGCGAGCCACGCGTCCTGAATGTCCTGGGGCATCGACAGGATGCCGGAACTGGCCGTCATGCCGGGGAGGACCGCGTTGGCGGTGATGCCGAGAGCGACGTTTTCCGCCGCCACCGTCTTGACCAGACCGAGCAACCCGGCCTTCGTGGTGCTGTACGAGACCTGGGCGGGCATACCGTGCGTGCCCGCGGTACTGGAGATGACGACGACGCGCCCGTACCGCCGTTCCCGCATCCCCGGCAGGCACTGTTGGAGCACCCGGAACGTCCCGGTGAGGTTGACGTCGAGGTCTTTCCGCCACTTGTCGATCGACAAACTGTGTGCGGCACCGAACATCGTCGTCAGCCCGGCGTTCGCGACGTAGACGTCGATGTCGTCGAGCGGAGGCAGCTCGTCGGTGGAAATGTCGGCCTGGTACGTGCACCCGGGGGAGCGGTCGAGAGTGACGACTTCCAACCCGTCGGCTTCGAGCCGGGCGACGATGGCCTTGCCGATACTGCCCTCGCGTGCGGCACCGGTCACCAGTGCCTTGCGGCGGTGCGGGTCGGTCATGCGGATCTCCGTTCGTCGGGAAGCGGCAAGGTGTCGTCCTTCGTTTCGGCGCACCGGCTGTCGATGTGGAGCGCCGGATGGTCGCGTAGTCGGAGGACGAGGAGCGCGGTGTGGATGCTCAATTGATGGGTCGCGTCGCCGGTGACATCGAGACCGGTGAGGGCGTGCACTCGCGACAACCGGAGGCGGACCGTGTTCTCGTGCACGCTCAGCCGGGTGGCCGTGCGGCGCATGCTGCGATTCTCCTCGAACCAGACGGCAAGTGTGCGAATCAGTTCGGTCGAGGCCGCGTCGTCGCCCAGGAGGGGGCCGAGCATGTCGTCGATGAAATGCCGGATCGCCGAGACCTCGCCGTTCGCCAGGAACAGCCGGGCCGGTCCCAGATCGTCGACAGCGAGAACCCGGTGGCCCGTTCCGTCGGTGAAACGATCGATACAGCGCACGACCTCGCGTGCCTCCCGGTATGCGCGGGCGAACGAATCCGGTTCGTACACGGACGACACCCCGGCAATCAGCCCACCCGTCGGGCTCAACTCGGTGGCCGCCCTCTCCAACGTCGACGTGATGCGCCCGACGACAGTGGGGGACGCGACATGCGGATGCGCCTCGATGAGCAGGAGGATTCCCTCCGACCCCCGCGTCGACAGCACCTCCAGGCCGAGAGCCCGCTCGGTGTACTCGGCGAGTGACCGGTCGAGGTCCTCGTGAGCACCGTCCGGTTCGAGGACGTACACCAGGGCGCGGTGGGCGTGGACGTTCACGCCGAGATACTCGGCACCGGCCGCGAGATCGGCCCAGGCGCCGGAACCACGGACGAGTTGCCGGGCGAGATTCGACCGGGCGTTCCAGGCGACCCGAGTGATGCGGCGCTGGGCAAGGAACTGTGCCCCGATGCGGCGAGCGCAGCGCAACGTCACGTACTCGTCGGTGGGATGGAACGGCGTCGGATGTTCGTCGACGACGAGCCATCCGAGGTGTTCGCCGCGTTCGACGACTGCGCTGAGGAGCTTCCGCCGAGACAACCCGGTGCCGAGTTCGGCTGCCAGCAGGACGGGGTCCGCGCTGGGCGGCACGGTCGTGGTTCGTCTGCGCAGGATGTCGCGGAGTGGCGGGAACGTCGCCTGCCCTCCGGCACCCGGGCGGGTGGATGCGACGGAATGTCCCTGCAGATCGAAGAGCGTCACCGCTTTGCCGGTAGCCTCCGAACAGACCCGGACGATGGCGGACAGGCAGTCGACCGCGACGGCGGCGTCGTCGAGAAGCTCGTCGAACACACTGAGTGGCAGGTGCTTACGGCCGGTGCGCTCATCGGAGGTGGACATCGGTGTCCTCGATTCTGCCCCGGTCAGCTGTGATGGCCGAGTAGCAGCGCACGGACCGAGGCCGTGTGCTCGATCGCTGCTTCCATCGAGGCGGCTGCCGGGACCAAGGTGATGTTGTCGGCCCCCGCGTCGACGAACGTGCTCAGCCATTCGGCCACTTGCTCGGGCGTTCCTGCGGGTGCCAGGTGGCGGAACTTCTCGCGTGGCAACTGGTACAGCGCCTGCATCTGGTCGCCGACAAGCCGATCCGCGACATCCGCGTCGGCGTCGAGCCCGCACCAGACGTTGACACCGAACGAGTCGGGGGCACGGTTCTCACGGGCGGCGGCGTCGAGGATCGCGGCGCGCGTCTCGGCGAACCGGCGTGGAGTGCAGAAGATTCCGAGCCAGCCGTCACCGTAGCGGGCGGTGCGGCGGACGGCGGACTCGCCGCGGCCACCGATCAGGATCGGCACCTGCGGCTGTGGCGCCGGCAGGATGCGCGCCCGGTCGAGGGTGAAGAACTCACCGTGATGCGTCACTTCCTCGCCGGTGAGGACGGCGCGCAACACCTCGAGGGTCTCGTCGAGACGGCGACCGCGGGTGCTGGGGTCGACCCCGCTGTTGGAGATCTCGGAGCGGTCCTCCCCGCCCACCCCGGCGCCGAGGACCAACCGTCCGGGCGCGATCTGCGACAGTGTCGCGATCTGACGGGCGGCGAGCATCGGATGCCGCAGGCCGAGCAGGTAGACACCGATGATCACCGACAACGTGTCGTGGGTCGAGAGGATGGACGTCGCCGACACCAAGCCGTCGAACCCGGTACCGCCGTGGAAGCTGATGTGGTCGCCCACCGTGATGTGGTCGAGTCCCGCCTCCGCCGCCGTATCCAGCAGCAGTCGCCGGTCAGCGGGTTTCGGGACGAGGAGCCCTTCGGTGACCGACAATCCCACTCTGATCGACACGCTGATCTCCTCTCATGCGAATGGACTGACCATAAACTTCTCAGGTAAGGGCGGCGGGGAATCTGGGGTTCAGAGAAGCCGTCTGAACTGGGCGTATCGAGCCGATGGCCGAGGACCAGCCGACCTGTGAATCCCATCCACGGTCATCGTGCCTGGCTTTTCAGGTCGAGTGCGATGTCGGTGATCATGTCTTCTTGTCCTCCGATGAGGCGGCGTTTGCCGACTTCGAGGAGGATGGTGCGGACGTCGATGCCGTGTTGTGTGGAGGCGGTTTCGGCGTGGCGGAGGAAGGACGAGTAGACGCCGGCGTAGCCGAGGGTGAGGGTTTCGCGGTCGACGCGCACGGGTCGGTCCTGCAGCGGCCGGACGAGGTCGTCGGCGGTGTCCTGGAGGGCGAACAGGTCGCAGCCGTGCTTCCAGCTCTGGAGGTTGGCGACGGCGATGAAGGGTTCGATGGGGCAGTTGCCGGCGCCGGCGCCGTGTCCGGCGAGGGAGGCGTCGACGCGGGTGACGCCTTCCTCGACGGCGACGACGGAATTCGCGACCGAGAGGGAGAGGTTTTCGTGGGCGTGGATGCCGATCTGGGTGTTCGGGTCGAGGATGTCGCGGTAGGCGCGGACGCGTTCGCGGACCCCGTTCATGGTGAGGCGGCCGCCGGAGTCGGTGACGTAGACGCAGTGCGCACCATACGATTCCATGAGTTTGGCCTGTGCGGCGAGCTCGGATGCGGGCACGAGGTGGCTCATCATCAGGAACCCCGAGACGTCCATGCCGAGGTCGCGGGCCTTGGCGATGTGCTGGGCGGAGACGTCCGCTTCGGTGCAGTGGGTGGCGATGCGGATGGAGCGGACCCCGAGTGTGTGGGCGTGTTCGAGTTCGGCGATGGTGCCGATGCCGGGTAGCAGCAGCGTGGTGAGGGTGGCGTGGGTGAGGTTGTCGGCGGCGGCCTCGATCCATTCCCAGTCGGTGTTGCTGCCGGGCCCGTAGTTCAGGGAGCCACCGGCGAGGCCGTCGCCGTGGGCGACCTCGATGGCGTCGACACCGGCGGCGTCGAGGGCGGCGACGATCGTTCCGACGTCGCCGGGGGTGATGCGGTGCCGGACCGCGTGCATGCCGTCGCGGAGGGTGACGTCCTGGATGTAGAGCTGGGGGGTGGTCACGGGTGGGCCTCCGCGGGAATCGTGGTCTGGATGCGTCGGGCGATATCTTCGGCGGTGCGCAGGGCCGCGGAGGTCATGATGTCGAGGTTGCCGGCGTAGGCGGGCAGGTAGTGGGCGGCGCCCTCGACCTCGAGGAAGGTCGACACCTTGGTGGTGACCGGGCCGGCGCCGTCGGGTAGCAGGGTGTGGATGGGTTCGCCGTCGGGGATGGGGGTGAACTGGACGTGCTGTTTGAGCCGGTAGCCGGGCACGTATTCGGCGACGCGGGCGGCCATGTCGTTGACGGACGCGCGGATGGCGTCGTGGTCGGCGTCGCCGATCAGGGCGTAGACGGTGTCGCGCATCAGCAGGGGCGGTTCGGCGGGGTTGAGGATGATGATGGCTTTGCCGCGTGCGGCGCCGCCGACCTGTTCGATGGCGTGGGCGGTGGTTTCGGTGAATTCGTCGATGTTCGCCCTGGTGCCGGGCCCGGCGGATTTGGAGGCGATGGACGCGACGATCTCGGCGTAGGCGACCGGTGTCACGCGGGAGACGGCGGCGACGATCGGGATGGTGGCCTGACCGCCGCACGTGACCATGTTGACGTTGGCGGCGTCCCGGTGTTCGTCGAGGTTGACCGGGGGCACCACGAACGGGCCGATGGCGGCGGGGGTGAGGTCGACGAGTTTCTTCCCGTAGGGGGCGAGCTTGGCGGCGTTGGCGTGGTGGGCCTTGGCGGAGGTGGCGTCGAAGACGATGCCGATGTCGGCGAAGTTGTCCATTTCGATGAGGCCGTCCACGCCGTCGGCGGTGGTCGGGACCTTCAGCCGGGCGGCGCGGGCGAGTCCGTCGGAGGTGGGGTCGATGCCGACCATCGCGCCCATCTAGAGGGTGTCTGAGTTGCGCAGGACCTTGATCATCAGGTCGGTGCCGATGTTGCCGGATCCGATGATCGCGACCTTGATCTTGTTGTCGGTCATGCGTTGTCCTTCGAGAAGGTGGCGGTGACGTTACCGAGGGTGGACAGTTCGGCGCGGATGATGGTGCCTGGTGGGGTGGGGACCATCGGGCCGAGGGCACCGGCGAGGATGATCTGCCCGGCGCGCAGGGGGTGGCCGTAGTCGCGGGCGGTGCGGGCGAGCCAGGCGAGGGCCTCGAGGGGGTCGCCCAGGCAGGCGGCGCCGGTGCCCTCGGAGGCGAGTCCATCGTTGGCGTACAGGTGCATGGTGACGTCGCGGGGT
Organism: Rhodococcus jostii NBRC 16295; assembly: GCF_001894825.1. Classification (GTDB taxonomy): domain Bacteria; phylum Actinomycetota; class Actinomycetes; order Mycobacteriales; family Mycobacteriaceae; genus Rhodococcus_F; species Rhodococcus_F jostii. Next base: position 34,985 of record NZ_BCWY01000069.1, on the reverse strand, counting down.
TCGAATTCGTCTAGGGTCAGCCAGTTGTCGCCGAGGATGTAGAGGCCGGACGAGCCGTTGTCGGCCACGGTATCGGTGATGGTGATGTCCCAGTCGGCGATCCGCGAGTCGACGATCTCGAGGGCCGCGGCGGCGCGGGCGACGGCGGCCCGGACCTGGGTGAGGTCGAGGTCTCCGTCGGTGAGGTCGGTGCCGAGTTCGAACGCGATCTCGGCTTCGGCCTTGGGCTGCAGCAACCGGCGGCTGGGCACTTCGGGTAAGTCGGTGACGTTCATATCGGCGAACAGCACCCCGAAGTCCGGTTGGTTCACGCCAAGCTGCTGCTGCACCGCGGGGGAGGTGAGGCCGATCTTGCGGCCGGTGACCGTGCCGCCGGCGGTGAGCCGCTGGTCGGTCAGCAGCTGCTGGACAGCGTAGGCGGTGTCGACGTCGGTGGTACCGAGCAGGTCCCGGACCGGGGGACACGGCCGTGCGGTGGCGGATGCCGCGGTGAGGCGGTCCGCGGCGGCAATGATCGCGGAATCAGTGTGCGTGAGAGAAGAATTGATGGTCATTCGAGTCCTCGACAATCGAGTTGCGAAATCGTTTCGTACACCGGACAAACCGTGGTCAGAGCATCGAACTTCCGCCGTTCACGCTGATTACCTGACCCGTCACGTAGGAGGCCTCTTCCGAGGCGACGAAGGCGACTGCGGCGGCGACCTCTTCGACCGTTCCTGGACGATTCATCGGGATGAGGTTGCGCATCTGGGCGCCGAAGACCGCCATGTCGTCTTTCACTTCGGGGGCTGCGGACGCCAATGTGGCCGCGGCCTCCGGGGTCTCGATCCACGCCGGAGCGACCGTGTTCACGGTGATTCCGGAATCCGCGAACTCACGCGCGAGCCCGGTTCCGAATGCATGGACTCCGCCCTTGGCAGCGTTGTAGATCGCGTGCCGGTACAGCCCGTTGCGTACGGATTCGGCGCCTATGTGAACGATCCGGCCGTATCCGGCGTCCACCATGTGGGGTAGTGCTTCGAGGGTGGTGTACAGGGTCGTCCAGAGGTTGCGGTCGATGGTGGCCCGCAACGTTTCCTCGGTGTGGTCGAACGTCGGACGGATGACGCCTCCACCCGCGCAGTTCACCAGTACATCAACCGCGCCGCGCTCGGTGACCGTCCGTCGGATGAGGTCGGCGGCGCCCTCTCGTTGCGAGAGGTCTCCGACGACCGTGGTCACCGACGCCGCGTTGCCGGGCCGAAGGTGTTCGGCCACGGCCTCTACTGCGTCCGCGCTGAGGTCTCCGAGGACGAGATCGGCACCCTCGTCCGCCAGTCGCACGGCGATGGCGCGGCCGATGCCGCTGCCGGCGCCGGTGACAACCGCGGTCCGGCCTTTGAACCTGTTCATGTGGTGGTACTACCTTCCGCTGGAATGCGCTGGACGCGAGGGTGCTCAGTCGTTGTTCGGCGCTATGTACACCCGGCCGTCGGTTACGACGGTTCGGTACTTCTTCAGTGCGATAACCGCGGGAAAGCACAAGGGTGCTCCGGTGCGGACGTCGAACCGGGCCATGTGGAGCGTGCAGAGCACCTCGTGCCCCTCTAGTTCGCCCTCCTCGCCGAGCGACCACTTCTCGTGACTACAGGAGTCGGATGTGGCGTAGAATTCGCCGTCGACGCGATACACGGCGATCCCACCTTCCGCCTCCAACCGAAGGTTTTCACCGTCAGCCAGATCCTTCTCGTTGCACGCGAAGGTCAGTGCTTCGGTGGACATTTCTGGTGCCATGGTCGGCCCTCTCGTCAAGCGCGGATGCGGGGATCGCCTATTCGCCGGCGGTGCGAATTGTGGATCGTGGAGGCGTTCAGATGATGAAGCTGATCTTGCCCTGGGGATCGAGCATGTCGTGAGCCAGGACGGCTCGTTTGCGACGGATCAGGAACGACGAGTTCCGGGGTATGAGTTCGTAGTCGTATCGGCCTACGTAGGTGTCGAACTTGCCAGCCTTTGCGCGGTTGATGATGAAATTCGCAGTGACGGAGACCGATTCGTCGATCTCTGCAAGGATCCGCACGTTGCCGACGATCCGACTGGTCTGAGAGTGGGGAAACTCGGCATGCGCCTCCGGCTTCTTGAGACGAATCACCCTCTGTTCGAGCATGGTGCGACCGTCGTGGATGAGCGACCACGTGAGACCGGGGTCTGCGTCCGGCCGATCCGTGGCGGGCACTTCGTACGTGCAGTCGAGGGTGAACAGGTCGAGCCACTCCTCGAGGCGCCATTGATCGATCAGGCCGGCTTCGTGGAACAGGAATTCCTCGATCGCGCTACGAGTGGTGATGGATGGTGCCTCTGACACGGAAGTCATAGGGATGCCTTTCTGAGGTGACTGGCGGCGTTGTGGATGATTCGGCGTGATCGAGAGAGGTCAGGCATCGACGCCCTGCTTGTCGAAGGGAACGAACGACGTGCCCTCGGTGGGGAGTTGCTGTCCGGTGATTCGCCTGTTCCATTCTCGCCACCACGAGCGCATCTGCAGCTCGTCGTTTGCTGCGGGGACGGGCTTGCCCATACCTTTCGACACGTCGGACCAGCCGACTTCGCCCCGTGCACCGAACCCCTTCTGGGCCTGTTCGAGAGCCTCGACATCGTCTGGTGTCGCGAGCCCCGCCGGTCCCCAGAAGGTGAGTGCATTGTTGATGCGGTATTTGACGAACTCCTCGTCGACACCCTTGGGGATGATCTGCCAGCCGGTGACAAGGGTTTCCGATGGGCTCACCGGGTAGAATGTGCGCAGCGTCAATCCGAAGCTGAGATCGATCAGGATGAGAGTGGGGAAGAACACCGAGTTTCGTGCGAGGCCGAACATCGCGGTGGCGTAGTTCTCACCGAAGGCCTGCTCGGCCTGTGCTCGAAGGTTGGCGAGGGTCTGCTTGACACTGTCGGTCGCCAGCGGGAGTCCGTTGGCCGGATACATCAATGTGGCATGCCCGTTCGGGAATTCGGTGCCCATGCCGGCCGGCGCCACACCGTTGACGGTTTCCTTACCCAGCATCGGGGGTGTGGCACCCAGTTCCATCATCATTTCGAAGTAGGTGTGGTGGACGGATTTGGCGTGATATCCGTCGATGCTGTTCTCGACGAGGAGCTTCCAGTTGGCCTTCAGCGAGTACTTGTGAGTTCCCTCCAGGATGGCGACGCCTTCGGGGGACTGATCGGCTGCCAGATCGATGAAGTAGCGAGCTTCGCCGAGGAACGTCAGCAGATCTGGCGCGTCGGGATCGAAGTTCACGAAGTAGAGCCCGCGGTAGCTGTCCACCTGTGCCGGGGACTGCAGACCCTTGTACACCGCTGCCGGCTCGCTCTTGTAGTCCTCGTTACCTGGCACGTTGACCAACTCGCCCGAGTTTCGGTACGCCCAGCCGTGGTAGAAGCAGGTGAAGATCTTGGCGTTGCCTGAACTGTGCCGACAGACGGACGACCCCCTGTGCAGGCAGGTGTTGAGCAGCACCCGCACATCACCATGGCGGTCGCGGTTGAAGATCACCGGTCGGCCGCCGACATCCCGGGTCTGGAAGTCGTTCTTGCCGGGAATTTCGGATTCGTGTCCGACGTAGAGCCACGTCCTACCGAAGATCTCTTTTCGCTCGCGCTGCAGCACGTCCTCGGAAGTGAAGGCTTCACGGTTGACCCGGAAGAGGTTGTTGTCGCGGTCGTCGATGATGAATTGCTCTGCGGTCATGGGGATGATCCGTTCTGATGAGTGCGGGCCGCGCCGGCGGCGTGCATTAGTGGTGGTCGGCGACGCTGGGATTGGTCGTGGCGAGGTCCCGGAAGAGCCAACTGTCGGGATCGGAGTCGGTGGCCGGGACGACCAGCACGGCCGTGGGACCGATTGCCATCCAGTTTCGTCCGTCGTCGTCAGGTTCGGCGGGCAGGATCTCGACGGTCGTGAAGAACTCGTTGCTCAGGTCGTGGGTCCCGATGATCACGTTGATCTTGCAGCCCTCGGTCTCGATATGAAGGATCTTGTCGGGACCGTCCTTGAAATGCTGGATCTGACGCATGGGTGCCTTCCTTTATCGGGCGGGTGTCTGTTCGCCGACGAGGTCCACGAGACTCCCGCCGCGACGGTGGTTCTTGCGAAACGCGGCTACTGCTCGGGCATCGTTGACGCTGACCTGGGCGATCGGTTTGTGGTTCTCGTCGGTGTAGACGGCGCGGAAGCGGCCCTCCGCGATCGACCCCTCGCGATGGGCGAGTTCGCCGAGCGAGGGCCTCCCGACTAGCTGGATCCGGGCGCCGTACTGGTCCGACCAGACGTACGGAAGCTGGGGAGAGGGGGGCTCTGCACCGGTCACGATCGCGGCGACAGCGTCGGCTTGTTCGCCGGCATTTGTCCAGTGCTCGATCCGGGCAGTGACACCCAACAGCGGATGTCGACGCAGGGCGAGGTCGCCTATGGCGAAGATCGACGGGAACCCGTCGACCTCGAAGCGGTCGCCGCAGTGCACTCCACCGTCGATGGGAAGCCCACTGTCCGCGAGCCAGTGCGTGTTCGGTACTGCGCCGACGCCGACGACGACGACGTCGGCAGGTACCTCCGTTCCGTCGGCGAGGACGACGCCCTCGACCTGCTCGCTGCCGAGGAAGCGCTCGACCCGTGCTCCGGTGACGAGCCCGGCGCCGTGAAGTGTGTGGATCGAGGAGATCTCGCGTCCGACTTCGTCGCCGAGCACCTGGCTCATCGGGACCTCGAGTGCCTCGATCAGGGTGACGTCGAGGCCACGCCCTCGTGCCGCGGAGGCGAATTCGGCGCCGATGAATCCGGCGCCCACCACGGCCACGCGCGGCCTGCCGGCGAGAGCTTCACGCAGGGCCGTCGCGTCGTCGAGCGTTCGCAGCGTGTGAACCCCCGCCAAGCCGGACGGAACCGGCAGGGCGCGCGCATGAGCTCCGGTAGCGATCACCATCCGCTCGTACGAGAACTCCTCACCGGTGTGGGTGACCAGCACCCGCCGCGCCGGGTCCAGACCGGTGGCGCGCACACCCAACCGGACGTCGAGGTCGAGCTCTGCTGCGAGTTCCGGTGTGAGAAGTCGCGGAACGTCCGGATCAGGTCCGTCGGCCAGGAGGTCCTTGGACAGAGGGGGTTTGTCGTACGGCCAGTGCTCTTCGCTCTCCAGGAGCGCTATGTGCCCGGCGAAGCCGCGCTGCCGCAAAGCGATTGCTGTTCGAGTGCCTGCAACCGAGGCACCGACGATCAGGAAGGACATAGTCGAAACGTAGCCACGTCGCACGCCCGGGTGGTGCGTAGTTCCGACCGCTGGAACTGCGCACACGGCGCCCCGTCGCGCAGTGCCCGGCCGGAGTTCCGTTCACTGGAACACCCCAACGGCAGTGACCTGCATCTCACCTAGGTTCGGCTGTCGCAGGCACGGTCACAGAGACCGTGCGCTGGAAAGGAGTTTAGAGTACTGCGACTCGACCAAGGGGACTCCCTGCAGGAGAGTGAAACTGAGCCCGTTGCGGTGCGAGCACACGAGGATGCCGGCTAGAGCAAAATCAATTGATTTGGCGAGATGCTTTAGCCCGCATGCGTTCTTCGTGTGATGCCGAGAATGACAGCACCTGCAACGTTGGTCGCGACAGCCGCAGCGGCGACCCACAACAACGATGTCGTCGTGCCGATCGCGAATGAACTGTGCAGCCATGCGATCGCGGTCGGTAGTCCGAACCCGAGATAGCCCAGGCAGTAGACCCGGCCGGTCATCGTCCCGAGCCGGCCGGGCGGGGCTGATCGCTCGCAGTCACGCAAGCACCCGACCAACGTCAATCCGTATCCGATCCCCAGCACGGATGCCGCGACCGCGACCAGCCAGACAGACGCGGTTCTGGCAGCGACGGCGGCGGCGAGCGTGCCGACCACGAACAGCGTAAGTCCGATCGCACGTGTCGGACCCGATCGTCTCGGCGTGCGCCCGACGAGACGTTGCGCGACGAAGCCCAGTCCCAAACTCAGCAGACACAGCAGTCCGGAGAATGCTGAATCGAAGCCTGCCAGCTCAGCCGCCACGATGGGCGGGAGGACCGCGTAAGCGATGCCCAGGGCACCGAAGATCCACGGTGCGGCGGGTATCACCAGGAGATGGAATGCTCTCGGAAGTGGTGTTCGGTTCCCCTCCGACGGGTCTGACCGTGTGCACGCAGTACTGGTCATGGATTGCGTGATCAGTACGGCACCACCTGCGCAGAGCACCACGTGCAGCACGAAGGGCGCGGTGGTCGGTGCGGGAGCCCACTGGGCGAGTGCGCCCGCAGCACCCGCACCCACCGCGAATCCGCTGGTCAGGCTCATTGCCGATGCGCGTGGAGCACGGCCGGATGTGGTCGACAATGAGTCGAGCGCCAGCCCGCCGACCACCATCCCGATCCCCAGCGCCACACCGGTCGACATACGCCCCGCGAACATCAGCGCAGGGTTGTGTGACCCGGCCGCGACCAGGATCGAGCCCAGTGCACTGAGGGGTACGGCGAGAACGAGGGGACCCCGGGTGCCCCAACGGGCCGCCAGCCGATGCGCGAGCAAGAGCGAGGGGATCAGACCGACGACATACGCGAACAGCAGTGTGTTCACGGCGAGTTCGCTGAATCCGCGTTCCGTCCGGTACATGGTCAGCAGTGGAGTGAACTGATTGCCACCCCACGCGACCACGAACATTGCCGCGCAGATCGAGAACCAGGTCCGGTCACGACGACCGGTTCGCACCGACATTGCCGGAACAGTGGGTGATATTTCGGTCGGCACAGTCTGCGGTCGAGCCATCGGACACTTCCTCGGTTCGCGGACGAAACAACCGATGGCCGACGCCGGATCGTGGACCCCGGAGTCGGCCAACGGTTGTCGCCGGAGATTCAGGCAGAAACCAGGGAACGGTTGATCAGTGGGAGTTCGGGGCGGCGATCGGAGACACCAGCGGCGTCTGCGAGCTCACCGGAGACCGTGCCGTCCCGGAAGAATTCCAGAAAGACCGGGTTGAATAGGTCGGGCCGGTCGGTCTGACCCTGGTGGCCACACTCGTCGGGGTAGAAGAACTGGACATTGGGCAGGTGGTCCTCCTGGACGTACCCCCACTCGACCGGCGTCAGGATGTCCTGGCGACCGTAGAGGTAGAGCCCGGGGGTGCTCAACCGGTCGAGGCGCCCATTGGTGACCAGGCGGGCGGCACGATTCTCGTTCGTCCAGTCCGTGATTCGACGGTACTGAAGGAGACTCGGCCAGAACTTCGCGTGCGCATCCATCCGGTCCTTCGCAGAGAGGTAACGCATGTCGATCAGATCTTCACTGATGGCCTCGCCGCGGTGGATGATCGCCTCCATCATGGTGCGCATGCCCTCACGTGTGCCGTCGTACGCCGTGAGACGGAACTCGCCCGCTGGTGGTGTCAAGTGTTCCGGGACCACGTCGCCGACATCGCCCGCGATCAGAACGAAGCTCTTGACCTTGTCGGGGTGTGCAACCGTGTAGTTGACCGTGTTCATGCAGCCCATGGAATTCCCTGCGAGGTGGAACTCGTCGAGGCACAGTGCGGTGGCGAACTGGTCGATGAAGTCGACGAAGGACTCCATGCCGTCCGGCCAATATTCTTCCCTTGTGTCGGACAGTCCGAAGCCGGGCATGTCGGGACAGTAGACGCGAAAACCGTTGTCGCCGAGATAGGGGGCCATGAAACGCCACCCCGCGAGACCTGACGAGCCGGGCAAACCGCCGTGCAGCAGGATCACCGCGGGGCCGGAGGTGCCGGCAGTCATGTAGTGCGCGCGGGCGCCGTTCGCCAGGCGTACCCATCGGCTGGCCATGCCGGGAACGTCGACGAGATTTTCATCAGTGAGTGCCATGGTGGTCTTCCTTTGTCGGTGAGAAGTGAGCGGTGACGAGCGCACCGGATGACAGTCCGAGGAATTCGAGTGCATTTTCACGGAGGATTTTCGGTACGGTTCCGGGCGGCAAATGCGCTGCCATAGAGGCCAAGTCCGCGATTCCCTCTTCGGGTTGGCCCGGGATGAACGGGTGGTCGCTGCCGAGGAGGACCCTGTTCGGACCGAAGCGATGCACCAGAGTCGGCAGGTGCGCCGGATCGAACACCAGGGTGTCTGCGTAGAGCCGCGACACGGTCCGATTCAGCTCGTCCGGGAGGTGTGTGGCGGCAAGCTGGGCGCCGAGGCGAAGTCTCGGATATGCCCACGGGAAGGTTCCGCAGCCGTGGACCGTGGCCACCCGTAGTCCTGGATGGTGATCCAGAACCCCGCCGAAGACGAGGGCAGTGGCCGCCAACGCAGTGTCGGAGGGCATTCCGAGTCCGAAGTCGTAGGTGAACCCGGAACGCCGCACTGCGCCGCCACCGCCGTCGACCGGGTGAACAAGTACCGCGAGCCCGAGGCTGTCGACGGCGTCGAAGAAGTACCTCAGCGCCGGGTCGTCCAACTCCATTCGGTTGATCCGCGTGCCGATCTCGACGCCGCGAAGCCCCAAAACTTCGGACAGATAACGTAGTTCGGGCAGGCACTCACGGGGTGATGCGACGGGGGCGGTTCCGATTCCGACGAGCCTGCCGTCAGCGGCGTCGACCGCACGGGCGACGGACTCGTTCATCCATCGGCAGTAGGCGGCAAACGGTGCTGCCGGAGCACCGTATTCCAATGTGACCGGCACGGGAGAAATCGCCTGAACTCCGACGCCCGCCCGATCCATGTCCTCCAAGCGCTCCTGCACATCCCAGAGGGCGCGCCGGACGGTACGGAAGGCTTCGGATCCGCGGACCAGCCGTCCCTCCGCAGGAGAGTCGACCACCAACCGAGGTGCTCGCGGAAAACCTGCGATGACCTCGACGGGAGGGGCGTCACGGGGGAAGTAGTGCGCATGCACATCGATGGTGCCGGGTGGAACCACGAGGGTCTCCTTTCGCACGCATCCGCTTCAGTTCCGTCGGCTCGCCCACGTCGTCGGGTAAGCCGGATCTGGGGAACGTTAGAGGCCCTCGCACGGTGGCCGCCGCAGCTGTTCCAGGGGCTGGAACCGGTCGGTGAAACCCGTACCCTGAATACGTGCGCGTTGTGACCGCCGTTACAGTTGGTTTCCCGCTGGGTCGGCGGAGCGGAGAGTGCGGAGGCCCGGATGATGCACATGGCAGATGACAAACACGACGTCGGTGGCGCGGAGAGTGCGCCTCCCTCCATCCTGGCGAAGGCGTTCCTGGTCATCGGGGCGTTCAACGAGCGAGATCGGGTTCTGACCCTGACACAGATCAGCCGTAAGACCGGCTTACCCAAGTCGACGGTCCACAGATTGCTGCAGCGGTTGGGTGAGCTGGATGTGATCGAGGAACACGGTGCGGGTTACCGACTCGGTATCCGTCTGTTGCAGCTGGTTTCCTCCATGCCGGTGGACGGAATGCGCGAGGTCGCGTTGCCACACCTGGCCCAGTTGCAGGCGTGGTCGAAGGAATCGGTGCACTTCGGCGTCCTCAGGGGCAACGAGGTCGTCGTGCTGCAGGCGCTCTTCGCCGTGGATCACGCCCGGCCCATAGGTGAGGTGGGTACGCGGATCCCCGCGCACCTGTCTGCGATGGGCCGGGCGATGATGGCCTACCTCCCCGAGGACGAGCTCACCGAACTGCTCGCGGGCACTCTCGTCGGTCTGACGCTCAAGTCCGTGACGGATCCGATGCAGATTCACGACGAATTGAAGCGCATACGGGTGTCGGGAGCCGCTGTCCAGAAGGATGGTGTGGTTCTCGGCCTGGGCAACATTGCCGCGCCCGTCCTGATCAAAGGCCGGCCGATGGGTGCGGTCGCCGTTCAGTTCGACTCGTCGAAGCAAGTCTCCGAGCCGGTGATCAACGCGGTCAAACTGACCGCCCACCGCATCAGCCGCGACACCAACCAGATGCTGTCCCAGGGCAGAGGAGAGCTCTTTCCGTTCGACGACTGACGCCGCGTTCCGGGCAGTGGAACTTGGCTGTGCGTGCGGCACCGGCACGTCACACGATGGGGGAGCGATCCGCCCGGCGCGTGTGACGGCGCCCGAGGCGTCACCTCAGAAAGGACGGCCAATGGGAGACTTCCTCGCTCTCGGCATGACCCATTACCCGCTGCTGGCGGGAACCGACGAGCATATGGCAGGCCTGTTGCGATGGACCCTCACCGACCCGGACATCCCGGTCGAGGAGAAGGACCCGGCCCATTGGCCGGACCGGATGCGCTCCGAGTGGTCCGACGACGGTGGAACGGCAGCCGCGGCAGCACACCGCGCGGAGCTGGTGACGAATTTGACGCGGGTGCGTGAAGCAGTCGACGAGTTCGCTCCCGATGTCGTCGTGGTGTGGGGCGACGACCAGTACGAGAATTTCCGCGAGGAGGTGGTGCCACCGTTCTGTGTGCTCGCCTACGGTGACCTCGAGGTGCCGGCCTTCGAGGTCATGAACGAAAGAGGCAGCCCGAACTTCTGGGACAAACCGGACGATTTCGAGATCGTCATGCGTGGTGACGCGTCGGGAGCAAGGCAACTCACCGACGGCCTGATCGAGCGCGGATTCGACATGGCCTACTCGTACAAGAAACGTGCCGGCGCACACTTTCCACACGCCATCCTCAACACGCAATTGTTCCTCGACTACGCGAACGCCGGCGCGGAGATGTCGTACCCCTTCATCCCGATGACCGTCAATTGCTATGGGCAGCACGCGATCGCGCGGAAGGGTGGATTGGCTAGATTCGCCGCCATCGAATCGGAGGTCCTCGACCCCGCGGGCCCGACACCGGCCCGGTGTTTCCAAGTGGGTCGAGCCGTCGCGCAGCATTTCCGCGACCGCGATCTCAGGGTGGCGTTCGTCGCCTCCTCGAGCTGGTCCCACGCCTTCTTGGCGGACAAGCTGTGGCATATGCGTCCCGATACCGAAGCTGACATGCGAATTTACAAGGCGCTGCTCGACGACGATTACGCAATGATGCGCAGATACACCAGCGCAGAAGTCGTCGATGCAGGCCAGCACGAGATCCTGAACTGGTTCTGCATGCTCGGTGCGGTCGAGGAACTCGGCCTGCGTCGGGAATGGTCCGACCTGGTGGTTACTGACGTCTTCAATTCCAACAAGGCATTTGCGATCTATGCATAGCGTAGTGCAGCGGTAGCGGCGGGTGGTTCTCGAACCACCCGCCACTACCGTGCTCCCTGGATGGAGCGGGGGCTCACGCCGCCGAGATACCCCCGTTCACGCTGATCGCCTGTCCGGTCAGCCGACGCGCTGCCGGTGAAGCGAGGAAGACGGCCAGAGCGGCCAAGTCCTCGGATTCGGGAACACCGAGATGCGCCTGCTGTGCTGCCTTGGCGAACAGTTTCGAACTGAATCCGTCGGAGGTGATCCGTTCGGTCGACCCGGTCCCGATGACGAGCGAGGGAGTCAGGACGTTGGCGCGGATTCCGCTTCGTTTCGCTTCGATGGCGAGGGTGCGAGTGAACATGACGATCGCCGCCTTCGCTGCTCCGATCACCGATTCGCCTGGCGTCGCCGTCTTGGCGGCATCGGAGGCGACGTTGATGATCACACCGCCCTTCCGTGCCGTCATGTGGGGGACGATTTCGCTCGCGAGGTACATGCACGGCAGCGCAAGCTGGTTCAGAATTCGTGCGATGTCGGTAATGGGAATGTCCGCGAAGAGCTCCGGCCGTGTGTCTGCGGCCGTCGTGGAGACGAGGACGTCCACGCCGCTCAGGATCCGCTCGGCCTCGGACGCGATGTACGCGACGCCCTCGACGGTGGTTGCATCGGCGGAAAGGAAGGTCACGTCGCACGATGAATTGACGGACGAAACATGCTCTCGTGCAGCTTCTCCGCGTTCCTCTCCTCGTCCGACGATCACGATCCGCGGAGCGCCGGCCCGGGCGAGGCCGACCGCGGTCGCGAGACCGATCCCGGCCGTGCCGCCCACGACCAGTGCGCTGCTTTCCTTCAGTTCCTTCGGGGGCGCGATTTCATGCGTACCCATTTGTGTACTCCGTTCAGGGGGCGATGTCAGAGGGAAACTGTGCCGCGAGCGAAGATGTCCTTCGCAATGATGCGCTTCTGGATCTCTGCAGTGCCGTCCGCGACGAGATAGGCGGTGACATCGCGGTAGCGCTGCTGCAGGGGAGATTCCGTGGAGTAGCCGAGGTTTCCGTGCACTCGCATCGCGAACTCGATCGCGTTCTTGGCCACGACTGGCGGCCACCACTTGCTCATCGACGCCAACGCCGTGTGTGGCTGAGCGGTCTCACGTAACCACAGCGCCCGGTAGCAGATCCAGCGTGCGCCTTCCAGATAGGTGGCGTGCTCGGCGAATTGGAATGCGAGACCCTGGTGCTCGGACAGTGGCTGCCCAAATGTCTCCCGCTGCTGGGCGTACGCCGCTGCTTCCTCCAGGCTCTGCTTTGCGGCTCCGAGGCACAGGAGACCGAGGGCAGCGCGGCTGAAGTCGAAGTGGTCCATGACCGAGTGGAAGCCCTTGCCGAGCTCACCGACGAGGTGGGATTCGGGAATGAAGACATCCGACAGGTGAACGCTTCCCCAGCCCAGCGGTAGGCATCCCATGCCGGGCATATGGCTGATGCTGACGCCTTCCGCGTCGAGCGGCACGACGAAGCAACTGACGCCTCGCGCACGACTCGATCCCGGCTCGCGCGCATAGACGAGCGCAGCGGTGGCATTCATCGCCCACGAGATTGCAGTCTTCTCGCCGTTGAGTTGCCAGCCGCCCTCTACTGCTGTTGCGGTGGTAGTCAGGGCACTTGCGTCGGACCCCGATCCGGGTTCCGTCAGCGCGATAGCGATGGTCTGCTCGCCGCGAATCAATTGCGGAAGGTACCGGTCTTGGATCTCGTCCCGGCACAGAGCCAGTTGGGATGCGACAAGCCCGATCTGGACGGGCGCCGACGCCATGTTCACGTCGCCGTAAGCCAGAGTCTCGGTCGCGATCCCGAGGAGGACGGGGTCTTCGGTGCCCGTGCCTCCGTACTGCTCGGGCAGGCCGATGCCGAGCAGATCCAGGTCGCCGAGTCTCTTCATGATGTCGAAGGGGAATTCGGTTGATGCCGCTCGGTCGCGGTAGCCCGGGAGGAGGACGCGATCACTGAACGCCGCCAGTGTCTTCCGGAACTCTTCCTGTTCGTCGGTGAACGCGAATGAAACCATCGGAGTGTGCTCCTGTGTGAATCGGTGGAGTGGTCACGGCGAGGGAGCGTTGTCGTGCGTGGGGACGCCGGACGGGCCGTTCCTCGCACCGTGAGAAGTATTCTAGATTTGAATAGTAGGGCGTCAAAGTGTCCGGGGCAAGAGGTGCCGGACCAGTTCTACGCCCTCATCCGTGCTGCGCGAACGTCTGCGTCAGAGCCCGGTCTCGACGTCGCCGACGGCACCGCGCACGAGTTGCAGTTGGGCGATAAGGGATTCCAGAGTCTCGGTGTCGACCGAGGCCAAGCCGAAGCGCACCGCTGCGAGGCGATCGTTCGCTTCCTCGACGACGGTCGTGCCGGCCGGGGTCAGAGTCGCGAGAACGGTCCGGCGATCCGTCGTATGGGCGCGGCGTTCGACGAGTCCGGCCTTCACGAGTTGGTCGACCGCCATCGACACGGTGGTGGGATGAACCATGAGGTACTTGCTCAATTTGCCGAGCGTCCGAGCATGTCCCTCGGACAGTTGGAGCGAAGTCAGAATGAGATAGGCATTGCGCGAGAGACGGAGTGAGCGCAGTTCCTGGTCCATGGCGCGGACGACCCACTGGTGTGTACGCAGCAATGCCATGGTGGTGACGAACTCCAGTTCGGCCGAATCCCGGCGCTCCGCCCATTCGGTCCGCATCCAGTCGATCACGTCGCGGCGACCGTCGTCGGCAGGCGTGGGCAGGTCACTCGCCACTGCGTGTCCTCTCGTCGTCACCGAACCGCTGTCGCGGTCGATGATAGACACCGCTCTCAGCCGTGTGAGAGAACGATCTTGCCGAACCCGCTTCCCTGCTCGAGGTGTTTGTGCGCGTCGGCCGCCTCGGCGAGTGGGAATACCGCGCTGATGGGGACCGGGGGGACGGCATTCGCATCGAGAAGTTTCAGAAGTCCCGTGAAGTCCTGCGGGCTGCCCATCGTGGTGCCGATCAGTTCGTACTGGCCGAAGTAGAACGGGCGGACGTCGAGGGTGGCGAGATCGCTGCGCGATGCGCCGAGCACGACCAGTCGGCCGCCCGGCCGCAGGGCCTCGATGGACTGTTGCCAGGTCCCCACCGAATCCAGGACGAGGTCGTATCCCTGCCCGTCGGGGGAGAGGTGGCGTGCGGCGTGCGGCCAGTCGGGTTCCGTGTAGAGCACGCCGTCCGCCGCGCCGAGTTCTCGTGCCTGCGCGATCTTGGCGGTCGACGAGGACGTCACTGTGACGTGCGCGCCCACGGCGGCTGCCAGCATCACGGCCATCGTCGCGACACCGCCGCCGGCGCCCAGGACCAGGAGATTCTCGCCGGCGCGGAGACGACCGCGAGTGAACAGGGCGCGGTAGGTCGTGAGGCCGACGAGAGGCAGCGCAGCGGCCTGCTCCCAGCTGAGTCCACGGGGTTTCGGGGCGACGCAGTCTGCGGGAACTCGTACGAACTCGGCGTAGGTGCCGCGCTGGTGGTCACCGAGGATCTCCCACTGCGCGCTCGGTGCCGCCTCTCGATCGCCCCACCACAGTGACGGGAGGACGAGAACCTCCTCGCCCGTGTCCGTCCGGATACCGGCGCCGTCCGCGCCGAGAACGTGCGGCAGTGGTGACGAGTACTTGCCCTGGCGGACAAGGACGTCGTGCCAGTTGAGCGCGGCGGCCTTCAGGCGGACGGTGACCCAACCGGGGGTCGCGACCGGATCAGGGGCCGACTCCAACCGTAAGACATCAGGCTCCCCGAATTCGCGCAAAACTACGGCGTCCACAGCAATCCTTTCGGTCGTACCTTTAAAATGGTAGCATTGTTGCAGCGTCGAACGCCAGGTCGACGATCTTCTGCGCGTTCATTGAGCCGATATCCGGAATTACCACTCCTCCAACATGGTTGGTGGCAGTTTGCCGTGCGCGGCTCGCCCCGGTCGCGACTTGCTCCCGGCGAATGATTCGTGTTTAGTGATGCCAGTCACATACAATGGATGTCGGTGGGATCGTCTGCCTCGTGGCGTCAGCAACGTCGTGAGGCGACCGAACTACGGAGCGCAATGATTCGGACAGAGCAGTCAGTCGAAGTGCGGGATGAGGATCTTCTCGACAACGCGCTCGAGTACATGAGCGTCGCCGCGAAGATCCTCGGTTCGGATTTCCGGGCATCCTGCCCGAACACCGTGTACGGAGCGCTTGCCGCCACGCGACATCAACTCGGATTCGCGCTGACCGAAGGACTACTGCCCGAGTCCAACATCGAGGAAGCGTGTTTCCTCCTGGTCCGGATCGAAGAACTCCAGGAGCAGCGCGCCGAAAGCGCGGCGATCCGTCGTGCCGCCGAATTGCGTTCTGTTCACGATGCCGCCGCCGGACTCCGTGATCTCGCGTCCGATGACATCGTCCAGTCGGCACCGGGGGCAATCTGCTCCGCGCTCCCGTTCGCGCGTGCCATGATCTCGGCGATCAGCGGGTCACTGTGGCAACCACAGAGACTTCACGTCGAGCCGGAATTCGATGGGTCGCCGATGGATTTTTCGGACTTCGTGGATTCCGCGGAGTTTCCGTTGTCCGAGGCGCGGCTGGAGACCGAACTCGTACGCAGACGGGTGCCCGCCCTGGTCTCGGCGCCCGCTCGAGACGAACGGACGTTGAAGGAAATCGTGCTCGCATCAGGCTCTTCGAGCTATGTCGCCGCACCCATTGTCTCCAGGGGCAGGGTAATCGGCCTCATTCACGCTGACCGTCCCGGCGTGCGGGATCCACTCGATCCGGACGATCGCGACCGACTGGACGCGTTCGCGACATTCTTCGCTCTCGTATACGAGCAGGCGGTGCTGCGGGAACGGATCAGCGCGCAGCGGTCCCGGCTCGCTGCTTCCTTCGACGCCACCGACATACTGCTCGAGCGTATCCAGAAGGCGGATCTGGGCCTGCGTCCCCGATTGAATGAGCATCCTCACCTCCCTCGGCGCACCATCGACGAAGTATCCGCAGTGGAGGTCGATGCAGTTTTGACGTTCCGTGAACGCGAGATCCTTTCTCATGTCGCCACCGGAGCCACCAATAGTCAGATCGCGCAAACACTCGTCATCTCAGAGGGGACCGTGAAGTCGCACGTCAAGCACATCCTCAAGAAGCTGCGTGTGCCGACCCGGGCGGCGGCGGCAGTGCTCTATTCCCACCAGAACCGACGATGACGGACACGACGCCGTGAACAGTGGCCAATCCCCGGTACAGAGCGCTGCACGATCGAGAGGCGACAGCGAAGCCATGAAGACGGCTTTGTCGCTACTCGGTCGCTTGCGCCACGACTTCGGTCTCGGACCCGAGGCTCCGAGCGAGACTCGCAAGATGTCACCGGGCCTCGTGCTCGCCATGCTCGACGAGGCCACGGAAGCCGGGCTCCGTGGACTGCCGACGATCGCCGCGGACAGAAGGTTGTCCTTCGGGAGGCTCCTCGTCGAGATCCGAGATGTCCGCCAACGTCTGCACGCAGCACCGTCCTCGTCTGCCGTCGTCTGCGCCGCCGAGTTCGCCGGTGCAATTCGACGTCTTCGCGGTGCCGAAACAGTGGCCGGGTTGTCCAGGAGTGTGTGCGCCGAGGCCGCCGCGATGACCGGCCTCGGTCGTGTGCTGCTCTCGGAGGTCCGCGGTAATGCCTGGACCGTCGTGGAGACGCAGTTCGAGAGGGGCGCTGTGCCCGAAGTCGGTTCACTCGCTACCACCCGGATAGCGCCCGGATCGCCGGAGGAACAAGCCGTCCAGACGCGCACCGCAGTCCTCGTGTTGCCGAATCCGCATGCTTCTCCGGGGAATCCCACAGCCATCGCAGGTGCGTCGTTTTTCGGTACCGAAGGGTATGCCGTAGCCCCCATCGCCGTCTCTACTGGGGTCATCGGCTTGATTCACGCCGGTCGCCCCGACGGCAGAAAGCCGACAGTCGCCGAACGGGACCTGCTTGAAGCCTTCGCCGCCAGCTTCGGGACTCTCTTCGAACGAGCGATCGTGTCCGAACGACTGACCGAGCAGAAGCGGCTGATCGTCGAACGCCTGCAACAGGAAAGTCTCGAGGCGGAAGGGCTGTCGCATACAGATGTCGCCTTCGGGAAGCCACGTGTCGAGGGTGCCGCGTCGTTGTCACCTGCGCCCCTGTCCTCCACGTGCAACGCACCGGGTCTGGAAGAACTCACCGGGCGGGAGCGCGAAGTCTTCCATCTCCTTGCGGCGGGCAAATCCAACACGGAGATCGCGGATGTACTGGTGATCAGCGTCTTCACGGTGAAATCGCATGTCAAGAAGATCCTGCGAAAGCTGGGAGCGATGAACCGGTCCGAGGCGATCTATCGGTACCTGGAGATGGCCAAGTCCGACGCCTCGTCCCGCCGCATCACTTGATCAACCACTGGTGTCCGGTACGACGACCCGGACACCGTCGCACCGGCCGTTGACGATCAACTGGCACGCCAGGCGTGAGTGTGGTTGTACCCCTTCGAGGTATTCGAGTGGGTCACGCTCCTCGTCGAACAGCTCCGTGGAGTCCTCGTCGAGGAGGACGTGACACGTTGCGCACGAGCAACTTTCCCCCGCATTCGGCCGGCACCGAACAGGAACAGGAGCTGCGCAATATCGTTGCGCAGCCCCTGTTTCGCGGGCACTCGGCAGGTCCGGGTGGTCCTACTCTTTTCCGGCGAGTTCGGCGGCCTCCTGGCGGAGCAAGAACTTCTGGATTTTTCCGGTGGCGGTGGTGGGAAGCTGATCGACGACGACCACCTTCTCGGGAATCTTCTGCATCATGGCCTTCCGCTCGTTCCGGAGGAAGTCTGCGAGCTCGTCCAACGTCGGCGCCGGACCGTTCACAACGATGAAGGCGCACACCTTCTCGCCTAGGCGGGGATCCGGCATGGATACCGCGGCCGCGCCGGCTATCGCTGGATGCGCCAGGAGGTGTTCTTCCACCTCACGCGCTGAGATGTTCATGCCGCCGCGGATGATCAGGTCTTTGATCCGTCCTGTGACCCGCAGATACCCCTCTGAGTCGACGCGCCCCAGATCGCCCGAGGAGAGGAAGCCTCGATCGTCGACCGATGCAGCCGTACGCGCGGGATCGCGCCAGTAGCCGAGGAAGATTCCCGGCCCTCCGTAGAAGATCTGGCCTTCCTCGCCGGTCGTCGCGGCGGTGCCTTCCTCGTCGCGGATCTCGAGATGGACCCCGTCGAAGGCCCGTCCGTCGGAGGAAAGTACCTTCTCGATGGGGTCGTCCGAGCGCACCGCGGTCACCAGCAATCCCTCGCTGCTGCCGTATACGGGGAGAAGGACGCATTGGGGGAGTGCCTTCTTCCACGCCCGCAGTAGTGCTTCCGGAATGGGTGCGCCGGCACTGACCCAGAGTCGCATCGAGCTGACGTCGTGGTCGGTGCCGGCATCGATGGCCCCGAGTGCCATCTGGAGGAATGGCGTCGCGGCCATGCTCACCGTCGTCTTGAATTCCGCGATACGCCGGAGGCCCTCGCTCGGCTCCCACACGTCGAGGAGATGGATTCCGCTGCCGAGGATCAGCGGTGTCGCAACGCCCACAGCGAGTCCGGTCGCGTGCGTGACGGGTGAGGGCATGAACATGACGTCGTCCGGATTCAGGCCCATCACCTGCCCACCCAGTCCGTAGGCGGTGAAGGAGAGCGTGTTGAAGGTGTGCTGACAGCCCTTCGGTCGAGACTCCGTTCCTGAGGTGTAGATGATGGCGTGGGCCGCATCGGCAGACGGCGGTGGCCCGAGTTCTTCGTCACCGGGGACGTCGTCGCCGGCGATCAGTGAATCGAACGCGATCTCATCGACCCCCGCTTTTCCGCGCACGACGACGACGTGCGCGAGCCCGGGAACCTCCGCGCGGACCTCGGTCAGCATGTCGGTGTAGCGGAACTTTCGGAATTCCTCTGTGACGAAAGAGATCTTGGCGCCCGAGTGCTCCAGAACGTACCGCACCTCGTCGTGCCGATACACCGGCATCGTCGGCACGAGTACGGCGCCGATCCTGGCGAGCGCCACATAGATGACGACGAATTCGTTCCAGTTCGGCAACTGCACCTGGACGCGGTCACCCTGCTCGATTCCCAGCTTTTTCAATGAGGCCGCGAGACGGTATGCCTGCGCCCGAAGCTCACCGCGGGTGAGCGCTCCGTAGCCGTCGGTGACAGCGACGAAGTCCGGGTCGATCGTCGCCCATCGATCCACATGTTCGGCCAGGCTCTCGTCGCGCCAATACCCGTTCGATCGGAACGCCTCGAGGGTGCTCGCACTGTAGCGGTCCTCGGGGAGAATGGCTCCCGCGTGTTCCATGACATCCATGTGCGGATCCTTGCTTTCAGGTGCCTCTCCTCGACAGGATAAGGCCAAAGTGTTTGGTCAAACCATAATACCGACCAAGGGGGATAAGTGGTATGAATCGGACGCCTTCTCATCCTTCGGGTTGAGGGAAATACCCCGTCGGGATGAATGGCGTTATCAGGTGCGGGTGCGGCCCCGAGCGCCGCACTCGCATCACACCCTTACAGGTAGATCGACTTCGGCACGAGGTAGGCCGACAGGGCTTCCGGGCCCAGTTCGCGGCCGAGGCCGCTGGCCTTGACGCCACCGAAGGGCGCCGTCGGGTCGGGAAGGTAGCCGTTGATGCCGATCGTTCCCGTCTGGATGCGCCGGGCGACGGCGACCCCGTGGTCGTGATCGGCAGTGAAGACGGTGCCACCGAGGCCGAAGTCGCTGTCGTTCGCGATGCGGACGGCATCCTCGTCGTCACGGTACGAAATGATCGAGAGAACCGGGCCGAAGATCTCCTCCTGGGCGATGGTGTAGTTGTTGTCGACGTCCGCGAAGATGGTCGGTTCGACGAACCATCCCTTGTCGAGGTCGGCAGGGCGCCCACCACCGACCGTGATGCGGGCGCCGTCGCCCTTGCCCTTCGCGATGTAGGACTCCACCCGGTCGCGCTGCCGGGCGCTCGCCATCGGTCCGATCATCGTGGCGGGGTCGAGGGAACTTCCTACGGTCAGCGACCCGGCGAGAGCGCTGAACGTGTCGACCACTTCCTGGTAGCGCGACTGCGGTGCCAGGATGCGGGTGCCGAGGTAGCAGACCTGCCCGTTGTTCAACATGGTCGCGCCGAAAAGCTGCTCACCGACCGTGGCGAGATCCAGATTCGCGTCGTCGAGGATGATCGCCGCCGACTTTCCACCCAGTTCCAGCGTGACCGGCCGGAGCAGTCGACCGCAGGCCTCGGCGATGTTGCGGCCCGCAGCCGACGACCCGGTGAATGCCACCTTGTCGATGCCGGGGTGCGAGACCAGGTACGCGCCCAGTTCGCGGCCACCGGGCACGATGTTGATCACGCCCGCCGGCAGGTCCGCCTCTTCGATCGCTTCCGCGAGAACGTAGCTGTCGAGGACCGTTTCGGGGGACGGTTTGATGACGATCGTGCACCCGGCAGCGAGAGCAGGAGCGTATTTGAATGCGGCGAGCGCCTGTGGGAAGTTCCACGGGACGATCGCCCCGACGACGCCGATCGGGGTCTTGGTCACGAGAGTCGATCCGCCGAGCAGACCCGGGCGGGTCTCCTCGAAGCTGTCGTTCTCGATCAGGCCGGCGTAGTAGCGGAGCAGAATCTGCGGAAAGACCGCTTCCAACTTCTCCGCGACGGCGACGGGCATCCCGTTCTGAGAACTCACCGCCTGGACCATCTCGGGTGCGCGTTTGTCGAGCGCATCGGCGAGGCGCCCCAGTGCCTGCGCTCGCCGTGCCGGCTCCCACTGCGACCAACCGGTCGGATCGTCGAATGCCCGGCGCGCCGCGTCGACGGCGGCGTCCATGTCCGGTTCGGCGCCGTCGGGGGCGTGGCCCACCACCTGTTCGTCGTTGGGTGATACCACCGTGATCACGCCACTCGAGGTGGGCGGATGCCATTCGCCTCCGATGAAGAAGGCGTTGTTGTTCGTCGTCATGACGGTTCCTCTCGTCGATCTGGATTGGGTCTTGCTGAGTCGTGAACTCGAACGGTGGATTACACGGATTCGAGGGGTTCCTCGTAGACGCGAAACTCTTCGGTGTCGTCGTACGAGCCGAAGCCCTCCTCGAAGCTTTCTTGGATGGCGATCTGGGCGTTCTCGGGGAGGGTGTGCATGATGTCGCGGACGCGTTCTTGGCGGCGGGCGACGGCCTGCCGGAACGGCATTCCGGGGGTGGCTTTCATTTGCGGGACGATGCCCTCGACGTCGTCGACACCACCGGCGTGGTGCCCGGCGTCGACCATGGCCTGTTCGGCGGCCATGGTGGCTTCGTCTTTTTCCTCGGACATGCCGATCGGGCCGATCATGGTGCCGTTGAGGAACTGTTTGACGACCGGTTGGTCGCTGGTGAGCAGGACCTCGCGGGGTCCGAACATCACCAGTTCTCGGCGGAAGAGCATGCCGATGTTGTCGGGCACGGTGCGGGCGAGGTTGATGTTGTGGGAGACGATCAGGATCGTCGCGTCGATCTCGGCGTTGATGTCGATCAACGTCTGCGAGATGTAGGTGGTGCGCACCGGGTCCAGACCGGAGTCCGGCTCGTCGACGAGGATGATCTGCGGGTCCAGCACCAGGGCGCGGGCCAGGCCGGCGCGTTTGCGCATACCGCCGGAGATCTCGCCGGGCAGTTTGTCCTCGGCGCCGAGGAGGCCGACGAGTTCCATCTTCTCCATGACGACCTTGCGGACTTCGGATTCGGACTTCTTGGTGTGTTCGCGTAGTGGGAACGCGACGTTGTCGTAGAGGTTCATCGACCCGAACAGTGCACCGTCCTGGAACAGCACCCCGAACAGCTTGCGGATCTCGTAGAGCTCTTTGCTGGAGCACTCGAGAATGTTGGTGCCGTCGATCACGATGGAGCCCTGTTCCGGGCGGAGCAGACCGATCAGCGATTTCAGGAACACCGACTTACCGGTTCCCGACGGGCCCAGCAACGCGCTGACCTCACCTGTCGGAAGGGTCAATGTGACGTCCTGCCAGATCCTTTGCGAGCCGAACGACTTGGTCAGTCCCTCGACGGATACCTCGACTCCCACGACTACCTCCTACGATTGCGAAAAAAGCGACTGATCCCCGTGTTCCGGGGATGCGGTCAGACCGGGGTCATTTCCGTCATGACCCACGTTCCCTCCTGCTCGGTCATGCCGACCCGGACGCGACTTCCGTCCAACTTCGGTGCGGCGCTGTCGGTGCTGGTGGTCGACTGGTTGACGAAGAACAGCAGCGTCACTGCGTCCTCGGACGCGGAGACGACGGACGATTCGACGACGGTCGCCGAGGTGACGACTTGGCGTTCTTTTGCCGAGGGGATGATGACTTCTTTGCCGACACTGTCGAACTGGTCGCGGAGATCGCCACCGAGATTGGGAAGCACGTCGGCGAAGTGCGCGTCGACGGTGTTGAAGTCGTACGACAGCACGTCCGCGATCAGCTGCGTTCCGCGTTCGCGCGCCTGGGCCTCCGCGGTGTTCACCTGGCGGTGATCGTGTACCTGGAGAGCGGTGGCGACGGCGACCGCGACGAGTCCGCCGGCGAGAAGGACTGCGAGGTAACGGGTGGCCCGCCGGCGTGCGAAGGTCCAGGATTCGACTGCCTCGGGGATTCGGGCGAGTGTGTTTCTCATGCTACGAACTCCACATCTGAGACCAGCCAGTTGCCGTCCACCGAATCGAGGGAGACCTTCATTCGGTAGACGCGGATCTCGCCGTCGGGTGCTTCGGTGTTCTTCACCGTGGAGGTCACGGCAGCGAGGACCACGGCATGGTCGTCGTCGGCCTCGACGAGCCCGGCTTCCTTCACTTCGCCGGTCGACTCGACTTGGCCCTGGTTCAACACGTCACCGAAACTTCCCGATGCGCTGGTGAACTGGTCCCGGAAAGGTCCGGTGGTGCCGTCCGCGACGCGCTGGATGTCTTCGTCCACGCTTTGATGTCGCAGCGTCACAAGGTTGACCACCACCTGCCGCGCCGTTTCGAGAACCTGTTCATCTCGGGACTGTGCGGCTTGTTCGGCGCGGAGGTTCGTCCACGAGATGCCGCCGCCGACCGCGGCGGCGATCGCGATCACCAGCGTTGCGGCCAGTCCGATGAGGAATCTGCGCGTCGGTACCCGCTCCTCGGAGTCGTGTGTCGTCGCCGGGACGTCGTCCGTGTCGTGGTCAACGTCGGTGTGGTCGAGGTTGGTCTCGACCTCTACCGGAGCAGAAGTGCCTGCCATGTTGATTCCTCCTTCGAGTGTGGTGCAGAAACGCTGGCGAGCGAGTAGAGATCGCCGTTCGGTGCCCGGAAGTTTCCGGTGACCGGGTCATAGGGGACGCTGAGGGAGCCGTCGCTGTCGGTGAAGCCTTGCGGGGTCGTCCACGAGGCCGGCGTGGCGGTCCCGGGGGGGATGGTGTCAGGGGTCGGCGGGGTCGAGATCGGGCCCGTGTTCGGTGCGCCGGTGTCCGTCGACGGCGGGACGTACGGTTGGCCGGGCCGGGCCAGCATTTCCGGCCAGGTGGACGGCAGACCCCCGGGGCAGTTCGCGATTTCCGCGGTTCGCACCGCGGGATTCGTTGCGCAGGGGACGTTCCGCGCCCCTCGCGCGACCCGGGGGTCGGCCTGCGGCAGCTTGCAGTAGGAATTCTCCGGTGCCGGGGCGGTGCTGAGATCGCTGGGGTCGCGTCGTTGCGTTTCCTGGTAGCCCTCGGTGCAGGGGAGCGGGTTCGCGGAGTTGCCGAGTTTGACGTCGAGGGCGCCCTGACCGTAGACCCGATCTTCGCCCTGAACTCCGCGATGCATGTAGTTGATCGAGGCGGACACCGCCGGGTAGATCACCAGGATCTGCTCAATC
The DNA here is from genome assembly GCF_001894825.1 of Rhodococcus jostii NBRC 16295. Lineage (GTDB taxonomy): Bacteria > Actinomycetota > Actinomycetes > Mycobacteriales > Mycobacteriaceae > Rhodococcus_F > Rhodococcus_F jostii. Next base: position 10,912 of record NZ_BCWY01000069.1, on the reverse strand, counting down.
CCAGGGATGTTCACTCGGGCGACCTCGCCGACCGTCTGCAGGTTTGCCAGCAGCAGCGGAACGGTGGGGCGTACGTCGTCGAGTGTGCCGCTGACGGTATCGAAGAACTGTGATCCGTTGTCGAGGACGCCGCGGACCTGGGCATCGCTCATCACCAACTGCTCGGAGAACGAGGACAGATCGTGGGAGAAGCTCGCGATGTCGGCACCTGAGTCGACACCTGCGTCGAGGACGGGTTCGGCGTCATCGAGGAGGGTCGTCGTAGTACCGATCTTCGCCTGCGCGAGTTCGATCAGGGGACGCGAGGAGTCGATGAGCCGCGATAGAGCCGGCCCCGTCCCATTGAAGGCGCTGTAGGCCTCGTCGACGGTGACTCGGAGATCGTCCTTGGGCAGCTCGGAGAGAAGCACGTTCACCTTGTCGACGACCTCGGAGGCGGGCACCGGGATTTCGGTGTTCTCCTTCGAAATCACATCACCGTCGGTGAGGAAGGGGCCTTCGGACGACGCCGGCACCACGTCCAGGTACTGCTCGCCGATGGCGGAGACACTGCGGACGAATGCCTGGCTGTTGCTCGGGATCGCGAAATCTGAATCGAGCTGCAATTCTGCGGCCGCCCGATCGGGACCCAGGTCGATCGACTTCACGACGCCGACGTCGACGCCTCGATAGGTCACCAAGGAGTTCACATAAAGTCCTCCGGCACGGTCGAACTCCGCTGTGATCGTGTACATCCCGATTCCGGTGACCCTCTTCAGGCCAAGGTAGTTCACCGCGGCGTTGCCGACGGCGAGAACCGCCACGACCGTGAAGACGATGAGTTGGAAGCGAACGAGTTTTGTTCTCATCAGCGCGGTGCTCCGTTCTGCGGTGCGGACGCTGCGGGCCCGTCGGATGTTGTTGCACCGGTAGGTGCCAACAGAGGGTTCACCGCTTGACGGGCCGGGTTCAGTCCCGCCAACTCGTCGAGGGGAATGCTGCCGAGAACCTTGCCGCCGATCGTCTCGGCGCTGACATCGAGGGTGAGGAACAGATTCATATAGTCCCCCCTGACGGCGCGCTGAGTGGTCGTGACAGGGAATGGAATAGTTCCGGCGATCTTGAGTGCTTCCGGGAGGTGATCGCCGGCCGCGGCGAGCTGCGACAGCACCGGCTGGAGCGACCTCAGATTCGCGTCGAGGTCCTCGCGGCTGCTCTCGAGCACGTCGGTGGCGACCTCGCCGAACCGTCCCACATCGTTCAGCATCGTCGTGAGTTGCTTCTGCTGTTCGTCGAGGATCTGCAGGGCGGGCTGAATCGACGTGATCCCCCGGTCGATCGTCTGATTCTGACTGGCCAATTCCGCGCCGAGGCGATCGAGGCCGTCGATTGCCCGAACTATGTCGTCGCGCTGTTGGTCGACACCGCCGACGAACTCTTCGAGGTTGCCGAACAGGCTGCGCAGCGATTCCTCACGGCCGCCCAGGACGCGGTTGAGCTCAGATGTCACGGTGCGAATCTGCTGCAGCCCACTGCCGTTGAGGACGGGAGCGAGCGCTGAGAGCACCTCCTCGGTCGAGGGATACTGGCTGGTGCGGTCGAGGGGGATCAGGTCACCGTCGGCGAGTCGGCCGACTGCGTCGACACCGGGCGGCACCGTGAGCTCGAGGTACTGGGAGCCGAGCACACTGGTTTGCGCGAGCTTGGCGCTGACATTCGCGGGGATCTCTGCGTCCGGGTCGAGCTCGAGTGTCAGTTTGGCACCCCAGTTGTCTCCCGTGATGTGGCTGATGTTCCCCACGATCACGTTGCCGGCCTTCACCGGTGAGTTGCCGACCAGATTCTGGATGTCCGCGAGCTCGACGGTCACCTCGTGTGCGTCACCTCCGACCGCGTTGCCGGGCAGCCCGATCGAATTGATTCCGTCGAATCGGCATCCGGCCGCAGCGGCCACGACGGCGACGAGCATGGTTGCCGTGAGCGCCGATCTTCGCAAAGAGTTCGTCATCGTGGTCCCTCCGGAAGAATGAGGTTCTGCAGACTCTGGGTGATGGAGGCGACGGGATCATTCGGTGCGGAAACGCCTGGCATGACCCCCGGCGGTAGCGGGTTGGTGATCGGTGCAGGTACCGCCTGTCGCACAGCCGCGTTGGCCAATGGTGCCGCGAAAGCGTTCGTAGCCGTGGCGCATTCGTCACCCGGAGCGTCGACTGTGGTCAAGAGTGCGCAGATGAGTGAGCGCGGGTCCGGCATCTCGGGCACGGCGAGCGCGCCGGTCAGCGAGTTGGATTCGGGATCGTAGATGTTGTAGAAGTCGGACAGTGCTGTCGGTCCGGAGTGCAGGATCGACATCAGGGTGTCCTGGCGGTCGACGAGTAACCGGGTGATCTCCTCGAGCTGCCCGACATTCTCGACCAGCGAGCCACGGTTGTCCTCGATGAACTTCGTGACTTCCTGGAACGTGGTCAGCATGCTGCTCAACATCGCGTCGAGCTCGGTGCGGTTGGCGTTGAGCAGGCCCGATACGTTCGCGAGTTCGCCACTGAACGCCCGGATCTGCTGGTCGCTGGCCGCGAGCGCAGTAGTGAACTTCTGCAGGTTCTCGACAGTGCCGAACAGGTCCTCGCCGCTCGCGTTCAGGGTGGTGGCGGCGTCCGAGAGGTGGGTGAGCGAATCGTGCAGCGCCGAACCCGTCCCGTCCAGAGTCCGCGCGGTGCTGTTCACGAAGCGGTTGAGCGAACCGTCCGGGTGCGCCGGGGTGCGGCCGGCGTCCTCGCTGAGCTTGACCACCTGCTTCTTGATCTCGTCGAACTCCACCGGAACGGCGGTTCGATCGAGGGGAATCTCGTCACCGTCCGCCAGGGTCGCTCCACCCGAGTACGCCGGTGCGAGCTGAATGTAGCGGCCGGTCACCAGTGTCGGGGCGACGACAGCGGCCTTCGCGTCGGCGGGAACGTCGTACTCGTTGTCGTAATCGAATTCGACCCGGACCCGCTCGCCATCCGGCTCGATCGTCGTGATGCGGCCGACCTCGACGCCGAGAATCATCACCCGGTCCCCGACGTACATGCCGGTGGTGTTCCGGAAGTATGCCGTGACGTGGTTGACGGAGTGATTTTCGATCCACGCGGCGGTCAGCAACCCGACAAGGGCGACCGCGATCACCACGGCGAGCAGTCTCGCCGGCAGTGCCCGTGCCATTTCCCGTACCGAGGCCATCAGCGCGGCCCCCCGAAACTTCCCGGAAGCTGCCCGGAGAGGTTGGCCGGCACGATGTTGTGGAGCAGCACCCCGAAGAACGGACCACTGCCCACCGCCTCGCCGACCTGCTTCGCGAATCGATCGAGGCCGGTCAGCGATGCGTTGATATTGTCGTAATTGCTGTTCAATGTGGCCACCAGAGTCTTCAACTGTTCGAGAGTAGGTCCGAGTGTTGCCGCGTTGTCACGGGAAAGCCCGGTGAGTGCATCGGCCACCTGACGTGACTGCACGAGAACGCGATGGATTGTGTCTGCCCGGCTGTTCAGCGCGGCGAAGAGCGACTGCCCCTGGCCGAACAGCGACGCGACCTGGACGTCTCGGTCCGCGAGGATGTGGGACACGTCGGCCGCACCCGAGAGCAACTGACGCAGTTCCTCGTCCCGGCTCGCCACCGTGTTCGACAGCCGGGACAGACCGTCGAGGGATGACCGCAGATCGGGCGGAAGCTCGTCCTCGACCGAGGAAACCTGCTCGAGCGCGCCGGAGAGGTTGACGGTGTCGGTATCGGAGACCTTGTCGGTGACTTCCTCGAGCGCCCGGGTGATGTCGTATCCGGAGCTGGTGTGTGCCAACGGGATGGTCGCGTCGTCGGCGAGTTCACCGTGACGTCCCGGAGTGATTTCCACGTATCGCCGCCCGAGAGCGGTTTCGACCTTGATCGCCGCCGTGGTGTCCTCGCCGAGCCCGACCGCACCGCTGTCCACGTCGAATTCCACGTCGACTTTTCCATCGTCGATCGAAAGCTGCTTCACCTCTCCGACTTTCACGCCGGCAATCTGCGTCGTGTCACCGACTGCAAGGCCGCTGGCGTCGGCGAACTCCGCATGGTAGGTCGTGGCCCTGTTGATACCGGGAATGGAGTTGAAGTTGAGCGCGAGGAACATGACGCCGATCAGGACCGCTGTTCCCATGAGGCCGATGCGGAACGCATCGCGCTCGAGGAATGACTTCTGAGCCATCACTGACACCTTTCTGCGGGAGCCTTGAACATCGGTGTGTATCCACCGGGCCCGGGCGCGTACTTGATAGCGAGGCCACAGACGAAGAAGTTCACGAAGCTTCCGTAACCCGCGACGCGGCCGATCAGACGGTAGTTCTCGGGCAGCGTCGACAGCACCATGTTGAGCGTGTCGGTGTTCGTATTGAGGTTGCCCGCTAGATCGCCCAGCGCAACGACGTCCTGCGCAATCGCGGGCCGATTCTGGTCGAGCACTCCTGCGAGGCTGTCCGTGACACGGTCGATGCTCACCAGAGAGTTGGTGATCAGGTCACGGTCACCGTCGAGGCCGGCGACCAGCCGTTGAAGCTGGTCGATCAGCGCCGAGAATTGGTCGCCGCGGTTGTTCACGGTCCCGACGACGGTGTTGAAGTTGTTCACCACCTGACCGATCGCCTGATCCCGGTCCGCCAGTGTGTTACTGAGAGTTCCGATCTGACTTACCAGACGCCCGATACTTGCTTCCTGGCCGTTGAGTACTTCGATCAGCGAGGCGGAGAGTTGATTGGTCTGATCCGGGTCGAGACCTTGAAGCAGAGGTCGGAAGCCGTTGACCACCTGGTCGAGGTCCAGCGCCGGCGTGGTCTGTTCGAGCGGAATCGGGCCGTCGAGCGCACCGATGGCCCCTGGTCCGTTCGACAACTCCACGAAGCGGTCACCGATCAGGTTCTTGTACTTGATTCGCGCCGTGGTCCCCGCCGTGAGCGGGCGTTCGGTGGAGAGAGAGAACGACACCACTGCCGTGCCGTCGCCGGCCAACTCCACGTCCTTCACCTTGCCCATCGGCACACCGCCGACCTTGACGTCTTCGCCGTTGCCCAGCCCGGACGCGTTCGAGAAGACGGCCTGATAGGTGTGTGTGCTGCCGAAGCGCATGTTGCCCACCACCGTCGCCACACCGAATCCGGTCAACGACGTGACCAGAACGAAGATCAGCAACTTGATTCCCGGTGCCTTCGTCATCAGCGTGCACCTCCGAACATGAACTGCGCGAATGGATTACCGATCAGATCTTCGACACCGCGTGCCGGCTGGTATGCCTTGCTGCCGTCGTCGAAGTCGGTATGTCCGGGTGCCTGCCCGGGGTCGTAACACCGCGGTGGGCCGTCCGCACCGTTCTTCGGCGCGTTCTCCGGGTATGTGTACGGCGGATCGCCCATCAGCAGGGTGCCGAGGATGTTCAGCCCCGCCTGATCACTACCGCCGACGGTGCGCTCGAGGTACCTGTTGGTCTGATCCATACTCGCCAGGAAGCACGGGTACATCGGCGCGTGCTGGGCGAGCAGCGCCGTCGTCGGCTCCAACGCGTCCAACGACTTCTCGAGCGGATCCCCGGAGGCCTCGAAGAAGCTCCGCCCGCTGTTGCCGAAACCGCTGAAACTGAGCAGGAAGGCGCTCAGCTGCTGCTCCCGCCCGGTCACCGTGTCACCGGTGGTACTCACGTGATCGACGGTCCGCAGCAGGTCCGGAGCCGCGCCGGCGAGGATGTCGGAGACCTCCGCGCCCTTGACCAGGTCGCGCTGCAGTGTGGGGAGGCTGCCGTTGAACTCGGACAGGTAGGTGTCCAGCTCGACCATCATGTCGCCGAGTTGGTCGCCGCGGCCCTGCAACGAGGTGGACAGCGCACTCAACGTCGCGTTGACCTTTTCCGGTTCCACAGTCCGCAGCACCGTCACCAGCGAATCGAGGAGGTCGTTCACCTCGGTGGCCACAGCGGTCCCTTGAACCACAGATCCAGCCGAAAGGGGTGAACTCGAGGGATGTTCCGGCTGCACCAGCGTGACGAACTTGCGTCCGAACAACGTGCTCGGATCGATCACGGCCGTGATGTTCTCCGGGATCGCCGACGTTCGGCTCTCGTCGATGTTCATGGTGATCTCGGCCTGGTCGTCGACGAGTTGTACCTTCGACACCCGGCCCACGACGACATCGCGCATCTTGATGTCCGAGCCGGGTTCGAGCATCAGGCCCGACCGCGCCGAGTACAGCGTGACCGGAACGGTCGAGGAGAACGATCCGCGGTAGATGCCGACGGACACTGCCGTCGCGATCGCCATCAACACGATCAGACACATACCCAGGAGCGCGTAGACGAGGCGGCTCCGCTCTTCGATGTGGCCACCCATGTCAGCCCGACACTTTCACGGCGCCGGCGGAACCACCGTAGACGGCAATTCCGACGAGAAGGTCGATGACCATGATCGCGATCAGGGACGTGCGCACCGCGCGTCCGACCGCGACACCGACTCCCGCCGGCCCGCCCTTGGCGTTGTAGCCGTGGTAGCAGTGCACACACATCACCACTACCGACATCGCGACAACTTTCACCATCGACCAGGCGACGTCGCTCGGTACGAGGAAGACGTTGAAATAGTGCTGGTACGTTCCGCTTGCTCCACCGAGATACTCGGTGACCAGTTGCGTGGCGACATAGCCTACGAACAGCGCCACGCAGTACAGCGGAATCACCGCGATGACCCCGGCGGTGACGCGAGTGGTCACGAGGTAGGGCAGCGACGGGATCGACATGGTCTCCATGGCGTCGATTTCCTCGCTCACCCGCATCGCACCGAGTTGCGCGGTGAAACCCGCACCGACCGTCGCGGTCAGCGCGATGCCCGCAATGACGGGAATCGCCTCCCGGGTATTGAAGAATGCCGAGATGAATCCGGACAGCGCACCGATTCCGATGCGGCCCATCGACGTCGCTCCCTGCTGGCCGACTTCGTATCCGACCGCGGTGGTGAGAAGCGAGATGACCACAAGGGTTCCCCCGATCACCGCAAGGGCACCGGTGCCCATGCTGACCTCGGCGAGCAGCCGGATCGTTTCCTTCCGGTAGCGCCGAACCGTGTGCGGTATCGAGGTGACGGCGTGACTGTAGAAGTGGAGCTGTCTGCCCATCTCCTCCATGTGACCAACCGGTGCACTGACCGTGCGGAGCGCGAGCCCGGCGACTTGCGGCCTCGCGCCCGCGGCCCGAGTAACTTTCGACACAGAATTCTCCCGTTCACAGCCGACTGTGCGGCGACGTGTTGAGCGCTGTCAGTGCAGCGCAAGCGTGGTGATGACCGAGTTTGCGAGGAAGAGCAGCAGGAAGCTGAACACCACCGTCTGATTTACCGCGTCCCCCACTCCCTTGGGCCCACCTTTCGCGTTGAGCCCCAGATGGCAGGCGACGAGACCGGCAAGCATGCCGAACACTGCCGCCTTCACCTCACTGACGAGGAAGTCGGGCAGTCCCGTGAGAATCGAGATGGACGTGACGTACTGCCCCGGCGACGCACCCTGCATGTAGACCGTCGCAAAGTAGCCACCCACCAGCCCGACTGCCGAGACGAGTCCGTTGAGAAACATTGCGATGAGAGTCGAAGCCAGCACCCTCGGCACGCAGAGTCTTTGAATTGGATCGATCCCCAACACCTTCATCGCGTCGATCTCTTCGCGAATGGTCCGCGAACCCAGATCGGCGCAGATGGCGGTCGAACCGGCACCGGCCACCACGAGAACGGTCACCACCGGGCCGATTTCACGGATGATCGCGACGCCGGCGCCGGCGCCGGCGAGATCCACAGCACCGATTTCAGCCAACAAGATATTGATCTGATAAACGAACATCATGCAAAAGGGAATCGCCATGAGCAACGCCGGCATGATCGATACACCGGCGATGAACCACGCCTGCTGCACGAACTCACGAGCGTGGAAGGGTCGCTTGAACATGCAGCGGAACGTTTCCATCGACGTCGCGTAGAACGCACCGACGGCCGTGGGCGCTACCTGGACGGCCTTCCTGACAGCGCTCGTCCGCGGCGGGCGGGCTTTCAGATCGACTGACATCGAACTGCCTTTCTCACTATTTCCGGAGCATCCGATTGGCGGTGGCGTCGGCCATCATTCGTGAACGAGGACGATCTTCACCGCCTCACCTCGATGCTGTACGGCCACAGCTTCGTTGATCTGTGAGAACGGCATCGTCGTGATCAACTTGTCGAACGGGAACTTGCCTTGACGGTGCAGATCGAGAAGGTAGGGAATGAATGTATCGGGGTCGGCATCGCCCTCGACGATGCCGCGGATCGTGAGACCGAACAGCTGCGTCGACATCATGCCGATCGGGATTGTGGCGGCCGGGTCGGCGGGGACACCGATGAGGCCGAGGGACCCCCGGACGCCCAGCGACTGCAGGATCTGGTCCAGCACGGGGACGAGGGCCGTCGTGTCGATGGCGTAGTCGACACCGTCGGGAACGATCCCCCGAATCTGTTCGGAGAGAGCACCGTCCGCGGGATCGACAACGTGCGTCGCGCCCAGCGAGAGAGCGAGTTCACGCCGCGACTGATGGGGTTCGACGACGATGATCACGCCGACCTCGCGGACCACGGCCGCGAGCACGGATGCCAGACCGACCGAACCCGCCCCGACGACCACCAGCGACGATCCCGGATCGACGTCGAGCGAATTCAACACGGCGCCCGCGCCGGTCTGGATCCCACAGCCGAGCGGGCCGACGAGTTCGAGTGGGGCGTCGTCCGCGACCTTCACGACATTGCGCTCGTGCGCGATGGCATGTGTCGCGAGGGAGGACTGCCCGAAGAAGTTGCCGCCGAGCGCAGCGTCACCCGCGGCCAGTGCCGAACTGCCGTCCGGGCGCACCCCGCCGAAGTTGAATGCCATGAAGTTGTGGCAGTACGCGGGCTCGCCCTTCCCACAGTGGGCACACTGACCGCAACTGTTGAAGCTAATGGCGACCTTGTCGCCTTCACTGACCTTGGTGACACCCGGTCCGACCCGCACGACCGTGCCGCTGCCTTCGTGGCCGACGACGCCCGGGAGGGGAAACGGGAGATGGCCTTCCTTGACGGCCAGGTCGGTGTGGCAGAGACCGACGCCGGCGATCTCCACGAGGACTTCGTTGTCCCCGGGTTCGCTCAGGGACACGGTCTCGATGGCGAAGTCGCCCGCGACTTCGTGGATTACGGCGGCACTGATCTGCACGATTGCTCCTAGCTCGAGTTGCTTGTGCCTCTGCCTGTTGGCGGGCATCACTTGCGTAGGGGTGATGTTAGGTAGGTCACAAGGTCGAAAAATAGGGCTGAACGATAAGTTCGCTCCAATCTCCCCCTTCACCCCCCCGGTAGGGGGAGGTAGGGAACGGGGACCTTGTCCGTGCCGATTGGTTCGTAGCTCCGATGACGTATCCCAACCACCCTCTGGTGCGACGCGGCGAGGAAAGCCGGCGCGGGAGACTCGAGTCACATCTCGGGGTCGTATTGATCTGGCTCACACATCAGGAGGAAACGAATGTCTGTTGATCCTTCGGCGATCATCGTCGGGGTAGCCGCGGCAATCGGGGGCATCGTGCATGGCGCGGATCTCCCAGAACCCGCACAGGGCATTGCGACGCAGCAGGTTCAATCGGTCGTGGAGGCCGCACCGGCGCTGGACGCACAGATCGACGAGTCCATCGCGGGCCTACCCCGAGAAGTTCAGGACCCGGCTCGTCGAGCCGTCGACGCTGCGGCCGTAGCCGTTCAGGATGCGGTAGCACCGTATCTACCGCCCGTGCCCGTGCCGCCGCAGGACCCACTGCCACCCCGGGACCCTCGACCTGAGGAGAACAAGAACCCGCAATCCTCCGGACCCGTCGCGACGGAGCCCCATGCCCCGTCGGCGTGGCCGTCGCAGACGACGGATGATGCATTCGCGCAAGGAGAGAGGGATGACGCTCTGCCGCAATTGATGCCCTCGGTGCTCGACTATCCCGCGGCGTCGTCGACCATCGGTTCCATCGCAGTGTTCGTTCCGTGGTTCCAGAAGGCGGGCGCCATCTGCGACGGAGTGAAGGCGCCCGTTCTCGCCGCACTGTACGCCGCGGAGAACGGATTTCGCTTTGGCGCTACCGCTCCGGTGTCGCCGTCCGGCGCTCGCGGCCCGGGGCAGTTCATGCCGGCCACCTGGGCGAGATACGGCAAGGACGCCGACGGTGACGGAAAGGCCGACATTCTCGATATCGCTGACTCGGTGATGGCGTCAGGCCACCTTCTCTGCGACATGTATGACCAGATCGAACAGTGGAAATCGCAGGGCGAGGTGGTCGGAGACACTCTCGACCTCACGATCGCGGGATACAACGCTGGTGTCGGCGCCGTTCGAGTGAATCGCGGTATGCCCTCGGGAGCAGCAGATTATGAGAATCAGACGAAGCCCTACGTCGCCAAGATCCGTGCATCGGAATCACGGTATGCGTCCCTTCTCGGAGTCTTCGGAGGCGGGGCGGAAGGCATCGGCGGCAAGATTGTCGAAGCCGCTGTCCGGTACCTCGGTCTTCCGTATGTGTGGGGTGGCGGGAACGTGCATGGTCCCTCGGCGGGCGGGTTCGACTGCTCTGGACTGACGTCGTACGCCGTCTACGCGGCCACGTCGGGGATTTCGCTTCCGCGCACGTCCGAGACGCAATGGAATGTCGGTACGGAGGTGCCCTTGGCCGACGCGATGCCGGGAGATCTGCTGTTCGGAAACTGGGGTCCTGCGGGTCCCGGTCATGTTGCGATCTACGTCGGGAACGGGCAGATGGTTCACGCTCCGACGACGGGCGATGTGGTTCGCGTCGCGCCGGTGTTCGACGGGATGAAGGCCCGCCGGGTGGTGTGAAAGGCGCCTCGACGCCGCCAC
>NZ_BCWY01000068.1 GCF_001894825.1 Rhodococcus jostii NBRC 16295 | reverse complement strand
GGTTCTTGGACACGCTGAATCCAGCACCTGCTGGGGAAGCGAGATGATCTTCAGTCATGTCACGAAAGAACTACTCGGAGGAGTTTCGGCGCCAGGCGGTCGAGTTGTACGAGTCCACGCCGGGTGCGACGATTCGAGGTATCGCCGCTGATCTCGGGATCGTGCGCGGCACCCTGACGGGCTGGATCGACCAATACGGGACCGGCACCAAGACCCACGTCGACGGCACCCGGGTGCACACCCCGTCACGGCCCCACGGCCAGCGCCTGGGCGCGGGTGACGCACCGGAGACCGTCGAGCAGAAACTCGCCCGCCTCGAGGCCGAGAACGCGGCCCTACGAGCCGAGACAACCAAGCTCACCACCGAGCGTGAGATCCTCCGCCAGGCGGCCAAGTATTTCGCCGGGGAGACGAAATGGTGAACCGCTTCCGCTTCGTCGCCGACCACTCCGACACCTACCAGGTGAAGCGGTTATGCGAGCTCGTCGAGATCGAGCGCTCGTCCTACTACGCCTGGACATCCGCAGAGCCCGCCAGGGCCGCTCGCGCCGAGGCCGACGCGCAGCTGGCCGCACGAATCCGGGTGATCCACACCGAGGACAACACCTACGGAGCACCGAGGATCACTGCCGAACTCAACGACGGTGTTGCTGCGGACGACAAGGTCAACCACAAGCGCGTCGCCCGCGTGATGCGCGAGAACGACATCGTCGGCTACCGGCGTCGACGACGCGTCACGACCACAGTCCCCGAACCTGCCGATCACAAGGTGCCTGACCTGCTCGAGCGGGACTTCACCGCCGCCGCACCGAACCGCACGTACGTCGGCGACATCACATACCTGCCGATCGAGGGCGGAGCCAACCTGTACTTGGCGACGGTGATCGACTGCTACTCCCGTAAACTCGCCGGCTGGGCAATCGCCGACCATATGCGCACCGACCTCGTCGCCGACGCCCTCCGTGCCGCCGCCCAGGGGCGTAATGGACTGGCCGGGGCGGTCTTTCACTCGGATCACGGCGCTCAGTACACGTCGAAGGACTTCGCTGCCCTCTGCGCCGGTCTCGGAGTGACCCAGTCGATGGGCATGGTCGGTACGAGCGCCGACAACAGCCTGGCCGAATCTTTCAACGCCGCCCTCAAACGAGAAGTCCTCCAGGACGCGAACACCTGGTCCGACGAGGCCACATGTCGGCGCCAGGTGTTCCGCTGGGTCACCCGCTACAACACCAGAAGGAGGCACTCCTGGTGCGGACACCGGTCCCCGAACACCTACGAGACCCTCTACACCGCTACGCTGGCATCCGCCGCGTAATCCACCACCCGTGTCCACAAGCCGGGGGTAAGGCCCAGGTACCGAATCGACTGATCCAGACCCAGAACCGGGCTGCGGGGTGCCGTTGCCGGCCCTGCGGGTTTCGACCATCTGCCACCACTGCTCGAGCTCGGCCAGCACCGCGGGATCGGCGACCGCGATCCGCAGCGCCCGGTCGATCGACTGCGGATCGGTGAGATCAACCTGGCCCACACCTGCTGCGCGGGTGAGGATCTGGCCGAGCTGGTGGTTGGCGAGACCGTCGCCGCGGCTCCACCAGTGCGACACCATCACATGTACCTTGCTCGCCGCGGCCAGCTCCCCCATCACACCCTGTTTCCTTCAAACCGCGAGAATCTGACAGGACGAGGATGTGTCCCCACGGCAATTGCGCAGCAGGGTGCTGCGCAATGGGGTCGGGGTAGGTCGAGACCGCTCACACCGGATTCCGAGCAAACATGGAGCTGCTCCGCACGCACGGCACCGCCCTGATGACCTCGTATCACGCCCACTGCTATTGGTCCCAGCGCAGCCCGGAGCACGAGGTACCGGTGACGTGGGAGATCCTGCTCCCCCCACCGGTCTACGTGCTCGAGCCGGCCGAGCCCCCGGTCACCGTCCCCCTCGAACCGGAATACCCGCAGCCGAAGCAACCGCCTGGTGCCTGGTGCCTGGTGCCTGTCACCGCGAGGAGGCGCTTTTCATATACTTGGTGGTGCGCACGCCGTTGTCCGCAACATGGGTGTATGACGTGCGTCTCATCCCGCCCGGCGTCCGACCCACGAGCACGCCAATGAGCCAGAAAGCCAGAGGAACGCAGTGAGCACAGCGGAACTGACGCAGTGGAACTCCGAGGAAGCTCTCGCGGAAGCGATGATCCCGATTATCGGCGGTCTGCACCGCAGGCATTCGGTGACCATTCTGCTGCACAGTCGCTCGCTGGTGAACAAATCGGTCATCAAGATCCTGCGGACCCATCGCTTCGCCCGACAGATCCGCGGCGACGAGCTCTCCGTCGAGGAGACGTTCCCCTTCCTCGAGGCGCTGACCGGACTCGATCTGCGGCCGTCGAAGATCGACCTCGGCCTGTTGGTGACCGCCTACCACGCCCACGGCGGCGGAGCGCCGATCCCCGAGTTCGTCGCGGAGAGCCTCGCCGACCTGGTCGGTGGTGCCCAGACGAGCCCCGCGCAGCCCCAGGATGTCGTCCTCTACGGATTCGGGCGTATCGGTCGACTCGTCGCGCGGCTGCTCATCGAGAAGGCCGGTTCGGGTAACGGCCTGAACCTGCGTGCCGTGGTCGTCAGGAAGGGCGGCGAGGACGACCTGGTCAAGCGTGCGTCACTGCTGCGCCGCGACTCCGTCCACGGTCAGTTCAACGGCACGATCAAGGTCGACGACGAGAACAACGCGCTCATCGCCAACGGCAACGTCATCAAGTTCATTCACAGCAACGACCCGACGAGTGTCGATTACACCGAGTACGGCATCGACAATGCGATCCTGATCGACAACACCGGCATCTGGCGTGACCGCCACGGGCTGTCGCAGCACCTGCGCCCTGGTGTGGCGAAGGTGGTGTTGACCGCGCCCGGCAAGGGTGACGTCCCCAACATCGTGCACGGCGTCAATCACCGCGACGTCGATCCGAACGAACGGATCGTGTCGTGCGCGTCCTGCACCACGAACGCCATCGTCCCGCCGCTCAAGACCATGGACGACGAGTTCGGCGTCGTGCGGGGCCACGTCGAGACTGTGCACTCGTTCACCAACGACCAGAACCTGCTGGACAACTACCACAAGGCCGACCGGCGTGGCCGATCGGCGCCGTTCAACCTCGTCCTCACCGAGACGGGTGCGGCCTCCGCGATTGCGAAGGCCCTTCCCGACCTGAAGGCCAAGATCACCGGCAATTCGATCCGCGTGCCAACGCCGGACGTGTCCGTCGCGATCCTCAACCTTCAGCTGGGTCGCGAGGCCACCAAAGATGAAGTGTTGGAGCACCTTCGCCGGGAATCACTCACCGGAACGTTGAGCCGGAACCTCGACTACACCGCGGCAACCGACGCCGTGTCCAGTGACTTCATCGGCTCGCGTGCGGCATGCATCGTCGACGCGAACGCCGCGATCGTCGACGGCGACACCGCCATCCTGTACGTCTGGTACGACAACGAGTTCGGCTACTCCTGCCAGGTGGTTCGCACCGTCCAGTACCTCTCGGGCGTGGAGTACCCCATCTACCCGGCGGTCGACGCGGCCGCTGCCGCTGACGCGATCGCCTGAAGGCGTGAGCGCGCTCGGCCACTTCACCAAGCACAGGCGCTCGCCCGGTATGCGCGGACGAAAATCAGCTCGGATCCCACGGTGATCGTTGAAGACGGTTGAACTCATCGAGAACCTGATCAACGGCAGTGATCGGGATACGGGAATCGTCGCCCCCCGGACACGCGGAGGCGGTCACGCACGGAGGCGAGCATGGCGAGTTCACGCTCGAGGTCGGCTGCGGTTCGGTCACTCACGGCCTCATCCTGCCCCTCGCGGGTGGTGATCAGTTGTGCTAGCCGGGTGGTGTCGAGACGAGCGCCGCGGTGCTCGCGGTGACGAGGTGGGTGTTCGACCGCGTCCTCGACACAGCGCCGGGTCCCGGGTCGCAGCCGACCGTCAGAGGGTCCCTTCGGCGTACGACGCCAGGTTCGCCAGCGAGGAGGCGATCCCGGCCTCGTGTACCGCTTGGTCGATGCCCGGTGGCACGTCGGTAGCGGTGACGGTCATCTCTCGTCTCCGCGGTCTTCTTCTTCGCGGCCGTCTTCTTTACAAGTAGCGGCATTTCGGCCCTCTCACCGCCAGCGGATCGGAACGGCAACCACTCACACGCGGGCCGCACTGATCTCCGAGGACCCGCGCCCCGCACCCTCTTCGCCCAACAGGACCGTACAGAGCACAATCTGTCGGCGGCGCCGACGCCTGCCGGACCTTTCCGGACAACCAGGCCTGGCGTTTTCTTTTAGCTGCGGGGAGTGAGAGTTCGAACTCAGCTGCTCTGCAATCGGTTCCGCTGATTAGCGGTGAACATGGCGGAACCTTCGGACATGCACCGAAGTCTCGGGACTGCCATGACGCACAACGCAGCCCAGCACAGAAATACGGCGGAAAAGTGTCCGACCCCGCCATCACGGACACGAGGAGCCGAGAGGAAACAGCACCGAAAATCGGACTATCCCAACGTATCTCTCACCACGTCACGGTTGTGAACACTGCGTCGTGGCACGGGGTGCGGATCCAACCGTCCGTGTCCGTTTCCCAGGCCCGGACTACGGCAGCCGGGCGCTGCCCGCACCCACATACTTCAGGTGGTGGACATCGTCGAGGACCTCGACCACCTCGTCGAAGGTGCCCGGGTCGGTCAGCACGTCACGGACTCGACGATGGTGAGTACGAGTCGAGGGTTCCGCGGTCAGCAGCATCAGGGCGAACTCGGCGGTTGCTGCGGCAGTGATAGTTCACCCCGTCAGCGTCCGGGGGCGGCGCCCAGGACCAGATGGCAGGTGGTCCGAGACCACGTACAGGCGCCGCGGTCACAGCCCACCAACGTCCCGACAGGTTCAGCGATCGCAGGTCGCCGTCCAGCAGAGACGCGACGGTGATGTCGCGGCCGAGAAACATCCACGTATGCGTCTTGCCGGCCAGCCACTTATGGCACCCACTTCCCGTCCGGGGAACGGGGATGCCCGGAGGATGCCGTCCGCGACAGTTCCCGCGAGCGACAGCGCAACCTACAGGTCGCCGCCGTGGGAGTCGCCGATCGGCTCGAACCGCCGGTGCAGGGTCGCCGAGTGCGCGGATGCCGCTGGCATTGAACGAGTTCGGTGAGTTGGGGGATCCGGTGCAGAGCGGTGGCGCCGGAATCAGCCTGGTCTGCGGGGCCGGCCGTTGTCGCGTTCACTGCTTACCGGGGTCAGTCCATGCCCCTCCGCTCGGCCACCACCATCAGCTCCACCTCGGCCTCCGTCAGAGCGTGCGCGATCAGGGGCGTCCACCGGCCGCTGGTCCCCGATCCGTGGGTCTCGGCGGACCACCTGTCCAGGGTCCCCGCGGGGCCAGGTCGCTCCATCAGCGGGTTCGCGTGCTCGGCGACCCGGCGACGGATTGTGTGCGCTCGCGAACGAGACCAGCGCCGAGCAACTCGGTACGGCCCGGCCTTTAGAGCGGATTCCACCAACGGACGAAGGTGTTCCACTCGAGGATCAGCGGTCAGACGCCCTCCTCGAGAGGATTCGCCAAAAACAGGTCCGGCAACAGACCTACCATCAGCAGCTCCTCTCTAGAACCGATTCCACCAGGTCGCGAACGAGTTCCACCACGTCCACGGCCAGAACGTCACGTCCCCGATCCCTACCGGAAGATCGAACACCACACCGATCATGACCGCACCTTTCGGGATCACTCCCCGACCATCCTGTGTATCGGCGCCGCGGCGCTCAGCGCTACCGATTGTGCAGGACCACCGATTCGGTACCGTTCGTGTCGACCCGCAACCGCGTGTCATTCGGTCGGCTCTGCACATCCGAACTGTGGGAGGTTATTCGTGGCTGGTGGTCTCGTGGCCCTGTTGGACGACGTCGCGGCACTGGCGAAAGCGGCCGCGGCATCTATCGACGACATCGGAGCCGCGGCAGGCAAGGCCAGCGTCAAGGCAGCGGGTGTGGTCGTCGACGACACCGCCGTCACCCCCCGCTACGTGCACGGGTTCTCCCCTAACCGCGAGCTACCCATCATCCGGAAGATCGCGATCGGGTCGATCCGCAACAAACTCCTGATCATCCTGCCGGTGGCGATGATCCTGAGCGAGTTCCTGCCACAGGCACTGCCGTACCTGCTGATCGCCGGTGGTCTGTTCCTGTGCTTCGAGGGAGCCGAGAAGGTCTACGAAGCACTCACCGGCAATCATCACGAGCACGAGGGCACACCCGAAGGGCACAGCGGACCCGAACTCGAGAAGACCATGGTCAGCGGCGCGATCCGCACCGACCTGATCCTGTCCGCCGAGATCATGGTGATCTCACTGTCCTCGGTCGAGGACGAACCGTTCCTCACCCGGCTATTGGTGCTCCTCGTCGTCGCCATCCTCATCACCGTCCTGGTGTACGGCGTGGTCGCCCTGATCGTGAAGATGGACGACGTGGGCCTGGCGCTTGCCCAGCGCGAGTCCTCGTTCAGTCAACGGATCGGCCGGGGGCTCGTCGCGGCGATGCCGAAGGTGATGGCGGTGCTCACCGTGGTCGGGATCGCCGCGATGCTGTGGGTCGGTGGCCACATCCTGCTCGTCAACATCGGCGAGGCAGGATTGCACTGGCCGGCCGACCGCCTCCACGATCTCGAACACTGGTCCGCCGACCTCGTGCACGGCGGCATCGCCGGTGTGCTGTCGTGGACTGCCGGGACCGTGGTGTCCGCACTCGTCGGGCTCGTCGTCGGCGCGATCGTCGTCCTGCTCGCGCGCCTGATCCCGAAACGGACGAAACGCGCCGCCTGACCGAGGCGGCCGACACCGCCCCACCGCGTCGCCCGCACCCCGCTCCGTTCAAGCCCTGAGGCAGCGGTCCCGGCACACTGTCACGTCACGATGCGCTGCAGGGCTTTCGCCGAGTCGAGGATCGCCGGATGATCCAGGTCCAGGGGTTCCACCCGCACCAGCGCGGGCCGCAGCCAACTGGCCAACACCGACCACTGCGGGCGGTGAAACGACCACCACGAGACCGCCTGCCACGCCCGATCCCCCGTGTGCGGTTCGGTCTCCGACCGGATCCGATGCCCCCACCCCTGCGTGACCGTCAGATTCCGGGTCACCACCTGCGTCGGGCGCAACCCCAACCGCACCAACTGGGCCGGATCGTCCAGGTCGAGCACCCGCAGATCATCGGGCAACTCGAACACCCCCAGCGCGCGCCGCGACCTGGGCAGCAGCGGGAACTCCAGCATCGACGCCTCCCAGCGGGCGAGGTTCCCGAAACTCTCCCCGCACGCCGCCTCGGCCAGCCGGGAGAGATACCAGACGTGATAATCCGGGTGATCGATCCGGCCACCGCGCTGCGGTCGATGCTCGTACAACGGGTGCCCCGGCTGTCCCGGTGCCGCCGCGGACAGGTACGGGAAGACGCGGTAGACCAGCACTCAGGCGGCCCCGCCCCACGCCTGCGCATCCAACGCGTCGAGCACCGGAGCCGGGCCGGACAGTTGCAGCACATCGAGCGGACGCGCCCCGTCCAGGTAGGCGTTCGCGCTCTCGAGCCAAGTGTGCGCGGCCGTCTCCCCCCACACCAGACGAGCACGGGCCAGGACATGCTCGAGGTCGATCAACAACGGTGCCGCGGCCGGGCCCGGCCGCTCCACGCCCTTGATCCACCGTGAGGGCTGCGACCGGTTCACCCCGACGATCGCCGCGAGCTGCGTGCCCCCGAACGCGCCGGTCAGGTACCGCACCCGCTCCGCCGACAACGGATCATCGGCGGCCACCCGCGGCGACCTGCCCCCGTGACCGCTCGCCCGCGCCGCACGCCCCGCGGCCTTCTTCGCCGCAGCCGCCTTTCCTGCCTCGTCTCGTGCCTTCACCCTCGCCATACATCCACTCTACCCAACATTCTTGTTGGGTAGTAACCCGGCGCCATTCGTCCCGTCCATCTACCCCGAGGATCTGTACACGCGCCTTTCGCGAGGGGCACTTCGCCCGCGGTGTCCTCATCGCGCTGAACTCGCGACTGGCCGGCCGCGAAACTGGAGGACATCCCCGAGCACTCCGGGACGGGCCTGCTGTGTTCGTCTGGTCGATCCCGTCACCGGCGATGGCGACGCGGCACAGACTGCCTGTATTCAGGCAATTCCTGTACCTGTCAACGGTGTTGGGCCTCAAATCGAAACGCCTGGCAGGTTGGTCGATCGCCGACCACATGCGCACCGGGCTGGTCGCCGACACGCTGCCCCACCGCCCCGAGGCGTCCGCTGGCCCAACGTGCTGACAACGCCGCCCTTCGGATGCCATCATCAGACATGGCCAATGGCACGGACGACGCAGCCGAGCAACCGATCACCGAGCTGACCGCGCAGGAGAGCTGGGAATTGCTCAGCTCGGGCGCGCTGGGGCGGCTGGCGTCGACCGTGTCCGGGAGGGTGGACATCTTTCCCGTCAACTACGTCGTCCACGAGGGCAAGGTGTACTTCCGAACCGCGGAGGGATCCAAGCTCGTCGAACTCACCATCAACCGGGACGTCGCCTTCGAGGTGGACGAGATAGCCGAGAAAACCGGATGGAGCGTCATCGTCCACGGCACCGCGCGGCGGCTTCAGAAGCTCAGCGAGGTCGCCGCAGCCGACGAGCTGCCGTTGCGGTCATGGCTGGCCACCCCCAAGTTCAATTACGTCGAGATCACGCCCACCGAGATCACCGGCCGCCGACTCGTCTTCGGTGACGAACCGGACCACTGAAACCGGACAGCCTGCCCGCCTCTCCCCGATCACCGGGAAGTTCGGGCCGTGGGTTGCCCACGCCCCGAGCTCCGTGGATCCTCGAGATCCCAAAGTGCGACGCCCGTCCTGGTGCAGTTGCGCGACCTCATGACGACCACCGGACGGCACCTCGAGCGGTTGCCCGGGACCAACTCGAGCGAGCGAGCGCACGAAAACCGTCGCCGATGCGGACGCATACCGAACCCAGATCCACAAGCTGGGCTGGGGCGAGTTCATGATCGCTACAGCCGATTTCGGCTCCGCTGGACGCTACCGGCTCCTCGACCGCCAGGTGGTGCAACGTGAACTCGCGTGCCGCCGAGCCGATCTCCTCCCGGTCGGGGCGGTACCGCCCGATCCAGGCCATCCCCTCCTTCTCCCGCAGGAGTAGGTACTGTCGAGCACCAAGCCACGTACACCGCGTTGCCGCGATAGTCATGCCCACTCCCCGCATCCGACCGAGCTGCGGCACTGCCGAGCGCGTGGCCATGATTGTCGGCATCGAAACCCCGGCCGGTGGGACGAGTGCCGCGCTGAGCCGGGTTGGCCGCGGTCAGCTGTTCTGGTACCTGTCGCCGGACGGTGCACCGGATCGATCCCTTCGGTGCGTTTCTGCTGGTAATGGCCTCGAAGGCGGCGCAGTCGACGGTCGCCGATGGATCGGACGGCGATGTCCCATATTAGGGCCGCTTCGGCGGCGGCAGGATCGGTGCGAGTGAGCCTGGTCGAGGGTGCCTCGAGCTCTTGGTCCGTGGGGCGCCGAAGCGCCCGGCCGGTGGTGATGCGCCCGCCCGGTGGTCTTGTGGGCTGCCGGGGTTGGGCGAAAAATTGGTCCTGCAGTGGCTGCGGCCACCGGGGCCGTCGGTGGAACCGGATCCGGCGACGGTGGACCCGCCCGGTCGGCCACCGCAATTTGAGCGCGCTGCCGGGCCGCTCCGCAGTGCGAGGAGGCAACACATGTTCATCCAGGTAATCCAGGGAAAGGTGTCTGACGAGGCGAGGCTGCGTCAGTGCATGGATCGCTGGACGGCAGAACTGCGACCTGGCGCCATCGGTTACCTCGGGAGCACACACGGGTTGTGCGACGACGGGACGTTCATTGCACTGGTCCGGTTCGAATCCACCGAGGACGCCCAACGCAACAGCCAGCGCCCCGAACAGGACCAGTGGTGGGCCGAGACACAGACCTGCTTCGAGGGCGCCGTCTCGTTCATGGACTGCCCGGACGTGACCTCATGGATGGGTGGCGGCTCCGATGCCGCCGGGTTCGTACAGGTCATGGAGGGTCACAGTGCTCATCCGACCCGGATGCGGCAACTGATGGAACAGGCGAGCGATCAGGTTCGCCGACTGCGTCCGGACATCCTCGGCGGGACCTTCGCCCGGTACGGCGACGACGGGTTCGTCGAGGCCTTGTACTTCACTTCCGAGTCCGAGGCCCGCGGACACGAGAAGGCACAGGTACCGGACGATCTGCGGGCCCTGTTCAAGGAAGAGAACCTGCTGATGGGCAAGGTGTCCTACTACGACATGCACGAACCGGTGTTGGTGCCGGCGGAACGGTGATTTCACGGAGCACCCACGAACACGGGCGAAGGACTCATCGCTGTGAGCGGGCGGGCCGGTCATGGAAGAGGACTTCCGACAGCGGACGTCTCGGCGTCTGTGGTGGCACGACCGAATCGGTGACCACACCAACTCTGATCAGCACCTGCGGCAATCCGTTCCCCGACGACAGCTCCCGGACAAGGGTGCGGGTGCCGGGCATCTCGGTAAGATGCGTGACCGAACACGTGGCAAGACCGCGGGACGTACATTCGAGGAGAATCGCGGACAGTGATTCACCCGCGCGGAGCCAGTCGAGTCTCGAGTCGGCAGCCGACGTCAGTAGCACGATTGCCGAGCGGTCTTGCTCAATACTTGTATCCGTCGATTCTGCACTGCCCGAAGGGAATCCGCGAGCCAGGGACACCGATCTACGTTGCGATTCAGTGGGGAGCGCCTCTTCCGGTACTCCGTCGCGAGAGTTCGTATGCCGGGTCCACCATCGCAGTTCAGCTTGATACATCGGATCCGCACCCTGGTAACCGGTAAGGCGAAGGGACGCCTCCTCGAGCGCGGACCGGCTGCGCTCTCCCAGAACTTCGAGGTCCGTCCCGAACTCAGCCGCGACGGCTTTCAGTTGTGGAACGACTTCTACCCACGAAGGGGGCACCGCAAAAGGTAACCGATCGGTTCGCCGGCGTCCGATTGCGTCGGCCATCCGAGCATCGGCGGGTGAAGCATCATGCCTCCGAAACAATCCGATCGAGGCAAGAAGATCACGATCTGCTCGGGGCGGCATACGGTCGATCGTGCACTCCCAGCCCATAGCGGCGAAGGCGTAGTGAAGGTGGTTCAGCGCAGCACCGCAGGAGAACACCATCTGTCGGCCGAAGGCGTCGGTCGCCGGCAGAAGTCGGTCAGGATCACTGAAAAGCTGCAGCCCGAACCCACCGATGACCCAACGCCAAGGCTGGCTGTTGTGAAGCGACGGCGCCCTGCACGCGAGTGACACGGCCGATTCGAGTGCGTCGCGGTCCGGCATCTCGGAGGTCATCGGCGTTGCTGGTTGGCGGGTACCGGCTTCGCGCGATCTCTGTTCCATGCTCTTCCCATCGCAGCCTCCGACTTCGAGTGTTCCTCTGGAGGACTCTGCGGCATAGGGCACAAGGTCATCGACAATCATTGCCGGGCACAGCAGGAGCCGGATTGTTCTAGGCCTCGGCGCGGATCCTCTGCAGAAGTTGAGCCCATTCAATGGGAGCATCAGCCGACTCGTCCCGGCCGAGTTCGACGAGCCACCTCGACGCTGACAGAACTGAGATGTGATGGTGGTGGGCTACGTCGAGCAACTCGTCGAACGCCTGGCGTTCGCCGTAGCCCCGTCCAACGATCAGGATTCCCTTCGCCGTGGCAAGCAGGTCACTGTCGCTGCAGCTCACCGGGAGCGACTCGGTGGTCGAGCAGTTCGTGGTGGACATGATCATCTCCTGAAACGGGTGTGCCTAGGTCGAGTCCGTCCAGTCGTATTCGACGGCCGTCGCGAACCGATGCCGCTGATCCAGGTCTGTCATACGGATTTCCACCAGCATCACCGAGGAACAGGAGGACCGATAGAGGCTAAGGACCGTAGTCGAGAACCAAACGCTCTGACGCCTCGGCCGACTTCACGCTTGAGTGAACACCGACGGCCGACCACGGATCAGGGTGATGGTGGATGGCAACCACAGGTCTCCAGTCGCCGAGAAAGGCTGCTCGTCAGACGAAAGTAGAGTCCCATGCCGGCATCGTGACCTTGACCATGAACCCAGACTCGACATCACCTCATGTACGAGCAGGGTCGCCCCGACCGACAAAGTTCGTTGCGGCTCCTCACGACGTGATCCCAGCGGTGGTGGACTCAACGTCGCCCGCGTGCTTCGGGTACTCGGTGAGGCCGCCACGGCCGTCTTTCCATCAGGCGGACATACCGGCCGGATTGCCACCGAAGGCGTCCCGATCCGGACTCTCAGCATCAGGGGCGTGACGCGGGAAAGCCTCACTGTCAACGAGGACGAGACGGGTCTGCAATACCGCTTCGTCTTTCCCGGGCCGACGATCACCGTACGCGAGCAGGATTCGTGCCTCCAGCTGCTGAAGTCGGCGCCGACGCAGACCTCGTCGGCGCGAGCGGTAGTTTGCCACCAGTGGACGACCTCGATGCACGCCTGATCGTCGATACTTCGGGACCGGCACTGAAACAGCTTCGCCGCCGCGCGTTTCTCGTCAAGCCGAGTATCCGTGAACTTCGTGAGTGGGTGCGACTGGAGTTGCGAACCACCGACGATCAGCTCGCCGCGACGAGGGATCTCATCGACCAAGGCATCTGCGAAGTGGTCGCCCTGTCTCTCGGTGCCGAGGGCGCCTTGCTTGTGACCGAAGAGCGTGCAGAACGCATTCCCTCCGTCGAAGTGACGGTGCTCAGCGGGGTGGGCGCCGGAGACAGCATGGTCGCGGGCATCGCCTACGGGCTTCGCCACGGTTGGCCGTTGCGGGACGCTGTGCGGTACGGCGTCGCTGCGGGCGCGGCCATGCTCCAAACGCCCGGTACCACACTGTGCCGCAGGGCTGACGTCGAACACCTCTACGCTCGTCTCACCTGCAGTCACGACGGGAGGCGGGTGGTCCGAGCAAGCGGACCGGTCGCCGGCACCGCCGTCAGGTAACCGGCATCTGTCCGTGAACCGTCGAGTCCCATCTTGTCGCAGGGGGCATCGTATGCAGGACCGCACAGGGCCCCGAAGTCATCGCAACGTCCGCGCGACCTCCCACCGCGGGTGAAGGTACAAATACCCTGGTGTGGTCCGTGCGGCAACCCGATGATGAGGACGTACCTCGAGCGGACGGAGCGAGACGATGAAGATTCTGGTCGCCGCAGCGAGCAAACGCGGCGGTATCCCGCAGGCAATGGCCGTGACGGGGGCAGTGGCTCACCGGATCTTCTGGGGCAAGATCGATCCCGAGGTGCTGAACCTCGGCGAACGCTTGGTACATGCGCAGCCCGGCGACGACCGCGAATCCGATGCGGTCACGGAATGGGCCGACCAGATACTCGTCGGAGCGAAGACGTCGACGTGACGCACTTGAAATTGATCATGCAGTCGTGTGCCGGTGCGGCCTTGATCGCCGTGCATGTGGCACTGACTGCGCCGCTGCGACGATGGCGCACCACGTGGGGCGCAACACCGGCGGAGGCCGCGGCGACCATGCCGGCAGACGAGTTGATACCGAACCAGAAGTGGCGTTACACGCACGCTGTCACCATCAACGCACCCCCGGATCTGGTTTGGCCCTGGGTCGTGCAGCTGGGACAGGGGCGGGGTGGCTTCTACAGTTACGTGGGACTGGAGAATCTCATCGGTTGCCAGGTGCGCAACACCGACAAGGTTCTCCGCGAGTACCAGGACGCGACCGTGGGCGATCAGATACGCCTGCACCCCAAAACTCCCCCGCTGACAATCGCACTGACCGAGCCCGGTGCGCGGATCGTCCTCCTCCTGCGTGACCCGGCGACCGGGGATGCGTCGATCTGGGCTTTTCATCTGATACGGGACGATGACGGGCACACCCGATTGATCGAGCGGGGCTGCAGTACCTACGGGCCCCGACTCGCCAGCCGTCTCACGTTCGGACCGCTCTTCCTCGAACCCATCGGTTTCGTCATGAGCCGAAGAATGCTCTTGACGATCCGTACGCTGGCTTCGAGACCTCGTGAGCACGCGGGCCGGTAGCGGGTCTCCAAGCCCTGCCGCGGCTACGCTGCGGCAGCAGATACCAGTGGGTGAAGCCGCATCCGCCGACTCGGAGACTATCCTGAACCAGTTACATTCTGCCCCTGTCGGGTTGACCACCGCAGAGGCCACGGAGACGGCTGGATTCCTCGGGTCCCAACACCGTGCGAAGCCACCGAGTGAGTGCTATCGCGGTCCTTACCCGCCAGCTCCGCAGTGCCCTGCTACTTCTACTTGCCGCGACCGCCATCGCTGCATATTTCCTCGGTGACCACACCGACGCGCTGATCATCGGGCCATTCTGGTGGCCGGCATCGGGGTGGGACTCATCATGGGTCTCCTCGTGTTCCGCGACCAGTCGAAAGCCTCCGCCGCGGCGGCGCTGCCAAGACTTGCCGACGTCGGCATCCCGGTCAAGGTCGCCGGAAACATGTCAGTGCAGCCGCGGCGTCCGCAGTACTGCAGTTCCTTCCGACGCCGGGGCAGATCCTCCTCAACAATCTTTTCTATGACACCAGCCAGCTCGCGATCCCCACCGACAAGGTGGATGCCGAGCAACTGCACGCTCCTTCGCACTGGGACAATCGCGTTCACCCGGCATTTCATGCTTTCTTCGGACCGATAAGTTCGGTGTTCGATTTCCTGACCTTCGCCATCATGCTCGGCGCGTTCCACGCTGGCCCGGAGCTGTTCCGGACCGGGTGGTTCCTCAGGTCACTCGCTACCCAGACGCTGATCGTGTTCGCGATCCGCACCCGCCGGATTCCCTTCCTTGCGCAGCCCGCCCATTTGGCAATTGGTCGGCACTGTCACGGGTGTCCTGGCAGTCGGTATCGCGATCCCGATGTCGCCGTGTGCCCACGACCTAGGCTTCACGCCCCTGTCGGTCGGGTTCTTCCTCGTTCTCGTCACACTGGTGGTCGGACACCGTGCTTATCGAATACGGCAAACGACGGTTCTACTCCGAACCGAGCAGGCATGGACCTCCCCCGCGCTGGCGCGCCCGCGAACATCGCGTGTATCGGCGCGCGTCGCGCTTCAGTTCGCCCGCCGCAGTGGCGAACGCGTCAACCACGTGAACCCGGACCGCTGGACGAGCCCGTCTTCCCCCCAACGCTGAGGTTGCGAGACTTCGCCTGGTAGGGATCAGGTGTCACCGTCGGCTCGTGCAGGATTAGCCACGACGGTGTCGGATTCCGGGTCGGTGCAGAGCCTCAGCACGGCACGGAATCCTTCGGCGAGCGAGACGGTCATCGCTGCAAGGTCCGGCACGGCATCGGCGTCGGCATCGATTCCCACACAGCAGTGGGAGGTATAGGACATCAACGTGACGTTGAATGCCGAACCGAGAGTCGGGCTGAAGGCGTAGTACCGCGTGATCTGCGCTCCGGCGACATAGAGCGGAATCGGTGAACCAACAACGTTCGATGCGACGAAATCGACGTGCTTGAGCATGTTACCCAACGTCGATGCCGGTAACAGATTCAGGACCCCGGCGATGGTGGAGGACAACGGAACTGCAGGCTCGTCCCGCCATGCCTCGACCGTGGAGTCGATTCTGCGCATCAGTTCGGCGGGATCGTCCACGTCGAGTGGAAGCGAGAACCGCGCCAAGGTAATCCGGTTTCCCCCCAACGGGTCCGCATCGGTGCGCAAACTGATCGGCAGCGTCATCTTCAGTTCGGGGATCTCGGCGCCGTGGGACCGGTGATAGTGCTGCATGCCCAGCATGATCGATGCCAGGAACGCATCATTGAGGGAACACCCGCACAGGGTCGCAGCTTGGCAGAGCGATTCCATCGGTACGTCGAACACGGCGAAGTGTCGGCGGGTGCTTCGCTTCGTCATCACCGGCGACAGGGTGGTGACCACCGGCCGCACGAAGCGGGCGGTCGAACCGACCACGGCGGCCATTTCGCGCAGCGCCGTGATCGGGTTCATCCTCAGTGTCCGGCTTTCGGCGCGTGCGAATGCCGCGACGCGCCGAGTGAGTGTGACCCCGGTCCGCCAATGCCAGGCCAGGTCGTTCTGCAGCGCGCCGACTGCACGATCGTGTTCCGGCGGCGGAGAATCCGGGAGGGCCGCCCGCTCGGTGCCCGCACGCGCGAAGTCCACGATTTCACGCGCGATCTGCATGCCGCTGACTCCGTCGGTGAGCGAGTGGTGCACCTTCATGACCAGTGCCGACCTACCCTCCTCGAGGCCCTCGATCACCGTGAACTCCCACAGCGGGCGCGACTTGTCGAATGCCGTCATCCCGGTGATGCGAGCGAAGTCGAGTACAGCTGCCCATCCGCTCGGCGCCGACACACTGAAGCGGCGCAGATGCCAGGAGAGATCGAAATCGGGATCGTCCGTCCAGTGCGGCGGGGCGAGGCCGATGGAGTCGCCGACAGCCTTGCGGCGAAATATGGGTACCGCCCTCGTGCCACGATCCATCATCCGGACGAATCGCCCCCAGTCCGGGCTCTCGTCGAGGACAGCCACCGCGATGATCGTCGACCGGAGGATCGGGTCCTCCTCCATCCTCCACGACATGAAATCCGTCTGCGTCATGTAACGACGGTTCGCACGCTTCACGAATCACCTCTCCCGGCGCGGTGGACACTTGGAGGAAGCACGGCCCGCCCCGTGCGCTCCCTGAACCACTCGAATCAGCGCTGAGAGCGCATCACGGTCGCACATGCCCTGACCAGAAACGTCTGAATCTATCTGTGCAACAACACTTTGAGCGCTCCGGTGTCCGTGGCGCGGCTGAACACGTCGTACGCGTCGAGGATGCCGGAGAGCGGGAAGCGGTGGGTGACGAACTTCTGCGGATCGAGTTGCCCGGAGCGGACCAACTTCAGCAGCGTGGGGGTGGACCAGGTGTCGACCAGGCCGGTGGTGATGGTGACGTTGCGGGTCCACAGATATTCCAGGTGCAGGGTCACGGGCTTGCCGTGCACGCCCACGTTGGCGACGTGACCGCCGGGACGAACCAGGCGAGTGCACATCTCGAAGGTGTCGGGCACCCCGACTGCTTCGATCGTGACGTCGGCGCCCAGTCCGTCGGTGATGGCCCCGATGCGTTCGGCGGGGTCTTCCAGGGTGGGGTTGATCGTGACATCGGCACCGAACTGCTTGGCCGCTTCCAACCGGGTCACGGCGAGGTCGATGGCGACGATGTGAGCGGGGCTGAACAGGCGAGCAGCCAGGATTGTGGCCAACCCGATCGGTCCGGCACCGACGATCGCGACGACGTCGCCGGGCTTGATGCCGCCGTTGATCACTCCGACCTCGTAGGCGGTGGGCAAGATGTCGGCGAGCATCAAGATCGACTCGTCGTCGAGTCCCGCCGGAACAGGGTAGGTCGAGGTGTCCGCGAAGGGCACTCGCACGAATTCCGCTTGCGCCCCATCGATCTTGTTACCCAGGATCCAGCCGCCACCACCGAGGCACTGTCCGTAACTGCCCTCGCGGCAGTACCGGCAACGTCCGCAGGCGCACACGCACGACACCAACACGCGGTCGCCGGGTTCGACCGTGGTGACGGCTTTACCGACCGACTCGACAGTCCCGACGCCTTCGTGGCCGAGTATTCGCCCTTCTGCGATATCGGGCACGTCGCCTTTGAGGATGTGTAGGTCGGTCCCACAGATGGTGGTGGCATCGATTTTGATGATTGCGTCGGTTTCGTCGACGATGCGTGGGTCGGGTACCTCATCCCAGCTTTTGTTGCCGGGTCCGTAATAGACGAGGGCCTTCATGACGTTCTCCAGGGGTTGTCGGTTTCGCGAGCTGATCATGCGGTTTCTGGCGGGGTGGACGGTGTGCGCACTTTGACCTCGTAACCTCGGCTCCGTCGAAACGTGCCGGTGGTTGCGACCAGCTCTTCCAACCGGCCTCTCGGGTGACCTCCGGGGCATGGGCGTTGCACCGGCCAGTAAGGGTTTCTGCAATTTGTGCACCTCGATGACCGCAGTCATGGCTTCTTCCCCCGCTATCGGGGTGGGTGGTGCCCGCGGCGGAGTCCGACTGCTTTCGCGTCCACTCTCCTCCCCCGATGGTCCTCGTCCCCAGGGCCTTTCGACCCCTGATTGAACCCATTTTCGTCACCGACCCGACGAGGGCTGCTTATTTCCCCTCCGACGGAGGGACCGTTCCCGCGAAGTCGATGACAATCGTCTACCCGTTCCTGATAGTGCACTCGGCTCGGTCCCGGCCGTGCGCCACTACTAGGCCAGGTGAACCGTGCTCCCTGGGTGAAGTTGCGCGACCTGGCCGCGGCATTCGATCTCGATCGGCGGCTGGCTTCCCGCGCCGGCGCTGACCTGCACCGCCTTACCGTTGATGCGCAGGCGCAGGCGGTGTCCCCGGTAGAAAATGGGAAACTCGAGGGTGCCGAGCGTTTCCGGCCACTGCGGGCAAAAGATGAGGCGGACTGGCGAGGTCGCGGTAGCGCTCGACAAGAGTGTTCTGGACCGCACCGTCCAGTTCCGAGCGGATGTCGAGTCGGCCCGACCAATCTTCGGCCACGATCGTCGTCTCGAGGGCACAGGCGTGTGGGAGGTGCATGGCGACGAATCGCCGCTGAAGAACCGAGGTGGTGACGAGCGAGCCGGCCCGGCGGATGCCTGATATTGCAGTTCGCGAACTCCACCGGAGGTGACCGATGGGCTGTGGCGCACGCTGATCCCGGGCGACGTACCGGCCGGCGAACAAGGCCCAGTCGGAGGCGTACCGGGGTGCCACCACCGCTGTGCACTGGGGCGGTGTGACTTGCGGGTGTCATTCGGGCGCCTGCCTTTGCGACCTTGACATGAACGGGCGGCCCGCTTTGTTATTCGATGGCCGCCCGAAATTGTTCTTGCAGAGCCGTGGCGAGCTCGTGGATCTCGGGTATGACGGCGGGATCTACGATGATCGTGACCGTCAATGTGCCTGCGTAGGACAGCGCCGCGAACGCGACGCCGACATTCCCCGCAGTGACGGTAATCGGCGCAATGCCCGCGATCGGGGCTCCAGCGACGGCGAGTTGTCCCCGCGGGCCGGACAAGTCGGTGAGAAACGAGTTGACGAGTTGCTGACGGTCAACGAACCACCGAAACATCCGCACGGCGACCAGGAACCGAAAGATGGGTCCGATCAGCGCCGAGGAAGTACCTCGCGTTCGCATCTTCTGAGCGCGGGTAATGCCCGAAACGGTGGTCAGCCGCTCCTCGATACTTCCTGCCAGCGGTACGCGGACCGGCATCACACCGACCTGGTTTCCCAGGTTCCCGCTCGTCGTCGAACTCCGGGCCGAGACGGGCACCGAGACCACCAGCTCCTGGGGGAACTCGTTCCGCCTGCGCAGCAGGGCGGCCAAAGCCCCGGTGACGGCGACCAATAGAACATCGTTGACGGTAGCCCCCGACCTCCGGCCCGCTGCCCGCACACCGTCGAGGCCGACCTCGACGGTCACCACCTTGCGGCGGGAGCCGGTGGCGACGTTCAAGGAACACCGGGGTGCCCGCCTGCCGCGACCGCGACCGAGTTCGGTCCAGCCGGCACGCATGCGTGCGATCGCGTGCGGACGTCGGCGCAGCTCGCGGAGGCGTTCGGCAACGCAGTCGGCGAGGAGGTCCCTCGGCCGGGGCGCCGGGGAGGCGGCTGCGGTCTCCTCGGCCGGCTCAGCCGCGGACAGGCCGTCGACCAGGCGTGCGAGGACGGCGAGGCCGCCGATTCCGTCGGCCAGGACATGGTGCATCACCAACACCAGACCGGTGTGACCGTCGACCAGGTCGGTGATAATGACCGCCCTCCATAGTGGTCGTGATCGGGGCAGCGGCCGGGTAACGGCGTCCACAGCGATTGCGAGGGCAGCGTCACGGTCCCCCGGGCCCGGGCAGGACGCCCGGGACACATGGTCAACGACGTCGAACGTGTCGTCGTCGACCCAGTACGGCCGGCCCAGGCCCCGTGGCGGCCTGACCAGGCACTACCGTAAGCGTCGAATGCCTGCGATCCGTTGTGTGAACGTGGCCTCGATGGTCACCACATCCACGCCGCTGTCACCGGCAAGGAAAAGTAACGCGCCGACATTCATGGGTACCGGTCCGACGTCGGAGACGAGGGTAGTGAGGTCGCCCGGGCCGATGCGCTCCACCCTGCGGTGTTCTGTCACAACTCGAGAATGCCAGACGTCATCGGGTTACTCGCCGCGATTGTCGGCCGTCGTGGCGCCGGTGCGGTGTCAGCGGAAGAGTACGCCGTGATCTCGGTAAGGAGCGCGCCAGGCGGCGATCGGCCACGCGCACGAGATCTCATTGTTCGACGATCATTGGGACGCATCGGCAGCCGTCCGCGCTGCGGTGAGGAGAGTGAGTACCCCACGTTCGATCGAGTCCGAGAGGTCGGTGAGGTCCGGTGTGGTGTCGTAGTCTCCGGTGAGGCCGAAGACCAGGTGGTCTGTGTAGCTGAGGATCGCAATTCCGATCCGGAGCCGCAGCGCGATGGGCACGTACGGGAGGATCTCGAGGATCGTCCGTCCCATCACGTGCCGTGTGGTCGTCGGCCCGGGGACGTTGGTTGCGACAGCGACGACACTGTGCTGGGGGAACCGGGTGGCGAGTCGAACGGCCCAGGCCATGGGCATGAACGGCCCGTACTGTGCCACCGCGGTGAACGCCTTGCCTACTTCGGCTTCCTTTCTCGCCTTGTGCGCTGTGAGCCGGTCGTGGACGGCGGCCAATTGTTCGACTGGGTCTTCGATGTCGACGGGCAGGAAGGGCAGCATCAGCGAGACCTGATTGTGGACCGTGCAGTCTTCGGTTGCGGAGCGTACGGATACGGGAACCAGGGTACGAACCGTGTGTGCGCCGGAGTGTTCCCCGCGCTGCAGGAGCAGCTGCCGCAATCCGCTGGTGATCGCCGCGAGCGCGACATCGTTCACGGTGACCCCGTAGGCGGTGCAGATCTCGCGGACATCCCGCATCCGGACTCGCGCCGCGCAGTACCGGCGCTGGCGCCCGATCGGCCCGATCAACGAGGTGCCGGTCGACGACATCAGCATCTCAGAGAGCAGGTGCGTGAAGCCGTTCACTGCGCCGACACCCGCGACCGTCACCCGACGAGGAACAGCCAGCGCCGCCGCAACGAGGCGCAATTGCCGAGCCGGAGAAAGGAGTTCGATCGTCGATCGGACCAGACTCTCGACCCAGGAGCTGACGGTGGACGCCGGCTCGGTATCGGCACCAACCTCTGCAGTCACTGGCGTTTCGGCCACGACTTCGTCGCACATCGCCTCGAACAGTTTCGTTCCTGCGATCCCGTCCGCCATGCAGTGATGAATCTTGGTCAGCACGGCCCAGCGGTTGCCGGTGAGGCCTTCGACGACCCAGCATTCCCACAAGGGACGGTCGCGGTCGAGCCGGTGCGCCATGACCCGGGCGACGAAGCCGAACAGAGCCTCCTCCTCCCCTGGTTCCGGGAGGGCGACCCGCCGCAGGTGATGACCGAGGTCGAAATGGGGGTCCTGCGACCAGGAGGGCGCGCTGAAGTCCAGTGGGACGGTGTGAACCCTGTCTCGGGCGTGCGGGAGCTCCGCGAAACGTGCGGCGACGGTGTCACGAAATTTGTCTTGCCCGGGAACGGGGCCGTCGATGATGGCGAGGGCCCCGATTGTCAGGCTCGCGTGTGGGTCGGAGTCCTCCGTTTCGAGGAAACCCGCGTCCAGGAAGCTCAAGTTGTCGTCCACTGTTTGGCCTTACCGTCGAAAGCCCCGTCATCTTCACTGTGTCCGGTATCCCCGGGTGGCGTCAGGGCCGGAGGTACTCGGCGTGGAGCCGAATGTCACTCAGCCGTGGAGAGTTGTTTATCCTGATCCGAATCCGGGCAGCTCATGGAACCGGACTTCCGACAGTGGGCGCCTGAGTGTGTCGGGCGTGGCACCCGGACGGACATTACCGCCTCGTGTGCGCCCTGTGCCGGTGTGTTCGTCAGCTGACCGGCCATCCCGGTGCCTTTCCGAGGTTTCTCCACTCGCGGTCCCACTGCGTCATCCGGTATCTCGTCCCTGCCCAGCGGATTCCGAATAGCATCAGGAGGAAGAACGAGGATATCGTTGTCCACACCGCGAGTGCCGAGCCCACGGCAGCGAGGGCGTTTTCGGTGCCCGTCGTCGGTGGATCGACGAGGTTGCCGACTTGGTCGATCCACACGCTGATTGTTTGCCCCGACTTCGCTTCCGGGTCGGTCTGCACCTGACCGGTGTGTGTGGTCCCGTTCGCGGTCCACTGTGCCGGTGCCGGCCCCTTGCTGCGTGGCGCCGGAGTGGTATCCGCCAGTTGAGCTCGTGAGTCCGCGAGGAGCACCGCCGGTATCTCATGCCGAGTTTCGCGGTCGGTGCGGGTCTGGTCGTTCAGACGTGTATTGGTGGCGGTTCCGAAGGCTGCGGCGAAGGGCACCATGATCAGTACCAGGGCGACGACGACGATAAAGACCGAGGACTCGAGGCGATCGCTGGCCCGCATCAGTCGGTTCCCGCTCCAGGGTCCCAATCGCCACATCCGCACCGGTGATGTTTGTTCGCCGATCATGACGGCCTCCTGAGAGTGTGCTCCTTCGAGTGTTTCTCCGCGGCGCGGTGCAGGTGTAGGGCCCAAGGTCATCGACACTCGTCGGATCTTCGGGGGGCTTCGGTCCCGTTCTCGTCCTGGCGCTCGTCGAATCGTGTACGCGCTAGTCGCTGGTGCGGGTCTGACGATCAGGAGAGGGCACGGAGTTGTGTGCAGCGGGGCTGCGCTTGTCGAGCCGAGGGTCATCCCGGCGACCCCGCCCCGCCCCCTGCTGCCCACCACGATCAGCTGGGCGTCGCTTGCCAGCTCCAGAAGGTGGCGCACGGGCCGGTCCCGACCAAAGGGTCTGCGCACCGGGACGTCGGAGAATCGTTCACACCACCCGGTCACGCTTTCCGTAAGGATCGACCGTTCCGCGGTCTCCACCGGGGACCTGGCTTCGTCCGCTGCCTCGACCGGGAGCGTCGCCGGGTCTTGGTCCGACCATGCGTGCAGCGCGATCAGTTCCGCTTTGTGTAAAGCGCACTCCTCGAATGCGAGGGCCGACGGCCGGGTCGCCGTTCGGGTCGCCGTTCGGGTCGCCGTTCGGGTCGCCGTTCGGGGAGCCGTTCGGGGAGCCGTTCGGGGAGCCGTCGACGATCCGCTGCCTGTCGACCACGATGACATCACCTCCCCGAGAAGGCGGCCTCGTCGTCACTTTCGCGGATGAATTTCGTTTCGCATTTCAGGGTGTCAGTGCCGAGGTGGCTCTGGTAGTGACTTTGGGCCCGAATCGCGGCATCAGGCGATGTGGTCGCCAAAAGCGCACTGCCGTCGTACCGCCGTCAGTGCTGGGGTTGGCCCACGATGCGGACGAATTGCGGCGATTGGCCATTCCGGCGGACACCGTCTGGGGAGAAGTGACTTTCGGCCCTCCCGGGGAGGTCACCGCGACCGCACCGTTGTAGAGAGCCGACCTGCACATACTGGGAACCGACGTCGGCGCTGGAACGAGGTCATCATGCCCGGCAAACGCGCACTGGCACCATCTAACACTGCGGACCAGCATTCGTCGCAGCAGTACGTCGATCCCTCAGACGTGCGGTTCCTCCGCCCGGCCGGTATCGCAGTCGCCGTTCTCGTCGGTGCCGTCATCGCCCTCGTCGTCGTCCTCCTGGGCGTGTGGTTCGCAACACCGACGATCGGTGTCGGTGCCGCAGCGGCTCTCGTGGGCACGGTGTGCCTCGCTACCGCAATGCTGTTGCCGTATCCGCCGCATCAAGGTCCCGGCGATTCGCCCTCTCCACGGTGACTATCGGCCCTAACTCCGCCGTCGCGTTCGGCGAAGACTGAGGGGCATGAACCACCCTCCCGCCGTAAGTCGAGGCGGAGAGTGAACCGAAGCGGAGGCGCGATCATGGACAGCACCATCCCCGACGAGAACGTCGTTCGAATCGCCGTGGACCTGGCATGCCGCGCACCGTCGGTGCACAACAGTCAGCCCTGGCAGTGGACCTACACGGACGGCCGACTCGATCTCCACACCGAACGAGGCCGCCTCCTGGCGTCGGCGGACCCGACCGGCCGGCAACAGGTGATCAGCTGCGGGGCCGCACTGCACCACCTGAAGACAGCGTTGACCGCACTGCGATGGTCGACCGACATCCACCGCCTTCCCGAGGGTCCGCACTCGGGTCACCTGGCGACAATCCGCTTCCGCCACGACGCCCAACCCCGCTCCCACGACTTCGATCTGCTCACCGCGATCAGGCACCGACACTCCGACCGCCGACCGTTCGGTCCCCTCGGTCTGAAGAATCCACTTCCCCGTTCACTACCCGACCTCGTGCGCCGGCAGGGGGTGCAACTGACAGTCCTGCCGCAGGGCGCGCGCCCGGTGCTGGCCGCGGCCACCGAACTCACCGCCGCAGCACGGAAGTACGACTCCGCATACCAATCCGAGTTGCATTGGTGGGCTGGCCATTCCATACCGGCAGGGGGAATTCCCGCGGAGGCGCTGGCAACCGCGGAGAATCGTGCGCGAGTGGATATCGGTCGGAGGTTCCCCATCGGCCGCGACGATGACTCGACCGAGAAGATCGATCGCTCAACCGTCCTGCTGTTGAGCACCGACAATGACGGACGGCTGGATTGGCTGCGCTCCGGTGAGGCGTTGTCCTCGGTGCTCCTCGAAGTCACCGTCGACTTAATCGCAACGTGCCCCCTCACCCATATGACCGAACTCCGCCAGAGCAGAGACATGATCCGGAACCTTCTCCCCGACGGTGGATATCCCCAGGCATTGATCCGGGTGGGCGCCGCCGAGCAGAAGGTTCCCCCGCGGCAGACCCCCCGGCGCCCGACGGACTCGGTGTTCGCGGTGGGCCCCAGACGGAGCGGCCTCCGATGACGGCAGGTGACCCGGTGCGAGCTTCCTCGGCACTGCTCGCCTCTGCCGCAACCTGTGACGTGACTGCGCCCACTCGCGGATCGCGACATTGCGCATGATCAACGTATTTCTCGTCGATGATCACGAAGTCGTTCGCCGCGGAATCGCGGATCTGCTCACCGCGGACCCCGAACTGGACGTCATCGGCAAAGCGGCGTCATACTCCCAGGCCCTCGCACGGATCCCGGCACTCCGACCCGATGTCGCAGTACTCGACGTCCGCCTGCCCGACGGCAACGGCATCGAACTGTGCCGTGAACTGCTCTCGAAGATGCCGGGGCTGCGTTGACTGATGCTGACGTCCTATACCGACGACCACGCGATGCTCGACGCCATCCTCGCCGGAGCCAGCGGCTACGTCGTCAAAGACATTCGAGGGATGGCGCTGGCCGAGGCCGTTCACGATGTCGAGGCCGGCAAATTGTTGCTCGACAGCCGCGCCGCCGCCGCGTTGATGGCGAAGCTTCGCTCGGACGCGACGAGGAGAACGGTCAGTTCGGGCGCCTGACCAACCAGGAACGGACCTTGCTCGCGCTCCTGGGCGAAGGGCTGACCAACCGGCAGATCGCCGAACGAATGTTTCTCGCGGAGAAGACCGTCAAAGAACTATGTGTCACGACTGCTGACCAAGCTGGGGGTCGAACGCCGCACCCAGCCGCCGTGCTTGCGACGAAGATGCCACCCCATCGCACCGGGTACCGCTAGATCCCCCGGTTACCCGAGGCGGGCCGGACCTGTTCAGCGTCCCGAGGCAGTGCCGAGGTGGGAGAATGCGCCTCGTGCCCCGTCGACAAAGTGACCGGGATCCCCGTTCACTGCTCGGATCCCTCTCCGAGCTCCGTCTGCGCGAACTGCTCACCGAAGTGCGGGACCGCATCGAGCAGATCGTCGAATCACGCGACCACGTCGACGACTTGCTCGACGCCATGCTCGCGGTGACCTCCGGGCTCGACCTCGACGACGCCCTCCGCACGATCGTTCACGCCGCGATCAACCTGGTGGACGCACGATACGGCGCGGTGGGGTCCTCGGTGCCAGTGACGATCTGAGCGCATTCGTCTTCGAGGGCATCGACGAGGAGACACGCGCCGAGATCGGCGAGCTTCCCCGCGGCAGAGGCGTACTCGGGTATCTCATCACGAACCCGAAGCCGATCCGCCTCGACGACCTCTCCCACCATCCGGCGGCCGCGGGATTCCCGGCGCACCACCCGCCGATGAGCACCTTCCTCGGAGTGCCGATCCAGATCCGGGACACCGTATTCGGGAACCTGTACCTCACCGAGAAGGCGAACGGCCAAGCGTTCACCGAGGACGACGAGATCATCCTGCTCGCCCTGGCCGCCGCGGCAGGAATCGCCATCGAGAACGCCCGACTGTACGAAGAGTCGCGCACCAAACAGTTGTGGCTCGAGGCGACCCGCGCAATCGCCACCGAACTGCTGGCCGGCAGTGACACCGCCGACGTACTGCAGGTCGTCGCCGACGACGCACTGGCACTCACCGACGCGGACAGCACCTTCCTCGCCGTGCCCGACGATCCCGAGGTGGCCTCGGACGGGGTCACCGAACTGATCGTGACGGTGTCCGCCGGGACGGTGTCCGATCGGATCATCGGCGGGACGATTCCGCTCGAAGGCTCGACCTCCGGCGAGGCTTTCCGCAGCTTGATGCCGCTACGTGTCGAAAAGCTGGCCTTCGACCCCGGCTTCGAACCGACCACACCGTTCGGGCCGGCGATGGTCCTGCCACTGCGGGCCGCCCAGTCGGTGACCGGGGTCCTGGTCACCCTCCGCAGCGAGGGATCGCCGGCATTCACCGAGGATCAACTCGCCCTGATGTCCGGTTTCGCGGACCAGGCGGCCGTAGCGCTGCAACTGGCCAACACCCAGCGTCGGATGCGCGAACTCGACGTCCTTGCCGACCGTGACCGCATCGCCCGGGATCTCCACGATCATGTGATCCAGCGGCTGTTCGCGGCGGGGCTGTCGCTGCAGAGCACGCTGCAACGCGCAAAGTCCCCCGAGGTCAAAGAACGGCTCGGGCACACGATCGACGACCTGCACGACATCATGCGCGACATCCGAACCGCGATCTTCGATCTGCACGGCGGCGCGGGTCAAACCACCCAACTGCGGCGCCAGCTCAACGGGATCATCGCGGAGATCACCGCGGACTCCGGGCTCCGCACCACCGTGCACATGTCAGGCCCGCTGTCGGTCATCGATGCAACTCTGGCCGACCACGCCGAAGCCGTACTCCGCGAATCCCTGAGCAACGTGGTGCGACATGCGGCCGCCGACACGGCGACCATCAGCATTTCCGTCTACGACGACCTCGCGATCGAGGTGGCCGACAACAGCGTCGGCATCCCCGACGACGCCGAACTCAGTGGCCTCGACAATCTCGAGGCCCGGGCGCGGCAGGCCAACGGGCGGTTCACGATCGACACCACCACCGCAGGCGGCGGCACCACCCTTCGTTGGTCCGCTCCCCTGCCCTGAACACCCGTCGACCTCTGCGGTGAAGGTGGGGACTGTATCGGCTCATGAGTCGGTCGCGCACTGCGGATGGAAGGATGCGCACGCGAAATAGACGCCGGCGATGTTTCCGGCGATGGCTACGACGTGAGGTGCACCGGTTCCTTGGTAACCGCTTCCAAGTCCGCGGCGGTCGTTTCGATCAGCTGCTGGGCGAGGTCCGCCAGCGCCCGTGCGGCAGCCAGTTCGTCACCGATTCCGGTACGGCGGGGTCCTTCGGGCTGCGACGAGCGAACCCGGTACCCACCAGTGTCGAGGTGTCGCGGGTTCGCAAACGAGCCTCCGCCCAGGTCCGGTTTCCGTGTCCTCCGAGTCGTGTTCGTCGATGACGATGTCGACCGACCATTTCTTCTCGTTCATTTCGACCCTCCCTCGCTTGGTTGGTGGCGATCGAGCGCTCCGCACGCGTGGCGACGATGCGCTCAGCCGGGTTACCGACCACGCACCGACACCGTCGGACATCCCGGTCGCCGGTGGGTCATCGACGGTCCCGCGTTGCATTGGATGTATACGTCCAGCATCGCCGGGTGAACAGATCGCCGAATAGGGGCAAAGGACCGCAGTCGGCGACATATGGCTCTGACTCCCGACGACCTACCGCGGTTCAATGAGTCCCGGGGACAATGACGCGGAACGAGTGAGGTCAGATGCCGAGCACCGAGGTGACCCCGGCGGCGGATGTGATGGTGCGCCACTTGGCGGCCCGGGACTGGGACGCCGTGCAGCAACTTCACCAGCGGCTGAACGAACACGACACCTACCTGAGGTTCTTCGTGGTGCGTGCGGCGCATCTCGACGAACTGGCGGCGACGTTATGTCTGCAGAATCCCGACCACTGCGCGCTGGGGGCATTCATCGACGGCGCCCTGGTAGGGGTTGCGAATTACATATCCCTCGACGACGTCACCGGAACCACCCCAACCACGGTCGAGTTCGCACTCGTCGTCGATCACGATCATCAGGGGTCACAAATGCATCCGGACGTCGATCTGCAACCGGACGGGGACGGTGGGCGGATTCCGTCGGGCACCCTCCTGCTCACCGGTCGACCGTGACCGTCTGGAACGGCGCCACCGTGCCCGGCGCCGACGCCTGCACTCACGGTTCGTTCGACGGTCTCGACGTAACGGGGCGAGAGACCCACACCATCTTCGTGGTGAGGGTTGGTGACGTCGTCTGCAAGGCCGTAGAACCCGCGCCGCCCCGAACCCAGTTTGGTGATCCAGGGCCATATCTGTTCCGGGGTCGCATCGATTGTGACGGCATGGGTACCGACACGCTTCTCCCCGACCAGCGCCGGACACCCACCACAAGCATCGATGGTGTCGCGACTTCCGAACGTGCTTCGAGAATCGAGCAACATGCCCCTGCAGACCGTCATCGGTCAGGCAGTCCATCGACCGCCTGGCTGCGTCAGTTCACTTTGTACGACACGGACACGGGTGGCTCGTTATAGAGGGCGGCGCCCGCGGTCACGCCCGCACCCGCGGCGACGAACAGGGTGCATGTTCCGGCTGGTAGGCGGTGGTCGCCCTGGTCGAGTCCGGCCACGAGTGCTGCGGTGTGCATACGCTCGTCGTCGGCGACGGTGATCCGCTCTCCGGGTATCTCCAGCTTCCCCGCCAAGCCCGCTCGGAATCCCGGGCGGGCCGGTGCAGCCACGATCGAGTCGACCTCCGCCAGCGTGGTGGAGGCCGCGCGCAGGCATGCGGTGACGGCTGCGGCACCCGCGGACGCATAGTTCTCGTCCATCGATTCGGATTCGTGGAAGCGCAGGACATTTCGTGCGTCTGTCTGCCCGATCGTCGCGTGGAAGGCCTCGCCGCCGTCGGGGATGTTCACCCAGTGGACGGGGCCGAGGCCGTAGGGGTCGTCGGCCCAGCTGCATAACACTGCTCCCCCGGTCGGGGAGAGCGGAAACCCATCGCTCATTCCGTGGCCGGGGTCGGCGTCGCTGGCGACGACGAGCGCACAGTTGATCGCGTGTGAGCGCAGAAATCCGTCGACGATCTGCAAGCCTGTGAGCACTCCACAGGTGCCGTTCGCAATGTCGAACGAGAAGGTGCCGTGCACATCCGGATGGGGGTCCTCGGGATGGGCGCCGATGTCGTCCTGGATCAGCGCGGCGAGGGCGGGCTCGCCCAGATTGCGGTCGCGGTACAAGCCGGCGTTCACGAGCAGGTCCACCTCGTCGGGGCTGCGTCCGGCTCGCTCGAGGCAGGTCTTGGCCGCGGACACCGCGAGGTGGAGTGCGCTGTGTCGGCTGCGCCACCCGCCGCGGGCGACGTCCAGCCGATCAATGATCGTGCCCATAACCAGCCACCAGTTCCTCGTCCACTTCCAGCAGAACCACCCCGATCTCGAGCCCGGACGCCAGGGAGATCAACGCAACGGTCTCGCCCGGCCGGATGCGGCCGGCCTCGAGTTCTTCGACCAGGGCCACGGTGTGGGTCGTCGAGGCGGTGTTCCCGTACCGGTCGACGGTGATGACCGCGTCGTGTCGAGGAGTGTCTCCGAAGGATGCCTTCATTTCGGCCATTCCTTTGCGGATCGCCCTCGCCGAGGTCTGGTGGGTGATCACATGGTCGATGTCGTGGATCGACAGTCCGAGCGTGTCGAGGACCTCGTGCAGCAACAAGGGGGTGTCGGCGATCGCGGCCTTCTGGATCGCTCGCGAATTGGTGAACATGCGTGCGCCGGGGGCGTCCCCCTTCGGGTAGGCCAGGCACAGGCGGCTGTAGTCGGCCACCGTGGTGAAGCCCGCGAGCCGGATCCCAGCCGAGCCTGCGGGGGCCCGCTCGAGCAGCAGGGCGGCGCCCGCGTCACCCAGTGTCAACGATGCCAGTTCCTTGCTCATGATGTTGCGGATGTGCTGCGCGGCGTTCTGGCCGAGTTGGGAGATGTATTCGCCGCTGACGACGAGGGCACGCTCGATGATCCCCTGGCGAATCCAGTTGTTCGCCACCGTCACACCGGTGAGCATGCCCGCGCATGCGTTGGCGACGTCGAATGTCATGGCCTTCTCGGCGCCGAGGGATTGCGCGATCACGCTGCTCATCGTCGGCTCCAGCCATTGGGTGAGGCCGCCGCGGAGTTTAGTGATGCTGCAACTGATCACCGCGTCCAGCGTGGCGGCCGAGCGGCCGGATCGTTGCAGGGCGTCGCGGGCGGCAGCGGTGGCGAGGGTGTAGGAGTCTTCGTCGCCGACCGAGACGCGTCGCTCGTGTATGCCCGTGAGCCGCTCGAGATCGATATGCGTCCGGTGGCGTGTCGTTGCCATCAGATCCTCGGTGGTCAGCCGCGTCACGGGCAGATGCCGTCCGGCCCCCGCCACCCGGGTGCGAAACGGCGCCCGGGCGCCGTCCTCGTCGGTTTCCATCACCAGCCAGTGCTTGACCATCGCTCAGCGCGCCTCCGTCCCTCCCACCATCTCTCACACGGTGCGCCCGAACCAGAGCATTACGACCCTTCTCCGGTCACGTGCTCGCCCTTGGCGTTCCCCCGAACGCGAGGATCGGAGCACCGCCTGGGGCCCAATGGCCCTTGCCGCGCAATGTCTGCGACGGCAACGCTGAACGGTGAGGGAAGGAATCGTCATGCACGGGCACATGGGAGTATCGCGATGAGCCCATTGCTGAGATTCGGTCGAGCGCTCGGGGTGTTCGGGTCCGTCATCGTGGTCGGAACGATCGGCTACCTCGTTCTCGGGTTCGGCTTCCTCGACGCGCTGTACCAAACCGTCACGACCATCACCACCGTAGGTTTCCGCGAGGTCCACCCACTCGACGCCGCGGGTCAGGTGTTCACCATCGTCCTCATTCTGGCCGGTGTCGGCACCGCGTTGTACACGCTGAGCGTTCTTCTGGAGGCACTCATCGAAGGTAATTTGCGCCAGCACATGGAGAAACGCCGGATGGACCATCACATCAAGCACATGTCCGGGCACGTCATCGTCTGCGGGTGGGGTCGCGTCGGAAGGGCGAGCGCGCACTATCTGTCCTCGGTCGGACGGCCGGTCGTCGTCGTCGACAGCGATCTGGAACGGTTGCGCGGACTCGACTGCCCCACCGTCGTCGGAGACGTCACCGACGACAGCACCCTCCAA
This sequence comes from Rhodococcus jostii NBRC 16295, assembly GCF_001894825.1. Classification (GTDB taxonomy): domain Bacteria; phylum Actinomycetota; class Actinomycetes; order Mycobacteriales; family Mycobacteriaceae; genus Rhodococcus_F; species Rhodococcus_F jostii. The sequence goes on along the minus strand of NZ_BCWY01000068.1, from coordinate 21,588 downwards.
GCGGCCGGGATCGCGCGCGCCCATGCCCTGATCACGGCACTCGACACCGATGCCGACAACGTATATGTCAGCCTCTCGAGCAGAGCACTGCGCCCTGACCTGGTTATCATCGCCCGCGCCCGAAATGAGGAATCAACATCCAAACTGATTCGGGCCGGCGCCAATCGAGTCGTCAATCCCCAGCTGATCGGCGGCCGACGAATGGGTGCCTTCGCCCTGCAACCTCACGTCTCCGAGTTCCTGGACGTGGTGGTGCACGACGCGACGTTGGATTACCGGATCGAGGAAGTCGAGGTCCCGGCCACCTCACAGTTGGTGGGCCGCACCCTCTCCGAGGCCGCGCTGCGCGATACCAGCGGCGCCCTCCTGGTCGCAATCCGTTCACCGTCAGGGAAATTCATCACGAACCCGAGTGGGCACACCCGAATCGAGCCAGGAGCCATCCTCATCACCCTGGGAAATGACGGGCAGCTCGGCGCCGTCCGAGCGAGCGTCGGTAGATGACGCAAACCTCGTCGTCGATGACTTTCTCCTCTTCATCGACGACGGCGCGCGCTGGAACAGTGGTGATCAGCGGGAGAACCCGCACCACTGTTCACCGAAAGAGCGCGAGCAGGGATTGGCGCACCAGAGCAAGGAGCATGAGACATGCACGCAATCGTGGTGTACGAGTCGATGTACGGAAACACCCGTCACGTGGCGGAAGCGATTGCCCGCGGCCTCGGGCCGGTCGGCACAGCACAGATACTCCCCGTGTCGCAGATACGGGATACGGACCTGTCCGGTTACGACCTGGTCGTGGTCGGAGGGCCCACGCACGTGCACGGCATGAGCCGGGAAGCTACCCGTAAGGGCGCGGTCGAGAAGGCGCGCACGGACACTGCGCTGACGGTGGAACCGGATGCCGAGAGCGAAGGAATTCGCGAGTGGCTCGGTTCGGTTCGGTCCGCCCACGGCAAGGCTGCGGCCTTCGATACCCGAGTCGACGCACCCGCATTGGTGACCGGGCGCGCATCGAAAGGAATCGGTAAGAAGTTGCGGAACTTGGGTTTCGAACTCATCGCGAACCCGGAGAGTTTCCTCGTCGACAAGGAATCGGTGTTGGAGGCAGGTGAGGAAGAACGTGCCGAACGGTGGGGTCGGACTCTCGCCGAACACAGTGCGCCGGCGCGGACGGACCGGACCTCGTAGCCGGAGACATCAAACCACCAGTTTCAGCCTGGAAGATTCCCGTCCGATGTGCGACGGGCCCGGGCGAAGTAGACGATCGGTCCGAAGAAGTTGACGGCAATGATCGCAGCCCACCTCCGTGTGCTGCCGTGCAGTTCCCGGGGATCACGCGAGGAGAGGTCCGCCCATGCGGCGACGGCGAGCGACAGTTGCACACCCGCCAGCACGATTACGGCGCCTCGCTGCCGTGTGGTGAGGTCCGACCCCGATCTACGACGCCTCATGAGACATGTCATGTCCCTTCCAGGTGACCGGTGAGTTCGTCGTTCTCGGCCCCTGCGCCGTAGAGGGTGGGCAGGAACCAACCCGTGACGACGCCGAGGACTGTACCGGCCGCGAGGCCGGTGATCGCGCCGAGCGCGGCGACAGCCACCGTGGGTCAGCCGCTTTCCGGAGTTGTCGCACCGACGAAGATCACGACCATCGTGGGCGGCCAGGCAATGGTGTTGGCCAGCACCCAGCGCGTCGGACGAGGAACGAGACGGCGCAGCGTCATCGCTCGAGCGGCACCGAGGACCGCACCCATCACCGCACCCCCCGACCGAGCGCACCGGCCACCACGACGAGCAACGCCGGTTCCGCATCACCGTCATCGGAAAACACCCCGGGGACCGAGGCGGCCGCCCAGCCCAACCCCGCCACCGCCACGGTGACCAGGAGCCACCGACGCCGATTCAGCCGCGGAATCCGCCGCTGCAATCCACTCGCCTGCAACGCGCCGAGCGCCACCCCTTCGACCAACCCACCCGCCACCACCAGCAGCAGTGCCAGCGCCGCATCCCAGCCCCTCGGCTGACCACCGAGAACATGCTGTGACAGCTTCGCCGCCACCGCGGCAGCGGTCATGCCGACGGTCTCGGCGCTCGCGCACAACGCAATCCAGCGCGTGCGCGACAACCCGGGGGCACCACCTTCGAACGGTGTATGGCCGGTTCGCTGTCGAACCCACCCAAATGTCATCATCGCCGCTCACCTCGGGAAGCCTCCGCGCGGAGGGACGCCGTCCACCGGTCGATATGGGGCCAGTCGCGCGCATCGTTGTAGCGGCCGCTCATCAGCTGGACGACCAGTCGCCCGACTCCGGGCCAGTCACCGGGTGCGATCGCCCCGGCGAAGAATCGGTGGTCACGGACATCTGCTGTCGCCCGCAACTCTTGGACGGCCCGCGGTTCCGGGGTCGCCCGGCGCAGGTCTCTCGCCAACTGCGGCGACAGTATGATGCTCGTGGCGCCCACCGAGGACACGGATGACGCCCACACAGCCTTGCTCTCCAGGTGCGGGCGCAGGCGGTCGATCATGTCCGGGGCGGCCGGGAGCCACTGTCCGTTGCGGATTGCACTACCGCGCACCACCACCTCGTAGTCGCGAGCTTCGGCGATACCGGCGCAGGACCGCAGGTCCGCGTCATGACCGGCCGAATCGGGCCCCGCCGCGATGCGTTCGGCGGTCCCGCGGGTCGAACCCTTCGCGCTCGCGTAACCCACGAGTGTTGTCATCGTCTCGTCGTCCTTGTCATGGTGTGCCCGGCGCCGGGAGTCCCTCGCGGGGTGTTCCGGGTTCGAGTTCGTGAGGCTCGAACCCGGCGACCACTGTCGTGACGGCAAAAGCGATCGCACCGAAGGCGAACAGGTGCAGTACCCGCCCCGTCCGAGACGGTCCGGGCGGGTGATGACCAGGGTGTCGCCACCGCCCAGCACCGTCTGCACCAGATCCAGCTCATGTTCGATCGATACGCCACCCCGAAGCCGACGCGACCAAGGTCCCGGCGGCGTGACCTGCCGGGACCGTGTCCGGTGACGAGGTCAGGTCGTGGTGGTCTGGTCGGGTGAGTCGCTGGGCTCGATGACCTCGGTTTCCTCACGTGCCCCGGGGGTGATTTCGATGCGACGCGGCTTGGCCCTTTCTGCCACGGGGAGGGTGACCGTCAGCACCCCGTTCTCGTAGGTGGCGGCGATGTGGTCGGCGTCGATGTCCTGGCCGAGGGACAGCTGACGCAGGTAGCTGCCGGTGAAGCGTTCGGAGGTCAGCCACTGCACGTCGTGTTCGGTGCGTTCGCTGCGTTGGGCCTTCACGGTGAGGATGCCGCCGTCGACGCTGACGTCCACCGAGCCGGGGTCCACGCCCGGGAGGTCGGCGTGGAGGACGTAGTGATCGCCGGAGCGGTAGAGGTCCATCGGCATGAACCGTGGGGCTCGCGCGGATCCGGCCGACGCGCCGAGCAGCTGCTCGGTGAGTCTGTCGATGTCACGGAAGGGATCGGGATGAAGCACAGCAACCACCTCCTACATGTTGGTGGCCGCACCTCGCCACCGCGACGGGTGTCGGCTGGCTGCGCTACTTCTAGCTTTGCACGCCACCTGTGCGTACGCCAGGTGCGCTCGACGCCCGGTTCGGTTGCGAGCGGGAGGGCAGGGACCAAGTACTTTCGGCTCCTCGAATCGAGAAGGGATCGGCGCCGCGCAGGGGACAATCTCCTCATGCCGAACGTGCGATGGCGCGAGCCGCCCGGAGAACATGATCTCCCGGCGGTTGCTACACACGTGGATGTGCATACTTCGCCAGAAGCCGCCGAACGTGCCATCGCGGGATCGAGAACTGCGCCGGTGAGACGTTCGAAAGCAAGGTACATCGGACCCGCCTCACGACTTTTGTTTCCGACTCCGGAGAGTGCGCACGTGGCCGCTGATCAGCTGAAGATTGCCGACGGTGCGGCTCTTTCCCCCACTTTGCTGATGCGTGGCAAGCTGGCGGCAGGCACGGCACTCGAGGTGGCGGACGGTTATCACCGTAGGTGCGCGAGCTATCGCGCCGACGAGAACACCGAGATCCCATGCCCGCTGACAAGATTGTCTGCGCCGAGTTGAGGGGCCCGGATGTCCTTCGAGATCCTCGCACTGGTCTCGGCCGCAGCCCTGGCCGGTCCTCTGTTGGCGGTTCGCAGGGGCTGGCACCTGCCCGTGGTGCTCGGTGAATTGCTCGCAGGAATCATTCTGGGTACGACCGGTTTCCGGCTGATCCACCCAGACGATCCCACATTGACATTTCTCGCGGATATCGGATTCGCGCTAGTCATGTTCGTCGCCGGCACACACGTCCCCGTGCGCAATGCGAGCATCCGGCCGGCTCTTGCGAAGGGCGCGACATGGGCTGTCCTCGTCGGGGTCGTCGCCGCGGCGGCGGGGTTCGGGATCGCGCAGGCATTCGGGTCCGGTCATGCAGCGTTATATGCGGTGCTCATCGCGTCGTCGTCGGCTGCCTTTGTGCTACCGCTGATCGACTCACTGGGGCTCGAAGGTACCCCGGTGATCCAGTTGATGGCCCAGATCGCGGTCGCAGACACCGCCTGTATTGTCGCGCTTCCGCTGGTGATCGACCCCGGGCGGGCTCCTCGCGCCGCGGTTGGTGCGGTCGGTGTGGCGGCGTTGGCAGCACTGTTCTACGTGTTCTTGAAGGTGGCGGACGGCCGCGGGTGGCTCCACAGTCTGCACCAGGAATCAAAGGACCGAGGCTTTGCGCTGGAGTTGCGCATCAACCTCGGGGTGCTGTTCGCACTCGCTGCGCTGGCCGTCCACGCGCACGTGTCGATCATGCTCGCCGGCTTCGCGCTTGGGCTGGTGATCGCGGGCGTCGGCGAACCGCGACGCTTGGCCAAGCAGTTGTTCTCGATCACCGAAGGTTTTCTCGGTCCGCTGTTCTTCGTGTGGTTGGGGGCTTCGCTGAACCTGCGCGATCTCGGCGCGAACCCGTCGTTGATCTTGCTCGGCGTTGCGCTCGGACTCGCAGCGGTTGCCGTTCACTGTCTGACACGTCTGCTCGGGCAGCCGATCGCCCTTGCCGCGTTGGCATCGGCTCAACTGGGCGTCCCGGTCGCGGCGGCGACTATCGGGGAGCAGTCGCATCTCCTGCAGCCCGGCGAACCCTCGGCGCTGATTCTCGGTGCCCTCATCACGATCGGCAGCGCAACATTCGCCGGCGCAATGGCGGTGCGCAAAGGATTCGATACACACACAATCCGAAGAAGGTAGCGTCGACACCAGTATCAAAAGAGACTGTGCGAGAATGAGTTTCCGACCCATAGCGTCTTGCGGAAGCGGCAACCCGTCACTCACGGTCTCATTATCCTGCCCTGAGTCGGGCCGCGATCAGACCTGCGCCGCCCCGTCGCGTCGAGAAGAACGCCCGCAACGCGGGTACTCGCCGGCCAACACTCCGCCCTTGAGGGTCATCGGCGTCAACGCCGGTTGACGCCCTATTGCATATCGTGCGAATGACACCGAGCGCCCGCGTGTTTCGGGCGGGCGGGCGAGTAGCGCGTTGTCGTTGCGGTGGAACTGGGGAGGCCGAGTCGGCGGTACGTGTCGTAGTAGGCGACCCGGTGGGCTTCTTGCTGTCCGTACCTTGTCGATGAATCGGTGGAAATGGGGATCGAACTGGCACGGGTCGCTCTCTAGTACCTCGCTGGGGGTCCAGCCATCGGGCACGTCCGGCTCGAAGAGCACGGGTACAGCCGTGGACACTCAGATCGATCTTGACCTCGACATCCAGGTCAGCACAGCTGTCCCTCGTGTCGTTCGCGGTCGAAGGTCGGGATGGGCCCACCGCGGCGCAGCGTGCGAGCCAGGGCCGGATCGGCCAGGTGCAGTCGCCCGATCGCGACCAGATCGAACTCGTTGCTTTTCAACCGCCGGACTACTCCATCGAGGTCGGCGGGTTCGGGCGTGCCGGTGTCGCGCAGTGGCTTGCTCAGGCCGACGCTGCCCACGGCCATGCTCACGGCTCCGGTCAGCTTCTTCGCCCACCCAGCCAGTGTGAGATCACTTCCCTCGAACGCTGGGAGGTCAAAACGGCGAATGCTGGCGTCGAGCACGTCCACTCCCGCGTCGATCAGGGCGTTCAGTACGACGGACAGCTCGGCGGGGGTGTTCGCGATCCGGGCGCCGTAGTCCTGCTGCTTGTGCTGCGAGAACCGGAAGAAGATCGGCAGTTCCGGACCGATTTCCCGCCGGATCGCCCGAATCACCTCCACCGGGAATCGGGTGCGCCGCTGCAGGTCGCCGCCCCAGTGATCGGTGCGTTGGTTCGTCGACTCCCACAGAAACGAATCCAACAGGTAGCCGTGTGCGGCGTGGATGGCGATCCCGTCGAATCCGACCTCGACCGCGTTGCGGGCCGAGCGCACGTACGCGGCGATGACGTCCTCGAGGTCCTGCTCGGTCATCGCCGAGGTCGGAGTGCTCGCCCGGGCGATGTAGTCGTCCGGGTAGACGGTGCGCCCCGCCCGGCCCCACACTCCGGACGGGCGCATCGACGTCAGGCTCGGATCCACGTCGCTCATCGCGCCCCAGAGTGGTCCGACGTGCCAGAGCTGCGGGATGATCCGGCCGCCCGCTTCGTGAACTTCGTCGACCACGTCGCGCCAGCCCACGAGTGCCGCTTCGCCGTGCAGGTGTGGCACTTTCGGACTGTCGACGGCGGTCGGGTGGTCGATCGCCACGCCTTCGGTGATCACCAGACCGGTGCCGCCCTCGGCGCGCCGCCGGTAGTAGGCGGCCATGTCCGCGCCGGGGACCCCGCCGGGTGAGTGCTCCCTCGTCATGGGGGACATGACGATGCGGTTCGGCAGGGCAAGGGAGCGGACCTGCAGCGGCTCGAACAGTGCGTTCACTGCTCCTTCGGGATCGACTTGACGCGAATCGGTGAGCTCGGATGTCATGAGAACACGGTGTCAACGGGGTCGATACGCGAGCAAGCCGGCGGTCCGGTGAGCGGATCTCGGCCAGGTCGAGATCCGAAAGCTGGGCGGCGTCGAATAGCCTTGGCCTTGCCCAGCGGGCACTGTCAGGCAGGTCTTCGGGTCACTGAAGCGAAGTCGAGGTACTGTGCGATGGCTGCAGCCGCCATACGCACTGGTGCGGCATGCCGATGGTCGAACTTCACCTGGTTCGTCGGTCCGCTGATCGAGAGCCCGGCTTGTGCTCCGCCCAGGGAACCGATTCGCACTCCGATGCAACTGAATCCTGCCGCGCAGGTTCCGAACGCAATTCCCAGAGGTCGGAGTCTGTCGGTCTCGGAGCGGAGGCTGGCGGAGGCATCGTCGGACTGTGGGGCGGTTGCGAGCAAGATCTTGCCGATTGTCGACGACCGTGCGGGTATGCGGTCTCCGACCCGCGTCAGGAGGTTGGGGGCCCTCTGGCCGCCGATCTTCTCGAGATAGACCACGTCGGTGCCGTCGAGGATACCGAGATGAACGACGTGACCGGTAACAAGATGCAGCTCGCGGAGTACCGGGGCCACCACCCGGTCGAACTTGTTCTGGTACAGCGACAGCGCTCCGAACTCGACGAGTGTGTCCCCGAGCTCGAACTCGCTGCCTCGGCGGCGGAGCCAACCCAGTCGCACCAACTGCTCGAGCATCCGACGAGTGCTTGTCCGTGGTATCCCCGTTCGGCGAGATAGGTCGGTGAGGCTCAGAGCCGGCGTGCTGCGAAAGCAGTCCAGCACCAGGGACAGCCGATCGAGGGTGGACGCGGGCGGGACGTTCTCCGTGCGTTCTCCGTGCGACATCGGCTTCTCCCTTCCCTGGCGGCAGTCGCGAACTGGAGCGCCGCCGGCCGTCCGAGACGGACAGGCACTCCCAGCACAGCTTCGGAACCGGTGGATCACCAGAGCCCCTTCCGGTGAGCGGGAGCTGCCTCGTGTTCGCCCGCTGCAGGTCGAGGCCCCGTCGAACTCGAGTCGGTGCGGGCAAACACGTGACGACACGCGAGGTCACCGCGGCCGACCAGCGTGTCGTCCGCTGAGCGGATGCGGAAGTGGTGCACCGCCGTCTGGCGCTGACAGGGTGGCCAGGTACCGGTGGCCGAGGTCACAACGCGGACGCCTCATGGCGCCGAGTTCTGCATTCGGACCGGACGCCCGGCGGGGTGCGGCCGCCAAGGGTTGAGTGCGACCTGAGCACACGATCAGAAGGAAGGAAACCACCATGACTGCTCTGAATATCGATGAAACCGACGAGGTCCGCTATATCGACGAGGGCACCCCGCCTGCTCGCTTCGCCCGGGGGTGGCACTGCCTCGGGCTGGTGGTGGACTTTCGGGACGGCGCGCCGCACTCGATCGAGGCGTTCGGCACCAGGCTCGTGGTGTTCGCCGACAGCAGGGGTGAGATCAAGATCCTCGACGCGTATTGCCGGCACATGGGCGGCGACCTGAGTCAGGGCACCGTCAAGGGCGATTCGATCGCGTGCCCGTTCCACGACTGGCGTTGGGGCGGCAACGGCAAGTGCACCGACATCCCTTACGCGCGACGGGTTCCGCCGCTGGCGCGTACTCGCGCCTGGATGACCATGGAACAGGATGGGCTGCTGTTCGTCTGGCACGATCCGGAGGGCAACCCGCCGCCGGCCGAGGTGACGATCCCGGTGATGAGGGCGCCAGGCACCGAGTGGACCGAGTGGGTGTGGAAGTCGATCGTCATCGACACCAACTGCCGCGAGATCATCGACAACGTCGTCGACATGGCGCACTTCTTCTACGTCCACTTCTCCTTCCCGACGTACTTCAAGAACATCTTCGACGGTCACGTCGCGATCCAGGAGCAAAGCGGCGTCGGCCGTGAGGACATCACCGAATGGACCGACCCGGACGTCCCCCAACTGCTGGCACACCGGTCCCTCGCCGCCTACCACGGGCCCTCGTTCATGATCGACGAGCTGACCTACGAGTACGACAAGTTCGATGTCGATTCCGTCCTCATCAATTGTCACTACCCGATAACCCCCGACAAGTTCGTCCTGATGTACGGGATCACCGTCCAGAAGACCGAACTTGTGCCCGCTGCGATCGCCGACCAACTGGTCGACGCGATGATCGGTTACATCGGCGTCGGTTTCGAGCAGGACATCGAGATCTGGAAGAACAAGACCCGGATCGACAACCCCCTGCTCACCAACGAGGACGGCCCCGTCTACCAGCTGCGCCGCTGGTACGAGCAGTTCTACGTGGACGTCGCGGACGTCAAGCCCGAGATGGTGGACCGCTTCGAGTACGAGCTCGACACCACCAAACCGGTCGAGACATGGAAACAGGAAGTCGCCGACAACCTCGCCCGCAGCACCGCCGCAGGCAAGCCCACCTGAGAGGAATCGTCATGCAACCGTTGGAATGCAGCACCTGCAGCACCCGGGTGATGGTGGAGAAGTTCAGCTGGCACCACACTTCCGTGCAGTGGCTGGCCGACTGTAAAACCTCCTGCGCACAGTTCCGCGTCGACGCCGTTCCGGGCCGCCAGGGGATGCACCTCAGGACCTGCTCGGCGCTGCGCGAGACGATCCGCCAAGCCGTCCTCGATGGCACGATCCCGATCCCCCCGGACTGACCACATCCCTTTGCTCCCTCCGGCGATGGCCTGTCGGCCATCCGGAAAGGAATCACATGAGCGACATGCCCACAGGTCCGGACATCGAATCCCGAATGCAGTTGTTGGAGGACCGAGTTCAGCTGCTCGAGGACCACAACGAGATCATGCGGCTGATGCACTCCTACGGCCCGGCCGTCGACTGCGGACTCACCGATCTCGTCGCCGGACTGTGGACCGACAACGGCGTCTATGACGTCGACACCGGCCGCATGGACGGACGCGGCCAGATCGAAGCGATGGTTCGAACAGACCCCCACCAGGGCTTCCTGCGTCAGGGCTGCGGACACGTCATGAGCCCTGCGCACATCACCGTGGACGGGGACGCCGCGGTAGCGCTCTGCCACACGCAACTGCTCCTGCGCCGACCCGACGGCCACGGATATCAGGTCAGCAGAGTCACGGCGAACCGGTGGGAGCTCACCCGCACCCGCGACGGCTGGAGGGTCACAACGAGGACCAGCCGCATCCTCGACGGCCGGGACGAAGCACGAAGCATATTCGCTGGAATCGCCGGTACCCCAATCTGATTGCGAACCACCGATCACACTCAGCGGAGAACGCCGAGGTGGGCCGTGACACGGACGCGCCCACTGACGCCTTCGCCTCCCGACAGGCTTGACCCACAGATTAGGAAGGTTCTTCATGTCCAGACACCACTCCCACATCTGCAGGGTGCTTCTGCTCGCCGGCGGAGTACTGCTCGCGGAACTCGGCGGCGCCGGACTCGCACAGGCCGAGCCCACCGGTCCCCGGCGCCGGCCCCGCTGTTCCAGCCCGGCTCGGGCGGCAACGGCAACACGACGCCGGTCGCGGACACACCCCGACTGGCGAGCGTCGACAACTTCCGCGACGTCGCGGGTACCGGCGCCGGCTACCCGGCGGCACACGGCGAGAATGTCAACAAGGGTGTCTTCTACCGCTCCAACGCGATCGTGCCGAACGACGCGGACCTCGCCACCCTCGCCGGGCTCAGCCTGACCACCGCCTACGATCTGCGCGGACCCGACGAGATCACGCAGAAGCAGGACAAGCTGCCCGCCGGCGTGAAGTACGTCAACATCCCGGTCATCGCGGGCAACATCGACGAATTCATCGCCAAGATCCACACACCCGAGGACGCCCGCGCCGCGATGCAGGACGGGAACCGCAAGAACGTCACCGGAGCGACCGAGCGGGCCGGCTACGCCAAGCTGCTCACCGGTCTCACGAACACCGGCGGGGCCCAGGTCTTCCATTGCTCCGCTGGCAAGGACCGCACCGGCTGGGCCACGTACCTGCTGCTGAGCATCGCCGGCGTGGCACCGACGACGATCATGGACGACTACCTGCTCACCAACGAGTACACCAAGGACTCGATGATCAAGACCCTCGCCTACATCCAGCAGAGCCAGGGCGAGGCAGCCGCCGCGAAGTGGGAGCCGGTGCTCGGCGTCGACAAGAGCTACCTGCAGGCCGGCATCGACCAGCTGGCCGCCGACTACGGCACCGTCGACAAGTACCTCGCAGACGGGCTCGGCCTGAGCCCGGACACCATCAACAAGCTGCGGGTCAAGCTGACCCGCTGATCCGGCCACGGCCGAACCCGCTTCGTCTAGGTCGCCGACCTGCTCCCCGACACGGCAGCAGTGGGCCGCGAGGGTGGGATCGGCGCGGTCCGGCAGACGCTCGGGGCGGACACGCGCCGCTCCGACCGGACGTTTCGTCCTCGGCCCGCGCGCGGGCAGGACTGGGCGGCGCTCGCGCAGGGCGTGGGAGGCGATCCGCGCGGCAGCGGTGGCGTGCCCGCGAGCTCGCCGGCCGCATCCCACCCCGCTGGCGGTGGTTACTTCCCAGCCGATCGTCAAACGCCGAGCGGGCCGTCGAATTCCGTCTGATTACTCGCCACACCACCACTGTGACCGCCACGCAGCCATCAAAGACGCAGAGTCTCTGAGCGGCAGCAACACTCGCGATTACACCGCAACCATATCCACCGTAACGTCGGCGACTATGGCTGAAAATGCTTGCACTCTCGCATTTTTTAGTGCAAGCGGCATCGATACGTTCGTCCGAACAGGGGTCGGGGTCCACCAGTCGTGCTCTGCCACAGCTTCCCCGGGCTCTCCTTCTCCTGGCGACACCAACTGCCCGCGCTCACGGGCGCCGGGTGGCGTGCCATCGCTCCCGACATGCGCGGGTACGGCCGCTCCGACCGCCCCACCGACCCCTCCGCCTACGACCGCGCCAGCAGCGTCGCCGACCCTCATCGGCCTGCTCGACGAACTCGGACTCGACCGGGCTTCCTTCGCCGGCCACGACTTCGGCGCGAACCTGGTGAGACCTAGCGCAGCGGGCACCCGAGCGCGCCGCGGGTCTGATCCAGTCAGCGTCCCCCTGGCGCCCCGCTCCCCGATACGCCCCAGCGCTGCATCCGCAGTGCTGGCCCGCGAGCACTTCCTGCACATGCACTATTTCCACAGCCGGGGCCGGCTGACCAGGAACTTGCCGCCCACCCACGGGAGTTTCTCGCCCGCCGTCTGTAGGCGCTGAGCGAGGCCGACCGCGATATGCAGTGCTAGGAGCACCCCTCGCAGGGAAACGGCTACCTCGACGTCCTGCCCCACGCCCCGACACCGCCGTCGTCCTGGCTCAGCGCAGAGGAGTTCAAGCACTACGTGGGGAGAGTTCACCCGCACCGGGTTCACCGGCGGGCCGAATTGGTACCGCGCCCTCGATCTGGTGTGGGAGCGAAACGCTGCCACCGCCGACACCCCGATCGAGACCCCGTCGGTGTTCATCGCCGGGCAACGGGATCCAGTGCTCTCGGGGACCCGATCCACTCGCAGCCATGGCTAAACAGGCTCCGGGCTACGGTCCACACATCTGACTCCCGGCGCCGGCCATTTCGTCCAGATGCAAGAACCTGAACAGGTCAATGCCGCGATGCTCCACTTCCTGGAGCACCTGCGGCGAAGAACCCGCCCAGGCCACGCTGCGCGAACAGTGCACGTACCCCTACACCCACGGGCTGACACGATTCCCTGACCTGGGGCATGGCCGGCAAGAACGGCGCTGCTACAGCGCGCACCGGAGCAGAGATCAGGCCTTTCATGCCGCAGGCCCGAGGAACGGGATTGTCGATGTCCGCTCCTCGGGCCTGTCGGTTTTTCGGCTGGGCCTGGATTTCCGGGACGGCGTCGGCGCGCGGCCCGGCCTGGTCTTATCCGGTCATTCGACGATCAAAGTTCGCCGCCCGCTCGCGTTGTTGCGCGGCTCTCTCGCCCGGGTTCACGAAGATGGTGGCGGGAGAGAGGGTTTCCCGTAGTTGGTCTGCCTTCACGACCTTCACCTCGCGCACCGCGGATCCTGGTGTGGGTGGGCCGGTCATGGCCTGCCAGCGGACCGCGAGCATCCCGGATCCGTGTCCCTCGGGGTCCAGCCAGTTGAATACACCGGGGTCGTTCTTCGAGATGACGAAGGTGTAGGTTCCGTCGGGGTTCGGCTTGGACTGGGTGGTGTTGAGGCTGCTCGTGCGGTCGCGGTACTCGTACGCCACTCCCCAGGGGTCCGTGATCTGGATTCCCATAGACTTGGCGCCGACGGGGTCCACGGTCGCAACGAGAGCCTGATCGTCGGCAAGATCGAACCACCCGTTGGTCGAAAGCCCCCGTCCCCCCGGCCTTTCACGCACGGGGCTGAACACATTCGCGGGTGCCGCCGCGTAGAGGTACTGGTTGAAGTAGGACAACCAGAACGGTGCCATCTTCGACAGGATCTCCGCCGAGCGGGCGGCCAGTTGGTCGACGCTCTTCGGTGCGGCTATCGGGGGTCCGGACACTCGCGTGATGTCCAGCTGGACCGGGTTCTCCCGCGACCAGTCGTTGAGCAGGTCGCGCACGACGAGGAACGACGTTGTCTCTGCTGGGATGGGCAGATGGTTCTGGCGCCCGTCCACCTGCCTGGAGTCGACGGTGACGACGAACGAGCCGTCGACTCCCACCGTGATCTGGTCGCTGCTCAAGGCTCCGATCGTCTTGCCGGCCTCGTTGTTGAGGACCGTTGTCCCGGGAACCGCGTCCCGTAGCTCGAAATGCAGCTCGACAGGTCCGGGCTGGGTGATCTTGCCTCGGATCTCATAGGAAGCGTTCCCCGCGACGGTCGCTTGCCGGTAGACATTGTCCGGGTTCTCGATGCCGTACCCGGAGCGGGGCATGCTCAGGCCCGAGAACTCGTGCGGCGCGGTGATCGCCCACATCAGAACCGGATCGTCCGGGTTTTCGCTGAGCCCGTACTGGACCGCGGCCGCTGCAATCTAATTGGCCGCACGGTCGATGGTTGCCTTCCCCGCCGGTGTCGAGCCCCGGGGGTCGGCGGCGTAGAGCGCCTGAACCTGGGTGATCTGATCCCGGACGACCTCGGTTCCGAGAATCTGCCGGGCGAGCGCTTCGAGTTTGCGTTGACCATCGGTGGCCAGCACACTCTGTCCGTGCCCGGTGGACGAACCGGTGGACGAGCCGCTCGGTAAGTCCGACAACAGCCCATTCAGCCATTCTGACGGCGAGCCGGCCGGCCAATCAGACGATCCGCCCGTCGGCGCGGCGTGGGCAACGCCGACAGCGCTGCACGCCACGCTCGCCACAGCTACGGTGCCGATTACACCGATGACCGCGAAGTGCTTGAAGGCAACCGCCTTCCGGCGTATCAGTCCTCGGTGGGAGCGAAGTGGGGGTATCACGTTCCCCATGTGGGTTTCCTTTCACTTGGTGCCATACGCGCAGCGTTGTAGTGCGGAACAGGTGTGCTCTGATTTCCTTGGCTTGCCAGCAGACCCGATGGCGTCGCCACACCGTGTCATCGGTTCGCCGTGCGGACAACTCCCGCTTCCGATGAGCGGACTATCGCCAGGTAGACCGGTCGCCACGGCCGCTATCGGCCCGCTGCAACGATCCGGCGTCGAGATGACGGCGGATCGAGCCGGTCAGATCGAAGTACTGCGCGATGGCCGCAGCGGCCAGTCGCACAGGTGCAACCTGCTGCCTCTCGAACTTCACCTGCCCCGTCGGCCCGCTGACGGACAAGCCCACCTCCGCTCCGCCCATCGAACCGATGCGCACCCCAATACAATTGAGCCCGGAGGTGCACGTTCCGAAGGCAACACCGTGTTGCCGACCGCTGTCTGATTCCGCATGAACGCCGGCATCCACCTGTTCTCGTCGGGGTGCGGCTGCGAATAGTGCCTTCCCGATCGTCGACGACCGTGCGGGGATACGCCCTCCGATCCGCGTCTGGAGGTCCGGGCCAGCCCGGTCGGCGATCTTCTGGAGATAGAGCACATTGTTGCCGTCGAGGACACCGAGATGCACGACATGCCCCGTGACGCGGTGCAACTCGCTCAGCAGCGGCTCCACCACGTACTCCAACTTGATCTGGTACGGGGCGAGCATCCCCATCTCGACCAGCTTTCCCCCGAGTTCGTACTCGACGCCGCTGCGGCAGATCCAACCCATTCGCACCAGTTGCTCGAGCATCCGATGCGTGCTCGTTCGCGGGATTCCGGTGCGGCGAGACAATGTGGTCAGCGTCAGGCGCGGTGCGCTGCGGAAGCTGTCGAGGATCAAGGACACCCGGTCGAGGGTGGAGACGACCAGACCCGTCTCCGAGGGTTCTCCTGCGTGCATACTCGGGCTCCCCTTCGGCTTGGGACGCGTTGCAGTGGTGCATCTGTGGTCGTACTCGATCGGGACGGCGCTGCGCCGGTTCCGGTCACCGACTCGGTCAGGCTTTGAGCGCCGCGCCGTGGCGGGCCGCGACACCGTCCAGAAAGCTCTCCAGCACCTCGACGAAGGTGGCGTATCCGGCGTGTTCGTGCAGGTCCGACATGAATCGGGTGGCCCGCCCGTGGGTCTCGCGGAGGCGATCGCCCAAGTCCGATCCCACCTGGCGTCGCCACTCGCCGAGCTCCATGCCCGAGGCGACCTCGATCGCCGGGTCTTCGATCATCAGTGCCGCCATCCCGAGGGTCAGGCCCGCGACACCGAAGATGACGGTAGAGCCCGCGGTCCGGTCCATTCCTGCTCGTTCCAGGCTTTCCAGGACGAGTTCGAGCTGGTCGAGGGAGGCCATGTCCATCCGCCGGCGGGTAGTCGACCACACCTCGATCAACCAGGGGTGTTGCGCGAAGGCGTGCCAATCGGCCAGCGCCATGGTTCTGGTCATCTCCCGCCAGGTCGCCTCGGGGCCGGTGGGCATCTGAGTCTGTCCTGTGATGGCGTCGACCATCGCCACCACGAGGTCGTCGCGGTCCTTGACATGGCGATATGACGCCATGGTCGAGACCGCAAGGGCGGCCGCGACCCGACGCATCGACACCGCACCGATCCCCTCCGCATCGGCAATCGCAATGCCAGCCTGCGCAATTCGATCTCTTGTCAGCGACTTCTTCATCGTCTGCAATCTTCTCCGGCGAGTAATGACACAACCAACCACGATGTGTACAGTGTACACACACCGGCGTGACCGGGCCACACCCCGATCACCATCGGTGAACAAGCACCCCCGGACGGCACCGCGTTTCCGGCCGCGACAACGACCATTGTGGCCTCCGTACGACCAACACGTGCTGCACCACAAGTCAGTGCACCCGCGCAGCGAAGGGAAAACCAGGTGTCAGATAAAGCTCGTCCTCCCCCTTTCTGATGAACGCCAGCGCCGGTCGCAATCGTCGCGGACCGCGGTGACCACCACGAACCGGTCGCCGCTATCACCCCGAAACGGCCGTGACCCTCCCCTGAAGGTGGCCAACACGGCTCCGAACGAACACCGGGCCGGTCGACGGGGCGGGGCGAAACTTCTACGAACTCCTCCACGAAAAGGCACACCGTTGACCACTGCTCCCGACATCCTCGCCCCCGCCAGACTCGGCCCGCTGACCCTGCGCAACCGGATCATCAAATCGGCGACGTTCGAGGGCAAGACCCCGAACGCCCTCGTCACCGACGAACTCATCGAGTTCCATCGGCGTCCGAGCGCGGGCGGGGTGGGGATGTCGACGGTCGCGTACTGCGCGGTCGCGCCGGAGGGACGCACCGAGTACGGGCAGCTGTGGATGCGGCCCGACGCGGTGCCCGGGCTGCGACGGCTCACCGATGCCATCCACGCCGAGGGCGCGGCGGCCTCCGCCCAGCTCGGGCACGCGGGGCCGGTCGCGAATCAGAAGTCCACCGGCTTCCCGGCGCTTGCCCCGTCCCGCTCCTTCAACCCGTTGAGCATGCGGATGATCCGCAGCGCGACCGTCGAGGACATCGCGCGGATCACCGACGCGCACGGGGCCGCCGCGCGGCTCGCGGTGGAATCGGGATTCGACGCCGTCGAGATCCACTTCGGCCACAACTATTTCGCGAGCTCGTTTTTGAGCCCGAAACTGAACCACCGCAGGGACTCCTACGGTGGGTCGCTGGAGAACCGGGCCCGGGTGGTGCTGGAGACGGCGCGCACCGTGCGCGCCGCGGTGGGCGGGAAGGTCGCGATCCTCGCCAAGCTCAACATGGACGACGGCGTCCCCGGCGGATTCTGGATCGACGAGGCCATTCCGGTGGCGCAGTGGCTCGAGGCCGACGGCAGCGTCGATGCGCTGGAACTGACCATGGGTAGCTCGCTGCTCAACCCGATGTATCTGTTCAAGGGCGACGCCCCGGTCCGCGAGTTCGCGGCCGTCATGCCGCAACCGGTGCGGCTCGGGGTGCAGCTGATCGGCAAGCAGATGCTCCACTCCTACCCGTATCAGGACCTGTTCATGCTCGAGCACGCCCGGCAGATCCGCGCGGCCGTGACGCTGCCGCTGGTCCTGCTGGGCGGGGTCACCGATCGGGTCGGCATGGACACCGCGATGGCGGAGGGATTCGAATTCGTGGCGATGGCCAGGGCACTGCTGCGCGAACCGGACCTGGTCAGCAGGATAGCGCGTGACGCGCAGACACGATCACTGTGTATCCACTGCAACAAATGCATGCCCACCATCTTCACCGGGGCACGCTGCGTCCTCGTCGAGCGCAGCTAGCGGGAGACATTTCGGCGTGACGCCCGCGACGACGGCTGGATCCTTTGTGTCGATCCGGCGGCAGCCCGGATACCGCCTGCAGCGGGCTGGACGGAGTGGACTGCACACGACCACGCCGCACTCGCACGCAAATGCCAGTGCGCCATCGTTACTCACCACCATCATCATCGGACAGACAGGAGACCGGAAAATGGGACGACTCGAGAACAAGGTGGCCGTGATCACCGGAGGCGCCAGAGGAATGGGCGCCTCTCACGTGCGAAGGTTCGTGGAGGCGGGAGCCAACGTCGTCTTCGGCGACGTCCTCGAAGAGGAAGGCACAGTGCTCCAGAAGGAACTGGGCACACACTGCACGTTCGTCCCGCACGACGTCACCAGCGAGGCCGGCTGGGCCGAGATCGTCGAACGCGCCACCACCGACTTCGGCGGACTCGACATCCTGGTCAACAACGCCGGAATACTGCGATTCGACACCATCAACGACATGGACGTCGCCGACTTCACAACCATCCTCGACGTCAACGTCGTCTCCCAATGGATCGGACTGAAGTACGCGAGCCGGGCGATGAACCCCGGCGGATCGATCGTCAATATCTCCTCGGTGAACGGGATCGTCGGCGGCGCCGGAGTATCCGCCTACAGCGCCAGCAAATTCGCCATCCGCGGCATCACACGCAGCGCCGCACTGGAACTGGCCGCGGCACAGATCCGGGTCAACTCCGTCCATCCCGGCGCGGTATCCACACCCATGATCGGCAGCACCTCAACAGACGACCCCGCCGACGACAACCCCCTGGTCGCGACCATGCCCATCCCCCGCTACGGCCAACCCGGCGAGG
Organism: Rhodococcus jostii NBRC 16295; assembly: GCF_001894825.1. Classification (GTDB taxonomy): domain Bacteria; phylum Actinomycetota; class Actinomycetes; order Mycobacteriales; family Mycobacteriaceae; genus Rhodococcus_F; species Rhodococcus_F jostii. Next base: position 3,066 of record NZ_BCWY01000068.1, on the reverse strand, counting down.
TCACCAACCTCGTGCTCTTCCTCGCCAGCGACGAATCGAGCTACTGCACCGGAGGCGAGTACATCATCGACGGAGGCCTGACCGCCGGCGCAGGATTCTGACCCGCCTTCCGTCCGGAGGGGCAGACCACAACACCCAGGCGTGCGGGTAGCAACCACCCACACTGCTGATCCGAACAGGGTCGGCCCCCTGGGGAAGAACACCTCATCGAGTGGAGACCGCCTCGGCCTATGCCTTCAGCCCCAGCTGTCGCCATGCACCGGCGCGACACCGACCGGGAGATCCAAAATGCGGCTGTTCATCAACGCACACCATTCGGCCCCCACCGCGTGGATCGCCTGGACCGGCGATCCCGCCGGTCTCGACGCCATCATCGATCGAGGGGCGAGTTGCCGAATTCGCCGTGTGGGACGGCTCTCAACCTTCGCGCGGTGGCGACGTGGAGAACTGTGGGTTGACCTGCACCACCTCGAGGCAGAGCTATCGACGACGCCGGATGCCCCGGAGGACTGGGAAGCGAACTTCGTCGACATGATCGAACAGGCGGAATCAGACGGTCATCTCGACATCGAAAAGATGCTCCTGCGTGTCCGGTACCGATTTCACGACGTTCCGAAACTCGCACCCCGAAAAGACGTAAAACCCGAAATGCAATAAGCGACAACCTTATTCGAAGTTCAACAAACTCCAGTGGCGCCCAAACACTGACATTATCCACACAACAATGTGATATCGAAAGTAATTACATACCAACATTATTCAAGACGGGTTGAAAATCGGGCAAAACCGGTACCCGGCCCGCCCGCCCCACCGCCCGCACCACGCCGCCGGCGTCCAACACACCCCCACCACCCACACCGGAAGATAGCAACCCGGAGACATGTCATCACACCAGGTCACAACACCATTGCGCTTGCAAGCGTCGACGTCGCGTTGATCCCACCTCATAACCACCTACACACCGCCCCAGGACCCCTCAGAATGAACAGCAGGGAATTCAGCAGCGGTTCGCGTCGCTCGCGGCGACGCCTGGGGAGGGAGCGCGTCATGGTGTTCGACAGATTCTCCGATCAAGCCCGTCAGGTGGTCACCCCTCGCCGCCGGTGCCGCCCGCGCCCACCACCAGAACTCCGTCGGCACCGAACACCTGCCCGCCCCAGATCTTCGACGCCGGCGGACCCGGAGCGGCAGCGCTAACCTCGTGGGGTGTCACCGCCCCGGCACTCGAGAGCAAGCTCGACAGTGTCAGCTCACCGGCGGGCTCCGCCCCGACCGCCGGGCACATCCCATTCACCCCGAAAACGAAGAAAGTCCTCGAGGGCAGCCTGCGCCAGACCGCCCTGCTCGGGCACGAAGAAATCGGCACCGACCACCTCCTCCTGGCCCTGCTCGACGACCCCGCCTCCACCAGCGCTCAAATCCTCACCGACCTTGCAACCCTCAGCATCAGCGAAATGCGTGAGCACCTCAGACACGAACCGGCCCAGCAACCCACCCCAGGCCCCGCACACCGCATCCCCATCCGGCTCAACGCCGACGAACACACCCGCGCCCACGCTGCCGCCCGCACCGCCGGCCAGAACCTCGAAACCTCCGGTCCACGACCGCATCACCGACGCCCTCGAACAACCCGAATAGCAGGTTCAGTCGGGGGTGAAGAACAGTTCCATCCCGATCATGAACCACGCCACCATTGCCGCCATCGGCACGAACGCGCACACCAACGACAGGCCGAACTGCCGTGCGAGCCGCCACGGAACCGCCATCACACCGCACGCCACCACCACAACCGCTGGTCCCGCCCAGCTCACCCAATACGAGGCCGGCGGCGGATCAGGCCCGAACGAGGTGAACGAACCGTGCGGATACACCCGCGGCCGCGGAACATTGCCGTAGTGCTGCCACAAGATCACCGCCGGCAGAGAGCAGAAGAACCCCAGCAGCAGGCCCCCGCACACCCCCAGCGAAATCCGCCAACCCCTCGCCGACCCCGCCGATATCACCTCGCCCACACCCTCCCGGGACGTGTCATCTTCCCAGGCCAGAGCGCTCACCCAGGCCGCGGTTCTTGCCGTCCATCTACGCGATCACCTCGAACACCCGCAGCGCGGAGACCTCCTCGGGGAGGCCGGCCTCCATCCGGAGCGACAGCAACCGGTGGTGCAACGCGCCGTCGTCGGCGCGAAGAGCCTCCCAGACCGGATTCAAGTGCGACCGCTCGGTGCCCCGGACCCTCGAAGCGCAACGCACCGACGTGGACTTCGAATCCAATGCTCGTGACCGAGGTGGACCGACGAAGCCGCCGCCACTACCGAGTCGCCCCTGACCGACCACCTCGAAGCCTCGACCGCTGACTGTCGCTAGGCCACGTCCACCCTGGTGTCGAAAGGAGTCCGGGATCGGCAACTCGAGGCGTCTCAGTTCGGGACTCGGGCACCCGGAAGGATCACTCCGGGTCCTGCCGGCAAAACTCGTCGAAACAAAGGACGTCGGGGTGGTCAAGTTAGGCCCTTTACGGGTCGACGGACGGTCCCCGGGCACATCCCGCTGCTCGCGAGGAATGTCGCCGGGAACTACCTCTGATCCCTTGTCTTACGACTAGCCCCGTGGGCATAGAAAGTCAGGCACCGGCTAGGGGTGGAGCGTTACCCTTAGTACATCCTCGAGAGGCCAGCGGTGGTGTACTTCTTCGACAGTGGCTCGGACCGGAAGAATCGATGTAGTCGATGACTGACATCGATCCCTTCGCGACGCAACGCGCCGCGTCGGGTTCGGTCGCGGCGGATCTGGCGGCTGCCGGCTTCGAGGACGCACAAGAGATCGGGCGCGGTGGTTTCGGCGTCGTCTACCGCTGCACCCAGGCGGCGCTCGACCGCACCGTTGCGGTCAAGGTTCTCACCGCCGACCTCGACGAGCAGAACCGGGAACGGTTCCTGCGCGAGCAGCGCGCGGCGGGCAGGCTGACCGGACACCCCAACGTCGTCAATGTCCTCCAAGTCGGCGTCACCGACAACGGGCGGCCATACATCGTCATGCCGTACCACGCTCAGGATTCCCTCGACGCGC
>NZ_BCWY01000067.1 GCF_001894825.1 Rhodococcus jostii NBRC 16295 | reverse complement strand
AAGCCGCACCGGTACACGCCGTTGTTGACGTCGCGGAACACGAGATCGGCGACCTCGTCGATCTCGTCGCGCAGCCCCTCGGGGTACAGGTCGGGGGCGCCCTCGCGGTGGTACTGCTTCCATTCCGAGGACAGATCCAGCGTCATTCGGGGGTAGTCGTTGGTGACCACCTGCCCGGTGGGTACGTCGACGATCGCCGGCACGGTGATGCCCCGCGGGTAGTCGGGGAAGCGCGCGAAGTACGCGTCCTGCAGGCGCGGGATCTTCAGCACGGGGTCGAGCCCGCCCGGATCCAGATCGAAAGTCCAGCTGCGCTTGTCGTGGGTGGGTCCACACAGCCCCATCGACAGCACGTCCTCGAGTCCGAGCAGTCGCCGGACGATGACCGCACGGTTGGCCCACGGGCACGCGCGGGCTGCGACGAGGCGGTAGCGACCTGGCTCGACGGGGTAGCCGTCGCGGCCGTCCGCCGTGATGCGGGTGGGGATGTAGTTGGTGTCACGTGTGAACTCGGCGCCCGATTCGACGTAGGCGCCCTTCGTGCTCTGCTGGTCTTCCGTCCGGTCCGTCATGTCGACTCGTCCCCGTCTTTCGATGTTGTCTCAGAGCGTACTTCGCGAGATCGTGACCGCGGCGTATGTACCCAGTTCCCGGTATCCGGCGCGGGCGGCGAGCGCGCGCGAGGCCAGATTGTCGCGGGGTGAACGGCATTGGGCGATCAGTCCGCTGTCGAGCGCGTCGTCGGTGGCGATCCCGGCGACCGTGGCGCCCAGCCCGCGGCGCCGGAACGCCGGCGCCGTCAGCACCCCGACGTCGGCGAGGAAACCCTGGAACTCGGCGTAGCCGGCGGAACTGACCGGCTGCTGCGCGTCGTCGAGAAGGGTGAACCAACGGGCGCGGTCACCCAGGTGGGCCTCGGTCACGTCGTCCGGGGGACACGCCGCCTCGACCTGGCGGACGTGGTCGTACTCGTGGGAGACGAGGGGTGGTCTGCCGGTCGCGGGATCCTGGTAGTCGGTGCCGAAGGCGAGCACCGCCGGGCCGGCGCAACGCCCGGATCGGTCCTGCGTGAGTGCGAGCAGCGTCGCGGATTCCGTCAGTTCCTCGGAGGTGTGCCCGTCGGCGCGCTCGATCGCCCACCGGGGGCCGACCAGTGCGGACGTCTCGCCCAGGCGCAGGAATCGGATCGTGTCGGTCTCGTCGTCGACCCGGATGGCACGGTCGTCGGCGTCGGGCCGGGCGGAGAGTGCGTCGTCGGGCAATCCCAGTTCGCGTGACCAGGCGAGTCGAATGATGTCGAGGTGATGGGAGTCCACGGACCCACGGTAGCCGCTTGTTCGCACCCGCTCCGGACAGTATATTCCACGTGGAGTATTCGCTGCGGAGTAGTGGGAGGTGGTGACCGTGGCACTCACACCGCTCGGTGTCACCATCCTCGGACTGCTGTGCGAACGCACGATGCACCCGTACGAGATGTACCAACTTGCCGCCGCCCGGCGTGGACGCGTCGTGAAGATCCGGCCGGGGTCGCTGTACCACACCGTGAGCAGGCTCGAAGGTGAAGGACTGGTGCGCACCACCGGCACCGACAGGGCGGGAAATCGGCCCGAACGCACCATGTACGAGATCACGGACACGGGCCGTGCGGCACTGGTCCACCGGGTCAGCGACATGCTCGCCACCCCGGTGCACGAGTACCCGCAGTTTCCACTCGCGCTGGCGGAGGCGCACAACGTCGACGCACGCACCGTGGTGGAACTGCTCCGGGACCGCCTCGATCACCTCCGCAGGGAGATCGGCGAACTCGAGACCGCCTCCGCGCTCGCCTGCTCCACCGAGATTCCCAGGATCTTCCTCCTGGGCAACGAGTTCCTTCTCGCTGTCGCTCGTGCGGAGCACGAATGGCTGAGCGTTTTGGTGACCGACATCGACTCCGGCGCCATGCCGTGGCTTTCGCCGGAACTTCTCGAACGACTGACACACTCACGCCGGATCCCGTCCGGTTCAGCAAAGGATTGAAGATGGACACCGAGCGCACCGCACCACCCGCGTCGCCACCCGAGCATCGAAATCCCTGGCCCGCGCTGTGGGCCCTGGTCATCGGCTTCTTCATGATCCTCGTCGACAGCACCATCGTGGCGGTGGCCAACCCGGCGATCATGAACGACCTGCACACCGACATCAACAAGGTCGTCTGGGTCACCAGCGCCTACCTGCTGGCGTACGCGGTGCCGCTGCTGGTCACCGGTCGCCTCGGCGACCGGTTCGGTCCCAAGAACATCTACCTGATCGGGCTCGTCCTGTTCACCGGGGCGTCGCTGTGGTGCGGTCTGTCCGGCACCATCACCATGCTCATCGTCGCCCGGGTGTTCCAGGGCCTCGGTGCCGCACTGATGACGCCGCAGACGATGGCCGTCATCACCCGCACGTTCCCGCCGGACCGACGCGGCACGGCGATGGGTCTGTGGGGCGCCGTCGCCGGTGTCGCCACCCTGGTCGGACCGCTCGCGGGCGGTGTCCTCGTCGACAACCTCGGGTGGCAGTGGATCTTCATCGTCAACGTGCCCGTCGGCGTGATGGCGTTCGTGCTGGCCTGGCGGTTGGTTCCCGCACTCGAGACCCACGCGCACAAGTTCGACATCCCCGGCGTCGTCCTCAGCGCGCTCGGCATGTTCTTCCTCGTGTTCGGCATCCAGGAAGGCAGCTCCTACGACTGGTCGGCCACCGTGATGGCGTCGATCGGCGCCGGACTCGTTCTTCTCGGTGTCTTCGTCTGGTATCAGTCCTGGAACAAGAACGAGCCGCTCCTGCCGCTGGCGCTGTTCAAGGACCGCAACTTCTCGCTCGCCAACGTGGCGATCACCTCCATGGGGTTCGCGATCACCGCGATGGTCCTGCCGCTGATGTTCTACACCCAGGCGGTGCGCGGCCTGTCGCCGACGAGGTCCGCTCTGTTGCTGGTGCCGATGGCCGTTCTCACCGGTGTGTTCGCACCGTTCATCGGCAAACTCGTCGACCGCACCCACCCGCGGTACATCGCGGGTGCCGGATTTCTGCTGTTCTCGATCGCACTCGGCTGGCTGTCCATGGTCATGTCACCCGACGTGGCGATCTGGGAACTGCTGTTGCCGATCGGCCTGATCGGTCTCGCCAACGCGTGTATCTGGTCGCCGCTCGCGGCCACGGCCACGCACAACCTTCCGCCCCATCAGGCGGGCGCCGGAGCCGGTGTCTACAACACGACCCGGCAGGTCGGTGCCGTGCTCGGCAGCGCGGCGATCGGCGCACTCATCACGGCCCGCCTGTCTGCGCAGGGACTGAACAGCGACAGTCAGGAGGCCGGCGTCGGCGAGATGCCCGAATTCGTGAAGGAGCCGTTCGCCACGGCGATGTCGCAGTCGATCTGGCTGCCCGCCGCCATCCTGCTGGTCGGTTTCGTCGCCTCGGTGTGTTTCGCACGACCGTTGCGGGATAAGGGGCCCGGCGTCACCGAGGATGACGCAGCCAGTCGGGAAACATCACTGCGGGGTTGAGGAAGTCGTCGGGGTCGAACGCCCGCTTGATCGACCACATCGCCGTGATGTCCTCCCGGCCGAGGGCGAGATCCAGGTAGTTGCGCTTGTGTGCGCCGACACCGTGCTCGGAGGCGATGTTGCCGGCGTGATCGCGGATCAGTTCCGTGATCGGCCGGTACAGCACGGACTCGTCGGGGCAGCGCAACACATTCAGGTGGAGGTTGCCGTCGGCGACGTGGCCGAACAGAACCGGGACGGCGCCGGGTGCCCGGCTCGTCACCATCGCGACGGCGTCGGTGACGAACGCGGCGAGAGTGTCCAGCGGGAGCGCCGCGTCGAATTTCAGCGGTGGGCCGAACAATCCGACCACCTCGGCGAACGCGTCCCGCGCCGCCCACACGCGCGCGCGCCCGGCGGCGTCGATCCCGACTGCCGGTTCGTCGTCGGGGTCGCACCGCTCCAGTGCCTCGGCAAGCTCCTCGGTGAGGTCCCGCTCGCCGGCCAGTTCCACGAGGAGGTACCACGGTAGTCCGGTGGGACCGGCGAAACCCAGCCGCGAAGAGGCCAAGTCGAGCCCGCGGCCGTCGAGCATCTCCACGGCGTCGACCCCGGTGAGCCGCCGGACGATGCGTACGGCGTCGATCAACCGGGTCAGTTGCGCGAATCCGGCGATCGCGGTCACGCGGAACTCGGGGACGGGGCGGAGCGCGAGGTCGACGGTCGTGACCACGCCGAGGGTGCCCTCGCTGCCGACCCACAGGGCGGGTAGGTCGTATCCGCAGTTCTCCGCGCCCATCCGCATGCTGCGCCGCACGATCGCGGAGTCGGGGAGCACCACCTCCAGACCGAGCACCTGCGCGGACATGTGGCCGTACCGCACGGTGTGCAGCCCACCGGCATTGGTCGACACCATGCCGCCGATCGTCGCGGAATCGCGGGATGCGATGTCGATGCCGAACAGCAGTCCGGCGTCGGACGCGGCGCGTTGGAGAACGGAGAGGACGACGCCGGCGCCGACGGTGACGCGCAGGTTCTCGCGGTCGACGGGGCCGATCGACGTCAGCCGCTCCGTCGACAGCAGCACGTCCTCGTGTTCCGGGACCGTGCCCGCCTCGAGGCCGGTGCGCCCACCCTGCACGGTGACCTTCACGCCGGCGCCGCGGCAGATGCCCAGGACGGCCGAGACTTCCGCGGTATCCGCGGGCCGGACGAGTGCGCCCGCCCGCCCGCTGTAGCGGCCCGTGTGGTCGACGGAGCGGGCGGCGAGCACGTCCGCGTCCACGGTCACGAACCGTTCGCCGACGACGTCGGCCAGCGCCGCGCGCAGCGAGTCCACACCCCGATCGTAGGCGGAACGCATGTGGCAGTCTGGCGGCATGACTGAGCCTGCCGCCGCTTCGCATCCCACCCGACTCGAGCGTGTCCGCACCGACGCCGGCGCCGAGATCGCGATCCTGACTTTCGCCCACGGCCCACTGAATCTGTTCGATCAGGCGATGTTCGACGCGGTGCAGGCGGACGTGGCGGCGCTCGCCGAGAATCCGCCGCGCGCGGTCCTGCTGCGCGCCGAGGGCAAGGTGGTCTCCGCGGGGGTCGACGTCCACGTGTTCGACGGGCTCACCGCGGAGCAGGGCGCGGATCTGTGGCAGGAGCTGTTCGCCGAGATCTGCCATCCGCTCGAGGCGCTGCCCTGCCCCGTGGTGTACGCCGCGCACGGCCTGACGCTCACCGCGGCGTTCGAGATCGCGCTCGCCTGTGACATCGTTCTCGCTGCACCGAAGGCGAAGTTCGGACTGGTCGAGACCGTCGTCGGCCTGACGCCGTCGATGGGCGGGCCGCAGCGGCTGGCCGAACGGGCGGGATCCGGCCGGGCACGGGAACTGGTGATGACCGGCGACCTGTACGACGCCGCGACGCTGCACACATGGGGTGTGGTCAACGCCGTCCACGAGGACGTCGACGCGGAGGCCCGCGCGCTCACGGCACGCCTCGCGGACGGGCCGACCCGCGCACACGACGCCACGAAGCAGATCATCTCCGCGTGGCGGTCGGGTGGCGTCGCGCACGCCGACTCGATCACCCCCGACGTGTCGGGTGCGCTGTTCGAGACCGACGACCTGCGGGGCGCCGTGCGCAGCTTCCTCGACGTCGGACCGGGCAAGGCCACCTACACCGGACGCTAGGCGTCGGCGATCCGCTCCCCGCAACTGTGACGGGAGTCATATAGTCGTGGCAACGTCCCGGATCGTGCAGCAGTGGAGTCAGCGGAGGTGCAGATGCCGTCGTCCCTCGTCGAGTACCCGAGTAGTGGTCCGTTCTTCCACGACGACCGGGTGGTCCGTGGTCGCGACGGGCTGCTCCGGTACGGCGGACTCAACCCGTCGCTCACCGAACTGCTCGATGTGTCCGTGCACCGCTACGCAGGCCGGGTGGCCGTCGAGGAGGACGGTGGCCGGTCGCTCACGTTCTCTCAGCTGTGGACGTCCGCGGCGCGGGTCGCCGGCGGGCTGAAGGCGAAGGGCGTCGAGATCGGCGACCGCGTCGCCGTGCGGCAGCCGATCGGGGTCCGCTGGGTCGAGGCATTCCTCGGCGTGCTGCTCGCCGGCGGTGTGCCGGTGGGGGTCAGCCCTGCGCTCGGCGACGCGCAAACCGGTGAGGTGCTCGCCGACAGCGAGTCGGTACTGATCCTCGACGGCGAACTGCCGGAAGGTATCTCGTTCATCGACGACGGCGCGAGCCCCGACGAGCTTGTGCTGCTGTCGTACGCGCCCGGCCCCTCGGAATCCCCGAAGGGCGTCGAACTGAGCAACGAGAACGTCCTCTCGACCATCGAATCCGTGCTCCACGCGCGCGGGTTCAGCTCCGAGGGGCTGCGCAATCTCCTGGTCGAACCCGAACTGCACACCGTCGGATCGCTCGTCGAACTGCTCTCGACGCTGGTGGTGGGCGGGACGGTCCTGCTGACCGGCAGCACGGACGCGGCGTCGTGGCGCGGCACCGGAGCCGACGTGCTCACCGCCGCCCCCGCAGTCCTCCTGCGGGCGGTGGAGACGTCGCGGGTGACGAGCTTCGGCCGGCGCGCGGTGCGCTGGATCGACTACAGCGGAGCCGGCCTGTCGCTGGAACAGTCGCAACTCCTCAGGCGGACGTTCCCGGCTGCCAGGCACTTTCTCGGCTGGGGCATGACCGAGACCTGTGGGACGGGGTTGGCGCTGCCCGACGAGTGCGCTCTGACGCACGCGGGCAGTGTGGGCGTCGCGTTCGGCGGGATGGAGGTGGCCCTGTTCGGTCCCGACGCCGGCCGCGGTGTCGGTGAATTGCTGTGCCGCGGTCCGGGAGTCAGCCGCGGGTACTGGAACAGGCCCGAGGTCACCGCGAAGACGTTCACGGGTGGCTGGTTTCACACCGGCGACACCGCGAATATCGACGGCGACGGCTTCGTCCGTATCGTCGACCGCGACACCGCTGCCTAGGTGGTGCGAAAGGCAGGTATTCGCCCGTGAGCTCTCCCGTCGCCGAGCTGCACATGCACATCGAGGGGTCCCTCGAACCCGAGCTGATCTTCGAGCTGGCCGAACGGAATTCCGTGCAGCTGCCGTACGCGGACCTCGGCGATCTCCGCTCGCGGTACGAGTTCACGGACCTGCAGTCGTTCCTCGACCTCTACTTCGCCAACATGCAGGTGCTGCGGACGGCCCAGGATTTCGCGGACCTCACCCGGGCCTACTTCGCACGGGCGTCCGCCGCCGGTGTCGCGCACGTGGAGTTCTTCTTCAATCCGCAGGCCCACGTCAATCGTGGTGTTCCGCTGCACGAGGTGCTCGACGGGATCATGGACGCGGTGGCAACCAGCGAGCGGGAGTTCGGACTGAGCAGCGCCGCCATCGCCGCGATCCTGCGGGATCGTCCCGTGCACGAGGCGGAGGAAGTGTTCTCGGAGATCATCCGGTTGCAGACGCCGATCGTCGGGCTCGGACTGGACTCGGCCGAGGTGGGCAACCCGCCGTCGCTCTTCGAGGACGTGTTCGCCCGCGCCCGGTCGGAAGGTCTGCACGTGGTCGCGCACGCCGGTGAGGAAGGCCCGCCGGAGTACATCTGGCAGGCGCTCGACCTCCTCGGCGCCGAGCGCATCGACCACGGGGTGCGGGCGCTCGAGGACCCGGCGCTCGTGGCGCGCCTGGTGGACGAGGAAGTGCCGCTCACCGTGTGCCCGTTGTCGAACGTGCGGCTGTGCGTCGTCGATTCCCTGTCGGAGCACCCGCTGCGGACCATGCTCGAGGCCGGTCTGCTCGTCACCGTCAATTCCGACGATCCCGCGTACTTCGGTGGGTACGTCGACGACAACTTCGCGCAGTTGCGCGATCAGCTCGGGCTCACCGACGCGGAGCGGGAAACGTTGGCGCGCAACTCGATCACGGCGTCGTTCGCCAGTGACGCGCGCAAGGCGGAACTGCTCCGCGGCTGACGGACCCCCGGCCGTCAGTCGATCAGTCCGGCATCGCCGAGGCTGCCGGCGACGGCCAGGACGTCGCGGTCGCGGCCGAACGGACCGACCAGGCAGAGGCCGACGGGAATCCCGTCGTCGGTCCGCAACGGCACGGTCGCGCTGGGCAGACCCGAGATCGACGCGAGGCACGTGAGCATCCCCGTGGTGCGCATCGTGTTCCGGAATCGGTCCCCGCTGGGATAACTCGTCCGCTCGGGCGCCACCGAGGACGTCGCGGGCAGTAGGAGCAGGCTGTCGCCGACGTACGCGGTGATCGTCTTCGATGCCTCGGCCAGCATGATCATCTTCCGGCCGTACGTGGATTCCCAGATGCGGCTCGCGTCGACGAAATTGCGGCGCGGTTCGTCGCCGAGCGCCGCCATCGTCTCGCTCACCCAGTCGCCGTGCAGTTGCCACGCCTCGAAGCCCTGCACGTCGACGACGGCGTCGTACCAGTCGGGGAGCCGGCCGATGTCCGTGTCGGTCCACGTCAGCCGGGGCAGGGAACTCTTCTCCCACGACGTCAGGGCACCGCGCACCGCGCCGAGGACGCCGGCCTCGGCGACGGCGTTGATGCCGTCCGAGGTGAGCGCGCTGCGGAACGGGGTCTCCGCGGTGAGGGGGAGCAGGGCGCCGGACACGGCGACGAGGGTGTCGAGGTCGCCGCAGACCCATGCGGGGGTGTCGAACGTGGGGGACAACGGGAACAGGCCCTCGGTGGAGACGGCGCCCCGCGACGGCGCGAAGCCGTACAGGCCCTGATACGAGGCGGGGATCCGGACGGAACCGGTGGTGTCGACTCCCAGGCCGATGTCGGCGCTACCCTGCGCGACCGCGCTCGCCGCGCCCGACGTCGCGCCGCCGGGCAGACGGTCCTCGGACCGCGGGTTGGGTGGCGTCCCGAACTGCTGGTTGACACCGGAATGCCCGTAGCCGAGGTCGTCGGTCTGTGCCAGGCCGACGACGCGGGCACCCTGGCCGAGGAGCCGTGCCACGGCGGCGGCGGTTCCGGTTTCGACCGGTGCCTCGGCGAGCCGCCGCCCGCTGCCCGCACCGATCTGCTGTCCCGCAACGGCATACAGGTCGGTGACGGCAAGTCGCATGTCGGCGAGGGGCCCGTCGCCGGTCGGCGCGACCAGCGGATCACCCTGGACGCGCCACGTCGCCTTGTCGACGGGTGCGAACTCGGACACCGCACCGCCGCCGGGAACGGACAGGCCGTCGGGAAGGGGCGGGACCTCGGGATCGTGCAGCCGTTCTCCACAGGCACCGAGCGCGGCGATGCCGAGCGCCGCCGCCCCGGAGGTTCCGGCGACGCGGAGGAAGGCGCGACGGTCGAAAGATCGACTGGGGGGCACCTAACCCACGTTAGCGACCCAGGACCTGCTGCAGGTACGCGTTGCCGAACATTCGCTCGGGGTCGTACTTGTCGCGCACGGCGACGAACTCGTCGAAGTTCGGATACGCGGGCCGCAAATCCTCGGCGGTGCGCCCGTGCAGCTTGCCCCAGTGCGGCCGGCCGTCCACGTCCCGGGCGATCGCCTCGACCGCGGCGAAGTAGGGTTCGTGATCGCGGCGGTGATACTGATGCACCGCGATGTACGCCGTGTCGCGCCCGTTCGCCGTCGACAGCCACACGTCGTCGCCCGCAGCGAACCGGACCTCGACGGGGAACGCCACCGTGAACCCGGACTTCTCCACCCACGCATCGATCGCGGCGAGAGTGCCGGGCAGTGCCTCGGTGGGAACCGCGTATTCCATCTCGCGGAACTTGACCCGGCGCTCCGACGCGAAGACGCGGTAGCTGCGATCGGTGTACTCCCGCGCGCCCAGGATGCGCGACGACAGCCGGTTGATCTTCGGGATCGTCGAGGGCACAAGGCCGGCCACCCGGTTGATGCCCTCGAACACGATGTTGGACAGCAGTTCGTCGTCGACGTACGCGCGGACCGGATGGACGGGCGACGTCGGAGTGTCACCGGGGAGCCGGGTGTTGCGTTTCGTCAGCACACGCCGGGTGTGGGGGAACCAGTAGAACTCGAAGTGGTCGATGGTGCTGCGGTCGTGGTCGAGTCGCTCGAGGGTGGCGTCCAACGACTCGGGTGCCTCGACGGCGTGCATCACGTAGTTCGGCACGCACTGGATCGTGACCTTCGAGATGATGCCCACCGCGCCGAGGCCGAGACGTGCGGCCTCGAACAGTTCGGGGTTCTCGGTGGGGGAGCAGTCGGTCACCGATCCGTCCGCCAGTACCACCTGGAGGGCGCGGACCTGAGTGGCGAGACCCCCGAAACGCGCTCCGGTGCCGTGTGTTCCGGTGGACAACGCGCCCGCCACCGATTGCACGTCGATGTCGCCGAGGTTGATCATGGCCAGGCCGCGGTGCCAGAGTTGTTCGTTGAGGTCGCGCAACCGCGTGCCGGCGAGCACGGTGACGAGCGCGCCCGCCGGTTCGTCGAGCGTCACGGATTCGATCCCGGTCAGGGCGTCGAGGCCGACGAGGATGCCGTCGGTGACCGCGACCCCGGTGAAGGAGTGGCCTGCCCCCACGGCCTTGACCCGCTGCCCCTGCTCTGCGGCACGGGAGAGGAGCGCGCTCACTTCCTCCACCGAGCGCGGAGTCGCGAACCGCTGCGGGTTCGCCGTCTCGGTGCCCGCCCAGTTGCGCCATGTGTCCTGTGCCATTCGCCCATCATGAACCTGGACGCTCGTCCAGGCAAATGCCGGTGTTGGTCGGGCGTCCGTGTTGGTCACGGACGAGGCCCCCGCAGGTTCTACGATCAGAGGATGCTGAACAGGCTTCCTGCGGATGAACGTCGTGCCCAACTCGTCGAGTCGGCGCTGGCCATCGCGGAGCAGCGCGGCGTCGCGTCGGTCACGGTGCGTGCCGTGGCGGAAGAGGCCGGCGTCTCGCTCGGTGTGGTGCACTACTGCTTCGAGAGCAAGGAGGAACTCCTCGCCGCGATGGGCGAGAGCCTCGTTCTCCAGCTCAGCGAGTCGATGCGACTGGCGTTCGGGCAGGTGCGGCACGCGCCGGACCTGCGCGGGATCGACGGTCTGCGCGAACTCCTCCACATCGGGATCAGCGGGATGTGGCCGATCATCGAAGCCACCCCGGATCGGCAGTTGCTCACGTACGAGATCACCGCGCAGGCTCTGCGGCACCGCGCGTCCGGAAGCGAGCGGGCCGGCGACATCGCCGGTCAGCAGTACCGGACGATGGACGAGGAGGCGATCGAGTTCCTCGCCGAGTGCGCCCGGATCGCCGGAGTCGGCTGGGGCACCCCGGTCGAGGCGATCGCGCGGTTCGGGCTGGCCATCCTCGACGGGCTCGTGCTGCGGTGGCTGGTCGACCGCGACAGCGAGGCCATGATCGCCGCTCTGGACGACATGGTGCAGGTGATCGCGTCGAAGGCCCTCGAGCAGTCCTGATTGGATTCGATCGATCTGGACAATCGTCCAACTCGGTGGTTGACTGGCGCCTTCGGATCGATGGACCACGATTGGACGAACTGTGACGCCGACGCTCGACCGTCTCATCGCCGCGACCACCGAGGTCGACCCGCCGCTGGCCGCACTCGACCTGCCCACGCTGCGCGCCAACGCCGCCGACCTCGTGCTGCGCGCCGGCGGCACCCCCGTGCGCGTCGCCAGCAAATCCGTCCGCTGCCGCGCCGTGCTCCAAGTCGCGCTCGGTGAGAATCTCACCGCGGCAGGCGGCTTCCGCGGGATCATGGCGTACTCGCTCCGCGAGGCGATCTGGCTGGCCCGGCACGGCGCGAACGACATCCTCATGGGCTACCCGACCGCCGACCGCGGGGCCCTCGCCGAACTGGCCGCCGACCCGGAACTGCTGAACCGGATCACCCTGATGGTCGACAGCGACGACCAACTCGACTTCGTGCTCGCCGCGGCAGGCACCGTGTCCCTCCGCGCCCGGCTGTGCGTCGACGTGGACGCCTCTTTGCGACTCGGGCCCGTTCACATCGGAGTCCGCCGCTCCCCGCTCCGCGAACCGTCCGCCGTCGCCGCGTTCGCGAAGCGCGCCGCGGGGCGCGGGTTCGCCGTCGTCGGCGTCATGTTCTACGAAGCGCAGATCGCCGGACTGCCCGATTCCAGCCCGCCGATCGGCTGGATGAAACGGGCATCGGCGAAAGAACTCGCGACCCGCCGCGGCGCCGTGGTGAACGCCGTCCAGTCGGAGGTCGGGGTGCTCGAGATCGTCAACAGCGGTGGCACCGGCTCGCTCGAGGTGAGTTCCGCGGACCCGGTCGTCACGGAGGTGACGGCGGGCTCGGGCCTGTACGTGCCGACGCTCTTCGACAGGTACCGTTCGTTCCGCCCGCACCCGGCCCTGTACTTCGCGCTGTCGACGGTCCGGAAACCCACCCCCGGCATCGCGACACTGTTCGGCGGCGGCTACATCGCCTCCGGTCCCGCCGGGGGTAGTCGTGTGCCGAAGCCGATGTGGCCGTCGGGGCTGAAACTCCTGCGCAACGAGGGTGCGGGGGAGGTTCAGACCCCCGTGACCGGAAGGGCGGCAGAAGAACTCGGCATCGGCGACCGGGTGTGGTTCCGGCACGCCAAGGCGGGCGAGTCGTGCGAGCGGTTCACCGACGTCCACCTCGTCGAGTCGGACGGCTCCCGCACCGTGGTGCCCACCTACCGCGGCGAAGGTCAGTGCTTCGGCTGACCGGTGAGCCGCATGAAGGCGCCCAGTTCGGTCAGACCTTCCGGGGTACTCGGCATGTAGTGCGTGAGCGATTCCGATCGGACGATGATCGCAGCCCATTTACCGCGGGAGACCGCCACATTCATCCGGTTGCGCGACAGCAGGAACGACATGCCGCGCGGCACGTCCTCGATCGCGGACGCCGTCATCGACACGATGGCGACGGCCGCCTCCCGTCCCTGGAACTTGTCGACCGTTCCCACCTCGACCTTGTCGAGACCGACCGCGGCCAAATCGCGTTCGATCAAACCGACCTGCGCGTTGTACGGCGCCACCACCAGGATGTCGGACTCGTCGAGCGGACGGGTGCCCTCGAACTCGCTGGGGTCGGTCCAGCCGGAACCGAGGAGCTTCGTGATCCGGTTGACCACCTCCCGCGATTCCTCGGGGGACTGGGTGGCGTTGCCCTGATGGTCGACGAAGACGGTGTGCACGCCCGGTTCCATCCCGTCGAGTCGCCGTGCGGCACCGGCTGATTCCTGTGAACGTAGCTTGCCGTCGTACGACAGCGTCGACACGGGCGCGCACAGGTCCGGGTGCATCCGCCACGTGCGTTCGAGGAAGTAACCGCGGCTCGCGGGCAGCGCCCCATGTCCCTCGGCGAGCCACCCGAGGGCCGACGCGTCCACCGGTTCGGGATGGGTGCCCTGGCTGACCTGCGGGAGCTGCTGCGGATCGCCGAGAAGGAGGAGATTGCGTGCCGCGCCGCCCACCGCGATGGTGTTGGCCAGCGCGAACTGTCCGGCCTCGTCGATGACCAGGAGGTCGAGGCTGCTGGGCGGAACGCGGTCGGTGTTCGCGAAGTCCCATGCGGTCCCGCCGATCACACACCCCGTTCCCTCCGCCTGGTCGATGAACCCGGGGTAGTCGTTGGAGCTGATGTCGGTCCACGTCGCGGCGCGATGCCGCCCGTCCTTCTTCGCGACGAGTTCGGCGGGGAGCCCGGCCTTCACGACGCCGCCGAGCATGTTCTCGATCACCGAATGCGACTGCGCGACCACACCGATCCGCCACTGGTGCTGCTCGACGAGTGCCTTGATCACGCGGGCCCCGGTGTACGTCTTGCCGGTGCCGGGAGGTCCTTGCACGGCCACATACGAGTCGTCGAGGTCGAGGAGCGCCGCGGTGATCGCGCCCGCGTAGTCCGTCCCGTCGACGGGAGGAAGCGGATTCCCGGTCCGCGTGCGAGGGTCGGATCGGCGGAGAATGTCCACCGACGCGCACCGCGGGAGGTCCGGCAGCGGCGTGCACATGCCGTCTGCGGCCACCGCGACGGACGATTCGATGCGGTCGGTCGTGATCGGCGGCCCCGGGGTGATCGCCGTCGGAAGTTGCACGTATTCCTCACCGTTCAGGAGTTCCTCCACGATCACCACGTCGCGGCGGCGACCGTCCTTCCCGACCTCGAGCACGTTGACCGTGCACGTACCCCGCTGCTGCGGATTGTCGCCCGCGACGGCCTCGGGTGCGGGAGCGTCGTACAGCGCATACATCGTGGTCTTGGGCCCCACGGTGCTCCCGGTCCCGAAACGACCGGTGAGCTCGAGGCGACGGCGCAGCTTGCGCTGCCTCGGGGTGCTCTTGTGCCAGTTCTCCTCGACGACCGCGGACGACACCACCAGGACGTCCCGGATGTCCGACAACTCGTCGTGCGGGACGGTCAGCCGATCGAAGTGCGCCCACCAGAACGGTTTCCGCTCACGGCGGTGATAGCCGACGGCCGCCGCCATGAGCGCAGCCGCCTGCTGATCGTGCCCCCGGTGCTCGCTCGGTCCGTGCCCGGCGAACTCGCGCAACGCCGCCTCCGCGGGAGTGCATTCCTCGGTCACCGGGGTGGGGCCGTCGCCGGGCGGGCGGAGCTCCACGCCGTGCGTCTGCGCCTGCCCGATCAGCCAGTCACGCAACCGCAGCGTGGAGTCGCAGTCGTACTTGTTGTAGTCGGCGATGCCCTGCAGCAACGCGCGTGCCTCGTCGTCGCGGCCGTTGTCGCGGTGATCGCAGTAATCGGCGTACGCGACCACCGACGCGGCGGCATTGGTGACGTCGCCGTCGCGCGGCTGCTCCGGCATGTACAGCGGTTCGAGTTTCTTGATGCTGTACGAACGTTCGCCGATGCGCAGGCATGCCCGCACCACCGGGTACAGATCGACCAGAACGTTGTCGCGCAGCAGGGCGTCGACCGTCTCCTCGCCGGCGCCGTGCCGCCCGGCCAGCCGTAGCAACGCCGACTTCTCGTACGCGGCGTAGTGATAGATGTGCATGTTCGGGTACCGCTGACGACGCGCCGTGACGTAGTCGAGGAAATCGACGAGGGCCTGCCGTTCCTCGGCGCGGTCGTGCGCCCAGAACGGCCGGAACACGGCGTCGTCGGCGGGACCCTCGACCACCCCGAACAGGTACTCGAGACCCCAGTCCGTGGAACCGTCCTCGGCCCACAGAGGGTCTCCCTCGAAGTCGAAGAAGATGTCGCCGTCGTCCGGTTCCGGCAGCCCGCCCAGCGCCTGCGGGGCGTACACCTGGAACTCCGGGGTCCCCGAGGCCTCCTGGCGCAATTGCAGAACGGCCTGGGCGCGAAGCGTGTCCAGGGTGCGCTCGGGGAGACCCTCGACGCCGTCGGAATGCGCTGCGAGCGCGTCGAGCGTGCCGATTCCTGCCGCGATCAGCCTGCTCCGCTGCGTCGTACGCATGCCCGCCACCAGCAGGAGGTCGCGGTGCTGCTCCACTTCCGGGGTGCACGTCTCGCAGCGACCACATGCCGTGTACCGGGGGTCGCCCCACTCCGCGACCGCCTGCTCGTCGCGGTGCTCGTCGAGGATTTGTTCGAGAGACGTCCGCCGAGCCGAGTACACGGGAACGATGTCGCCGAGCGGGTGTGCGGAGTCGCTGTCGTCGCCGAGCAGCAGGTGGACCTCCGGTGAGGTCGGAATTCCGTTGTCGGCCAGTGCCTCCGCGTACGCGGCGAGCTGAAGTAGTGCCGACACCTTCGCGTGCCGCGACAGCTTGGTGTCGTAGACGGCGTACGTGTCGCCGTCGCGGACGAGGAAGTCGCAGAAACCCAGGAAGCGGCCGTCGAAGAACGTGCCCTGATACACGACGTCGGCGCCGCCGCGAAGCGCCTCCACAGTGGCCAGGTTCGCGTCGAACAGCCCCACCTTCGTGTATTCGGGGCGCTCCATCGTGACCACCCCGTCGGCGAACTCGACGCGGAACCGCTCGAGCCGCCGCTGTTCGTGCGCGTCGCCGAGGCTCGACGTCCGCTGCAACATCGGATCGTCGTCGGCGGACCTGCCCGAGGAATCGGCGCCGGCGAGCCCGAGCGTGGCATCCAACCGGCGCAGCAAGGCGAACTCGCAGGTGGCAGCCGCGGAGAGGTCGCTGGCGCTGTAGACGATCGTGTCGTCGAGGAGGAACACAGGCCGATTGTGCCATCGGGGTGCGACAGGCCCAGAATGGCAGCCATGCCTTTCTTCGACGGCCACTCCGGACAGGTCCACTACCGGCACTGGAGCGCGGTGGGTGGACCGGTCGCCCAGCTCGTCTTTCTCCACGGCATGGGGCAGCACACGGGCCATTACCACCGGTTCGCGCGCGGACTGACGACGGCGGGAATCGGGGTGTGGGGAATCGACCAGGCGGGCCACGGCCTGTCCGAGGGTGACCATCCGGGGCCGGTCGCGGACTTGGCTGAGGACGCCGCGCTCCTCACCCGCCTCGCCGAGCAGCACGCGCCGGATGTCCCGCTCGCCCTCATGGGGCACTCTCTCGGCGCCGCGGTCTCGATGGAGCTTCTCCTGCGCGGTGACTCCGGTTTCCGGTGCGCGATCCTGTGCGGGATGCCGAAGACCGCCGCCGTGCCGCAGACGGCGGAGGGCCTGGGATCAGCGGGGATCCCGCTGCTCGCGGTGCACGGCGTGGACGATCGCATCGCACCGATCGATCCCGTCCGCGACTGGGCTGCGGGCGTCCGCGGCCTCGAATTCCGGGAGTTCGACGATGCCGGACACGACCTGCTCCACGAGAAGGTCCACGCCACCGTCACGGCGGTGGTTCGCGACTTCGTGCTGGGCGCTACGCGCCCGTGAGTGGCCGAGGAGTCCCTGCACTCCTCGAGCACTCACGGGCGGCGGAGCCGCTTACGCGTAGATGGCCTCGATGGCCGCGCCGTGCTCCTTGTGGATGACGTTCCGCTTGAGCTTCAGCGTGGGCGTGAGCTCACCTGTCTCCTGCGTGAAGTCGACCTCGAGGATCCGGTACTTCTTGATCTGCTCCGGGTTGGACACCTTCTTGTTGCCCTCGGCCACGGCCTCGTCGATCTCGGCGACCAGGTCGGGGTTCTTGACCAGTTCGGACACGGGGGTGTCGGCGGCCAGACCGTGGCGTTCCTTCCAGCCCGGCAGGGTCTCGGAGTCGAGCGTGATGAGCGCGCCGATGAACGGCTTGCCGTCGCCGACCACGAGGCACTGGCTGATCAGCGGGTGCGCGCGCAGGGCGTCCTCGAGGACCGCCGGTGCCACGTTCTTGCCGCCGGCGGTGACGATGATTTCCTTCTTTCGGCCGGTGATCGAGATGTAGCCCTCTTCGTCGATCGAGCCGAGGTCGCCGGTGTGGAACCAGCCGTCCCGGATCGAATCCGCGGTGGCCTGCTCGTTGTGCCAGTAGCCGTCGAACACGACGGGTCCCTTCAGGAGCAGTTCGCCGTCCTCGGCGATCTTGGCGGCGTGGCCGTCGATCGGCTTGCCGACGGTCCCGACCTTCTGGGCCCGGGTGGTGTTCACCGAGACGGCGGCGCTGGTCTCGGTGAGGCCGTAGCCCTCGTAGACCGGGACGCCGATGCCGCGGAAGAAGTGACCGAGGCGTGCGCCGAGCGCGGCGCCACCGGAGACGGCGCGGTCGCACTCGCCGCCGAGCGCGGTGCGCAGCTTCGAATAGACGAGCTTGTCGAACAGGGCGTGCTTGAGCTTGAGGCCCAGTCCGGCGCCGCCGTTGTCCTGTGCCTCACTGAACGCGATGGCCGTGGCGGACGCCTTCTCGAAGATGCTGCCCTTGCCGCCGTCGTACGCCTTCTGCTTGGCGGAGTTGTAGACCTTCTCGAACACGCGCGGCACCGACAGGATGAAGTGCGGCTTGAAGGCGGCGAACTGGTCGAGCAGCGTGGTGAGGTCGGCGGTGTGAGCGACCGTGACCTTGGCGTCGAACGCACCGAACGAGATGGCACGGGCGAAGACGTGCGCGAGGGGCAGGAACATCAGCGTGCGCCTGCCGGCGTACATCGCGTCGCTGAGCGCCAGCTTCACGGCCGCCGACTCCGCGTAGAAGTTCGAGTGGGTCAGCTGCACGCCCTTCGGGCGGCCCGTGGTGCCCGACGTGTAGATGAGCGTCGCGGGCGACGACGCGCGCACCTGGTGACGACGCTCGTGCAGCTGCTCGTCGGTGACACTCTCCCCGCGCTTCGACAGCTCGTCGATCGCGCCGCCTTCGATCTGCAGCACCTCCCGCAGATCGGGCGCGGCCTCGGTGACGACCTTCAGCGCGTCGGCCTGCTTCGCGTTCTCGACGACCAGCAGCGACGTGCCGGAGTCTTCGAGGATCCACTTCGCCTGATCGGGTGCGGACGTCTCGTAGATGGCGACGGTGCAGCCGCCGGCCGTCCAGATCGCGTAGTCGATGACGACCCACTCGTAGCGGGTTGCCGAGAGGATCGCGACGCGGTCACCGAGTTCGACACCCGACGCGATGAGACCCTTCGCGACGGCGGAGACCTGCTCCGCGAACTCGGCGGCGGTGACGTCTACCCAGCCACCGTTGCCCGGACGTTTGAAAGGTACGAACTTCGGGTCTTCCTCGGCATGACGGAAGACCGTGTCCGCCATGGAGGCGTCCTCCGGAATTGAGAACGACTGCGGTACCGAGAATTCACGCACTATGACCCCTCCACTGAAACGACATGACGGATGTGCATTCGATCACATTTGTCCTAGTTTCGCACCAGGGTCGATGTCCGTTATGTGTATTTCTGTTCTGACCAGCGGAGATAAGTGTAACTCGGCGTAAACTGATAACTCAGGCGGCCTCTTCCAGACGACGCGAATTCGCCGACAGCCAACGCCGGATCGCGTAGTTCAGCTGGTCCGGATCGACCCCGAGCTCGGTCGCCGTCGCCTCGAGGATTTCTTCCGCACGACCGTCGTCGGTGGCCTCGGAGATGCCGAGCGCGCCACTGATGAAGACGTCCGCCACCCGATTCGGCCGGACGCCGGGGATCCCGGCGAGCATCAGGAAGTGTGCCCAGGTGACGTCGCTGCTCTCACCGCACACCTCGATCCAGGCGTCGTGGATCTGCTCCAGGGCGGCCTCGTCGCGCGCGGCCTCCAGTAGGTCGTCGATGCTGTTGATGCGGAGCTGGTGGAGCCGCTCCGCCGCCAGCTGGATGTGACGCGCCTCGATCGGCACGCCGGTGGCGGTGTATCGCCGTTTGTACGAGCCGACCTTGCCCGCCCACTGTTCCGAGCTGCCCGCCTCCTCGAACGTGCGGAGCAGGTCGCGGGCGCCGTCGGTGAGGGGCTGATCGGGGTGCGCCCGCCGGTACGCCAGGTAGCGGTCGACGACGGCGACCTCGCTGTGCCCGGCGCTCGACTGCACCGACTCGATGATGCACAGGGCGAGGCTGTGCCGATAGGCATCCGATGTGACCCAGCCGGACGGGTCGCCCAATCGGTCGCGGCAGGCGGTGACGACGGTTTCGACGGTATCGGCAGAGACGGTCACGAGATCCTCCAAAGGCAGTCTGTTCTGTGCTCTGTCCGGTGTATCGACAGGGCCTCCGGGAACGTTGCACCGGAGCTGAAGATTCCTCGAGAACGACCGTCAGTGGAGGGTCAGCAGGTCCGTGACCTCGCTGTCCGAGAGTTGATGGAAATCGTCGTACGCAGCGCCGACGCCGCCGAGATCCGCCGGGATGTACGGGCAGATCACCTCGTCGGCGGTCACCCGGAGGCGGCCGACGGCCTCGGGTGCGGCGACCGGGACGGCGATGATGACGCGCGCCGCGCCCAGTTTCCGCACTGATTGGCAGGCCACCGCCGCGGTCGCGCCCGTGGCCATCCCGTCGTCGACGAGAACGGCCGTACGGCCCTTCAACGACGTTCGCGGTCTGCCGCCGCGCAGCACCCGGGCCCGCCGTTCGAGTTCCCGGCGCTCCTTCGCCTCGACCATGGCGAGCGCGGTCTTGCCGATCCGGGCGATCCGGAGAACGTCGTCGTTGATCACCCGGGAGTCACCCTCGCCGATGGCGCCCATGGCGAGTTCCGGCTGCCACGGGACACCCAGTTTGCGAACGAGTACGACGTCGAGGGGGGCCGACAGTGCGGCGGCGATCTCGAAAGCGACGGGGACCCCGCCGCGTGGCAGACCGAGCACTACCAGGTCGGTGCCGCGCAGGTGGGCGAGTGCGGCGGCCAGTCTGCGACCGGCGTCGGCGCGACTGGTGTACAGCATCGAACGCTCCGTGATCGTGGAGAACGGTTCGTCTCCGACGCTACTCCCGATCGGGTCGTTCAGATCTCGGTGACGGTGAATCGGCGCAGGGCGAGGGCGGGATTCTTCTCTCGCACCTCGGTGATCCGGTCCGCGCTCACCGCGGCGACCGCGGCGCCCACCCGCTCGCCGAGCGAAGCGAGGGTCACACCCATGGGGTCGACGATCATGCTGTTGCCGGCCCCTGTTCGCGCGCTCTGGTCGGCGGCGGCCACGTACACGGTGTTCTCGATCGCGCGGGCCCGGACGAGCGTGGACCAGTGGTCCTCCTTGAGCGGTCCGGGCACCCACTGCGCGGGCAGCAGCAGCACGTCGGCGCCGGCATCGACGATGCGGCGGGTGACCTCGGGGAACCGGAGGTCGTAGCAGGTCTGCATGCCGAACGTGAGGCCGTCGACCGCGAAGGTCTCCGGGTCGCCGATCTCGCCGGCGCGGATGACGTCGGATTCCTTGTAGCCGAACGCGTCGTACAGGTGCAGTTTGCGGTAGGTGGCGACGATGTCGCCGCCCGGCCCGAGCGCGACGAGGGTGTTGGAGATGTGATCGTCCGCGGGCAGCTGTTCGTTGACACCCGCCACCAGGTGGATGTCGAGTTCCTTCGCGGTCGCGGCCAGGCCGGTGACGAACTCGCCGTCCAGGCCCTCGGCCGACTCGACGATCCGCTCGTCCGTTCTCGGCGCCGTGAACATCGCATACTCCGGCGCCACCACCACCTTCGCGCCGCGGCCCGCGGCCTCGGCGGTGAGCGTGCGGAGGGTGCGCAGGTTCTCCTGCTTGTCCTGACCGGGAGCGAACTGAATGACAGCGACATCGACCATGCCGTCCACGCTAGGCGACGACGTCGCAGGGGTGTTCCCCGTCCCGGTCGCCGCGTATTTCCGCGGCGTGGCGTTGCGGTGTGGACTCGTGCACTAAACTGCTGGTCAATGAGTGATATCGAGCGTGACCCCGAACCCCCCACTTTTGCCGACCTCGACATCGATGATCGGGTCTTGAAGGCACTGTCCGATGTGGGCTACGAGTCGCCCTCGCCGATCCAGGCAGCCACCATTCCGCCCCTCCTCGCCGGCAACGACGTCGTCGGCCTGGCGCAGACCGGCACCGGCAAGACCGCTGCGTTCGCGGTACCGATCCTCTCGAAGATCGACCTGACGCAGAAGTCGCCGCAGGCGTTGGTCCTCGCGCCGACGAGGGAGCTGGCCCTGCAGGTCGCGGAGGCGTTCGGCAAGTACTCCGCCCATATTCCGGGCCTGCACGTCCTGCCCATTTACGGTGGTCAGAGCTACGGCGTCCAGTTGTCGGGACTGCGGCGTGGCGCACACGTGGTGGTGGGCACGCCCGGTCGCGTGATCGACCACCTGGAGAAGGGCACCCTCGACCTGTCCAAGCTCTCCTACCTCGTCCTGGATGAGGCCGACGAGATGCTGAAGATGGGGTTCCAGGAGGACGTCGAGCGCATCCTCGCCGACACTCCGGAGTACAAGCAGGTGGCGCTGTTCTCGGCGACGATGCCGGGCGCCATCCGCAAGATCTCGAAGCAGTACATGCACGACCCCGTCGAGATCACGATGAAGTCGAAGACGTCGACGGCCTCCAACATCTCGCAGCGGTACGTCCAGGTGGCGCACCAGCGCAAGCTCGACGCCCTGACGCGTGTTCTCGAGGTCGAGGACTTCGAGGCGATGATCATCTTCGTGCGCACCAAGCAGGCCACCGAGGACCTCGCCGAAAAATTGCGGTCTCGCGGTTTCTCCGCGTCGGCGATCAATGGCGACATCGTGCAGGCGCAGCGTGAGCGGACCATCGGCCAGCTCAAGGGCGGCGCCCTCGACATCCTCGTGGCCACCGATGTGGCCGCGCGTGGTCTGGACGTGGACCGCATCTCCCACGTCGTCAACTACGACATCCCGCACGACACGGAGTCGTACGTCCACCGGATCGGCCGTACCGGTCGCGCCGGGCGTGCGGGCGAGGCGCTGCTGTTCGTGGCACCGCGCGAGCGGCACCTGCTCAAGGCAATCGAGAAGGCGACCCGTCAGCCGCTGGCGGAGATGCAGCTGCCCAGCGTCGACGACGTCAACGCGCAGCGGGTGTCCAAGTTCGGTGACTCGATCACCGAGAGCCTCACGTCCGACAACCTGGCGTTGTTCCGCAAGATGATCGAGGACTACGAGCAGGAGCACGACGTGCCGCTCGCCGACATCGCCGCCGCGCTCGCGGTGCAGTCGCGCGACGGCGAGGCGTTCCTCATGGCGCCCGAACCGCCGCCCGCGCCCCGCCGTGAGCGTGAGCCCCGCGAACGTCCCGCGCGCCGTTTCGACGACGGTCCGCCGACGCGGTCGCGTGGACCGGAGGGCCAGGAGCTCGCGACGTACCGCATCGCGGTCGGCAAGCGGCACCGTGTGGTGCCGGGTGCGATCGTCGGTGCCATCGCGAACGAGGGTGGGCTGCGGCGCAGCGACTTCGGGCACATCAGCATCCGCCCGGACCACAGTCTGGTGGAGTTGCCCGCCGATCTGGCCCCCGAGACGCTCGAGGCCCTGCGCCGTACCAGGATCTCCGGTGTGCTGATTCAGCTGCAGCCCGATTCGGGTCCGCCGTCGGGTCGACCGCGCGGTGGCCGCGACGATCGGGCAGGCGGAAAGTTCCAGCGCGACCGGGACAGCAGGAAAGGGCCGCGCGAGTAGTACTCGCGCGGCCGTCCCGGACGGGATCCCCGGCGGTTACGCCGGGGGAGCGGGAGCCGGGGCAGGCTGTGCCGCCTCGGCGGGCAGCGGGCCCTCCTCGGGAACGAAGAACGAACCGACGGTCGGCAGCACGTAGCAGGTCGCGTTGGTGTAGCCGACGGTGCCGAAGATCGATGCGACGACGGTGCCCGGCCCCGTCGTCACGACCTTGTTCAGCGCCGGATAGCCGCCTTCCGTGACGCCGTCGAGGGGCAGGATTCCGCTGGCACCGGTGTTGGTGTTGATCCACGCGACGTTCAGTCCGGAGGACTTCACGACACCGGGGTAGGCGGAGAGCGCCTGGAAGCTGATCTCGTCGGCCTTCACCTCGGCCGTGGGTCCGGTGGTGCCCGACGCCAGCGTCAGCGTGACCGGTGCGACGGTGCCGCAGCCCACGGTCGGTGCCGTGTAGAGGAACGGGGTGTACGCACCCGCGACGTCGTGCAGCACGGTCGACGTGGCCAACGCCTCCACCGCCGCCTTCGACTCGGGCTTGTCGGCCTGGGTGCGCAGCTCGGCGAGTCCGGGGACGTCCGGGGTTGCCGGCTCCGCGGCTGCCGTGCCGGAGAGTCCGAAAGTCGCCGCGATGCCGACCGTTGCCGCCGCGATCGTGCGTCGCGTCACGCTCATACCGTCCACCTGAACTCCTCGTTGTCTCGTCCGGGCCGCTCTGCAGCGCCGCCCGAGCGGAGAATTTACCCGAGACCGGGGAAAGAGTCAGGACCAGCTGCCTCCGCCGGCGAGCGTATCGGCTCGTGCGCCGTCGAGGGACTGCCGGATGATGTCGGCGTGACCGGCGTGCCGGGCGAGCTCCTCGATCTGGTGCAACAGCAGGAAACGGACCGTGAAAACGACTCCCGGCGCCATCCACTGCGCCACCTCGGCGGGCAGGTGGACGTCGCGATCGAGATCCGTTTCGGCGGCGACCGTGGCCTCGGTTGCGCATTGCGCGTCGTCGAGTCGGGCGCGGAGGACGTCGACGGTCTCGTCGTCGGTGACGTTCCAGGCGGCCAT
This sequence comes from Rhodococcus jostii NBRC 16295, assembly GCF_001894825.1. GTDB lineage: Bacteria > Actinomycetota > Actinomycetes > Mycobacteriales > Mycobacteriaceae > Rhodococcus_F > Rhodococcus_F jostii. The sequence goes on along the minus strand of NZ_BCWY01000067.1, from coordinate 2,105 downwards.
CCACGCGGCCACCGGATCGCCGCCACCGCGCGGGGTACCGGTGATCCGGGAGGTCATCGCCTCCTCGCCGTCGATGATGTGCTTGAGGAGGGACGCCAGGCTCTCAACTGTTGCCTCGATATCTAATACTATCGAGTAGGTTCTGACACTGTCTGTCGATGCGAATCGGTGAGGCTGCGGAATACTTGGGCATGTCGGTAGTGGGGGTGCGCAAGGCGGCATCGGAGGGCCGGTTGCCGTCTCGGCGCACCGGTTCGGGTCACCGAATCTTTGACCGCGCGGACCTCGACGCCTATCTGGGCAGGCCTGCATCGGAGTGTGCGGGAGCGACGCCGGAGAGGGTGGAGGCATTGTATTGCCTCGTGTCGGGCTCGACCGGGTAAGAGGCGTCGCTGGCCAATCAGGAAAAGATGTTGCGGGAGAGCGCTACCGGTGAGATATATCGGGTCTACAAGGATCGCGGTTCGGGTCTCGGTTCGGGTCTCGAGGGAGAAGCGGGGCGGGGCGCGGCCGGATGCTCGACACCCCGGCCGAGGGCGGGGTTCCCGGTGGTGAGGGTGTGGCGAGATCGGGTGGCCCGGTTCGTCGGTGGCGTGGATCTTGCGGTTCTTGTCGGAGGCCGGCGTTACAGTCGAGGTCCTGCGAGACAAAGGGCGACAGATCGCTGGTGGGAGGGTTGATGGATGACGTCACGGTGTTGCCGGCATCGTTCTCCGGCCGCCTCTATCAGCTGCGGTCGACACAGATTCAACACCGGCTTCGGGGCGGTGCCGCCGCACGGTTGGGAAAGGGGTAACCGATGAGCACCTCGGGGGATCGCGGGTCTTCTCCGACCGCGACGGTGCTCGCCGATCGTCAATTGTGCCCGGCATGACCGGGCCGGGAACGACTGCGCCGCGGCAATTCGCGGTCACCACCCGCCCACACGGGGCGGTCGACGATGCGACCGGGGAGCCGATCGGCCTCGACGACGTCGACACCCGGGTGGGGTGGCTCCTGGACCTGGTCACCGCGGCCGGGCGGGAGTTGGTGTCACGGCTGTGGCAGCCGCCGACGTTCGACGTGCTCGCCGCCGGGCGTGACCGCCAGGATCGCAGGCTGCCCGCACAGGGCCACGTTGCCGCGGCCCGCCTCGGCTGGAACCCGAGCTACCCGGATGGTGTCTATGTGCCGTCGCGGGTAGCTCGGGTGGTGACCGCTCAGGTGATGGCCACCCTGCGGACACTGACGCACCGGGATAACGCGATCGCGGCACTGTCGGCCCGATTCGACCCGGCCACCGGGGCTGTGGCACCGCCGACCGGATCGGCGGACGACGTGCCACCGGGCTTCGCTCGAGGAGTCCGGCGCCAGCTCATCGCACACGCCCGCCGCGGCGGCGAGGCACCAGCCGGCCGGTTGCGGATCACCGACGTGCAGGAACCGCCCCGGATGGCGGCGATGGCCCGACTGTCGGCCGCCGATCGGCAGCTCGCGCAGAGCACCGTGACAGAGCGTGAAATGGTATTGACGGTGAAGTTGCCCACCTGCCCGGCCCCGGCGGGGCGGGCGCAGTGGCGCAGTGTCCGGCTGACCGCCGCCATCCCGGCGCATCTGCACGGCAGGGCGATCATCGATTGGCATCTGCCGACCCTGGTCCTCGACCACCGGGGCCTGCTGTGGCGGTGCGCTGCGACCGAGCTCGTCCCGGCAGCCGACCTGGACTCGGCCACCATGGCGATGGGGGTCGATTGGTCGCCGTCCACTCTGGGTGCCGCCGCCATCGCCGCCGAAAACCCCGAGGGGCTGGTGTCGGATTACCGGGGCTGGACCTACGACGACCGCGGCCTCGGGATCAAGCTGGCGCGCCTGCAAGCCGAAGGCCAGCTGCTGCACGCCAAGGCGGCCCGGTTGACACGCCTGGCCGCTGCCGCCCCGCCCGAGGTCCGCGCCGAGTTGGAGGAGAAGATCGCCGTCCTCGACGCCCATCGCACCGCGGTAGGTGCCAAGAGAGGCAAGATCAACCGGGAACTGGCCTTCGACTTCGCCCGGCAGGCCACCGACTACGCCGCCGCAGCCGGCGCGCAGGTGATCGCGGTCGAGGATCTCACCACCCTCGAGACCCA
>NZ_BCWY01000066.1 GCF_001894825.1 Rhodococcus jostii NBRC 16295 | reverse complement strand
CTCACCACCCTCGAGACCCACGGACACGGACGGGTCAACAACAACCGGGCTGCGCAGTCCGCCCGCCGCCAAGCGGTCGCAGCCCTCGCGCACACCGCCGCCGGTGCCGGCATCACGGTGGTCTCGGTGCCTGCCCGAGGATCGTCCGCACAGTGTCCGGGCTGCGACGAACCACTCTCCCGCCCCGGCGGCTACCACACCGCGTGGTGTTCACGCTGCCGGGTCGGCGGCAACCGCGACCATATGGCCGGGGTGAACCTGGCCAAACGCGCACTGCTCGGCAAAGGCAAAGTCACCCGGCGGCGTGGGCAGATGCCCGCGGTCCGGGTCGCCGAACATGCACCGGTGCGCCAGTGCCGCGACAAGAACGGTCCGACACCGGGCAGGCCGCGGCATCGCCGGGTCCGCCGCAGCCTGCCCACCACAACACCGCAGGTGGGGGTGAATCCGAACAGGCATGTTCCTGCACCACAAGCGTCGGTGTGGGACACGGTCAAACCCACACCACCGCACGGTGATACGGGTAGCCGTGACACACCTACATCTCAAGCGTCCGCCACACCAGTGGCAGATAGTTTGAGATCTACGTAGACGCTCATCTCGCTGGCGCTCCTCGGTCAGCCCGGACAGCGCGTTGCGGAACGCGGTGCGCTGGTTGTCGAGCATGAGACCGCGCTAGTCGGAGATGGGGTTCGGGGTGCTGGGTGTCTCGTTCATGGGTTCAGTGGCGTCGATAGCGGACAGGGAGTGTCCTCAATCGTCGGCGCTTCGGGATTCACCCGGCGCGGACAGATGACGGTTCCGCGCGTCCTGAGCGGTCCGGGCAGGCCCGCCCTACGATCGACACAAGTGTCCGGGGAACGCCGCGTTCCTGTGATCGAGTCGCAAATCGAGGTGCTTATGCCCCTGGAAGATTCGTTTTCGACGCACGCCGACCCGTCCCGGGAGGGCGCTGCCCAACCGGAGCACGACCTCGAAGGCCACATCATCGAGGCCCGGTCCGAGGACTTCTTCCATGCCCGAGAACTGCAAGTGGACAACGAGTGGTTCAAGACCGCCGTCTTCTACGAGGTGCTGGTCCGTGCGTTCTTCGATTCCTCGGGCGACGGCACCGGTGACCTCAAGGGACTGACGTCCAAACTCGACTACCTGTCCTGGCTCGGCGTCGACTGCCTGTGGTTGCCGCCGTTCTACGACTCACCGCTGCGCGACGGCGGATACGACATCCGTGACTTCCGCGCGGTGCTGCCGGAGTTCGGGACGGTCGACGACTTCGTCCAGCTGTTCGATCAGGCGCACCGCCGCGGGATCCGGGTCATCACCGACCTGGTCATGAACCACACGTCCGATACCCACGCCTGGTTCCAGGAGTCGCGCAGCGATCCCGAGGGCCCATACGGCGACTTCTACGTGTGGTCCGACCGCGACGAAGCGTATCCGGACGCGCGCATCATCTTCGTCGACACCGAGACGTCCAACTGGACGTGGGATCCGGTGCGCAAGCAGTACTACTGGCACCGCTTCTTCTCCCATCAGCCGGACCTCAACTACGACAACCCCGACGTCCAGGACGCGATGATCGACGTGCTCCGATTCTGGTTGGACCTCGGAATCGACGGATTCCGGCTGGACGCCGTGCCGTATCTGTTCGAGCGGGAGGGCACCAACTGCGAGAACCTGCCGGAGACTCACGCTTTCCTCAAGAGGTGCCGGGCCGTCATGGACGCCGAGTACCCGGGTCGCGCCCTGCTCGCCGAGGCGAACCAGTGGCCGTCGGACGTCGTGGAGTACTTCGGGGAGCCGGATGTCGGGGACGAGTGCCACATGGCGTTCCACTTCCCGCTGATGCCCCGCATCTTCATGGCCGTCCGGCGGCAGAACCGCTTCCCGATCTCCGAGATTCTCGCTCAGACACCACCGATTCCGAGCTCGTGCCAGTGGGGAATCTTTCTCCGGAACCACGACGAGCTGACGCTCGAGATGGTGTCCGACGAGGAGCGCGACTACATGTATTCCGAGTACGCGCAGGATCCCCGGATGAAGGCGAACATCGGCATCCGGCGACGTCTCGCGCCATTGCTGGAGAACGACCGCAACCAGCTCGAACTGTTCACGGCGCTGCTCCTGAGCCTGCCGGGGTCACCCGTCCTCTACTACGGCGACGAGATCGGCATGGGCGACAACATCTGGCTCGGCGACCGCGACTCGGTGCGGACGCCGATGCAATGGACGCCCGACCGCAACGCCGGCTTCTCCCGGGCCGACCCGGCGCGAATGTACTTGCCCGTCATCATGGATCCCACCTACGGGTACCAGTCGGTGAACGTCGAGGCGCAGATGAACTCGACCAACTCGTTGCTGCACTGGACCCGGCGGCTGATCCAGGTCCGCAAACAGCATCCGGCGTTCGGGACGGCGTCCTTCACCGAGCTCGGCAGCGCGAACCCGGCCATACTGTCCTACGTGCGCGAGACGCCGCCGAGTGCGGAACGCCCGTACAGCGACGTCATCCTGTGCGTCAACAACCTGTCCAGGTTCCCTCAGGCGGTGATCCTGGATCTCACCGAGTTCGCCGGCCGAATCCCGGTGGAGCTCACCGGCTCCGTGCCCTTCCCCGCCATCGCGGACAACGGGTACATGATCACACTGCCCGGTCACGGCTTCTTCTGGTTCGCGCTGCAACCGGATCCCAAATCCGGCGGTGCGGTCAGCGGACATCCGGTCAGTAGCGAAGCGGAACAGGCGGTGCAACCGTGAACGAACCCACCAGTGAACGCATTCCCGACGCCACCCTCGAGCGGCAACTGGTCGAGTGGCTGCCGGACCGGCGGTGGTTCGCCGCCAAGGGCAACACCATCTCGGCGGTGCGGATCCTGCTGCGCCACCCGCTGACCGCGGTCTTCGGATTCTCGGTGGAGCATCTCCTGGTGACGGTGGAATTCGAGGCCGGGCCGCCGCAGGTGTACCAGATACCGCTGGGGTTCCGCAGTCACCTGCCGGAGGACCTTGAGCCGTGGGCGTTGCCGGACAGCGACGGGAACACCATGATCGCGTACGACGGACTGCACGACGCCGAGGTCATCACGCTGTACGCCGACCTGCTGGCCGAGGCCGAAGGGTCCGGGCCGGTGCAGTTGAAGACGGTGCCGGGCGCGGTGATCGAGCCGGGACTGCGCGGCCGGACGCTCGGTGCGGAGCAGTCGAACACGTCGGTCGTGCTGGGGGAGAAGCTTCTGCTCAAGATCTTCCGTCTGGTCACACCCGGTGTGAACCCCGACGTGGAACTGCACCTCGCTCTGTCTGCCGCCGGCAGTGAATACGTGGCGACGCTGCGGGCGTGGATGGAAACCGACGTGGCGGGTGTGCCGACCACCCTCGCCATGGTGCAGGACTTCGAAGCCAACTCCGCCGACGGGTGGAGCATGGCGCTCGGCAGCGTCCGCGACCTCCTGATCGAAGCCGACCTCCACGCCGCGGAGTTGGGAACCGACTTCGCCGGTGAGGCCCATCGCATGGGCGCCGCCGTCGCCGAGGTGCACGCCACCCTGGCGCGTGAACTCGGTGCGCAGCAACGACAGGTCGCGTCGACGACCGTGGAGGCGATGACCCGCAGGCTGGAGGTCGCCACCTCGATCGTCCCCGAGTTGCACGAGGTGGCCGGCGCTGTACGGGACAAGTTCGCCGAGGCGGAGGCGCTGGGCGCCACCACTGTCCAGCGAATCCACGGCGACCTCCATCTCGGTCAGGTGCTGCGGACGCCGGAGCGATGGCTGCTCATCGACTTCGAAGGAGAGCCGGCCAAGACGCTCGACGAGCGCCGGGAGCCGGACAGTCCACTGCGGGACGTCGCGGGGATGCTGCGTTCCTTCGACTACGCCGCCCACCACCTGCTGGCCGATTCGGTGCCGATGGGAGCGAAGGGGGCCGCGTCGCAGCGGGACTTCCGTGCGCGGGAATGGGCCCAGCGCAACGCCGACGCCTTCTGCGACGGCTATACCTCGGTGTCGGGCACCGATCCCCGTGCGGCGGCGGCGCTGCTCCGCGCCTACGAACTCGACAAGGCCGTGTACGAGACCGTGTACGAGGCCAGGAACCGCCCGAGTTGGATCGGCCTGCCCCTCTCCGCCATTCGCAGACTCACCGCAGCACCTCGGTGAGAGCCGGGGACGACACCGTGCCCGTGTCCGAAGCACGCGGAGCATGCGTGTCGAACTGAGTGCGGTACAGCTCCTCGTACCGGCCACCGGCGGCGAGCAGTTCGGTGTGGGTGCCGCGTTCGACGATGCGCCCGGCCTCGACGACGAGGATCAGGTCCGCCGCGCGGACGGTCGACAACCGGTGCGCGATCACCACGGCCGTGCGGCCGGCGAGGGCCTCGCCGAGAGCTTCCTGGACGGCTGCCTCGGACGTGGAGTCGAGATGCGCCGTGGCCTCGTCGAGGATGACGACCCGCGGGTGCGCGAGCAGTAGTCGCGCGATGGTCAACCGCTGACGTTCTCCCCCGGACAGCCGGTAGCCGCGTTCGCCGACCACCGTGTCGAGGCCGTCGGGCAGGGCGGCGACCAATTCGGTGAGCCGCGCCCGTTCCAGGACCTCCGCGAGTTCCGCCGGAGTGGCGCCGGGACGGGCGAGCAGGAGGTTGGCCCGCACGGTGTCGTGGAAGAGGTGCCCGTCCTGCGTCACCATGCCGACGGTGGCCCGCACGGAGTCGGCGGTCAGGTCTCGCACGTCCACCCCGCCGAGTTTCACCGAGCCCGCGTCGGCGTCGTAGAGCCGGGGGACCAGTTGGGCGATGGTGGATTTGCCGGCCCCGGACGACCCCACCAGCGCGACCATCTGCCCGGGTTCGGCGCGGAACGACAGTCGGTGCAGCACCTCGACGCCGCCGCGGGTGTCGAGGGTCGCGACCTCCTCGAGCGACGCCAGCGACACCTTGTCGGCCGACGGATACGCGAATTCCACGGAGTCGAACTCCACCGACACGGGCCCCTCGGGCACCGCGACGGCGTCGGGCTTCTCCGCGATCAACGGCTTCAGGTCGAGGACCTCGAAGACACGCTCGAAACTCACCAGCGCGCTCATCACGTCCATGCGTGCGCTGGCCAGGGCGGTGAGGGGCGAGTACAGCCGGGTCAGCAGCATGGCCATGGCGACGACGGCGCCCGCGTCGAGTTGTCCCCGCAGCGCGTAGAACCCGCCCAGGCCGTAGACGAGCGCCAGCGCGAGCGCCGAGACGAGCGTGAGCGCGGTGACGAACACCGACTGGAGCATTGCCGTGCGGACCCCGATGTTCCGCACTCGTCGGGCGCGGACCGCGAATTCCGCGGACTCCTCGGCCGGGCGGCCGAACAGCTTGACGAGGGTGGCGCCGGGAGCCGAGAACCGCTCGGTCATCTGGGTGCTCATCACCGAGTTGTGGTTGGCCGCCTCACGATTGAGTTGCGCGAGCCGCGCGCCCATCCTGCGGGCGGGCAGGACGAAGATTGGCAGCAGTAGTAGTGCGAAGAGGGTGATCTGCCAGGAGATCCCGACCATCACGATGAGCGTGATACCGAGCGTGACCAGGTTGGACACCACCCCGGACAGGGTGTCGCTGAACGCGCGCTGCGCCCCGATCACGTCGTTGTTGAGGCGACTGACCAGCGCGCCGGTGCGGGTGCGGGTGAAGAAGGCGATCGGCATCCGCTGCACGTGGTCGAACACGGCGGTCCGCAGGTCGAGGATCAGGTTCTCGCCGATGCTCGCGGACAGCCACCGCGTCCACAGGGCGAGTGCGGATTCGAGGACTGCGATGACTGCGATGAGCGCCGCGAGGCGCACGACGACGGACACCGCGTCGCCCTCGACGATCGCGTTGACGACGCGGCCGGCCAGCACCGGAGTGGCCACGGCCAGTGCCGCCGTCACGACGCTGAGCAGCAGATACCATCCGAGGCTACGACGGTGCGGCAGGGCGAACCGGGCTATCCGCCGCAACGTCGTGCGGGAGAAGGGTCGACGATCCTCTTGAGCGTGCATCGCGTTGTACATCGCGTTCCACGCCGTGACTTCCATGCTCATGCCAGCGGCCTCCTGTCGCTATCCCCCCACGGTAGAGCCGGGGTATGACACGACGGTAGAACCTCGACTTAACTCGAGGTCAAGCCGCGCGCGGTTATTTCGCGACGTCGACGACCACCCTGGTCGGACCGGACAGGGTCGACACCGTGAACGGGCGATCCGGCTGTGTGACGCCGATGAACGACTGGGTGACGCCTTCGAACACGAGCGCGCCGTTGACCTCCGTCACCGTCCCGCCGGGAACCCCGGGCACCGGGTTCGGGCCCGAATACCCCTCCACGTCGCTGTCGAACGGGTACGCCGAACCGTCGATCTGCACCTGCAGGATGCCGTTGCCCGCCACCGGGATCGTCTTGCCGCTGCCGTCCTGGACGGCCTCGTCCACGTACTGCACCCGCCAGCCCGGTGTGCCCTTGCCGCCCAGTTCGTACACCACGCGGTCGAATCCGTCGTGCTCGCCCACGCGGACGTCGGTGACCGTGAGCTTCGCCGCGTCGGACGCCGCGGACGACTTCGGGGAGGCGTCGGTCGGGATCGGCGCCGTCTCGGGTTCGAGGGCGCTGCTCGTGGTGGCCGCGGCCGGTGACGTCGCCGCCACACTGCTGGCGGAGTTCGACTCCGAGCATCCGGAGAGCGTCAGGGCAGCCAGCGAGCAGGCGGTGAACACGGCGAAGGGACCGATCCGGTGGTTGATCATGCTCCGATCGTAAGCCGGAGCCGATCAGAGGCGCGGGAGCCCGCCGCGTGGCGTCGCGATCGCGTCCAGGTACAGCCAGTCGCCGTCCTCCCGGACGAATCGGCTGTTCTCGTGCAGCGATTCGCGCCGGCCGTCCAGCACGTAGTGCGCGCGGAACTCGACGGTGCCGGTGGTGTCGAGCAGTCCGCCGGCCGTCGTGCCCAGGATGTCCAGGCGGGTCCACCGCTGATCGGGATCGAGTTCCAGAGTCCCGGGCCGGGTGCTCGGATGCCACGTCGCGAGTAGGTAGTCGGCATCCAGGACGGCGAATGCGCTGAACCGCGATCGCATGAGACGCTCGGCCGTGGGCGCCTTCGCCTCGCCGCGGTGGTACCTCCCGCAGCACTCGTCGTACGGTTCACCGAGCAGGCAGGGGCATCGAACGGTCACGGTCCCAGTATGGCCGCCGCTCACACGAGCTTGTGGGCGCGGTCCTTCCAGTACGGTGCGCGCAGTTCCCGTTTGAGGATCTTGCCGGTGGGGTTGCGTGGCATGAGGTCGACGACGTCGACCGTCGTCGGGCACTTGAACTTCGCCAGCCGCTGACGGGTGTAGTGGATCAGCTCGTCCGGTTCGATACTCGTCCCCGCCACGGGCACGACGACGGCCTTCACGGTCTCGCCCCAGTGGTCGTCCGGAACGCCGATCACCGCCACCTCGGCCACGGCCGGGTGCTCGACCAGCACCCGTTCGATCTCGGGCGAGTAGACGTTCTCACCGCCGGTGATGATCATGTCCTTCAGCCGGTCCTCGATGAACACGAAACCGTGGGCGTCCGCCCGGCCCATGTCGCCGCTGCGCAACCAGCCGTCGGCCGTGACGGCCTCTGCCGTCGCCTCGGGCTTGCCGAGGTACCCGGGCGTGCGCTGCTCCGTTCGCCACCACAGTTCCCCCGTCTCGCCGGGGGAGACGTCCTCGGTGGTGGCCGGGTCCACGATGCGCATCTCGACACCGGGGATGGGCTGCCCGGCCGACGCCATCCTCGCCTCCTGCGCCTCGTCGCGGTGCACCTCCGGAAGTAGGGCGGTGACCACCCCCGCGCACTCGGTCATTCCGTAGACCTGGACGAACTCCGTCTCCGGCCAGGCGGCGAGCGCGCTGCGCAGCAACGGCAACGGCATCGGTGCGGCGCCGTATGTGATGCGATGCAGCGCAGCGAACGCGGCCACCGCCCGCTCGCCCGCGGCGAGCACTCCGGCGATCACCGGCGGCACGAGGAACGCGATGTTCGCGCCCGCCGCGAGACCGGCGAACAGGGACGGTGCGTCGGCCTCCCGGGTGAAATGGCATCGGGCGCCGGCGTGCACACCCATGATCGCGTAGCAACTCCCGCCGACGTGGAACAGCGGCATGGCGACGAGGAGGCAGTCGTCGTGGCGCGCGGGCAGGATGTCGAGCACGGCGTTGCTGTGGGCGATCAGGTTGCGGTGGGTCAGCTGTACGCCCTTGGGCCTGCCTGTGGTTCCCGAGCTGTAGAGGATCAGCGCGGTGGCGTCGACGGCCACCTCCGGCGCCGACGCCAGGACGGACGCCTCGGCGAGCCACGGCTCGAACTCGTCGTGCTCCCCGCCGACGGTGACGATCTGCTCGATACCGGTCAACCGGTCGCGCAGCGCCATGACCTGTTGGAGGAACTCGTTGCCCACGAACAGGATTCGTGCGCGGGAATCGTTGATCACGTAGTCGAGTTCCTCGCCGGCCAGTCGCCAGTTCGGGACCGCGGCCGCCGCGCCGAGGAGGGAGGCGGCATAGGTGACCTCGAGGCAGGACAGGTGGTTCTTGTCGACGAACGCGACGGTGTCACCCTGCCCGATTCCGCCTTCCGCCAAGGCTCCCGCGACGTGCAGGATCCGATCGTGCCAGCCGGACCACGTGTATTCGGTGCCCTGGAACTGCACGGCGACGTCGTCCGGGCGGACCTGCGCCCAGTGCGCGAGTCGGTCGAAGATGATCTCGTTGTCGGCGTCCGACATGCGCCCACCTCTCGTCTGTGACGTCAGTCACATCAGGCTAGTAGCCGGTGATCCGATCAGTGACGTTTTGCCTCACGCGGCCGAACTGCTTCGGCTCTGTGCGTCCGCGCGTCGCAGCGCGGCGGTGCCGATGGCGCCGACCACGATCAGAGTGATGCCCAGCCAGTCGGGGTCGTTGTCGGTGACGAGCATCGCGATCCCCACGCCGACCACGAACGGCGGCAGGAAGTCGAACAGTTTGACGAGGGGCGGTGGCACCTCCTCCGGTTCTCCGGGCTCCCGCGGCGCCTGCGCGCTCGCGACGTCCGGATACCACTCGGTGAAGGAGAGGGCGAAGAGCAACGCCCCGATCGGGATGATCCAGCCCGTCCAGAAATTGTCCGGCTGGTCGAGGACCAGGTCGCCGTAGAGCCCGGACGCCGCCGATACCGTGAAGGACAGTGCCCACACCAGCGTGATGAGCTGGTTGACCTTGAGGAACAGCGGCGAGGTCCAATACTCCTCGGGTGTCGTCTCTTTCGCGTACGGGAGAGTGAACGGATTGCGCAGCAGCAGCGAGCCGAACGCGAACGCGACCAGCGCCAGGCTCGACATCTCGCCCGACCACTTCTCCAGCCACGTGATCAGGTCGTCGGAGGCGAACAGTCCGATCACGGCGAGGCAGCCGAAATAGAGGATGTCGAACACTTCGAGGGGTTTGAGGGTTCCGCCGCGGCGGTGGCCGAGGACTAGGAACAGGATCGACAAGCCGAGTGCGGTCGCGACCGATTCCTCGAACCGTCCGGGGCCGGACAGCAGCGACATCACGATCCACGGCGCGAGGCCGGCGAACGGTGATTGCAGGAACGCGTCGAGGAACCGCGATCCCGCCCGGGGTGTGGGGGGTTCGATGGCCATGAGGCTTCTCCTTCGCACCGGCGATACCGGAATTCTCCCAGTTCGGCTATGCCGTCGTGGGCGTTTCCGCGCCGGTCTCCGTGTCCGAGATCACGGCCTCGCAGACCGAAGATCAGGGTGGTCCCTGATGGCGGGCAGTCGCGGGTGTCGACAAGATGGAGGAGTGCACCGCGCGTGCACCGTCCCGGCCCGTCACCACGGGGCCGGACCGCCACAAGAGGAATGACGAAAGGCGATCATGAGCACGCATGCCCACGCTGTCGCTGCCCGTGCTGTCGAGCTGTCCAAGACGTACGGCACCGGCGACACCCAGGTCCACGCGCTCAGCGCGGTATCCGCGGAGTTCGCCCGTGGTGAGTTCACCGCGATCATGGGTCCGTCCGGTTCCGGCAAGTCGACGCTGATGCACTGCCTGGCCGGCCTCGACTCGGCCAGTTCGGGTTCGGTCCTCATCGGCGACACCGAGCTGACGACGCTGACCGACAAGCAGATGACACAGCTGCGCCGCGACCGGATCGGCTTCGTGTTCCAGGCGTTCAACCTGGTGCCGACGCTGACGGCCATCGAGAACATCACCCTGCCGCTGGACATCGCGGGCCGTAAGCCGGACGCCGCGTGGCTCGAGAACGTGCTCACCAAGCTCGGACTGCAGGACCGTCTCGAGCACCGCCCCGGTGAACTGTCCGGCGGTCAGCAGCAGCGGGTGGCGTGTGCCCGCGCGCTGGCCGGGCAGCCGGAGATCATCTTCGGCGACGAGCCGACGGGCAATCTCGACTCGAAGTCCTCGGGTGAGGTGCTGTCGATCCTGCGGGCAGCGGTCGACGAGTTCCACCAGACCGTCGTCATCGTCACGCACGATCCCCGCGCGGCGGCGTACGCCGACCGGGTGGTCTTCCTCGCCGACGGCAAGATCGTCGACGAACTGCGCGAGCCGACGGCCGATTCGGTCCTCGACACGATGAAGCGACTCGACGAGCCCGCCCACGCCCTCGCGTCCGACGCGGCGGTCTGACCGCATGGCGTCCACATCCAGCGCTCCGATGCGCAAGGTGTCGCTGCGCAACCTGGCGGCACACAAGGTCCGGCTGGCCCTGACGGTGCTGTCCGTGGTGCTCGGCACCGCATTCGTCGCCGGTTCCTTCGTCTTCACCGACACTCTTCAGAAGACGTTCGACTCGATCTTCGAGAACACCGCGCAAGGCGTCGACGTCCGGGTCTCGACCGAGGAGCGCAACTCCAGCGGAGTTCCGCTCGCCGACATCGACACCATCACCGCGCTCGACGGAGTGCGCGCGGTGGCACCGTCCGTCAGCGGGCAGATCGTCCTCATCGACTCCGACGGCGCCGCCGTCCAGACCGGGGGTGCGCCGAGCATCGGCGAGTCGTACCTGCCGCCGGGCCAGGCTCTCGGTGAACCCGACGAGTACCTGCAGGGCGCACCGCCCGCGCAGGTCGGTCAGATCGCCGTCAACGCGAGTGCCGCCGAACGGGCGCATCTGGCGGTCGGCGACACCACCAAGGTCCTCGTGCCCGCACGAGGAATGATCGACGTGACCGTCTCCGGCATCTACGACACCGGCAACGAGACCGGTGGATTCATCGGCGCCACGTTCGTCGACTCGCAGGCCCGCGAACTGTTCACCGACGGCAAGCACGTCGAGTACATCGACGTGGCCGGCACCGGCCTCTCCCAGTCCGAGCTGCGCGACGAGATCGCCACGGCCCTCCCCGACGTGAAGGTCCAGACCGGCGACGAGGTGCGCGAGGAGACCAAGGCGCAGGTGACGGAGGCGCTGAGCTTCATCAACTACTTCCTCCTCGCGTTCGGTGCGATCGCCCTGCTCGTCGGCACGTTCATCATCTACAACACGTTCTCGATGATCGTCGCGCAGCGGCTGCGCGAACTGGCGCTGCTCCGAGCGATCGGCGCCAGCCGCAAGCAGGTAGGACGCTCCGTGGTCTTCGAGGCCCTCGTGGTCGGCGTCATCGGCAGTGCGATCGGTATCGCCGCCGGCGTCGGACTCGCCTACGGACTGCGGGCACTGCTGAACGCGTTCGACGTCGGACTGCCCGAGGGCCCCCTCCAGGTGGGGCCGCGCACGATCCTCATCGCCCTCGTCGTCGGTGTCGTGGTGACGACGGTCAGCGCGTACGCACCCGCCCGCCGCGCGTCCAAGGTTCCGCCGGTCGCCGCCATGCGCGAAGAATTCGCATCCACCGGGGACTCGTTGCACCTACGCACCATCGCCGGCGCCGTGCTCGGTGTTCTCGGTGTCGTCGGACTCGTGATCGGCTCCCGCGGCACGGGTGGCGGTGCGGCCGCCGTCGTCGGTGCCGGCGCACTCGGTCTGATCCTGGCCGTCCTGTTCGCCGCTCCCGCGCTGTCCCGGCCGATCGTCGGGGCGCTCGGTGCGGTGCTGGCAAAGCCGTTCGGTTCGGTCGGGCGCCTCGCCCGCACCAATGCGGTGCGGAATCCGCGCCGCACCGCCGCCACCGCGTTCGCACTGACGCTGGGTCTGATGCTCGTGTCCGTGATCGGCGTGTTCGGTGCGTCCGCGAAGGCCAGCGTCAACCAGCTCGTCGACTCGGGTGTGTCCGCCGACTACGTGCTCACCGGTCCCAATCAGATCGGAGTGCCCAGCGGCGCGGCGCGGGCCGTGCGGAACCTCGACGATGTGCAGAGCGCCGTCGCCCTGCACCCGGTGTCGGTGACGGTCGACGACGAGCAGCAGCAGGGTGCGTCGCTGGACGGACCGCTCGACGGGGTCCTCGACTACAAGCTCGTCGAGGGCGGTGCCGACCTGACCGGCAACCACCTCATCGTGTCGCAGACGACGGCCGCGAAGAAGGGCTGGACGCTCGGGACGACGGTCCCGATGACGAGCGCCGACGGGAAGGTCGTCGACGCCGAGGTGACGGGTGTGTTCGAGGACAACCAGCTGGTGGGTGACTGGCTCGTGTCGGACGAGGTGTACCGCCAGGTCATGCCCGCCGCGACAATCCCCGATCTGGCGGTCCTCATCGACGCGAAACCGGGCACCGACCAGGCACAGCTGCGCACCGACCTCGAATCGGCGACCAAGCAGTTCGTCGTGGTGCAGGTCCAGGACCGGGACCAGTTCAAGGGAACGCAGGGTCAGCAGATCGACACGCTGCTCGCGATCCTCTACGGCCTGCTCGCCCTCGCCGTCGTGATCGCGATCCTCGGCATCATCAACACCCTCGCGCTGTCGGTGGTGGAACGCCGGCGGGAGATCGGCATGCTCCGCGCGGTCGGAATGCAGCGGTCCCAGATGCGTCGCACGATCTACCTGGAGTCGATGCTCATCGCGGTGTTCGGCGCGGCCGTCGGAGTGCTGCTCGGCATCGCGTTCGGCTGGGGCTTCGTGAGCACCCTGAAAGATCAGGGGCTCGACCAGGTGACGGTGCCGTGGGGGCAGGTCGTCGCGATGCTCCTCGGATCCGGTGTGGTGGGTGTGCTCGCGGCCCTGTGGCCGGCGAGCCGCGCCGCCCGCACCCGGCCGCTGGAGGCCATCGCCGACCTCTGACCCGTGAGTACTTGTCAACCGCGGGCGGTTAATAAGTACTCACGGGCGCGAAGCGCATAATGTGGTCGCGTGCAGAGAATTGTGATAGTCGGAGCGGGCCTGGCCGGTCTGCGTACCGCCGAGGAACTCCGGCGGGCCGGATACGACGGCGACCTGGTTCTTCTCGGCGGTGAACCGCACCTTCCCTACGATCGCCCGCCGCTGTCGAAGGAAGTGATGCGCGGGGAGAAGAGCGACACCACCCTCAAGCCGCGTGAGTTCTTCGACGAGAAGAACATCGAACTGCGTCTCGGTGTCGAGGCGGCGTCGGTGGACACGGAATCCCGCATCCTGAGACTCGCCGACGGCGCCGAACTCGGCTATGACGAACTGGTGATCGCCACCGGTCTCGTGCCGCGTCGGATCCCGGGACTGCCGGACCTCGCCGGCGTCCACGTCCTCCGTTCCATCGACGAGAGCCTGGCGCTGCGCGGGGATCTCGCCGAGGGCAAGCGCGCACTGATCGTCGGGGCGGGGTTCATCGGCTGCGAACTGGCGGCGAGCATGCGGGCCGGCGGCCTCGACGTGGTGCTGGTGGAGCCGCAGCCGACGCCGCTGGCGTCCGTGCTCGGCGAGAAGATCGGAGGCCTCGTCGCCCGCCTGCATGCCAACGAGGGGGTCGACCTCCGGGCCGGGGTGGGACTCACCTCGCTGGTGGGTACCGACCGGGTCACGGGGGCCGTTCTCGGTGACGGAAGCGAGGTGGAGGTCGACGTCGTCGCGATCGGTGTCGGCTCGGTGCCGGTCACCGCGTGGCTCGACGGCTCGGGTGTCGAACTGGACAACGGTGTGGTGTGCGACGGCGTGGGACGCACGGCGGTCCCGCACGTGTGGGCGGTCGGGGACGTGGCCGCATGGCAGTTGCAGGTGGGCGGGCGCAAGCGCGTCGAACACTGGAGCAATGCGGGCGAGCAGGCCAAGATTCTCGCCGGCGCGCTGACCGGGACCGGCGACGAGAATCCCGCCGCGCAGGTGCCGTACTTCTGGAGCGACCAGTACGACGTCAAGATCCAGGCGCTCGGCACGGTCGCGGCCACCGACGAGGTGCACGTGATCAAGGACGACGGCCGCAAGTTCCTCGCCTACTACGAGCGGGACGGCATCCTGGCCGGTGTCGTCGGCGGCGGAATGGCCGGGGGCGTCATGAAGATGCGGGGCAAGATCGCGGCGGGAACTCCGATCGCCGAGGTCCTCGAGGCCGCGTCGGCGTAGGGCGCCGGGCGGCGGCGCGATAGATTCTCCGGGTGATTGTTGCGCTCATCGACTCGGGTCTCGGCATGCTGCCGACGGCGGCGTGGCTGCGCAAGTTGCGACCCGACCTGAATCTGATTCTCGCTCTGGATCCGGACGGGGCCCCGTGGGGTCCCAAGCCGGAACAGTGGGTGATCGACCGTGTTCTCGCGACCGTGCAGCGCAGCCTCGACCGCGGTGCCGAGGTGATCGTGCTGCCGTGCAACACGGCGAGCGTCACCGCGCTCGACCACGTCCGGGAGTTCGTCGGACCGCAGGTTCCTGTGATCGGCACGGTCCCGGCGATCAAGCCGGCGGCCGCCGCCTGTCCGTCCGTGGCCGTCTGGGCGACCGCGGCGACGACGGCGAGCCGGTACCAGGCCGATCTGATCGAGAAGTTCGGCAACGGCAGCTCCGTGGTGGGTGTCGCGTGCCACGGTCTCGCCGAGGCCATCGACCGCGGCGAGCGGGACGCTGCCACCGCGGCCATCGCCTCTGCCGTGGAGCGCACACCCCGCGACGTCGGCGGGGTGGTGCTGGGCTGCACCCATTACCCGCTGGTGGCCGACGAGATCGCGGCGCAGCTCCCTGCCGGGGTGCGGCTGTTCGACAGCGCGGAGGCGGTCGCGGCGCAGACCCTCCGCCGCATCGATGCGCTGAACCGTCCGAGCACGGGGGAGGGCGCCGTCGAGGTGTTCCTCAGCGGCAGGCCCGGACGTCTGCCTGCGAGCGCGGAGGCGTTTCCCGCCGGTCAGCTGCTCTCGGCGGGACGTGCTCAGCCGAGCTGAACCATCCCGGCCGCCACTACCCGTGCGACGTTGTCGAGTTCCTCGCCGTGCCGCCTCGGCAGGTCGTCGAGGTCGTGCAGGCGGTCGTTGCCCGCGACGGAGAACATCGCGGCCACCCATGCCGTCGCGCATGCCCGGAGGGTTCCGGGTTGCACGGGATACGGCGAACTGGCCTGGAGTAGTCGCTCGGTGATGTCGCTGAGGTAGTCGCGGAACCGCCGCAGGTGGGCGCGGACGTCCGGGTGGGTCTCGGCCTCACGCCAGATGATCACGCGCATCACCGACGAGTGGTGATCGCGCAGATTCAGGGCGGCGTCGAGGTTCACGAGGCTGGCGGCGGGGTCGCCCGGGGTCACCAGGGGGCTCACGTCGCCGAAGGGTTCGGTCGGCAGTCTTTCGGAGAGCAGCGCCAGGAGGATATCGGTCTTGGTGGGGAAGTAGTAGAACACCAGTCCTTTCGGGACGTGCGCGGCAGAGGCGATCGATGCGGTGGACGTGGCATCGAATCCGTGTACGGCGATGAGGGATTCGGCGGCGTCGAGAATCAGTTCCCGGGCGTCGCCGTCGATCTTCGCGCTGCGCCGCCGCCGGCCTTTCCGCGGTTGGGGGCCACCGGGCTTACCGAGATGAGGTGCTGGCATGGGCCTTTCCGGACGTGAACGGCGGGGCGCAGGCCGTAAGCCTGCGCCCCGCCCGAATCGGATGTTCTCGGTGCTGATGGTTCACAGATCAGTGATGTGTCGCCAACCCTCCGTGTCCGTGCATCCGGGAACTCATCACCGGCATTCCTGTGACAGCCACGACGACTGTCAGTACACCGACGACCCATGCGGTCCATGACGCGCCCGTGAATGCGTCGAAGTTCATCACCCACGGGGAGAGGAACAACAGCACTCCGAAGACGGCCATCGCATACTCGGCCACAGTCATCTCCGGGCGGCTCATGTGGACGAGACCGGAGAGGGCCACCAGCACACCGAGCACGATGAGTGACCACATCGCGGCGTTGTTGGTGTCGAGCCACAGCGGCGAGAGTGCCGCGAAGGCGCCGATCACGATCGCCACCACATCTTGCATACGACTCCACGATCTCATGTCCAACCTCCTCGAAAGCGGATTGTGTCCACCTCGAGTACACGCCTGATTGACCGCCCGATCAATACTTGCACCGTTGCATTCGGATAACGTGAACCGCAGGTCAGAGCATGTTTCGTGACCTTGGCCCCGTTCGTCGGGTCGACTGTCGGTCTCGTGTGGGACAGTGCGTTCGTGACTTCCATTGCAGACGACGTGAAGCGCGCACTCGCGGAGTTGTCGAACGAGACCGACGCCGTGAATCTGGCACGATTCTTCAAGACCGGTCCGGGGGAGTACGGGGAGGGCGACGTCTTCATCGGCGTGCGAGTTCCCGCGACGCGCAGCGTTGTTCGCGCACATCCCGATCTGGATCTGCCGGAGGTTACGGTGCTGCTCGACAGTCCCGTGCACGAGCACCGGCTGGCGGGGCTACTGGTGCTCGTTGCGCAGTTCGACCGGGCGAGCAAGGCCGGCGACGACGGCCTGCGCGAGAAGATCGCGTCCTTCTACCTCGACCTGGTGATGCGCGGGCGGGTGAACAACTGGGACCTGGTGGATGCGTCTTCCGACCGGATCCTGGGCGCGTGGCTGTACGACCGGCCGCGAGATCTGGTGTTCGACCTGGCCGCCGACGACGACCTCTGGCGGCGGCGCGTCGCGCTGCTCGCCACGTTCGGATTCATCCGGCACGGCGACGCGTCCACGACGCTCGAGGTGGCGGAGCGTGTTCTCGGTGACCGCCGCGACCTCACCCAGAAGGCGACCGGCTGGATGTTGCGTGAGGTCGGCAAGCGGGTGGACCGTGGCCTCCTCACTGGTTTCCTCGACCGGCACGCCGCGGCGATGGGCCGCACCGCCCTGACGTACGCGTGCGAGCATCTGACCGCGGAGGAGCGTGCGGGTTACCGCGCGATGCGGTGACCGGATTCCCGCTACATTCGGTGGCGTGACTGCTCCCGCTCCCACTCGTCGCCGGCGTCGTCTCGGGTGGGTCCTCGCAGCGGTCGCGGCAATGATCGCCGTTGCGGCGGGAGGGGTGCTGTGGCTGGCGCCGGACCGCTACCTGCCGTGGGACACCGCGGACTTCCCCGCCGTCGACACGACCGCATTGTCGCCGCAGCAGGCGAGAATCGTCGGACTGCTCGAAACCGAGCACGGGAGGCAGCGGCCGGGAACCTTCTTCTCCGAGGGGGTCGAGGAACCCTGGTGCGCGGACTTCGTCAGCTGGATCATGCGGGAGGCCGGGCAGCCGTTGTCGAATCCGAATTCCGGGCACTGGCGGATTCCCGGTGTCTACACGCTGCGGGAGTACTACGAGTCGCAGTCCCGGTTCGAGCAGGTCGGTGCCGGATATCGCCCGACCGTGGGGGACGTGGTGCTCTACGACAACAGTAGCTGGGTCGGCCAGCACACCAACATCGTCGTCGCCGTCGACGGAGACACGGCTACGACGGTCGGCGGCAACGAGTTCGGGCGCATCAGGGTCCACACCGTGGACTGGTCGACCGACTCCGCGGTCGTCGGGTTCGGCCGACTCGGGTGAGGTGCCTCAGAATTCGATCTTGAGGTGGTCGGTGACCGGCCGGGCCTGGCAGCCCAGGATGTAACCGCTCTCGATGTCCTCGGGGTCCAGGATCTCGCTGTTCTCCATCTCGACCTTGCCCTCGAGCACGGTGCACGCGCACGACCCGCACTCGCCTTCCTGGCAGGAGTAGGGCACGTCGATTCCCTCGGCCAGCATGATGTCGACGAGGGTCTGCTTGCGCGGCCAGCTCAGGTTGT
This sequence comes from Rhodococcus jostii NBRC 16295, assembly GCF_001894825.1. Taxonomy (GTDB): domain Bacteria; phylum Actinomycetota; class Actinomycetes; order Mycobacteriales; family Mycobacteriaceae; genus Rhodococcus_F; species Rhodococcus_F jostii. The sequence continues at coordinate 11,318 of NZ_BCWY01000066.1, read as the reverse complement.
GGATCTCGCCGTCGAGTTCCACCTCCACGGTGGCGGCGTCGGCGGCCTCGTCCTCGGTGACCTCCACGACGTCGGCGTCGCGGAACGGGTCACCGGCGAGGGAGTTGAACACTTCGGCGTGAACCTGGCTGCGCGGCATCCCGGCGTCGGCGAGAGCCTTGTGGATCGTGTCCATGAACGGCGCCGGCCCGCACATGAATGCTTCGTGCCCGAGGTAGGGCGCAACGGCGGAGGCGAGCTGATCGACACCGGGCAGGCCCTGGACCGTCTCGAGCCAGTGGATGGACACGAGGCGCGATGGATACCGGCCCGCGAGGGCGCGGAGTTCCTCCGCGAAGATGACGGACTTCTCGTCGCGGTTGGCGTAGAGGAGGACGACCTTGCCGGACCCCTCGGTGAGGGCGGCCTTGAGGATCGAGATCACCGGGGTGATCCCACTGCCCGCGGCGAACAGCAGGAAGTCGTGGTCCAGTGACTTGGGGGTGAACACACCCGACGGGGGGAGGACCTCGAGGGTGTCGCCGACGGCGACGTTGTCGCAGAGCCAGTTGGACCCGTAGCCCTCGGCCGTCCGCTTGACGGTGACCTTGGGGGCGCCGTCGGTGAACGGTGAGCTGGCCAGGGAGTAGCACCGGGCGACCGAGCCCGTGCGGTCGCTGGGTATGCGCAGGGTGAGGAACTGTCCCGGCTTGTACGCGAACTTGTCGGCGAGTTCTGCCGGGACGTCGAAGACCAGCGACAGGGAGTCGGGGGTTTCCTCGACCACGCCCGAGACGGTGAGCACCACCGATCGTGTGCTGTGCGGCACCTCGACAGTCGTCATCGTGTGTGCAGTCCTTCCGTACCTCGCGGCGCCGGAACGCTCGCTTGCCTGCTCCAAATATAGAACAGGTTCTAGTTTTTGCCTAGCGGGTGGACTCCGCGCGGAATGGACAGCGTATCGAGTGCCGCCCCCTCCGGTTCGTCCCGGCCGCACCTGTCCGTTCGGGCAGTTTGTGCCCCGCGGTCGGACGGTTCGGCCCCGCAGGTCTGTGACTCGAGCCCGAACTGCGTCACAGTGATTCTCAGGTGAGACGCCGATCACATCGTCAGTGTCACCTTCCACAACCTTTCAGATCCGACATCGACTAATCGAGGAGACGGCCATGGCCATCGAGCTCAACCAGATCTGGGACTTCCCCATCAAGGAATTCCACCCGTTCCCGCGGGCGCTGATGGGAGTGGGCGCCCACGACATCATCGGTGTCGAGGCGAAGAACCTCGGATTCAAGAGGACCCTGCTCATGACCACCGGCCTGCGCGGCTCGGGCATCATCGAGGAACTGGTCGGCAAGATCGAGTACCAGGGCGTCGAGGTCGTGCTCTACGACAAGGTCGAGTCGAACCCCAAGGACTACAACGTCATGGAGGCGGCCGCGCTCTACCAGAAGGAGAAGTGCGACTCGATCATCTCCGTCGGCGGTGGCTCGAGTCACGACGCTGCGAAGGGCGCCCGCGTGGTGGTAGCGCACGACGGCCGCAACATCAACGAGTTCGAGGGATTCGCGAAGTCCACCAACAAGGAGAACCCGCCGCACATCGCCGTATCCACCACGGCCGGTACGGGTTCGGAGACGTCCTGGGCGTACGTCATCACCGACACCTCGGACATGAACAACCCGCACAAGTGGGTGGGATTCGACGAGGCGACCATCGTGACCCTCGCGATCGACGACCCGCTGCTGTATTACACCTGCCCCCAGCACTTCACGGCGTACTGCGGATTCGACGTTCTCGCGCACGGCAGTGAGCCGTACGTGTCGCGTCTCGACTTCGCGCCGTCGCTCGGCAATGCGATCTACTCGGTGGAACTGGTCGCGAAGAACCTGCGGGAGGCCGTGTTCGAGCCGCGTAACCTGAAGGCCCGCGAGGGAATGATGAACGCGCAGTACATCGCCGGCCAGGCATTCAACTCCGGCGGCCTGGGCATCGTGCACTCGATCTCGCACGCGGTCAGCGCGTTCTTCGACAGCCACCACGGATTGAACAACGCCATCGCCCTGCCCCGCGTCTGGGAGTACAACCTGCCCTCTCGGTACGAGCGCTACGCGCAGCTGGCCGGAGCGCTGGGAGTCGACACCCGCAACCTCACCACGGTGCAGGCCGCGGACGCGGCGGTCGAGGCGGCCATCCGCCTGGCGAAGGACGTCGGCATTCCGGACAACTTCGGTCAGGTGCGCACCGACTCGTACGAGAAGAACCAGATGAACACCAAGAAGTACGAGGGTCGCGGTGACACCATCCGGGGCGACGAGAAGACCGTGCGTGCGATCTCCGAGCACATTCAGGGCGACTGGTGCACGCCGGGCAACCCGCGCGAGGTGACGGTCGACTCGATGATCCCCGTCGTCGACCACGCCATCAACCGCGCGTACTGACCCGCACCACCGAAACTCGCGTCCGGGGTGGGCGCCACACCCCAGCCCGGCCCCGCCCCGGATGCGTTCCCACCATCGACTCTGCTGACGAAGGACGGATGCCCCGATCATGACTGCACCGCACACGGCCCCGGAACCGGTGGACATCACCTTCGCCGACGGCGCGGAACTGAAGGAGGCGCTGCGCGAGGTCGACTACATCGCCTCCGACGAGTTCGCGGTGGTCGTCCACCTGGCGACCGCGCTCGAACGTCCGCTGCTGCTGGAGGGGCCGGCCGGCGTCGGCAAGACGGAGCTGGCGAAGTCGCTGGCCGCGGCCGCGGGGCGCAAGCTCGTTCGCCTGCAGTGCTACGAAGGTCTCGACGACAACCGGGCGCTGTACGAATGGGACTACGCCAAGCAGCTGTTGCATGTGCAGATGTTGCGCGACCGCATCGGTGAACAGATGGCCGGGTTCGACGACATCGCCGACGCGTCGAAGTTCCTGGCGGCCCAGGATTTCGGGCTGTATTCGGAGAAGTTCCTGTCGGTGCGTCCCCTGCTCGAGGCGATCCTGTCGCCGGAACCGGTGGTGCTGCTCGTCGACGAGGTGGACCGCACCGAGGAGTCGATGGAAGCGTTGCTCCTCGAAGTTCTCGCGGAGCGGCAGGTCACCATTCCCGAAGTGGGGACGTTCACCGCGCGCTCGGCGCCCTGGGTGATCTTGACGTCCAACGACACTCGGGAACTGTCGCCCGCACTCAAGCGCCGGTGCCTGCACTACCATCTCGGATATCCCACACCGCAGCGTGAGCGGGACATTGTGACGGCCAGGGCGCCCGAGGTCGAGGATGCCGTCGCGGCGGATGTCGTGGATCTGGCGCGCACGCTGCGGCAGTTGCCGCTCCGCAAGAGCCCGTCGATCGCGGAGGTCATCGACGCGGCCCGTGCCGCCGTGGTCCTGAAGTCGACGGGGGTGGCCGTGAGTTCGCAGGCCTCGGTCCGCGACATCCTGCTGACCGCCCTGCTCAAGTACACCAGCGACGTTCAACTGGCCCGCACCCGACTGAACGGCGACGAGCCTGTCGCTGCAGCCGACGAGGCGCCGGCGTCCGGCGCGCCGGCGGAGCGCGCGACGGTGGCGTCGCGGCCCGCCAACACCACGACCGCCGTCTTCCGCGGGCACGGTGGCCGCGACCGCGGCGGCATCGGCGCGGGCCGGCAGGGCAGGCGCTGACCATGCTCCGCCCGCTGCCCGACCCTGCTCCGTCGCTTCCCGGGCAACTCCTCGACGTTCTCGCCGCGTCGTTCGGAAAGGTGTTGCGCCGCTACGGCGTCGCCGCCTCACCTGCCGAGGTCATCGAGGTTCGCCGGGTATTCGGCCTGGTCGGTGGCCGGGACCTGCCCACGCTGCGGGCGTCGTTGCGTGCGGCGTGCGCGAAGTACACGTACGAGCAGCCGGGCTTCGAGAGTGCCTTCGACGTCTTCTTCGGTGCGGTCGCCGACGCGACGCCCGATTCGCATCGGCCGTCCCGGGTCGAGTTCGCGGAGGGACTTCCGGACGCACTGGAGGTGGCGGACAACGGGGACACCGCGCGATACGCGGAATACAACGAGCGCGCCGCCGAGGTGGGCGACCACTTCGACACCCCCGAGGCGGAGAAGGGTTTCAACCCGCACAAGGACGACGACGATGTCAGCATGACATCGAGCGACGCCGATCTGTCCGTCGATTCGGAAGCCGACTCCGGTCGCCGGGGCGTCACGTACACGGTCGAGGTCGAGCGGGCGGCGAGTACTGCCGTCGGTGACCTGGCGTCGTCCACGAGCGGTGCCGTCGTCGGATCGCTGTCCTGGGACGACCCGGAGTCGATCCTCGCGTGGCTCGACGCGTACGACCCGAGCAAGGTCTACTCCGATTCCGACGGAGCCGAACCCCTCACCGCCGCCCAGCTGAACCGGCTGGCGGAGGCCGTGGAGGCCTTCGTCGGCGCTTTGGCGGATGCCCGGGAACTGACGGCGGGACACCCGGCGGCACCGGCGGCGCCCGCGAGCGGATCGGGCTCGGCGACGTCACGCGCAGAGGTGAATCAGGCCTGCTACGAGGTACTTCGGCGGATGCGGGGCCCGTCACGTCCGCGCCCGCGCGAACTGGCGAACGGCCGGCTCGACATGCGTCGGACCGTCCGCGCGAGCCTGCGGACCGACGGCGTGCCGTTCCATCTCATGGTGCGGGCGCCGCGTCCGGACCGCGTGCGGGTGCTGATCCTGGCGGATGTGTCGCTGTCGGTACGACCCGTCACCGCGTTCACACTCCGGTTGGCGCAGGCCATGCACCGCCGCGCGAGCCGGTGCCAGGTGCTGGCATTCGTGGATCGGCCCGTCGACGTCACGGACACCCTCCTCGCCGGGGCGGACGACGACGCATTGGCGTCCGTCCTCGCCGACCCTCGAATCGATCTGGAGGCGAGCAGCGACTACGGCCGGGTGTTCTCCGACGTGCTGACCGAGTTCGGCACCGACGTGAACTCCCGCACCTCGGTCGTGGTCGTCGGGGACGGGCGGTGCAACGGACTGCCGCCCGGCGTCGACGAGTTCGCCGAGCTACGGCGCAAGGTCCACCGGCTGGCGTGGATCACGCCGGAACCCGAGCGGTACTGGAACCAGGCGTCGTGCGCGATGCCGGACTATGCCGAGATCTGCGATCGCGTCGTCGTTGCGCGTGATGCCGCCCAGTTGATGTCCCGCGCCGCCGAGCTGGGCCACGCGCTGCGGTGAATCTCGTCCACCTACCCGATCGGGTAGGTACCGAGCCTGTCCTTCGGTGGGTGTGGGAGCGGCTCCCCGCCCGTAGGGTCTAGGCCAGAGTCTTGTAATCTGGATCACATCCGAGCAGGTGCCGGGAGGAGTGTCCGTGTCCGTGTCCGTTCCGTCCACCCGCACCACCGCGCCGGGCAGGCTGGTCAAATTCCACGCACCCGAGATCGTGTTCGGTATCGGGTCGATGGTCGAGGCGGCGCACGCCGTTCTCCGCCTCGGCGGGGCGCGGCCGATGCTCGTCACCGATCCGGGCCTGATCGACGCCGGCTGGGCGTCCGAACTGCAGGATCAGCTTCGCGAACAGGGCCTCACCCCCGTCGTGTGGAGCGCGTTGACACCCAACCCCAAGGACCACGAGATCGCGGCCGGGCACGACGCGTATCGCGAGGGGGAATGCGACGTCCTCGTCGCGCTGGGCGGCGGCTCCGTCATCGACGCGACGAAGGGCATCGCGGTGCTCGCCGCGAACGGGGGCAACATCCTCGACTACGAGGGAGTCGACCAGGCGACCAGTCCGATCCCGCCGCTGGTGATGGTGCCGTCCACGTCCGGCACCGGCGCCGACGTGTCGCAGTTCTGCATCGTCACCGACACGAGGCGCGGCACCAAGATCACCATCATCGGCCGGGCGCTCGTGCCGGACGTGACCGTGATCGACCCCCGTCTGCTCACCACCATGCCGGAGTGGCTCAACGCCGCCACCGGACTGGACGCGCTCACCCACGGCATCGAGGCGTTCGTGTCGCTGGCGCACAACCCGCTCACCGACCACCATGCGCTGCGCGCCGTCGGCCTGGTCACCGACACCCTCGTCCGCACCATCGAGGAGCCGATGGAGATGGAGTCGCGCGCCGTCATGGCCCAGGCGAGCCTCGAAGCCGGCCTCGCGTTCACCAATGCCATTCTCGGCGCCGCGCACGCGATGAGCCATCAGGTCGGGGGACTGCTCGACCTGCCGCACGGCGTCATCAACGGCATCCTTCTCCCGCACGTGATCCGGTTCAACGCCACCGACGACGCCACCCCGTTCGTCGCCATCGCCGCCGCACTCGGTCTGGAGGAGCGTCGCGCAACGCCGGAGGAGGCGGCGCTCGCGGTAGCGGATCGCGTGGAGCGCCTTGCCCGTGAGGTCGGCGTTCCGAAAGGTCTGGGGCAGTTGGGGGTTCGAGAGAGCGATCTGGCGCGCCTGGCCGAGTTCGCCCTCCGCGACGCGTGTATGTCGACCAATCCGCGCACGGCGACACAGGAGCAGATGGTGGCACTGTTCCGGTCTGCGCTGTGAGCAGATGAACGCCCCCGATCTGTCGACTCTCACCGGACTGCGGTCCGGGAAACCGACCTTCTACCCCCAGTACCGCGGCGCCGCCGAGCGTCTCGAACGCGTCGTCCACGCGCTCGAGCTCATCTCCCGGGCACTCGTCCGCACCGTGGACGGCCCCGAGACCCTCATCTGCGCGGTCGCCGAGGCGGCGCGGGCACACCTGGACGCGCAGTGGGTCGCGTTCGCCCTCGCCGACGGCATGCTGCCCGACGCCGGGCCCCGTCGCCTCGTGCTCGGCCCGGACGCGACGCCGTTCCTCGTCGACAACGTGGAGGGACCGCCGCTGCCGGACGAGGTCGTGACGTGTCTGGCCGACATCCGGTCCGCGCGTACCGGCGGCGCTCCCGTCATCGACGCGCACCACGCCTTCGTGCCGATCGTCCTCGAAGGCGGCGTCGTCGGAGCCTTCGCCGCGTGGACCGCGGAGCAGCGCACCCTCGACACCACCGACGGCGCGGTCCTCAGCATCCTCGCGAGCCAGACCGCGGTGGCCCTGCAGAATTCGGCGCTGTACCAGCGGGGCCAGCTACTGCTCGAGCGGGCCGAGCACGCGTACTCGGAGGCACGCCGCACCGCCTCGGATCTCGCGGTGCGCAACGCCGAACTCGAATCCACCCAGCGTCAACTCGGGGCGGCCCACCGGCATCAGGTGCTCGACGAGGAACGGCACCGGATCGCGCGCGAACTCCACGACAGCGTCACCCAGGCGGTGTTGTCGGCGGGCATGCAGATCGAGGTGTGCCGCAGCGGGGTTCCGGACGACGAACGCAGCGAACGGCTGGATCTGGCAAAGGAATTGACGCGCCGCGCGGTGGAGCAGTTGCGTTCCGCCATCTACGCGCTCAATCATTCCGGCGGTTCCGACCGGACATCGCTCCCGGAGATGCTCGAGCAACTCGGGGTGGTGCACATGCCCGACGAACTCGAGGTCACCGTCCGCGTCGGCGGCACACCGGCGGAGTTGTCCAGCGACCGCGAACATGCGCTGCTGCGGATCGCCGGCGAGGCGCTGTTCAACGCCGCGGTGCACGCCAACGCGACCCGCGCCGTCCTGCGGCTCACGTATTCGGAGGACTCGGTGCTGCTGTCCGTCGCCGACGACGGAGACGGCGATCCCAAGCGCATGCGCCTGATGCTGCGGATGGCAGCGAACAACGACCTCGACGGGCACCACCGCGGGTTGGCCAACATGCAGGCCCGCGCCGCCGAGTTGGGTGGCACCCTCGACGTGGCGCGGGCCAGGATCGGCGGGGTCCGGGTCGCTGCCCGGATTCCGCTCCATTCCGACAGTGAGGTGGACCGATGACCATACGAACCTCGGTGCGTGACCAGACCGGCACCGTGCGCCCCACCGAGGTGGTGAAACTCGTGCTCGTCGACGACCACGCGATCCTCCGTCAGGGTCTGCGCTCCGTCCTCGAGCGGGAACCGGATCTCGAGGTGGTGGGGGAGGCGTCGTCGAGTCAGGAGGCGCTGGGCGTCGTCGAGCGCGTCGCACCGGATGTCGTGCTGATGGATCTGAAGCTGTCCGCGGCCTCCGACTACGAGGGACTGGCACTGTGCGCGCAGTTGTCCGCCGCCGACAGCACGTTGGGTCTGCTCGTGCTCACGACGTTTCTCGACGAGCAACTCGTCGTCCGCGCCATTCACGCCGGTGCCCGCGGCTACGTGGTCAAGGACGTCGACACCACCGAACTGGTGCGCGCCATCCGCGCCGTGTCCCGCGGTGAGAGCGCCTTCGACTCGCGCAGCGCCTCCGCGGTGATCCGCTCACTCAACGGTCAGACGACGCCGCGTGAAGGGCTCACCGAGCGCGAACTGGAGGTCCTGCAACTCCTCGCCAAGGGGTTGTCGAACGCGAAGATCGGTGAGCGACTGTTCATCTCGGCGACAACGGTGAAGTTCCACGTCAGCAACATCATGCGCAAACTGGACGTCAGTCGGCGTGCGGAGGCCGTGTACGAGGCGGGCAAGCTCGGTCTGATCTGATCCGGCACCGTCGCGAACCGGCGTAGCGTTCCCATCATGGCTGCGATCTCGGTGGAGAATCTCGTCAAGACGTTCGGGCCGACCCGCGCACTCGACGGCCTCGACCTCGAGGTGGGGACGGGGGAGGTGCACGGATTCCTCGGTCCCAACGGGTCCGGTAAGTCGACGACCATCCGGGTGCTGCTCGGACTGCTGCGCGCGGATTCCGGCAATGCCCGTCTCCTGGGCGGCGACCCGTGGCGCGACTCCGTGTCGTTGCACCGTCGGCTCGCCTACGTTCCCGGCGACGTGAACCTGTGGTCCAATCTCACCGGGGGCGAGGCGATCGACCTCCTCGCGGGACTGCGCGGCGGGCTGGACGAATCCCGGCGCGCGGAACTTCTCGAGCGGTTCGAACTCGATCCGACGAAGAAGGCGCGCACCTACTCGAAAGGCAACCGGCAGAAGGTCGCGCTGGTGGCCGCGTTCGCGTCGGACGTCGAACTGTACGTGCTCGACGAACCGACGTCGGGGCTGGATCCGTTGATGGAGTCGGTGTTCCAGGATTGCGTCGAGGAGATGTCCGACGCGGGGAAGACGGTCCTGCTGTCGAGTCACATCCTCGCGGAGGTCGAGGCACTGTGCGATCGGGTGAGCATCATCCGCGAGGGCAGGACCGTGGAGACCGGCACCCTCACCGAACTGCGTCACCTCACGCGGACGTCGATCACCGCCGAGACGCAGCGCCCGGTGACCGGACTGGAGGCCGTCGAGGGCGTGCACGACGTGCGGGTCGACGGCGCGCACACCCGGTGCGAAGCGGACACCAGTGCGATCGACGGTGTGCTGCGTCACCTGCTGTCGTTCGGGATCACGTCGCTGACGTCGACGCCGCCGACGCTGGAAGAGTTGTTCCTGCGGCACTACGGCGACGAACTGGCCCGCGAGGGCGAGAACCACCGGCGGGCCGAGTCCGGGACGCGGGCACTGTGAGCACGGTGACGGCGCCGGGGTCGACCGGGCGGGGTCAGTTCGCGGGAACCGTCCGGCTCGTGCGGCTCGCCCTGCGCCGCGACCGCATCCCGTTGCCGGTGTGGTTGCTCGCTCTCGCTGCGCTGCAGTCGTTCTCGGCATCGAGTGTGCTGGGTTTGTATCCGACGGAGCCCGACCTGCGCAGTTTCGCGATGGCGACTGCAGCGTCGCCGGTCGCGCTGGCCACCAACGGTCTCGTGTCGGGATACAGCGCCGGGGCCGTGCTCGCCTGTCAGATCGTCATGCCGATGTCGCTGGCTGCCGCCCTGATGACCACCCTGCTGGTGGTGCGGCACACCCGTCAGAACGAGGAGACCGGCCGCGCCGAACTCGTCGAGGCCGCCGTCGTCGGCCGGAAGTCACTACTCACCGCGGCCCTGGTGGTCGCCGTCGGTGCCAACCTGACTCTCGGACTGCTCAACGTCGTTGTCTTGACGGCGGCGGGTCTGCCGCTGGACGGGTCGGCGGCCCTCGGCGCGGCGGTGGCGGGGGCAGGCATCGCGTTCGCGGCGATCGCCGCGGTCACCGCGCAGGTGACGGACAGTGCGCGCACCGCAAACGGACTGGCCGGTGCGGCGCTCGGCGTGGCATTCCTGGTGCGCGCGGTGGGCGACATGACGGGCACGGTGACGGACAACGGCACCCGGGTGGTGAGTGGCTGGACGACGTGGATGTCGCCGATCGGCTGGGCCGAGCAGGTCCGCCCCTACGACGACAACGCCTGGTGGGTGCTGGGGCTGCCTGCCGTCTTCGCACTCGTGGTCGGCTCCGTCGGCTTCGTCCTCACCGAACACCGGGACGTCGGCTCGGGGCTCGTACCGACCCGCCCGGGACCCGCCCGGGCGTCCCGTTCGTTGCCGACGGCGGTCGGATCGGCGTGGCGGATACAACGGACGATCCTGTTCTGGTGGGCCTTCGGGATCGCAATCCTCGCCGTGGTGTACGGCGCGATCGCCGACCAGATCGACGACTTCCTCGGCGAAGGCGAACAGGTTGCCGACATGATGGAACAGCTCGGTGGCGGCACGACGAACATGGTCGACGCCTACTTCGCCGCCATCTTCGGCATGATGGCGATCGCGGTGGCCGGCTACACCGTGCAGGCTCTGCTGCGGATGCGCGGTGAAGAATCGGCAGGTCGGCTCGAACCTGTTCTCGCGACAGCGGTCTCGCGTCCGCGATGGATGCTCGCGCACGTCGGCCTGGTCACCACGGGCATCGTCGTCCTGCAGGTGCTGACCGGGGCGGCCACCGGACTCGCCTACGGCCTGGTGACCGACGGCGTGCCGGAAAAGGTCGTGAATCTCACCGGGGCCGCCCTCGTCTTCGTGCCCGCGATCCTGGTCGTCGCGGCACTGGTGGTTTTGTCGTTCGGCGGTATCCCGGCCTGGTCGGCCGGGCTCTCCTGGGGCGTGCTCGCGCTCTGCCTGATCTTCGGACTTCTCGGACCACTACTCGGGCTACCCCAGGCCGTGCGTGAGCTGTCGCCGTTCACGCACGTCCCTGCAGTACCCGCCGCGGACGTCACGATCGCTCCACTCATGTGGCTCATTGTGTTCGCCGTCGTAGTCGGTGCGGTGGGAGTGGTCCTCTTCCGTCGGCGGGACCTCACGAACTCGTAGGCGGGGTTGATCTGATGGCCCCAGGTTGCTGGAATCGAACAAAGTTTCGAACCGCCTTGGGGGAGGTTGGTTGTGGGGGAATTGATGGCACCGGATTTGGACGAGTTGCGGGCGTTCACCGCGCGGCTGCGGTGCGTCGAGGCCGGTGGGGATGCGGGC
>NZ_BCWY01000065.1 GCF_001894825.1 Rhodococcus jostii NBRC 16295 | reverse complement strand
CTAGGCGGCCAGATACTTATTGAAGAACTCCGTGAGTTTGGCGAGAACCGGCTCCTGGAACTCCGGCTTGTCGCCGTAGAGATCCACGTGGCTGGCGCCGTCGACCCACAGGAGCTCCTTGGGCTCTGCAGCCTTCTCCAGCGCCCGCTCGCTGTGGAAGCGGGTCTCCGCGTCCGTGCCCGCGATCAGCAGCAGAGGGCGCGGGGCGATCAGCTGGAGGAATTGCCAGGCGTCGAACTGCGCGATCTCATCGAAGCTGCGGACCGCGACCTTGCTGGGCGCGTTGGGGTGTTCTGCACGTGGGGTGCGGTAGAAGTCGTAGGCCTCCGCCAGCATCGAGCGCGCGGGTACCTGGGCGGCCTCGTCCGCGGCCTGGGGGAACAGTGCCTCTGCGGGGGCGGGCTGTCCGGATGCCTCGACGGTGCGTGCCGTGTTCGCCGCAGCCAGCTGCTGATCGAGATCCTCGCGGTCGACGCCGGTCAGGTCGAGACCCTCGCGGAACATGTCGCCGATATTCACCGCGCTGACGGTGGCAACGGCCTTGATTCGCCGATCGGTCTGAGCCGCGAACGGGACGTAGCCGCCGGACCCGCAGATCCCGAGGGCTCCGATCCGATCGCTGTCGACCCGATCCAGCGAGGTCAGGAACGACACCGCATCTTTAATATTCTCGCTGCGAGCGATCGGGTCCTCGAGGAGCCGGGGCTCGCCCGCGGACTCGCCCTGGTAGGTGGCATCGAAGATGAGGACCGCGTAGCCGAGCTCGAACAGGGCTTTAGCCCAGATGGTGGGGGACTGTTCCTTGACGCTGGTCACCGGATGTCCGACCACGATGGCGGGTAGGGGACCTGACGTGGCGTCGGGCGTGTAGAGGGTTCCCACGACGTTGAGATCTTGACTGGTGAATGTGACTGTTTCGTTCATGTTTTTCATACTCGCGGTGGGCGATCGTGCCAGCAAGGGACGTTCGCTTCCCCCTCAGACCTGGCCGGCGAGCGCCTGAAGCGCCGCGAGCGAGGGACTGTTCGGCTCCGCAGTGAGCACGATGAGCTGTTGCGCTGGGGAATCCGAGTAGGCGAAGGTGTCCCACTCGAGGCTCAGTAACCCTGTCGCTGTCAGGTAGACCTCCTTATGTCCGGACCGGCGGATGTCGACGTATTGTGCCTTCCACAGACGGCGGAAGAGTGGGTCGGATTCGAGTTCGGCGACGATGGTCTCGAGCCGAGCGTGACCGGGGCGGCGTGCGGCGTCCATGCGTAGGTTGGCTACGGCGATCCGTGCTTCGTGCTCCCAATGCACGTACCGCTCCCGCATCGCGGGGTAGAGGAACATGATGCGCACCAGGTTCCGCTGTTCGGGTCGAAGAATCGAGAAGTCGCTGATCACCCTCTGCGCGAGATGGTTCCAGGCGAGGACGTCGAGGTACGGGCCGAGGATTATGGCCGGCGTCTCCACGAGTTGGTCGAGCACTCGCTGCAGGCGTGGCACCACAGAGGTGGTGAACTCCTTCTCACGCGAGCCGGGTTCGAGCTTACCCGCCAGCGTGAACATGTAGGCGCGCTGCTCCGCGTTCAATCGGAGGACATCGGCGAGGGCGTCGAGCACTCCGACGGAGACCGGCGCGCGGGCCTGCTCCAGCCGCTTGTAGTAGTCGACGCTGATGTACGCCCGCTCGGCAACCTCCTCGCGGCGCAGCCCAGGGACGCGGCGGGCGCCGAGGGACTCCTCGGCGGGAGGTACCTCACCGCGCCGCGCACGCAGGAATGCCCCCAGCTCGGTTCGGTTCGCTGTGGTCGTACTCACGATATCGAGGATAGGGCGAATCCCGTGGGGACAGGCAGTAGCGATCGATTCGCGTTCGCGGGCGTCCTCGCCAAGGACCCGGACCAGCGAATCGTCGCCGGCGGCAGCAATGGACATTGCGATCTGCTGTCTGTCACCGATGGTGGAATTGACGATCCCTTGGGCGCCACTGTCACATCGGCCGCGCCGCTTGCACGGGGCCGAGGAGTTCGTGGGTGCGGCAAGCGGGAGCGGTGATCAGCACCCTATGCAGATCGACGTGCGCCCCGACAGGGGTGAAATGATCCCAGTGGCTGGAGTCGGCGAGCACGTGCAGTAGGGGTGGATGGGTGGGGATGCCATGCAGGTCCGCCCGCCAAGTCTAGTCGAGTTCGCAGAGGTGTCGTAGGTTTCGGGGTAGTCGACGCCGGAGTCGAAGAACATCACCGGCACATCCGGTCGACGCGGCAGGCGAGGTCGAGGACGATCAGGGAGTCCTTGCCACCGGAGAACGCGAGGTACCCGTCATTCTGCGCGAGGTGCACCTCGATCCGGGTCAAGATGTCGGCGACGGCGCCCGGACCGGCCTTCCCCGACGACGCCCTCAGGCCGCGGAGAATCGCCAGTCCACGCAGGTGGTCCGAGGTTCACCCCAACCGAACCGGCAGTTCGAAATTTTTCAATTGACCATCTCGGGCCCGCGAGTGTGAACTATCTCATAACCGGGCATCGAGACCAGCCTTCACATCCACGACCGACGACAGGAGCTAGTCACATGCCGTCGCACGAAAGCTTTGTGCACTTGAGGGTGGTCGCGCAGTTCACTGAGAAGTCGCTGGCTGACATCGCGACCAGTTCTCGAGCAGATATGAACCACGCGGTCCGGTGCATGCACAGCCTTCGGCACCGTGCCGTGGCGGCGCATGTTGCTCGTCGAACGCATGGGGGACCAGCGTTAGCGACCGACTCTGGTCACAGCCTTCGCAACGTGCTCCGCGATCGCAGCACCCGCTGGAAATCATCACCGAAACACTGTCTCCGGGCCACAGCCGCCGCGGAGCGGCACGATGCGTGACGAATCGAGGGCAACAGCGCAGTGCGGCGGCCCGCACATCGTGCGGTGTCACACCAACGTGTGATCGGCCATCTACGCATACAGCGATAACTCCTCGATGGTCCGACGACACGAGTCATTTTGCGATGCCGGTGAATACACAGCGCCACTGACACCGGAATGTGGCCCCGAACAGCCGTATACAGCGCGGCGGCGCCGTCGAGTAGATGTTAAGCGGGGCTTGTCGATATGCGCTCACTGAGCTACAAGCATTCACGCATCAGGCCGTCAACACCACCTGAATGACGATCAGTCAATCGAAACCCGAGGAGCTAACTGTGGCAGATCGATTCAACGATTCCCTTCGGTCTCTTTATCTCGAATGGACTTCCCGGATGCAAGGCGATCCGAACATGTCGATTCAATCGATGCGGGAGATGCAGGAATCGTGGCAAACGGTAGCGACCGAGCCGCTGGGCGTGACCTATGAGGATGTCGACATCGACAGCCTCAAGGCTCTGTGGTGTATCCCTGCTCAATCAAATCCTGAGCTAGCAGTTCTGTATTTTCATGGTGGCGGTTTCATTGTTGGATCGCCAATGTCCCATCGGAAACTCGCCGGCCACATTGCACGCGCCGTCGGGGCCCGTGTTCTCGTGATCGCCTATCGTCGCGCGCCAGAGCACCCTTTCCCCGCCCAACTGGACGACGGTGTGAAAGCGTACGCATGGCTACTCGAACAGGGGTATTCCTCGGATAACCTCGTCAGCGCAGGCGATTCTGCGGGCGGAACACTATCGCTAGCGATAGTAGAGAAACTTCGGAGGCTTGAGCTCCCACTTCCTGGAGCAGTGCTGGCGATTTCGCCAGGTCTCGACTGGGAAGGAAAATGGATGGTCAATCAGGCCAACGATAAGCTCGCCTCCAAGGAAGTCATAGTTGGGATGGGCTCCATTGCCTTTGCCGGCGGGAGTGTGACCGACCCGCTGTCGAACCCGCTTTATGCGGACCTAGCGGGCTTCCCACCGGTGTATGTCGCAGCTGGCGGTCACGAGAATTTGCTTGGCGCTGCTGAGAAGTTCTTCGACAAAGCGTCAGCAGCCGGTATCGATGTCCATCTCGATGTCGCCGATGAGCGCCAACATGTCTATCCATTCGCGGTTGGCAACGACCCAGAAGCTGACCGGACCATCAACGATTTCGCGGCATGGGTCCTTCCGCGGCTCGAGGGTAAGGAGCCGGAAACAGCTTGCTCCGACTGGCGGGATGAAGCGGCAACCACACCGAGACGGTGAGATGCTCAGCGAAGGGTAGTGGAGTCACCATGGGTAACAAGGTAAAAGTTACAAACGCTGAGGCGCTGACACAGTTGCCTTTGAGTATCGCCGAGGCCGCAGACGCACTCCGCAACGGCATCACCACGTCTGCAGATCTCGTTCGGTGCGCCCTTGATCGCGCAGACCGCCTCGATCCCCTCCTCGGTGTGTATATCCGGCGGTTCGACGACGACGCACTTCGCGCCGCTCAACAAGCCGACAGGGACCGTCAGCGAGGCGTCGACCTCGGTCCCCTGCACGGCATTCCGTTGGCGATCAAAGACATGCTCACGACTGAGGAGGGGCCGACAACCGCGCAATCGTTGGTGCCCGACGACGAAGCACAACTCGTCGACGCAGCGCCGGTTGCAGCGTTGCGGCGTGCTGGTGCGGTGATCCTCGGCAAGACAACGCTCATGGAGTACTCGAAGGGGTACCCAGATCTCACAGCTCCGTTTCCTTTCCCACACAACCCGTGGTCACTGGATCACTGGACGGGTGGCTCCAGTTCGGGCATGGCGGGCGGCACAGCCGCGGGGCTGTTTCTCGGTGGTCTGGGTACCGACAGCGGTGGGAGCATCAGACTGCCGTCCTCGTATACAGGAATCACCGGGCACAAGCCAACCTACGATTTGGTGCCCAGGACCGGACTCCTCCGGCTGTCGGAGTCGCTGGACCATGTCGGCCCAATGGGAAGGTCGGCGCGCGATTGCGCCCTGTTACTCGAAGCGATCACCGACCAGAACTCCTTTCGTGCCGAATCCATCACGCAGATCGGACTCGAGGGTCTGCCGATAATCGTCGACCCCGCCCTGGTAAGCGACGCGGTGACTGCGGATGTGATCGAGGCATTCCAGAACGCCTGTGCGGTATTGGAGAGATTGGGCGGCCGGATAGTCCACTCGCCAGTTCCAGGTTATGCCGCCTTGAGTGAGGCCGCGTCGGTGATCGCCGCTGTTGAGGCCCGCGAGACCCACGCCGCGCGTTTGGCGAGCGGCGCACCATATAGTCCGGCGACGATCAAAACACTTCTCCAGCACCCAGGCCTGACTCCCCGAGACTATGCATTAGCCCGTAGGACAGTGGGTTCCATCCGCACCGAGCTCATCGATTTTCTCGGCAACGGAATTCTGCTCACTCCCACGGCGCCCTACGCACCGGCGACAGTCGAGGCGGTCCGCGCAGGTGCTGGATTGCTACCCCCAACATTCACCCGAGCGTGGAACGCCGTCGGGTTTCCTGCTACATCCGTGCCGATGGGCTTCGATAGCGCGGGGCTTCCGATCGGACTACAGATCGTCTCGGTTGAGGGACGCGACGACCTTGCTCTCGGCGTGGGTCATGCGTATCAACAACACACCTCGTGGCATCGTGCGACTCCCCCGCTGACCAGCGTCGCCTGAAACCGCTCCTACCGATGCTCCAATTCAAGTCCGAGAACATCTGTGCAGGATCATGACCGCCGGCAGCGCCCGCTCGATTCAGATCCGATACCGGATCAAGTGCTGATCGATGCGCCACGTCAAGAGCGCCAGCTCGGAGCGATAGAAGGCGCCGTAATAGCCGATACGGCTGCGCACCCGAGGGTTGACCTCCTTGGCGAGGCTGGACAGCGTCCGTGCCGCTGCGACGGTTGAGGAGCCAAGCCCTGACCACCTGACCGACTGCCTTCTTCGCCTTGGCGCTGATGGCCGGAGCAAAGCTCACGAAGTCGCCTCTCCGGCCCGAGCCAGACGGCCCGGAAGGTGTAACCCAGGGAGTCGAAGCTGGAAGCTGGTGTGCTCCGATTCCCGCGGGGGGGTGAACAGGTTGGCCAGCAGGGGCGAGAGCACGCCCCAACGCAGTGGGCAATGGGCAAGTATGGTCCCCTCCGTGTCGGTGTCGTCCAGGTGTTGAGCGTCGTCGGTGGTGCGTCCTCCGTGGGGATGCGGTGCCGGATGGTGATCTTGTCGGGTCTGATGAGGACGTCTTTGACGAGCAGCCGGAGCACGCGTTGGCGATCGCCAACAGTGGAGATCTCAGCCTTGGTGTGGAGTGGGAGAGGAAGACTTCGAGGTCGGAGGCGAGTTCGATGTAGGCCTCGCGGTCGGCGAGCAGATGTGAGTCGAGTTTCTCAATTTGATTGTGCAGGTATACTTCCCGGTCACGTAGGTCGGACATGCGTGCCCCATCTCGGCGGTCGTGATCAGTTGCTCCGAACGCCTCGATCGTGCGCGTGATCCGGATATTGGCTTTTGGCCAGTACCGTCTACAGACGTTTCGCTTCTTTGCGGCAGGGTTGGAGGTGCGCGCGCTGTCGAGCCGTTTGTCGATCTCGGTGCGGATCAGCTGGGGATTGGCCAGATCGCGGTGATGCGGTCCCAGACCACGGTGTCGAGGCAGTCGGGGGAAGACCGGTTTCGGATAGGAAAACGCGATTCGAACCATTCGAATCGTCACTTCACATTTTTTCAGTAGGAACCGACTGTGACGAGAATTACGATCAAATGGCATCGCGGGATGCGCAACATCGACCAGCAGTAGCTGAAACACTTTCTCTGAACATCCGATTCAAGCACACCCAGGAGAACAATATGGCACCCTCTGTGCCGAGTACACGCAGTGGCCTGTTCGTGGTCGCCCTGTGCTTCTTGACCATCGTTGCGGACGGTTTCGACCTGATCGTCTACGGCGCGACCGTTCCCAGCCTGCTCGACGAGCCCGGATGGGAGATGTCGCACGGCAGTGCCGGCTTGATCGGCAGCTGGACGCTGGCTGGCCTGATGGTCGGTTTCCTCCTCGCGGGTCCGCTCACCGATCGAATCGGCCGCCGCAACGTCATGATGGTCGGAGTCCTCTGGTTCTCGGCCGGCTCGGCTGCGTGCGCCTTGGCGCAGTCACCCGAGTTCTTCGGCTTCGCCAGATTTCTCACGGGAATCGGTCTCGGCGGGGTCGTGCCCTCGGCAGTCGCGCTGACCATCGAATTCGCGCCGAAGGGGCGCCGGCAGCTCTACAACGGACTCATGCTGACGGGATACTCCGTCGGCGGCATCATCTCCGCCCTCGCGGCCATCGCCCTTCTCCCCGAACACAGCTGGCGCCTGATGTACGCCATCGCAGCCCTCTACGTGGTGGTGCTGCCGGTGATGTACTTCAGGCTCCCCGAATCCGTCAACTACCTCGCGGTCCAGGGCAAGACGTCCGAGGCAAGGGAATTGGCGGAACAGTACCGCCTCGATTTCGACGCCATGGCGGCCGAGCACGCGGAACAGGCTGCCGCAGCGAATCAGGACGCACAGGTGCGGCGCGGCTACCAACTGTTGCTGTCGCATGGCTTTCGGGCGTCGGCAATTCTGTTCGTAATCACGGGTTTCTGCGCACAGCTGATTGTCTACGGCCTCAATACCTGGCTGCCGCAGCTCATGCGGGAAGCCGGTTATCCCCTCGGATCCTCTCTACAGTTCCTACTCGTACTTCAGGTCGGTGCCATCATCGGTGCGCTCGGCGGTTCGCTGCTCGCTGATCGCTTCGGCTCGAAGCGAATAGTCATACCGTTCTTCCTCGTGGGCGCACTGTCACTACTAGTGCTCAGCCAAAAGCTGGACATCGCTTTCCTGATGGTCGCGGTCGCCGGCGCCGGACTCGGCACGATCGGGACTTCCACGCTGACGTACGGATACGTCGCAGAACACTTTCCGGCCTCGTGCCGAGGATCCGCAGTCGGTGCGGTCATGGGACTGGCCCGCTTCGGAGCAATACTCGGTCCCCTGCTCGGCGGATGGATCCTCGGCTCGAACGTCGGACACGAATGGAACTTCTACGCATTCGCGCTACCGGCGCTGATCGCAGCAGTATTCGTCGCTCTCGTTCCGACAATCGCAACGACCGGAAGCCCGGCCCAGTCGTTTGCCGGAGCTGCGTCACCATCGCCTGCCTCTACCGTGACCAGAGAAGACACACCGCGCTGAGTCCGTGGTGGGCGGCGCCGCGGCAGGCTGTCCCGCAATTCCTGATTCTCCGTGAACGGCAGACCCGCCAGGTCCTCCACCGTCCTGATCTTCGTGACATCGACGTCGTGCTTGGCGAACTTCGCACGGTAGAGCAAGCTGTTCACGGCCAGGTACGTGAGTTGCTCCCGCAGCCGCTCGTTCTGAACCGCCCGCGTGTCCTTGGATGAAATAGCCTCGACCGCACTCCAGTAGTGCGCCGAGAAAAGAGCTGATGCCATGACGTCTTCCTCCTCGTCCGGTGAATGAGTGAGCGCCACTTCGAACTCCGCGCATTCCCCCGGACTTCGAAACCGATCACGAATACGCGACGGCGAGTCGTCGAGGAGTATGCGAAAATCGAGCTGGTTGCCGAGAAGCGCTCACACCGGCAGTGACGCAGTTTCGGAATAGCCTCGAAATCGACTATGCCTATATGCCGGTACACGTCTCGTGTATTCGAAATACGTTGCCCGAGAGGAACTCGGCACCATTTCGCACTGCGCGAATCGATACTTCGTAATTTTTCAATTGGATCCGCGTGAAATGCGGGAAAATTTGTGATCATTGGCTTCGGCGAAAAAGAGAATACGTCTTACGCCTGCGGAGCAGACGAGTGGGCGTGGTCGCACAACATTCTTTGGAGGATCTGATGGGTCGTGAGATCACCACCGTCGGGGCGAGCTACACCTTCGTCGAGGGACCACGGTGGCGCGACAGCCAGATCTGGTTCCGGACTTCGATCCCGACCCGCAAAGGCGAGCGTAAGCCGAGCTGCTGTCGGTCCGCGTCGAGGTCACTCCGGCTTTCGGTGACCGCTCGGCCACTTGGGCGATCATTATTGCCCTGTTGAGGAATGGGTTTCGCGTAGCATTACGTAACCCGCATTGTCGGCGAATTACTGGAGAGATCACATGATGTGGCAGGGTAATTACAATCAGTTCTACATCGACGGTAAGTGGGTGGCGCCGTCGACGAATGAGGTGATCTCCGTCGTGTCGCCGTTCACCGAGCAGGAGATCGCGCGGGTTCCGGCGGCCGCGAACGCCGACGTCAACGACGCGGTGACGGCCGCGCGCACGGCCTTCGATCAGGGCCCCTGGCCGCGAATGACGCTCGGCGAGCGGGTCGAGATCCTGCGACATCTGAGTGAACTACTCGCCGCCAACGAAACCGTGATGGCCGAGCTCGTCACCGCAGAGATGGGTTGCCCGATAACGCAATCACATGCGATTCACGCGATGCGTCCACGACTGATCCTGGACGCCTCGATCGATCTCGCGCTCGAGTATCCCTTCGACGTGACACGCGAGTCCGCGACCGGGCGCGCCCGAGTCACACGTGAGCCGGTCGGCGTGGTGGCCGCGATCGTTCCATGGAACGCCCCTCACCTGGTGACCATGATGAAGCTCGCGCCTGCGCTGCTGACCGGCTGCACGGTCGTGCTCAAGCCGTCCCCCGAAACTCCACTCGACGCGTATCTCCTGGCCGACATGATCGACAAGGCCGGGTTTCCGGCCGGTGTCGTCAACGTCGTACCAGCACATCGTGATGTCAGTGAATATCTGGTGACGCATCCCGGGGTCGACAAGGTTTCGTTCACCGGGTCGACGGGCGCCGGTCGCCGGATCGGAGCCCTGTGCGGCGAGGCGGTACGCCGCGTGACGCTCGAGCTCGGCGGCAAGTCGGCTGCAATCGTTCTCGACGACGCCGATCTCGACTCCGCCGCCGAGGCTCTCCGCGCCGGCGCCTTCCGCAACACCGGCCAGGTGTGCAGTTCCAAGACGCGCGTCGTCGTCTCGCGCACACGCGCGAAAGACCTGATTGACGCGCTGGTGGCGGCGACCGAGAAGATGCCGGTCGGCGACCCGTCCGATCCATCCACGGAATTCGGACCGCTGGTGACAGCACAGCAACGCCAACGCGTCGAGGGGCTCATCCGATCGGGACGCGGGTCCGGGGCCGGCATCGCGCTCGGCGGTGGACGCCCCCGGGGGCTGGATACGGGGTGGTTCGTCGAACCGACCATATTCACGAATGTCGAGTCGTCGATGGAGATCGCCCGCGAGGAGATCTTCGGGCCGGTCCTGTCGATCCTCGAGTACGACGACGAAGACCACGCGATTGCGATCGCCAACGACTCGCAGTACGGGCTGAACGGATCGATCTTCACGGCAGACGTACAGCACGCCGTAGATCTGGCTGCACGGATCCGAACCGGAACGGTGGAGATCAACGGCAACCCGGTCGGGCTCTCGGCTCCCGTCGGCGGGTTCAAGAGCAGCGGTATCGGCCGGGAACTGGGAGTGGAGGGATTCGACGCATTCGTCGAACTCAAGTCGGTAGGCCTACCCCGTGACTTCTCGATTCGTGAATCCCTGAGCAGTCCAGTCTGATTCGGTCACACAGGCGGCCTGGTGGCACTGGTGCCACCAGGCCGCCTGTGTTCGTTTCGAACGGTGATCAGGAGTCGAAAACGATGACGCCGCGGAGGTTGCGGCCTGCCTTCATATCGTCGAAGCCCGTAGTGATGTCGTCGAGGGCGTAGCGGGTGGTGACGAGTTCGTCGAGGCGCAGCTGCCCGCGCTGGTACATCTCGAGCTGGGCCGGGATGTCCGCGGTGGGGGAACTGGCGCCGAACAATGATCCCTGCAGACGCTTCTGGTACAGGACCAGCTCGTGAAGGTTGATGTCACCGTCACGCACGTGGGTGTCGCCGAGGCCAACCGCGACGCAGGTCCCGGCCTTGCGGATGGCCCCGAGGGCCTGACCGATGTGGCGTCCCGTGGTGACGCCGACGGTGACGATGGCAGCGTCCGCGCCCTGCCCGTTGGTCATCGACCGCGCTACCTCGGCGGCTTCCTCGATGTCGGCGACGGCGTGGGTGGCTCCCAGCTTCAGTGCGCTCTCGCGTTTGAACTCGACCGGGTCGACGGCGATGACCGCGCCCGCGCCGGCGTGTGCGGCACCCTGGACGGCGTTGATGCCGACGCCGCCGATGCCCATCACAATGACGACCTGCCCCGGCCGCACCTGCGCGGAGTTGACGGCGGCGCCCCAGCCGGTGCCGACGCCGCAGCCGGTGAGGCAGGCGAGGTCGAGGGGGATCGACGGATCGATCTTGATCGCCGAGGCGGTGGAGACGGTGACGTGCTCGCAGAACGTGCCGAGGCCGGCGAGCTGCCCGACTGGTGTGCCGTCGAGCGAGACGCGGAACGAGGTGGGGTCGTCGAAACGGGCGCCGGTGGCGAGAAAGCGGCCGAGATCGCAGAGGTTCTGGTGGCCATGGGCGCATGAGGGGCAGCGTCCGCAGACCGGCAGGAAGGAGAAGACCACGTGGTCGCCTTCGGCGAAGCCCGTGGTTCCAGCGCCGACTGCTTCGACAATCCCCGAGCCTTCGCGTCCTCCGGCGATCGGCAGAATGCCGGGGGTCTGGTCGCCGGTGGCGAAGTGGTCGTCCGAGTGGCACAGGCCGCTCGCAACCATTTTGACGCGGATCTCGCCGGGCCGGGGGTCGTCGACCTTCAACTCGACGACCTCGTACCGGCCCGGGGATTCCCGCAGCACCGCTCCCCGCGTCAGCACGGCTGCCCCGCCTCCCCGCTGTTCCGTGTACCCGTACGAGATATTGATTCCATCATTACTGCTGCACTCCTCGCTGACGAACCTGGCTGGCCGGCGACGGCGAGCACCGCCACGGCATTCGGTCGATCTCGTGACAAGAGGATCGCCATCGAAACGTCGGACGCGCCGAACGCGGGCACCGTCTCTGCACGTGGAGGTCACCGTACCGGGACCGTTTGTCGAATGTGACTCTGGCTATATTGCCTCTCCCCTGTCGGCACCGTCAATAGCAAAAAATGAATGGTCAATTTCGACATAGATTTCGATTCGTGCCGTTCGAATCGCCGCTTCGCAATTCTTCAATTGGCAGCCTCAATAAGGACGGATAGGCTCGGAAGTATTCGATCGGAGCCAGAAAGTCATGGGAAAACTGCAGAGTCCCCTCGCGGGCATCAAGCTCGTCTAGCTGGGTGGCGTCGGATCGGTTCCCTTCTGCTGCATGCTCCTGTCCGACCTGAGGGCAGACATCATCCGGGTCGACCGGCCGCCGGTCTATGACTATGGCGCGCAGGTGGATCCGCGCTTTAACCTTCTCAACCGCGGGCGCGCTGAGCAGCGCGTCGCCGGCACCCGCACCTCATCGAGGAAGATCTCGGTGGTACCGGTCGCATGCCGCGACAGAGTAGGCAGTTTGCAGATGTCCCGACCCGGAGTGTCATTCGGTATCAGCAGCATTGACAGATCATCGGCACGCCGTCAAAGACGAGATCGGAACGGTCGGTCTGCCGCTGTCGTTCTCGACCGCCGCCGCCACCCCTGCACGCAGGCCCGGGACATCGGGGACGTCATCGGCGACAAGCCAGGAGCATTCGGTGACGCTGTCCGTCGAGGTGGGACGCCACCATCACCGATGGGTTGATCGTCTCCCGGGCCGGAATCTTGATGCACCGACCGACCGGCTCCCCTGCGTCCAGGTAGCCGCCGGCCCCGGAATGCCCGAGTGTGCCCGCAGAGATGCCCGGCACGGCATCGACATCGAAGTCGGCGAGCCGTGTGATGCGGGGGACTTCGCGCCGTCAATCCGCCGCGCGCGATGGCATTTGGTGCGGTCGTCGACCTCGGCGGTGAGCACTCTGTCAAAACGGCTGATGTGGTTGTTGTTCGCGGGCAGCGATTGAACGTGCTTGGTCTGAGCCAACCCGCTCGCCCCAGGAAGGGCGCCGGGTTTGCGGATCAGCTCGTGCGTTGTCCGTAGCTGCCTCGGATTGACCACTTGCCGAATTGGAAAGCGGACCTTCGCAATATGTCAAGTTCGCGGGCTACTCCCTAGGACTGACGAAGAGTAGCGTCGGTCTCGTTATTGACGTCGATTCCGCGGCGCAGCCGCGTTGCCAGAGTATGCCGCTCTCCACGTCACCATGAGGAGGAAATAATGAACGATTCCACCGGCGAAGACTTGGGTCAGCAGGACGCGACTATTCTGGGCATGGTGGGCGATATGGCGAAGGCAGCCAAGGACTCGGTCGCCGAGAAGGCCCACCCACTGGTCGAGCAGTACGCGAGCCTTTTCACTCACGGCGCCCGATCACCCGTGCTGCGCACACCTGACGAGGTGGGGCTGGAATTCGAGGAATGCTGGTTCCCTTCGGCCGATGGTGTCACCCTCGATGCTTGGTTCATCCCCGCCGAATCCGAGAAACTCCTCATCGTCAACCATCCCATGCCGTGCAACCGCTATGGGTTCCCCGGGCACCTTGCGCCGTGGAACACAATGTTCGGTGGCTTCGAGGTGAGCTTCCTGCCGGAATTGAAACATTTGCACGACGCTGGCTACAACATCCTCACCTACGACCTACGTAATCACGGCCGCAGCGGCGAGGGCAGCGGCGGCCTCGCCGGCATCGGATTGCTGGAATGCCGCGACGTGCTCGGCTCGGTCCAGTACGCCCAATCCCGTCCGGATTTGGCCACGATGACCACCGGGCTCTACAGCCGGTGCATGGGCGCGAACTCGACGATCGTTGCCCTGTCCAAGTGGCCCCAGGAGTTCACCGATATCCGCGCCGCCCTGTTCCTCCAGCCCGCCCCGGGGGAGGCTCTCGTCAGGTGCGCTGCTCGACACTTCAAGCTCGATCCAGACAAAATGGCCGAGCGGGTAGACCAGCGGATCTTCGCGCTTTCAGGTTTCCGGCTTGGACAGATGACACCGACGCCCTATGCCGGTGCGGTGAAAATCCCGACGATGGTTGCTCAACTACGCCGGGACTGGTTGATGGACCCCGGCACCATCGAGGAGCTGTACAACAAGATCGGGACCACCGAGAAAGAGCTGTTCTGGATCGAGGGATCAGACCAGCGGTTCTCCGGCTACAACTATTTCGGCCAACACCCCGAACGGCTCATTGGCTGGTTCGGGCAGCATCTGCGCTGACGCTGCGCGACTCCGGAGACCTCGAATCGCGGCGACACTGCTCCCCAACCCGGGGGACTGGCCCGCTTCGGAGCGATTCTGGGCCCGTTGCTCGGCGGATG
This sequence comes from Rhodococcus jostii NBRC 16295, assembly GCF_001894825.1. Lineage (GTDB taxonomy): Bacteria > Actinomycetota > Actinomycetes > Mycobacteriales > Mycobacteriaceae > Rhodococcus_F > Rhodococcus_F jostii. The sequence goes on along the minus strand of NZ_BCWY01000065.1, from coordinate 41,590 downwards.
GATCCTCGGCTCGAACGTCGGACACGAATGGAACTTCTATGCATTCGCGCTTCCGGCACTCGTCGCAGCAGTACTTGTCTCTCTCGTTCCGACAATCGCAACGACCGGAAGCCCGACCCAGTCGTTCGCCGGGGCGGCGTCACCATCGCCTGCCCCTGCCGTGACCGGAGAAGACACACCCAATTGAGACACATGGTGGGCACGAACCACTGGGAATCGTGAGGTCCCTGTGTGGTTCGTGCCCACCTCTTCTATCGTTCGTGCGCTCGGATCAGCCCACCGTCGGGTTCGTCCGCGCGTCCAGAACCTCGGCGCGCAGTGCTGCGGTGTGCTCGCCGAGAGCGGGAACGGCACCGGCGCGGATAGCCCAATCGAGCGCCATGGCGGGCGGCTCGAGCGCCGGTACCGGGCCCACGGGCGACCCGACATCACGCCAGCGGCCACGTTCGGCGAGCTGAGGGTGAGTCGCGAGTTCCCTCACCGTATTGAGGCGGGCGTTGCCGATACCCACCCGGTCAGCCAGCGACTGGATATCGGCGAGCGTGCGTTGCCGGCACCAGTCACCGAGCAGTTCGTCGAGCTCGGCCCGCCGTGTGACCCGGTCGGCATTGCGGGCGTAACGCGGGTCGTCGGCGAGGTCAGGGCGCTCCAGCAGGTCGGTGGCAAGTCTGCGCCACTCGCGGTCGCTGGTGGTACCGAGGACTGCGGTCTGCCCGTCCGCCGTGTCGAACACCCCGTACGGGGCGATCATCGGTGACCCCATGCCCACCGGCTGCGGTTCGGTGCCGGCGTGGACGACCTGGTTGAGCGCGAACCCCATCATCTCTGCCACGACATCGAACATCGCAATGGGGATGACGGCGCCCCGGCCGGTGGACTTGCGGTCGTACAGTGCGGCGAGCACCGCCGAATATGCGTACAGGGCGGTGCCGACGTCGGCGATCGGAATCCCGGATTTCACCGGCTGTCCCGGCCAGCCGGTGATCGAGCAGGACCCAGCCTCGGCCTGCACGAGCAGGTCGTACGCGCGCTTGTCGTCGAGCACGCCGCCCGTCCCGTACCCGGAGATGTCGACCACCACGAGACGGGGGTAAGTGTCGGCGAGAGTGTCGGGTGCCAGCCCCAGCCGGCCCAACGCACCGGGTGCGAGGTTGCTGACCAGGACGTCGGCGCGATCGAGGAGTCCGGTGAACACCTCGAGGTCGGTGGGGTCGGTGAGGTCGAGGGCGGCCGATTCCTTGCCGTGGTTCAGCCAGACGAAGTGGGCGGCCATCCCGCGCACGACGCCGTCGTAGTGGCGGGTGCTGTCGCCGCCTTTGGGGTTTTCGATCTTGATCACCCGGGCGCCGAGGTCGGCGAGATGCCGGGTGCACAGCGGAGCGGAGATGGCCTGTTCGAGGCTGACGACGGTGACACCGGCGAGTGGCGCGTTCATGCGAACCTCGGTGCGCGCTTCTCGCGGTGGGCGGCGACGCCCTCGACGACTTCCGGTCCGCCGAATCCGTAGAACTCGAGCCCGAGGGATGTGTCGAAGATCGGCATCGCCTGCCGGTACCAGTTGTTCAGGGCGTGTTTGGTCCACTGCAGCGCGCTCGGTGCGCCGGCGGCCAGCGTGGTGGCGATTTCCAGGGCGCGACTCTGCACCTGGTCGTCGTCGACGCAGAGGGAAACGAGGCCGATGCGCTCCGCTTCCTCACCGGTGAGGACTTCGTTCATCAGCAGGTGGTACTTGGCTTTCGCCATTCCGCACAGCATCGGCCAGCAGATGGCCGCGTGGTCGCCGGCGGCGACCCCGAGGCGGACGTGGCCGTCGACGATCTTCGCGCGCCGACCGGCAACGGACACATCCGCGAGGAGCGCGGCGACCAGTCCCGCTCCCACCGCGGGACCGTTGACGGCGGAGACGATCGGCTTCGAGCATTCAATGAGGTTGCGCACGAGGTCGCGGGCCTCCCGGAGGATGCGGGTACGCACCTGCCAGTCCTCCACCATCGACTCCACCAGGTCGAAGCTTCCCCCTGCGGAGAAGGCGCGATTGCCGGCGCCGCGGATGAGTACGGCGCGGACGGAGTCGTCGCGGTCGATCGCCGTCCACACGTCGGCCAGGTCGCGGTGCATGTCCGGGCCGACGGCATGCAGGTCGGGCCCGTCGAGCACGATGCGCAGGACGTGGTCGGACGGGCGGTCGATTGCCAGGGTCGGAAACTCTTCGTAGGTCCTCATGAGTTCACTCGTTCGATCAGGGCGACCTTCACGTGGTCGGGGCGCTTCAGGGTTCCGTCGGGGACGAGGTCGACGACCGTTTTTACGTTGAGCGCCGAGCGGACTCGCTGCTCGATGGTGGTGCGCAGTTCGGACTGCTGCTCGGCGGTCAGGCCGTCGGCGTGCTCGACGACCAGGGGAAGTGGACGCTGGGTGGAGTGGCCCTCGAAGTCTGCGCGGATGCGCATCTCCCCGGTGGCGGCGGGCGCCAGCTCGGACACGAGCTGTTTGACCGCGGACGGGAAGAGATTGATCCCGCGGACGATGAGCATGTCGTCGGTTCGGCCGATGCAGCGAACCTTGTACCCGGTGCGGCCGCACGCGCAGTCGGTCCCCGTGACCACCACGTGGTCGCGGGTGCGGAAGCGAAGCAGCGGTGAGGCCTGGCGACGCAGGGCCGTGTAGACGAGTTCTCCCTGCGCGCCCTCGACCGGTTCGATCAGCTCGTCGGTGTCGGGGTCGATCAGCTCGGCCACCATCAGATCCGGCGAGAGGAAGTGCATGCCGTCGCCGGCCTCGCACTCACCCCAGTAGATGCACGCGATATCGGTGCCGCCCAGCATCTCCCGCGAGGTGGCACCCCACAGGGTCTCGAGCTTGTTCCGCACCGCGGGCAGTCCCCCGCCGGGCTCACCGCCCACGCTGATGGCGCGCACCCCGAGTTCGTGAGCGGGCAGGCCCACGATCGACGGTGCCTGTTCGGCGAGGTGAGCCAGGAAGTTCGGCGTTCCGATCAGGGCACTCGGCCGTTGATCGGCCTGCACGCGCAGCAGCCGGTCGGCGCCGGCCTCGGCACCGATCGGGATGTCGACGATGCCCATGTACTGGGCCATCTGCACCACCGGGATGCCGCCGACGAATCCCTTGCTCATTCCGAACCCGTGCAACAGCCGGTCGCCGGGGCGGAAGCCGTTGGCGTACAGCGCCCGCGCCCCCAGGTCGCACCACACGTCGATGTCGCTCCGCGTCAACCCGACGTAGGAAGGGCTGCCGGTGGTACCGGAGGACGCCTGGATCTGCACGATGTCGGCCTGGTCGGCCGCGACATGGTTTCCGAGCGGCGGCGCCGCGGTCAGGCTGTCCCGCAATTCCTGCTTCTCCGTGAACGGCAGACCCGCCAGGTCCTCTACCGTCCTGACCTTCGTGACGTCGACTCCGTGCTCGGCGAACTTCGCGCGGTAGAACGCGCTGTGGGCGGCCAGGTAGGCGAGTTGCTCCTTCAGCCGCTCGCTCTGGACCGCCCGCGCGTCCTTGGGTGAAATAGCCTCGACCGCACTCCAGTAGTGCGCCGAGAAAGGACCTGATGCCATGACGTCTTCCTTCTCGTCCGGTGAATGAGTGAGCGCCACTTCGAACTCCGCGCATTCCCCCGGACTTCGATATCCGATCACGAATACGTGACGGCGTGTCGTCGAGGAGTATGTGAAAATCGAGCTGGTTGCCGAGAAGCACTCGCACCGGCAGTGACGCCGATTCGGAGTATAGCCTCGAAATCGACGATGTCCATATGCCTGCAACCACCCCATGGATCGAAATACGTTGCCCTAGAAGAATTTGGTCTCACTTCACGTCTCCCGAATCGACGCTTCGCAAAATTTCAATTGGAACGGCAAGCACATCGCGATAAATTGGTCGTCATCGACTTCGGTGATGACCAATCGACTTGTAAGTAATGGGTATCGCGCAGAAATTTCCAACCCGCATTGTCGGCGAAGTACTGGAGAGATTACATGGTGTGGCATGGCAATTACGATCGGTTCTACATCGGCGGTAATTGGGTGGCGCCGTCGACGGATGAGGTGATCTCCGTCGTGTCGCCGTTCACCGAGCAGGAGATCGCTCGGGTTCCGGCGGCCGCGAACGCCGACGTCGACGACGCGGTGACGGCCGCGCGCACGGCCTTCGATCAGGGTCCCTGGCCGCGGATGACGCTCGGCGAGCGGGTCGAGATTCTGCGACACCTGAGTGAACTACTCGCCGCTAACGAAACTGTGATGGCAGAGCTGGTGACCGCGGAGATGGGCTGCCCGATAACGCAATCGCACGCAATTCAGGCGGCGCGACCACGATTGATCCTGGACGCCTCGATCGATCTCGCGTTCGAGTATCCATTCGACGTCGTCCGTGAGTCCGCGACAGGGCGCGCCCGAGTCACACGCGAACCGGTTGGTGTGGTGGCCGCCGTCGTCCCGTGGAATGCCCCACACCTGGTCACGATGATGAAGCTCGCACCTGCGCTGCTCACCGGCTGCACCGTCGTGCTCAAACCCTCCCCCGAAACCCCATTGGACGCGTATCTCCTGGCGGACTTGATCGACAGGGCCGGGATTCCGGCCGGCGTCGTCAACGTCGTTCCAGCACACCGTGATGTCAGCGAGCATCTGGTGACACATCTCGGGGTCGACAAGGTCTCGTTCACCGGGTCGACGGGCGCCGGTCGACGGATCGGCGCCCTGTGCGGCGAGGCGGTACGCCGCGTGACGCTCGAACTCGGTGGAAAGTCGGCCGCGATCGTCCTCGACGACGCCGATCTCGACGCGACCGTCGAGTCTCTCCGCGCCGGCGCCTTCCGCAACACCGGCCAGGTGTGCAGTTCCAAGTCGCGCGTCGTCGTCTCGCGTACACGCGCGAAAGACCTGATTGACGCGCTGGTGGCGGTGACCGAGAAGATGCCGGTCGGCGACCCGTCCGATCCATCGACGGAGTTCGGACCGCTGGTGACGGCCCAACAACGCCAACGCGTGGAGGCCCTCATCCGATCGGGACGCGGCTCCGGGGCCGGGATCGCGCTCGGCGGTGGGCGCCCCCGGGGATTGGATAGCGGGTGGTTCGTCGAACCGACCATCTTCACGAATGTCGAGTCGTCGATGGAGATTGCCCGCGAGGAGATCTTCGGGCCGGTGCTGTCGATTCTCGAGTACGACGACGAAGACCACGCGATTGCGATCGCCAACGACTCGCAGTACGGGCTGAACGGATCGATCTTCACGGCAGACGTACAGCACGCCGTAGATCTGGCTGCACGGATCCGAACCGGAACGGTGGAGATCAACGGCAACCCGGTCGGGCTGTCGGCTCCCGTCGGCGGGTTCAAGAACAGCGGTATCGGCCGGGAACTGGGGCCCGAAGGATTCGACGCATACACCGAACTCAAATCGGTAGGTCTTCCCCGCGACTTCGTGGTCCCCGAAGAGATAGTGCGATGAACAACCTCCAAGGCAAGGTCGCCGTCGTCACCGGCGGTACCGGCGGAATCGGCAAAGGAGTCGCTCTGCGGCTGGCTGGGCGCGGTGCAACGGTCGTACTCAACGGCAGGGACGAACGCAAGGCCGAGTCGGTCCTCGCGGACATCGAACGTCTGGGCGGCGCCGGCGGCTTCGTCGCCGGCGATGTCCGCTCGAAGAGCGACATGAACGCCGTCACAGCGGAAGCCGCTCGCCGCTTCGGCGGTATCGACATCGTGGTGCCCAATGCCGGAGGCAACGACGACGAAGCTCGCTCGACCGACGTCCGCGGGCCTTTCGCCGACATCGATATCGAGCGCGTCACGGACTTCATCGGGCAGGCGGTGGCGGCGAAACTCCTTGTGGTGCAGTCGACTGTTCCCTACATGCGGGAGCGAGGCGGCGGAAGCGTCGTCTTCGTCACGTCGGAGGGCGGTCGGGTGCCGACGCCGGGACAGACCGCGATCGCCACCTTCTCCGGCGGAGTGATCATGGCGAGCAAAGTGCTGTCCAAGGAATTGGCGAGACATCGGATCCGGGTGAACTGCGTGTGTGTGACCGTGGTCCGCGATTCGCCGTCATGGGAGGCGGCCTTCCAGCGCGAAGATGGCGTATCCGACCATCACCGAAAGCAATACGAGAAGATCATCGAACGCAGCCCGCTGGGAGTCGCCGCGCCCCAGGACATCGGCGACGTGGTGACCTTCCTGGCGTCCGACGATGCGCAGTACCTCACGGGAGCCGTTGTCAGCCCCACCGGCGGCTTGACCATTCACTGATACGAATTCCCCTGAGAGCGGGCGGGGCGGAGCGGTGATGCGCTCCGCCCCGCGTGCTGTTGCGGGAACACTCGGATGATCAGGCGTCGTGGACGATGACGCCGCGCAGGTTTCGGCCGGCTTTCATGTCGTCGAATCCCGTGGTGATGTCGTCGAGGGTGTAGCGGCTGGTGACCAACTCGTCGAGGCGCAGTTGCCCGCGCTGGTACATCTCGAGCTGGGCCGGGATGTCCGCGGTGGGGGAACTGGCGCCGAACAGGGAACCCTGCAGACGCTTCTGGTACAGGACCAGCTCGTGCAGGTTGATGTCCCCGTGTTTAACTGCGACGTCACCGAGCCCGACCACCACACAGGTGCCGGCCTTGCGGACGGACTGCAGGCCCTGTCCCACGTGACGTCCGCTGGTAACGCCGACGGTGACAATGGTGGCGTCCGCGCCCTGACCGTTGGTCATCGACCGGGCGAATTCTGTGGCCTCTTCGATACCCGCGGCGGAGTGGGTGGCTCCGAGCTTCAGGGCGCTTTCGCGTTTGAACTCGACCGGATCGACGGCGATGACCGCGCCTGCCCCGGCGTGTGCGGCACCCTGGACGGCATTGATCCCGATCCCGCCGATGCCCATCACGATGACAACGTGCCCCGGCCTGATCTGTGCGGAGTTGACCGCCGCACCCCACCCGGTCCCCACGCTGCACCCGGTCAGACACGCGACGTCCAGGGGGATCGTCGGATCGATCTTGATCGCCGAGGCGGTGGAGACGGTGACGTATTCGCAGAACGTGCCGAGGCCGGCGAGCTGCCCGACTGGTGTGCCGTCGAGCGAAAGGCGGAACGAGGTGGGGTCGTCGAAGCGGGCGCCGGTGGCGAGAAAGCGGCCGAGGTCGCAAAGATTTTGATGACCGGTGGCGCACCAGCGGCAGCGTCCGCAGACCGGGAGGAAGGAGAAGACCACGTGGTCGCCTTCGGCGAAGCCTGTGGTGCACGGTCCGACTGCTTCGACGATGCCGGAACCTTCGTGGCCGCCTGCGATCGGCAGGATCCCGGGTTGCTGGTCTCCGGTCGCGAAGTGGTCGTCCGAGTGGCACAGGCCGCTGGCCACCATCTTGACGCGGATCTCGCCGGGCCGGGGGTCATCGACCTCCAACTCGACGACCTCGTACTCACCTGGCGACTGCCGAAGAACCCCTCCCCGCGTCAGCACGGTCGCATCTCCCCACAACCGTGGGTAACCCTGCGATATCTGCATTTCCAAATGACTGTTGCACTCCTCGGTGACGAAGCTTGGCTGGTGGACGGCGGCATTCGGACGATCCGGGAACAGCGTCCAGTTTTCGGAGCGCCGAACGCGGGGCACCGTAGCTGCACGTGGGGGTCACCGCACCGGTGACACTGTGCCGAAGACGACTCCGGTTATATTGCCTGTCTCCGGTCGAGGCCGTCAATAGCGAGAATGGATGCAGAAAATCGGCATCGATGCGATTCGGGCCGTTCGAATCGCCGCTTCGCGATTCTTCAATTGGCAGTGCCAATAGGGCCGGATACGCTCGGAAGTATTCGATTGGAGCCAGAAAGTCATGGAAAATTCCAGGGGCCCCCTCGCGGGCATCAAGATCGTCGAACTGGGTGGAGTCGGACCGGTTCCGTTCTGCTGCATGCTCCTGTCCGACCTGGGGGCGGACATCATCCGGATCGACCGGCCGCCCGGCTACGACGGCGGCGCGCCGGTGGATCCACGCTTCAATCTTCTCAATCGCGGGCGTCGCAGTGCAGCAATGGATCTGAAGAACGAGGCGGCAGTCGGGGCGGTCCTCGACCTCGTGCGGCGGGCCGACGTGCTCGTGGAGGGATTTCGGCCCGGTGTGGCGGAGAAGTTGGGGATCGGCCCGGACGACTGTCTCGCAGTGAATCCCGCGCTGGTGTACGGGCGGATGACGGGGTGGGGTCAGGACGGACCGCTGGCGCAGGCCGCGGGGCACGACGCCAATTACATCTCGCTGACCGGCGTCCTCCATGCCATCGGCGCCAAGGATGGGCCACCGACGTTACCGCTGAATCTTGCCGGTGACTTCGGTGGCGGTTCGCTGTATCTGGCATTGGGAGTGGTCTCGGCGCTTCTCGAGAGTCGGCTGTCCGGTCGTGGCCAAGTGATCGATGCGGCGATGGTGGACGGGTCGGCGTCGTTGATGGCCCTGTTCTACGGCCTTCACGCCGCCGGGTACTGGCACGACGAGCGTGGAACCAATCGGCTCGATTCGGGCGCACCCTGGTACAACGTGTACGAGACCTCGGATGGACGTTGGTTGAGCGTGGCGTGCAACGAGGATCGGTTCTGGCGCAACACACTTCGACTTCTCGGATTGAACGAGACCGAGATGCCGGATCAGCACGACCGGACCCGCTGGCCGGAGATGCAGGAACGGCTCGCTGCGCTGTTCCGGACCCGCACCCGCGACGAATGGTGCGCCCTCGCCGAGGGCGAGGACGCGTGCTGGGCGCCGGTACTGTCGTTGACCGAAGCGCCGCGGCACGGGCACCTCGTTGCGCGTGGCACGTTCACGGAGGTCGCCGGTGTAGTGCAGCCGGCTCCGGCGCCGCGGTTCAGCCGGACTCCGGGCGCGATCCAGGGCCCCCCGGCTGCGCCCGGACAGCACACCGACGACGTTCTCGGCGACTGGGGTTTCACCGCCGAGCAACTCGCTTCGCTCCGCGCGGCGGGGGCAATCACCTGATCTGTTGCGCTGCCGCGAACACGATTCGCATTCGTCGAATCGCGGATTCGAAAAGAATCACTAGGTTCGGCAGTCACGCAGTTCTAACATTTATTCAAGCGGTGCAACCGAAAACGCGGGCACCATTCCTTCCGATCTGGAGAGAAGAATTATGAACTCGAATTTCCTCGACGAATCCCAGGCCGCGTGGCTCGACGTCGTCAACGACTTCATGGACAACGAAATCACCGTCGAGTATGTCCGGAATTGCGACGAGAATCGCCTGTACCCGTACGAGGCGTACGAGAAGATCGCCAAGCAGGGCTGGCTCGGCATCCTGTTCCCCGAGGAGGAGGGCGGTTCGGGCGGCGACATCTTCGACTACTCGCTGATGGCCGAGGGGCTCGGTAAGTTCGGTTTCGACTTCGCGTGTTCGGTGCTGGTGCCGACGTTCACGGCGATGAACATCATCAAGTACGGAACGCCCGAGCAGAAGCGGCAGTACGTCAAGCCGTTCATCGACGGGCAGATCCGCTTCTCGGTGTCGATCTCCGAGCCCGATGCCGGTTCGGACGCCGCCAACACCAAGACCCGCGCCCGCCGTGACGACAATGGAGACTGGATCGTCAGCGGACAGAAGCTGTGGTGCAGTGGCGCCGCCGCGAAGGACACCGTCATCGCGATGCTGGTGCGGACCGACACCAGCGATAAGCACAAGGGTTTGTCCGTGCTGCTGATTCCGAATGACACTCCGGGCCTGGACATCCGCAAGCTGCCGACTCTGTCGCGGCACGCGACCGGCACCACCGAGATCTTCCTCGACGAGGTGCGGGTGCCCGGTGACGCGCTGCTCGGCGCCGAGGGCGAGGGTTGGAAGGTCATCACCGAGCACCTCGAACTGGAGCGCTGCGCGGTCGCTGCGGCCTACATGGGCAACGCGCAGGAAGCGGTCAACAACGCCAACCGCTATGCGCACCAGCGCATCCAGTTCGGCAAGCCGATCTACGAGTTCCAGGTGCTCAAGCACATGCTGGCCGAGAATCAGACACGTGTCGACGCCGCGCGGCTGCTCTGCTACCGCGCCGCCCAGTTGAAGGCGCAGGATCGTCCCGCCGCCCGTGAGACCTCGATGGCCAAGCTGTACGCGTCGGAGACCCTCAAGCAGTGTGCGCTCGACGGTATGCAGATTCTCGGTGGGTACGCCAACCTCCCCGAGGCCGACATGGAGCGCTACCTGCGCGAGAGCATCCAGTGCACGATCGGCGGCGGAACGTCGCAGATTCAGCGCACGATCATCGCCAAGTCGATGCGCCTGACCAACGCCTGAATCTGCCCCGATCACCATCACGTCCCAAGGAAGCAGCGATGACAACGACGAATCCCGCCACCATCAACAACCGCATCGACATGCCGCTCGACGAGATCGAGGTCGGCACAGTCTTTCGCAGCGGTGGTCGCACCATCACCGAGACCGACGTGGTCAACTACTGCGCGCTGACCGGCAACTGGATCGAGATCCACTCGAACATCCACTACGCGTCGCAGACCCGTTTCGGTGAGCGCCTGGTGCAGGGGTCGCTGACCTACTCCATCATGACCGGCCTGATCACCTTCGGTCCGCCGATCCAGGCGAACCACGGGATCAACAACCTCCGGTATCTCACTCCGGTGCACATCAACGACACCATCTACGTCACCGCCGAGGTCCTCGCCAAGAAGGACAAGGACGACAAGTACGGCGTCATCACCCTGCTGATGAAGGCGCTCAACCAGGACGGCGACGTGTGCCAGAAGAGCGAATGGAGCCTGCTGATGCTGCGCAAGCGCGAGGATCTCGAGGCCCTGGTCGGCGCGTCGCTGCCCACCGAGCGCGCGAAGGACTGAGTATGTCGTCGAAACCCATCGCAGCGATCGTCGGCATGGGCGATGCGTATGCATCGCGTGAGAACCGAAAAGATCCGCTGCAACTCGCAGCGGAATCCACCATCGCAGCACTTGCCGATGCCGGCATCCACAAGAACCAGGTGGATGCGATCTTCACCGGACGCTCCCCGTGGGCGGACAAGCGCTCGCAGTGGAACAACATCTTCGCCTCACACATGCAGATGCACGTGACGTTCTCGAGTGAGCTCACGATGCACGGTGCAGGGCTCACTTCGACGATCGCCGTCGCGTCGCAGATGATCGCCGCGGGCAAGGCCGAGTACGTGCTGTGCCTGCAGAGCGATGCGACGGAGTTGTTCGTCGACGCCGTGGCGATGGGCGCGGAGGCGGACGCGGATCCTCAGTTCGAGGCCCCCTACGGACCGACGATCCCGGCCCTCTACGCGCAGGCCGCTCACCGTTACTTCCACGAGTTCGGGATCACCGAAGAGGATCTCGCGGACGTCGCCGTCGCGAACCAGCGCTGGGGCGCACACCATCCGCATGCAGCGAAGGCGAAGTTCGGTGAGATCGACCGCGAGAAGGTGCTGTCGTCCCCGTACGTCGCGACGCCGCTGCGGCGGTGGATGTGCTCTACCTGGGGCGGCGGCACCGGGGGCGCCCTGATCGTCACCTCGCCCGACAACGTTCGAGAAGGCCAGGATCCGATCTACGTCCTCGGCTACGGTTCGGCATCGACACACGAATATCTGACCGACCGCATGAACATGCGCAGTTGCAAGTTCCCGGACATGGGTGCGTTCCCCAACCTGACGCACACGGCGACGGTCGAGGCCGCACGGCAGGCGTACCTGACGTCGGGGCTCGGCCCATCCGACATCGACATGGCACAGATCTCGATGAACTTCGCGCACATGGGCCCGATCATCATGGAGGACCTCGGCTTCGCCGAGAAGGGCCGCGGAATCGACCTCTACCGGGGTGGGCACACCGGAATAGACGGCGACCTGCCCACCGACACGAACGGTGGCTGGCTGTCGTTCGGTCAGCCCGGCATCTCCTGCAACATGGACAGCCTGGTCGAGGCAGTCCGGCAACTGCGCGGGAAACCGCTCGGGCTCGCGCCCGCACGCCGGCCGGATACCGCGCTGGTCCAGGGTGCCGGCGGAATGCTCGCAGCCGGCAGCGTCATGGTCCTGTCCTCCGCTGCATGAACCACGAAATGGAGCACAGCATGACCGACACGCACGTATCGAACGACTGGCCGCAGCCGTATCGACTCCTCGACGCCGAGCCGTACTGGGAGGCGCTCACCGACGAGCGACTGACATTCCAGCGTTGCGGAGACTGCGAGGAGGCGGTGTGGCCGGCGCACTCGTTCTGTCCGTACTGCGGATCCGCGGCATTGTCGTGGACACAGTCGACCGGGAGCGGGACGATTTACTCGTACAGCACGATCATGCGCGGACCGACACCCGTCTGGTCCACGATCGTGCCGTACACGGTCGGCTTCGTGCAGATGGACGACGGCTACACCCTGTTCGCACAGATCGACGGCGAACCGGACGCGATCGCGATCGGAAAACCGGTCACGATGCGCTTTGTACAGCGCGGGGAGCAGAAACTCCCCGTATTCACCATGACGGACCACCAGTAGGAGCAGTGACATGACCGGACCGTTGGAGGGTGTGCGCATCCTGGACCTGACATCGAACTTCATGGGCCCGTACGGGTCGCTCCTGCTCGCCGACATGGGCGCAGACGTCTGGAAGATCGAGTCACGCGATGGCGACACGACGCGCGGTGTCGGGCCGTACCGCAACCGCGGGATGAGCGCGATCTTTCTGCACCTCAACCGCAACAAGCGCAGCCTCGTCCTCGATCTCAAGACCGACGGGGGTGCCGCCGCACTCAAGCGCATGATCCGTTCCGCGGACGTGCTGCTGTACAGCCTGCGGCCGAAGGCCATGGCCAGGCTGGGGCTGAGCTACGAGGAGGCGCGCGCGATCAATCCACGGATCATCTACTGCGGCGCTTACGGTTTCGGTCAGAACGGCCCCTACGCCGACCGGCCGGCATACGACGACCTGATCCAGGCGGCGGTCGGTATGCCGGTACTCCAGAGCCGCAAGTCGGGTCCACCGGCGTACGTGGCCACCGCGATCGCGGACCGCGTCGTCGGCATGGCCGCGAGCACGGCCGTGTCGATGGCACTGTTCCGGCGCGAGAAGACCGGCGTCGGACAGGAAGTCCAGGTGCCGATGTTCGAGACGTTCACGCACTTCGTCATGGGTGATCACCTGTACGGGCACACCTTCGATCCGCCGATCGGCGATTGGGGGTACGGGCGGATGATGAACCCGGACCGCCGCCCGTATCGGACGCTCGACGGCGGCTACCTCGGGGTGAACGTCTACATCGACAAGCACTGGCAGCGTTTCTTCGAGATTTCCGGACACCCGGAGATGGTGGACGATCCGCGTTTCGCCGACATCAACGGACGGACCCAGAACATCGGAATCCTGTACAACTTCCTGGGGCAGGTGTTCGAGACGAAGACGACCGCGGAGTGGATGAAGCTTCTGACCGACGCGGATATTCCGGTCATCGAGATGAACACCCCGGAATCGTTGCTGGATGATCCGCACATGCGAGAGGTCGGCTTCTTCGTCGACCAGGACCACCCCTCAGAGGGACCGCTGCGGACGATGGCGATTCCGCAGCAGTGGAGTGAGAGCGCGCCGGACCTGCGGTACCCGGCGCCGCGTCTCGGCGAACATTCCGTGGAGTTGCTCACCGAGGCGGGTTTCGACCGAGATGAAATCAATGAGCTGTTGAGTTCCGGCGCCACGTACTCACCCGAAGTGCGCGCCGCACACACGGTCAACTGACCAAGAGGAGTAAGACGATGCTGCGTGATCTGCCGTTATCGGGAGTTGTCGTGGTCGAGCTGGGCGACAGTGCCTCGGCACCGTTCAGTGGGAAGATCCTCGCGGAACTCGGCGCCGAGGTGTGGAAGGTGGAGCGCCCGTCGGGCGACTCCGCCCGTGGCTGGGGACCCAGCACCTGGAAGGGCAGCGGTGCCGCCTTCCATGCGCTCAATCGCGGCAAGCGCTGCATCAGCATCGATATCAAGGATCGAGACCAGCTGAAGACGCTGCACACGCTGATCGCCGAACGCGCCGACGTCTTCATCCACAACCTCCGGCCGGGTTCCAGCGCGAAATACGGTCTGGACGCCGACAGCCTCCGGGTGACGAAGCCGGAGTTGATCTACTGCGAGATCGGCGCGTTCGGACACGTGGGCCCGCTGAACACGCTCCCCGGATACGACCCGCTGATGCAGGCGTTCTCCGGAATCATGAGCATCACGGGTGAGGAGGGACAGCCCCCGGTACGGGCAGGGGTGTCCATCATCGACTTCGGGTCCGCGATGTGGGCGGTGATCGGCATCCTGTCGGCGCTGCACCGCCGTCAGGTGAAACACTCCGGTGCGACGGTCAACGCGTCGCTCCTCGAGACTGCCATGGCATGGATGTCGATCGGCGTCGCGAACTACAACGCCGACGGCGAACCCGGTGGCAGGCACGGCTCGGGGGTCGCTTTCATCGTCCCGCACCGCGCGTACTCGACCAGCGACGGCGATTTGATCGTCAGTTGCGCCAACGATGCGCTGTTCGCTCGCCTGTGTGCGGCACTCGGACACCCGGAGTGGTCGACCGACGACCGGTTCGCCACCAACGCGGGACGGTTGCAGAACCGGGCCGAGATCGACCGGCTGATCGGTGAGCAACTGGGGAAGGAAACACGCGCCCACTGGCAGGAACTGCTGCAGGGTGCCGGCATCCCGTCGGCACCGATCCAGACCACCGCCGAAGTCCTCGCCCACGAGCACACCCACGCGCTCGGGATCGTCGGCTCGCCGTCCGAGGACGAGATCGGACTGGTCGGTCTGCCTCTGTCGTTCGACGGCCACCGTCCGCCGCCCCTGCATGCCGCCCGCGACATCGGGGCGGACAACGACCAACTTCCGGAGGTACTGAAGGTTCGTCCCTGACGGAGATCTCAGCTGCCCGTCGATGTGCTTGTCTCGTACCTCGACAGGCTCGATGAGATTTCCGTCCGGATCGCGGATGTACACGCTTTCGGTTATGACGAGCAGAAAACACGCTGAATCATGACACTCGCATCACCAGTCGATCGTGACGATTGGCGACTACAGGCGCGGTGCCGCGGCATGGACATCGCCGTCTTCTATGCGGATGGCGAAGACAATCGCCATTGTTCACGCCGTCAGGAGCAGGCGGCGAAGGCGATATGCCGCGCATGTCCGGTGATCAGCGAATGCCGCACAAGCGCGATCCATTTCGGAGAGCAACACGGAATCTGGGGTGGCCTGAACCCGAACGAGCTTCGCGCCGCCCGCAAGTGGAGTCGATGGCACACCTAATCGTGCGTCCGCTCCACGACCCAGGCCGCGACTTGTGTTCGGGAGGTGAAGCCCAGTTTGGCCAGGATGTGCTCCACGTGTCCTTGTGCGGTGCGAGGCGAGATCACCAGGCGGTCGGCGATGGCCTGATTGGTCAGGCCTTCGGCGATCAGGTCGGCGACTTGGCGTTCCCGCTTGGTCAGTCGTGTCGATGGCTCAGTGTCTCGCGCGGGAGTGCCGGCCGGTTGCTCGTGGAGGGCGTACGCGATGGCATCGTTGAACCCGAGTTGTTCGCCCTTGCGGTGGGCGACTCCGAATGCCCTGTCCCCGAGTTCCTTCCGGGCATTCTCGGCGCATTCCTCGTGGCGAAGTATCAGATTGGTATGTATGACCGCAGTACTGCCGATCGACCGCGCCAGCCCGTCCGCGGCTCCCATCAGAACTGCAGCCCGGAGTGCATCGCGACGTTCGAAGCTGATCCAGGCCAGCGCCTCGAGGCAGGCTGCAGCGACCCGGGGGCTGCGCACCTGCTTGGCCAGCTCCAGTGATTGTTCGAGAAGCTGCATCGAACGATCTGCATCGCCCTGCTGCCAGACGGCAATTCCCAAGGCCCACAGCGAATGCGATCGATACATCGTCTCGCCGTATCGTTCCGTGATCGCGATCGCACGTTCGTGGCACTCGATCGCCTGGTCCGTCCGGCCTGACAGTCCATGCGCCAGGCCTAACGGATACAGGATGGCTACCTGGAGCAGTCGATCTCCGCGTTCGGTGAACTCGGCGAGGGCGATGTCCAGTTGCGAGCACGCTCGCGCGAGATCACCGCTGTAGAGGGCCAGCATGCCGTCGGCGCAGTCGACGTAGGCGCGCAGGAGGGGATCACTCGTGTCGGTGGTGCGAG
Organism: Rhodococcus jostii NBRC 16295; assembly: GCF_001894825.1. Classification (GTDB taxonomy): domain Bacteria; phylum Actinomycetota; class Actinomycetes; order Mycobacteriales; family Mycobacteriaceae; genus Rhodococcus_F; species Rhodococcus_F jostii. The sequence continues at coordinate 25,403 of NZ_BCWY01000065.1, read as the reverse complement.
TCCGCGCCTCCTCGACGAGTGCTGCCGCGGCCTGAAGGTCGCCTTGAGCGAAAGCCATTACGCTGTGGCTGTAGAGCGCCTTGATCGAATCCAGGGTGGGCGGGCCGCTCTGGCGGGCGAGCAGCTGGTCGTACCACCGTCGCCCCTCGTTGTAGAGGCCCTGGGAGCTCCAGAACAGGAACAGTGCCACAGCGATGCGCAGACCGGCGGCGGGGTCGTCATCGACGCTGAACTCGAGGGCCTCACGCAGATTCGCGTGTTCCCGTTTCAGGCGGGCGATCCAGTCGAGTTGGCGGGCGCTGATCCACTCGGCCTCCGCGGCGAGCGCCAACGCCTCGTACCAGTCCCGGTGCCGTCGACGCAACGCCACAGCCTCACCGGTCTGCTCGAGTTTCTCGTAACCGTATTCGCGGAGGGTCTCGAGAATCCGGAACCGCACCACCGACCCAGATTCCTCCCGGATCAGGATCGACTTCTCCACCAACGAGGTCAGCGTGTCGAGCAGCTCATCCGGTGCCAGGCCCGCGCCGCACACCTGTTCCGCCGCATCGAGTTCGAAACTTCCCGCGAAGACCGCCACCCGACCCCACACCAGTTGCTCACCGGCGGTGCACAACTCGAAACTCCAGTCGATGCACAACCGCAGCGTCTGTTGCCGCGTCGGCGCACCCCTGTTGCCGCGGGTCAGCAGGGTGTAGCGGTCGGTCAGCCGCTCGAGGATCTGCTCGGGTGACATCGCCCGTAACCGGGCCGCCGCCAACTCGATCGGCAGCGGCAAACCGTCGAGGCGGTGGCAGATCTCCGCCACTGCCCCCGCGTTGTCCTCGGTGAGCGCGAAACCGGGAACAGCGGCGGCAGCGCGTTCGGCGAACAACGTCACCGCATCGTATTTGGGCAACCCCCGCAGCGAGGGCTTCCGCTCGGGATCGGGGACGGTCAGCGGCGGGACCCGCAACACCGCCTCCCCAGCGATACCGAGGGGTTCGCGGCTGGTGGCCAGAATCCGCAACCGCGGACACACCCGCAGCAACGGACCGGCGAATTCTGCGACCGCGTCCACTACCTGCTCGCAATTGTCGAGGACCAACAGCAGTTCCTGTACCGCCAGGTGCTCCAGGAGGACCTCGTGCAACGGTCTCGCTGAGTAGTCCCGCACCCCGACCCCGGCTGCCACCGCATCGACCAGCGACGACTCGTCGCGCAGTTCGCCCAACTCGACCAGGCGCACACCGTCGTCGTACTCGCGCTGCACAGCGGACGCTACCCGCATTGCCAGCCGCGTCTTCCCCACACCCCCGATCCCGGTCAACGTCACCAACCGGGATCCGCCCAGCAGGTTCTTCGCCTCGGTCAGCTCGTGCCGGCGGCCGACGAAACTGGTCATCTCCAGGGGGAGACTGCCCGTCGTGCCGAGCGTGGAGGGCGCGGGCGAGCCTCGTCCGCCGCGCGACGTCGGCGGCAGGTCGCTGCGCTGCACATCTGGTTCCGCGCGGAGCGCCATCTCGTCAATGGGGAAGCCGTGGTCGCGTTGCAGGGTACGCAGTTCTTCCCCGAATTCGGCAGCAGTAGCCGGGCGCTGACCGGGGGTCCGCGACATCGCCCGCGCGATCACCGCGGACACATCCTCGGGGATCCCGTGCTCCCGCAGATCGGGCACCGGTTGGGTGGTGATCCGCAGAAACTGCGCCACCACCTGCTCACCGCTGCGACGCTCGAACGCCGCATGCCCGGTCAGCGCACTGAACAGGACCGCGCCGAGCCCGTACACATCGGCCGCCGGGCTCGGTGAATCACCCGCGAGCACCTCCGGCGCCGTGTACGCCGGCGACCCGGTGACCGCGCCGGTCGCCGTCTCGAAGCCGCCGCTGATGTGCGCGATACCGAAATCCGTCAACTCCGGCTCCCCGTAATCGGTGAGCAGAATGTTCGCCGGTTTGACGTCCCGATGCAGGATCCCGAGCCGGTGCGCCGACTCCACCGCACCCGCCATCTTCACGCCCAGCCGCAACGCCTGATCCAACGGCAACGGCCCGTCACGGCGGATCCGGGCATCCAGCGAATCCTGCGGATGGAAGGGCATCACGATGAACGGGCGGCCGCTGTCGGTGGCACCGACCTGCAGAATGTTGACGATGTTCGGGTGCCCCGTCAGCCGGCCCATCGCCCGCTGCTCCCGGAAGAAGCGAGCCCGGTTCTCCTCGTCGAGTTCGACGGTGAGCACCTTCACCGCCACCGTGCGATCCAGGTCCACCTGGGTGCAGCGGTAGACGGCGCCGAACCCGCCGCGACCGATCTCCTGGGCATCGTCGAAGCCGGTGTCTGCCAGCTCCGCGGCCGGCGAGGCCGGGTACCGCTGCGTGTCGAGCGGATCACCTTCACCCATCGGACGGTCTACTCACCCCGTCGGCAAGGAGTTCCCGCGGACTGGTCCCGACGGCACGACCAGCGCAGATTCAACCGTGGACTCACCTTTCGATGGCGTGCTCTCCAGGATATCGCTGACGGTGATCGGTTCGGGCGATCCTTTCGATGGCGGGTGTGAGCCTTCCCATTTAGTCAATTAGATTGATCAATTTAGTTGTACGCTTCGCTCATGATCACCGAACAGGCCACCGCGCAGGTCCTGCGGGAAGCGCTGCGCCCGATCTGGCGGCAGCTCACCACAGGAAGAACCATCTCCGTCGGCAAAATAGGCGTGCTCGCATACCTGTCGAAGCACGGACAAACGTCTGCCTCGACACTCGCTGCGGCCGAGAAGATCAGCCCCCAGGCGATCGCCAACGCGGTGCGCGAACTCGAAACCATCGGCCTCGTCGTGCGGACCCCCGACGAGCAGGATCGACGCCGGATCTGGATCGAGCTCACCGATGCCGGTCGCGAGAGGCTGGCGCAGGAGCGTTCCAAGGGCCTGGAGTGGCTGGAACACGCCATCGCGGAACGGCTGACCGTCGAGGAGAAGAAGACCCTCGACTCCATCGTTCCGATTCTGCGCAAGTTGGTGGACGATGCGCCCGTCGACTGAGTCCACCGCACGGTCCCGGTTACTGCCTGCCCTGGCCTACGCCGCCCTGACCACCGCGGTCGTCAGTTCACTCGGCATGCTGCTGGTGCCCGCGATCTCCCAGGACATGCACGTCGAGGTGAGCACCGGGCAGTGGATGCTCACCGTCAACCTCCTGGTCGGGGCGATCGCAACGCCGATCATGGGCCGGCTCAGCGACGGCCCCCACAAGAAGCGCCTGCTCCTGTGCTCCCTGACGACGATCCTCGTCGGTTCGATCGTCGCCGCCACAGCCCCCAACTTCACCGTCTTCCTGATCGGGCGCGCACTGCAGGGACTCACCTACGGAATCGTTCCGGTGACGATCGCCCTGGCCCGCCGGTATCTCCCCGAGAACCAGGCCCGGCACGGCATCTCCAGCCTGTCGGTGACGGTGACCACCGGTCTGGGACTCGGCTACCCGCTGACCGGCATCCTCGCCGACCTTCTCGGGTTTCGTTTCGCCTTCTGGTTCGCGGCACTGTTCCTGATCACCACCATCCTGGTCGTCTGGCGCGTCGTTCCCGCGGGCCCCGACGAGCAAGCGCCGCGGAATGCACTCGACGTGCCGGGCGCACTGCTGGTCGGTACCGGACTCGCGTCGCTACTCGTCGCCGTCAGCGAAGGCTCGCGGTGGGGGTGGGGCTCCCCGTGGACCATCGGGTTCTTCACCGGCGCGGCGATCCTGCTGTCGTTGTGGTGCGTCGTGGAACTGCGCACCCCCAACCCGCTCATCAATCTCCGGGTACTGCGCAACGGTGACGTGCTCGTCGCGAACAGCACCGCGATCGGCCTCGGCGCCGCGATGTACATCGGACTCTCGATCGGCAGCCTCATCGCCCAGTCGCCCGCCTCCACCGGGTACGGCATCGCGCTGCCCCTGTTCTGGGCCGGATTCGTGATGCTCCCGCTGTCGGTGGCAAGTTTCGGCGCGAACCGGCTCGTCCGCGCGGTCTCGCACCGGATCCGCATGCGGACCCTGTTGCTCGTCGGCGCCGGCCTCGTGACGGCCTCGAGCGCACTCCTCTGGTTCGCCCACAATGCACTGTGGGAAATCCTGATCGGAATGTTCGGGTTCGGACTGGGGATGGGCATGACGTACGCGGCAATGCCTGCCCTGATCGCCCGCAGCGTCGCCGACACCGAACTCGGCAGCGCCGTGAGCTTCAACCAGGTGCTGCGCACCGTCGGCGGCTCGTTCGGCAGCGCCATCGCTGGCGCGGTGCTCGCCGCTCACCTGGCACCGGACCTACATCCCACCGAAACCGGGATCAGGGCGGCTCTCGCCATCGGCGCCCTCGGGTGCGCGGTCGTCTTCGTCGCGCTCCTCGTCAACAATGTGACGTCGCGTCCGCCGGCTCCGACGTCGGAGCCGGCGGACGCGCGTATCAGTCGGCTATAGGGCGTGTTTCCCGATCCCTCTCGGATGCACCTGGCGAAACAATCGTCGTCCGGCAAGGCGGAGGAGAAGCCGATACCGCGGTTGTATCGGCGCCGACGACAACGCAGCAGGACGACGATTGGGCGCCAGGAGCGCCGAAATGGGGATCGGGAGACACGCCCTACACACCCTCGACGATGGCGGCCATTCCCTGCCCGCCGCCGATGCACATCGTGACGAGCGCCTTGCCGCCGCCGCGCCTCCGCAATTCATGCAGGGCCGTGGTCGTCATCCGCGCACCGGTGGCACCGATGGGATGCCCGAGCGAGATACCGGACCCGTTGACGTTGAGTCGGTCCCGATCCTCTAAACCCCACTCCTTCAGGACGCCGAGCACCTGGCACGCGAACGCCTCGTTCAGCTCGATCAGCGTGAAATCGTCGAAGCTCGCGCCGGTTCTGCGGAACAGCTTCGACGCGGCCGCGACCGGTCCGAGGCCCATCAGTCCCGGTTCGCACCCGGCTGCGGCCCACCCGGTGAGGAAGCCCAGCGGCTCGAGCCCGAGTTCGTCGAGTTGGTCCTCGGCGACGACGAGCATCGACGACGCCGCGTCGTTCTGCTGACTCGCGTTGCCCGCGGTGACGACGCCGTCCGGGAGAGCGCTGCGCAGCCGCGCCAGCGTCTCGGGCGTGGTTTCGGGGCGGATGCCCTCGTCCCGGGAGACGACGGCGACGTTGCCCTTCCGGTCGGTGATCTTCACCTCGATCACCTCGTCATCGAACTTGCCTGCCTCCCACGCGGCGTGGGCCTTCGCGTGGCTTTCGGCGGCGAACGCGTCCGACTCCTCGCGGCCGATTCCGCACCGCGACGCGACGTTCTCGGCGGTCTCGACCATTCCGCTGATCTTCCCGAACCGCCATTCCGGCTGGGAGCGTTCCCGCCCGCGGTCGAGGCGATCGTAGAGGTTCAGCGACCCGGCGCGAGTACCCCAGCGGGCACCGGTGGTGTAGTGCTCGATGTTACTCATCGACTCGACGCCGCCGGCGAGCACGACGTCGGCTGCGCCGGTCTGCACCATCATCGACGCGGTCACGAGTGCCTGTAGTCCGGTGCCGCACCGGCGGTCGGTCTGGAGCCCGGCGACGCGGATCGGCAGTCCCGCTTCGAGGGCCGCCCACCGCCCGATGCACGGGGCCTCGGAGTTGGCGTACGACTGCCCCATCACGACGTCCTCGATGAGGAGTGGGTCGATCCCCGACCGGGCCACGGTCTCTTTGATCACGGTGGCGGCCAACGTCTCTGCCGGAACGTCACGCAGTGCGCCGCCGAAACGGCCGACCGCGGTGCGGACCGGGGCGACCAGTGCTGCTCTTCGCATGTTCTTTCCTCGTGTCTCAGGGAACCAGGACGCGGACAGTCTCGGCGACACACGCCGGCTTGCCCTCACCCTGGATCTCGATGGTGTACTTGACGACCACTTGTGCGCCCTGCTTCGTCTGCTCGACCGACACGATCTCGCCCCCGGCCCGCACCTTCGCCCCGACCTTCACCGGCTGAGGGAAGCGAACCTTGTTGAGACCGTAGTTGATCACCAGCTTCACGCCGTCGACGCGCATGAGGTCGGCGCCGAGCTTCGGCAGCAGTGACAGCGTGAGGTAGCCGTGGGCAATGGCGGCGCCGAACGGGCCCTCGGCGGCACGCTCGGGATCGACGTGGATCCACTGGTGGTCACCGGTGGCGTCGGCGAACACGTTCACGCGTTCCTGCGTGATCTCGAGCCAGTCGCTGTGGCCGAGATGTTCGCCGACTGCGGATTCGACGTCGTCGATTCCCTGGAATACACGCATGACACTCTTTTCGGGTCGGCCCGGTACCGGGCGGAAGGGGAAACGGCTAGATGTTGACGTTCTCGAACACGGCCGCGATGCCCTGACCGCCGCCGATGCACATCGTCTCGATGCCGTAGCGGGCCTGGCGACGATCCAGTTCGCGGAGCAGATTGGCCAGGATGCGACCGCCGGTGGCGCCGACGGGGTGGCCGAGGGAGATTCCGGATCCGTTGACGTTGAACCGGTCTCGCATGTCGGACCCGTCGAACTTCCACTCCCGCGCGCACGCCAGTACCTGCGCTGCGAACGCCTCGTTGATCTCGAGGAGGTCGATGTCGTTGAGGGTGAGCTTCGCCCGGGTGAGGGCCTTGTCGACGGCCGGGACCGGGCCGATGCCCATCCGGTTCGGCTCCACTCCGGCGACACCCCAGCTCACGAGCCGGGCGAACGGGCGCAGGCCCAGACGTTCCGCGTTCTCGGGGGTGGTGACGATCGCGGCTGCGGCGGCGTCGTTCTGACCGCACGCGTTGCCCGCGGTGACGGTGGCCTCCGGGTCGACCCGCGACCGGATGGGCCGCAGCGCCGACAACGACTCGGCCGTGACGTCGCGGCGCGGGTGCTCGTCGGTGGTGTGGACGACGGGGTCCTTGCCGCGCTTGCCCGGCACCGTCACCGGGATCGTCTCGGCGTCGAACAGTCCGCCGTCCTGCGCCCGGACAGCGCGCGCGTGGGATTCGGCGGCGTACGCGTCCTGCTCCTCGCGGCTGATCGAGTACTCGCGCCGGAGGTTCTCCGCGGTTTCGATCATGCCGCCCTCGACGGGGAAGTTCACGCCGCCGGAGTTGGTGCGGGGCTTGGCCAACCGGTCGTGGAACTCTACCGACGCACCCTTGACGCCCCAGCGCATTCCCGTGCTGTAGAACTCGGTCTGGCTCATCGACTCGGCGCCGCCAGCGATCACCAGATCGCTCATCCCGGTCTGCACCTGCATGGCCGCGTAGATCACTGCCTGCAGACCGGAGCCGCAGCGGCGGTCGAGCTGGATGCCGGGCACGGTGACGTCGAGGCCGGCGTCGAGCGCAGCGATCCGGCCGATGGCCGCAGCCTCGCCGTTGGCGTAGCCCTGACCGAAGATGACGTCGTCGATGTCGTCGGACGCGAGCGATGTCCGTTCGATGAGGCCCTTCAACACCGTCGATGCGAGGGTGGTGACGGGGATGTCGCGGTACATGCCGCCGAATCCCCCGACGGGGGTGCGGACGGGTTCACAGATCACTGCTTCGTACATGGGCTCAGAGTGCTTTCTTCGCTTCGCGGACGAGGCCGCCGCCGATGATCAGACGCTGGATCTCGCTGGTGCCCTCGTACAGGCGCAGGAGTCGGACCTCGCGGTAGATCCGTTCCACCGGAACGTCTCTCATGTATCCGGTGCCGCCGTGGACCTGCACCGCGAGGTCGGCAACCTTGCCGGCCATCTCCGTGCAGTACAGCTTTGCCACGGACGGGGCGATCCGGCGGTCCTCACCGCTGACGTACTTCTGCGCCGCGTCCCGCACCAGCGCACGGCCTGCGGAGACACCGACCTGCTGGTCGGCGAGCATGGCCTGCACCAGTTGGAAGTCACCGATCGGGGTGCCGCCCTGCTTCGTGACCGCGGCGTAGGCGACGGACTCGTCGAGTGCGCGCTGGGCGCTGCCGACCGCAAGTGCGGCGATGTGGACGCGCCCACGGGCGAGCGACGTCATGGCGGCGCGGTAGCCGGCCTCCTCACTGCCGCCGACCAGGGCCGACTCGGGGACGACGACGTCGTCGAACGCAACCTCCGCCGTCCAGGCGCCTTCCTGGCCCATCTTCTTGTCCTTCGGCCCGACCACGACACCCGTGGTGTCGGCGGGGACGAGGAAGACTGCGATGCCGGTGCCGGTCTCGTCGGCGGGACGGGTGCGGGCGAAAACCACGAACAGATCGGCCAACGGCGCGTTGGTGATGAACCGCTTGGTGCCGTTGATCGTCCACTTACCGTCCTTCAGGACGGCGCGGGTGGTCAGGCCCGCCGGGTTCGACCCGGCCTCCGGCTCGGTCAACGCGAACGACGCGACCACGTCACCGGACGCGATGCGCTCGAGCCACTCCGACTTCTGTTCGTCCGTACCGAAATTCACCAGCACCTGGCCGGCGATCCCGTTGTTGGTGCCGAACATCGACCGCAGCGCGAGGCTCGTGTAGCCGAACTCCATCGCCAGTTCCACGTCCTGGGTGAGGTCGAGCCCGAGCCCGCCCCACTGCTGCGGGATGGCGTACCCGAACAGACCCATCTCGGCCGCCTTGCGGCGAATGTCGTCCGGAATCAGATCCTTTTCCGCGATTTCGTTTTCCCTGGGAATTACTTCCTTCTGAATAAAGATTCTCGTCTGCGCGAGAATGTCCTTGAAGTCTTCGTCACTCACTTCACGTTCAGCCATGAAGGTGAATATCCAGCAACCCGGCCTCGCTGTCAAGCGAGCGGCGCAACCCAGAACTCGCAGCACAGACGGCATTTATGACCCATAGGAAGAGGGCAACTGTCGGTTTCCCTCAGCGTCTTTGACCACGGCGGACCGAGGCACTTCAATAGGTGTCAGTGTCCGGAGGAATTGTTCGGGCATATTCGCGAACAATGAAATTTCCGGCGAGATGGAACTCGGTATTCGACATGGTTGGCAGACCCGAGGACGCGCTTCTCTACAAGGGCTACACCGTCGATCCCCACGAACTCGAACAGCTGATGCTGTCACGGCGCGGGGTTCTCGACGTCGTGGTGGTCGGCCGCTCCGTTCCCGGGGTCGGCGAGATGCCGGTCGCTTTCGTGGTGGCAGACACGGCAGCGCAGGTCGACGCCGAGGACTTGATCGAATTCGTGGCGGCCACGGTGCCGCCGTACAAGAAGGTGCGCGAAGTGGTCTTCGTCGACGAGTTGCCACTGTCCCCGCGGGGCGCGGTCCTGCGGTCCGCTTTGCGCGACCGTCTGAACGACGCGCACCCCGAGCAGAGTACGGAGAAATGATGGACATGGGACAGGTGGAACGATGACACGACTGGCGCAGACCGCCGGACTCACGGACACGCAGAGCGAGATCGTCTCGGCGGTACGAGAGTTCGTGGACAAGGCCGTCATTCCGCAGGCGCAGGAGCTCGAACATTCCGACACCTACCCGACGGCCATCGTCGAGCAGATGAAGGAAATGGGCCTGTTCGGGCTCACGATCCCCGAGGAGTTCGGCGGAATCGGGGAATCCCTCCTCACCTACGCGCTGTGCGTCGAGGAGCTCGCGCGGGGCTGGATGAGTGTGTCCGGGGTGATCAACACCCATTTCATCGTGGCGCACATGATCGCGCATCACGGCACGCCCGAGCAGAAAGCGCATTACCTGCCGCGCATGGCAACGGGTGAAGTGCGCGGGGCGTTCTCGATGTCCGAGCCCGGGCTGGGATCCGACGTCGCGGCCATCCGAACCAAGGCCGTCCGGGACGCGGACGGCAACTACGTGATCGACGGCCAGAAGATGTGGCTCACCAACGGCGGGTCGTCGACGTTGGTGGCCGTCCTGGTCCGCACCGAGGAAGGTGCGGCGAAACCCCACGACAACCTCACCGCTTTCCTCATCGAGAAGCCCGCCGGGTTCGGCGAGGTTCTTCCCGGGCTCACGATCCCCGGGAAGCTCGAGAAGATGGGCTACAAGGGCATCGACACCACCGAGATGGTGTTCAGCGGCTACCAGGCCGCGGCAGACACGATCCTCGGCGGCGCCCCGGGCCGCGGTTTCCGGCAAATGATGGACGGCGTCGAGGTCGGCCGCGTCAACGTCGCAGCGCGAGCCTGCGGGATCGCCCAGCGCGCGTTCGAACTCGGCGTGAAGTATGCGAAGGCGCGCGAGACGTTCGGATCACCGATCGCCGAACACCAGGCGATCGCGTTCCGGATCGCGGAGATGGCGACCAAGGTCGAGGCGGCGCACCTGATGATGGTGAATGCGGCGCGGCTCAAGGACTCCGGGGAGCGCAACGACGTCGCGGCCGGGATGGCCAAGTACCTGGCGAGCGAATTCTGCTCGGAAGTGACGCAGGACAGCTTCCGGATCCACGGCGGCTACGGCTATTCCAAGGAATACGAGATCGAACGTCTCATGCGGGAGGCACCGTTCCTCCTCATCGGTGAGGGCACCAGCGACATTCAGAAGCAAATCATCAGCCGCGGGCTGCTGCGTTCGTACAACTGAGGAAGGAAGAATCAATGACACTTCTCGAGGGACGGGTCGCCGTCGTCACGGGCGCCGCCCAGGGCATCGGTTTCGAGATGGCCCGGAAGTTCGCGAGTGAGGGTGCGTCGGTCGTCCTCGGCGACATGCACGCCGAGAACGTCAAGGCTGCCGCCGGAAAGCTGGAGGCCGACGGCTTCCAGGCCGTCGCCGTGGCCTGTGACGTGACGGATCCGGATCAGATGCAGAACCTGGGAAAGACGGCGCTCGACGCGTTCGGTGCGATGGACGTGTGGGTCAACAACGCCGGCATCACCCGCGACGCGACGCTGCGCAAGATGTCGCTAGCCGACTTCCGCTCCGTCATCGACGTGCACCTGCAGGGCGCGTGGCTGGGCACCCAGATCGCGTCGATCGCGATGCGGGAGGCCGGCAAGGGCTCGATCGTGAACATCTCGTCGATCTCCGGCAAGGTCGGCATGGTCGGGCAGACCAACTACAGCGCCGCGAAGGCCGGAATGGTGGGCCTGACCAAGGCGGCCGCGAAGGAGGTCGCCCACCTCGGGGTCCGGGTCAACGCGATCCAGCCCGGTGTGGTGAACACCGACATGATCCGCGCCCTGCGCGCCGACATCATCGAGGCGAAACTCAAGGAGGTCCCGATGGGCCGCGGTGCCGAGCCCGAGGAGATCGCCAACGTTGCGCTGTTCCTCGCGTCCGATCTGTCCAGCTACATGACCGGCACCGTTCTCGAAGTCACCGGCGGACGTCACATCTGACAACCGGCGGACCAACAGTCGCACGCAGTAGTCTGCACTGGTGGAGTCGCGACACGTCGAGTACTTTCTCGCCACCGTCGACAACGACGGCCTTGCGCTCGCGGCCGAGGCCCTGGGCGTCACCAAGCCGTCGTTGTCGAAGGGGCTGCGCAATCTCGAGCGCGATCTCGGTGTCGAACTGTTCCATCGCGTGGGACGCGGCCTGGTGCTCAGCGCCGCAGGCAAGGCATTCGTCGGACCGGCCCGGCAGATCGTGCGAGACCTCGTGGCCGCCGAGGGCTCGTTCGTCGACATCTCCGGGCTGCCGCGCGGACGTCTCGACATCTGCGCGTCCGCGCAGGTCGCGGAAGGCCAGGTCACCGAGCTCATCGGCGCGTTTCGCAAACAGAATCCCGGCGTGATCGTGCGCATCGCCGACCTGCGTACGTCCGACGTCGTCACATCCCTCATCCGGGACGGGCACTGCGAGATCGTTTTCAGCCATTTCCCGGTCGTCGCACCCGGATTGACGACACGGGCAGTCGGTCGCCACGAATACTGGCTGGCCGTTCCGCCGGATGCCGACGTCACCTGGCGGAATCCGTTCCCGCTGAACGACCTTCCTGACCTGCCCGTGGTGGGTCTGCCCAAGGAGTCGTCGTCGCGTACGGTCATCGAGAAGGCCCTGCAGGCGTCCGGGAGCCGCACCGTCATCTCCGCCGTCGTCGAGCAGCGGGAAGCGGTGGGCTCGTTCGTGGTCGAGGGTGTCGGCATGTCGTTCCTCGAGCGCACCCTCGCCGAGCGGGCCGCGGGCGGCGGGGCGCGGATCTCACCGCTCGATCCACCGATCACCGTGGAGTACGGCGTGATCTACGACGACGCCCGATTGTCGCCGGCGGGGCGAGCATTCCTCGAGACACTCACCGCAACTCGGTGACGACTAATCGATGTGCGAGTCGAACCATTCCAGCATGAGGTCCGGATGTTCGCCGAAGTAGTTGTATCCGCGGAACCGTTCCGTCGTTCCCTCGATCCAGAAGAGTTTCTTGTCCTCGGCAGCGATGTTGTCGTAGATCGTCTGCACGTCCGACGGCTTCGTCAGCGAGTCGTCGTGCACCTGCACCACGAGAGTGGGTAGTTGCACGGATTTGGCGTGCTCGATCGGCGACAGTTCGTCGATATGAAACCCTGTCCGCTTGTGGATCGCCGCGTCGAACAGGTCCGGCCCGTCTTCGATTCCGGCGTCCTCGGACGCCCGCTCGATGAACGGCCGAGCAGATACCGGCTGCAGCGCGATCAGCGACTTGACGTGACCGAACTCCTCGGGGTGCTTGTCGATCGCGACAATCGTGGAGTCGCATCCGAGACACACGCTGAGTAGCGACGTCTTCATCTTCGCGGTGTCTTCCCGAGACTTGGCATATCGCAGCGAGCCTATGACGTCGCGATATTCCAGCAGACCGATCCCGACGGTCCCACCGTTGCCCGAGCCGCTCAGTCCGTGATTGCGCAGATCGTACGCAAGTACGTTGTACCCGGCGTCGTGCAAAGCCTTGTACTGGGGCAGGAAGCTGACCTCGAATCCGCCGAAGCTCTTCCAGGGCTCCAGGTGTCCGGGGTAGCCGTAACGATTTCCCGGCATGAAGTGATTGCAGATCACCAGGCGGTCGGAGTCGGCTGCGATGAACCAGCCCTCGAGCGGAACACCGTCCAGTGACGGGAAGTAGACGTCTTCGTAGGCGAGTCCCACCTCATCGGGACGTCGGAATACCGGTGTTCGGTACGACGTGGCGAAAAAGTCGGCCAAGCCGTCGATCACTTCGTTCGTCTTCGCATCCTCGGTCATGGGATGTTCACTCCTAACATGTTGCCGGACGGTCGCTGTCGCGTTCCGAAACGGCCTCGGGTGTCCAATTTCATTTCTTCATTTCTGCATCGATCCCGCGTCGACGGGCAATGCGGCGCCGGTGATGTATCGCGCCTCGTCCGATGCCAGGAAGAGCAGCGCGTTCGATACGTCTTCGAGTTCCACCCACGAAACGGGTATCAGATTCTGGTCCGCACATCCTGCCCGGGCATCCTCCACTGACGGCCTACCTCGCTGCCCAGCTACGCCGTCCATGATTCTGCATCGGTCAACGAGTGTCCAGAGCTCTGGACGCAGTCACGCTCAGTCCGGCACCAGCGCCGAATCCACCCGTTCCGCGACGTCTGGACAGTCGGCACGAGACGAGGATCCGACCGAAATCATCAGGATCGCCGCCATCCCGACGACTGCGAAGACCGCGAACGCGTAGAAGTTCCATTGGTAGCCGAGCGTGGACGCCGCGATCCACCCGCCGATGATGGGTCCGATCACGGCTCCCGCGCGGCCGATCCCGACGGTCAATCCCACCGCGGGGGCCCTCATCGTTCCTCCGAATACTGTGCCGACGTACCCCATGATCAGGATCTGGGTGCCGATGGTGCCCAGACCGGCGACCGCCACGAAGATGTACAGCATCGGTAGAGGCATCCGGAGGCTGAGCATCAGGATCGACACCGCGGCCAGAAGCAACACAGTTGCGGTGACTTTCCGCGAGCCCAGTCGATCGGCCAGTGTCGAGGCGATGAGCACCCCAACCATGGCGCCCGCGTTGAGTACGAGAAGGAACGTCAGCGAACTCCCGAGGGAGTACCCGGCCTGCCTCATGATGTGGGGCAGCCATGTGCTGATCCCGTAGGTCATGAGCAGCCCGCAGAAAGCCGCGACTGTGAACAGTGCAGTTGTGCGCCGGTGCGCCGGTTTCAGGAGTTCGCGCATCGACGAGGGAGCGGCCCCTGACGATTCGCTCGACGCCGGGCCGGTCCGCTCGACACCGAAGTCGCGGGCGATCGCATCGGCGGCGCCCTCCCTCCCGCGGCTCGCGAGGTACGACGGCGATTCCGGCAGGTACCGCAGTGCCAGCGGGAACACCGTGAAGAGCGGCACGAGGCAGAGGGCATACATCCATCGGAACCCGAGGTCGGGCAGTAGGACGATCCCCGCGACCGCAGCGGCGATGCCGCCGATGCAGTACCCGCAACAGGACAGCGCATTGTTGAGCTGGCGCCGACCGCCGGGTGAGAACTCGATGATCAGTGCAACGGACACCGGGACGAATCCGCCCAGACCGAGACCCCCGACAAATCGGAGCATGCCGAAGACCTCGGCGTTCGGCGCCACCGCGCACAATCCCATCGCGGTCGCAAACCAGACCATCGACCCGAGAAAGAGCCGTCTCGGCCCGAATCGCCCCGAGACCGCACCCGACGCGAGCGCCCCGACGAGCATCCCCACGAGGGTGAAGCTGCCGATGGCACCGGCCTCCATCGCGGTCAGACCCCACGGTTCGTACGCCAGCAACGACGGCACCGTGGCGCCGTAGACGACCAGGTCGTATCCGTCACAAATCAGCGCGGCAAAGCAGAGCGCCACGATGACACCCGGACTCCGGCGAGTGCCGCTCACACTGCCGCCAACAGCGCCGATCCCACTCTCGCCGTCATGGAATGTCGTCATGGTCTTCCCTTTTGTCGTGTCGATGTTTGGTGTCACGGGTGCCGGCGGCGGATATCAATCGCGAGTCGCGGGAATCATGGTGGCGACGAACGTGGCGGAACGGTCGCTTCGGTTGCTCCACGTGTGCTTGGTGCCGCGCTGGACGAAAGTGTCGCCGGGTCGCAGCAGTGTCTCGGAATCCTCGAGGACGGCGTACAGCTCGCCGGACACGATGGTGACGATGTCGATGGTCTCGGTGACGTGCAGTCCGCTGATGGCGTCGTCTGCGGTGTAGGCGTCCCCGGCTTGCAGGTCGCCGAGGGCGCTTTCGTAGCCCGCGGCCGCATCCCATTCGCTGTCCGGCGGGAACGTCGCGAACCGCACGACGACACCCTCGGCCGGAGGTGCGAGAGCGACGGTGCCGTCCAGAGTGTCCTTCGCATCTACCGACGCCGGAATGGTGTCGGCCTGCCAGACGTCGGCGACGGTGAATCCGTCGGTGACGGCACGGGTGGTGGTGTTCTCGTCGAGGACGATCGTGGACTTTCCTTCGCCGTTGACACCGGACACGACGCGACGCGCCTGGAATTGCTTGTGATCAGAAGGCATGGGGGGTTCCTTTTCTCGAAATGTGGTTGGAGATCTTTTCGGTCGTTCGTCGAAAGCTATTGGTCGTGGAGTATCACGCCGCGAATCAGATTGCCGTCCTTCAGGTCCCGGAATCCTTGGTTGATGTCTTCGAGGCGATAGGTCTTGGTGGCGAGTTCGTCGAGTTTCAGGTCGCCCTTGTCGTAGAGGCGGAGCAGCCGAACGATGTCGTAGTGCGGGTTTCCGGACCCGAACATCGTTCCCTTGATGGTCTTTTCGAACTTGGTCAGCACGGCACCCGACACGTGAATGGTGAGCTTTTCCGGTGCGGCGAGACCGGTGACGACGACGACGCCGCCCCTGCCGACGGCGTCGAACGCGTTCTGCACGACCTCTTCGTCGACGACACCCACGGTGACCAGAGCCTGATCGGCGCCGTGTCCCCAGGTGATCTCGTTGATCTTCTCGGCGGCGTCGGCCGCCGATGCGAAGGCGTGGGTGGCGCCGAACTTCAGGGCGGTCTCGCGCTTGAACGCCACCGGGTCGACGGCGACCACGTACTTCGCGCCGGCACTGACCGCGCCCTGGACGGCGTTGATGCCGATTCCGCCGATTCCGTAGATGACCGTGGTGTCGCCGACACGCACGCCGCCCGCGTATACGGCGGTGCCCCAACCGGTCGGCACACCGCATCCGACCAGGACTGCTGTCTCGAGCGGCAGCCAGTCGTCGACCTTGACGACGGAGTGCTGTGACAGCGTCGCGCGTTCGGAGAAGGTTCCGAGCATGCAGAGGCTGCCGAAGTCGAGGCCGTCTCCGTGGTAGCGGGTGCCGCCGTCGGGGAAGGTGCCGAGGACGGCGTTGGCGCCGAGGTCGCAGAGGCTCTGTCGGCCGGTGGAGCAGTAGCGACAGGTTCCGCAGGACGGGATGAAGCTACAGACGACGTGGTCGCCGGGCGCGACCTTGGTCACCCCGGGGCCGACCTTTTCGATGATGCCCGAACCTTCATGACCTGCAACGATCGGATATCTGGGCGTGAGGTCGCCGTCGAGCAGATGTAGGTCGGAGTGGCAGAGTCCGGAGGCGACGAATTTGATCTGCACCTCTCCGACTCCGGGTTCGTCGATGTCGAGTTCGCGGATCTCGAACTCGGTGCTGTTTTCCAGTAGCACTGCGGCTTTGGTCTTCATGGATATCTCCGTATCGAAAGGTCGAGTGGAAGGAGGGTTTCAGAGCTTCATCAGGACAGTTCGTTCTTCGGTGTGTTCGGCAACAGCCTGGAATCCGTACTTGGCGCCGTACCCGCTCTGCTTCTGCCCCGCGTGTGGGAGTGAGGTGGCCCATGCGCCGTAGCAGTTGACCCACAACATTCCGGAACGGATACGGCGGGTGAAACGGTGTGCACGGCTGAGGTTCTGCGTCCACAACCCACCGGCCAGGCCGAAGTCGGTGCCGTTGGCGAGCGCGAGCGCCTCCCCTTCGTCCCGGAAACGCACGACATTCACCACGGGTCCGAAGACCTCCTCGCGTGCGATGCGCATGTCCTGCGTGACGTCGGCGATGATCGTCGGCTGGTAGAAGTTGCGGTTGACGTTCCAGGCAGCGTCGACCGACGCGCCGCCGAGCACGACGGTGGCGCCATCCTCGACGGCTCCGTCGACATGTCCCTGGACCCGCAGGCGTTGACTGGTCGAGATCAGGGGGCCGATGTCACTGGTCGGCTCGAACCCGGGTCCGACGGTGAGGCGGCGCGCCTCCTGCTGCAGCCCTGCTACCACCTCGTCATAGCATCCGGCCTGGACGAACAAGCGCGAGCCGGCGACGCACACCTGCCCGGCGTTGGTGAAGATGCCGGCCGCCGCACCCGGAATCGCGGCCGACAGGTCCGCGTCGTCGAAGATGATGTCGGGGGACTTGCCTCCCAGTTCCAGCGTCATCCGTTTCATGTTCGTGGCCGAGGCCTCGACGATGCGGCGCCCGGTGCCAGTGGAACCGGTGAAGTTGATGCGGGCGATGCCGTGATGGCGGGCGAGATGCTCGCCGGCCACGGAGCCGACACCGGGAACGATGTTGAGGACGCCCCGTGGGATGCCGGCCTCTGCGGCGAGTTCCGCGACGCGCAGGGCCGTGAAGGGGGTCAGTTCGGAGGGTTTCCCGACAACCGTGCAGCCGGCGGTGAGGGCGGGAGCGATCTGGCGCAGGAAACTGGCGGCGGGCGCGTTCCACGGGCAGATGGCGCCGACCACACCCACAGGGACCCGTAGCGTATGCGCGAAGAGGCCCGGCCCTTGATCACTGGTCAGACCGGTGAGTTTGGAAGCCCAACCGGATGTTTCACGAATCGTGTCGGCGGCCCAGAGAACGTAGGCGAGCGATTGTCGCGCCGGCATTCCGTTCTCGAGCACGTCGAGTGCCGCGAGTTCGTAGGCGTGGCGCTCGATCAGGTCGGCCCACGCCCACAGCAGGCGGGTACGTTCACGACCGGCGGTCTCGCTCCAGGTGTCGAACGCACGGTTCGCGGCGTCGACGGCGGCGTCTACGTCTTCCTCGTCCGCGAGATGAACCGTTCCGAGCTCACGGTCTGTCGCCGGATCCAGCACCGGGAGGAGTTTTCGCCCCTCCCTGCCGCTTGCGATGCCGTCAATCCACGGCAGCCATTCACCGCGGGCCAGCATGGAGTCGGCGTCGCCTGGGTGCACCGGGCGTGATGTTTTTGATGTCAATGGAGGTGCCTCCGACCTCGATAGCGGCTCGACGAGTGATTCTCGGAGCAATACCGCATCATGGATCAAATATGATGTGTCGACGCTAACAAGTAGCGAGTGGTGTGTCAACCGTCACAGAGTTGTCCCGTTCACGCCCTGTTCGTCGGCCGACTGAACACCGCGACTACTCGCGACATGTCAACTGCAACAATGGGATTAACCAAAAATTGAGTGGAAAAACCCGAAGACGACATAGACCACCACGTCGTGTTCCGCGAGCGGGAGGCGCTCACGCGAGGCCGACGGTACGGGTCCGATCACTCCCCGGCGCCGAAGGGGGACTCCGCGCTCGCCTCCTCGGCCGCAGCACGCCTTCCGTCGGCGATCGCCACCCCGAGCACCACCGCCAACGCGGCGCATCCCGCGACGTAGAGCGGAGCCGGAAGCGTCGCGACCGCCAGCGCGACCAACACCACAAGGGCTACCGGTCGCGAGAGCGGCACGTCGCCCATCACCACCCGCATGTACCAGGACTGCGCGGCGAAGAAGAGGAACGGGCCTCCGAACAGCAGCGCATTCGTCGTGGCGTCGGCATGTCCGGTGGGATGTGCGATCACCAACTCGTCCCCGACCGCGATCGCGAGCAGGCCGGCGACCATCACCAACAGGGTGTTGGTGGCGTAGCGACTGATTTTGACCGGATCGCGGTCGGCAACCGCCTGGCGCACCGCGACACGTTCGGAACGACGGAAGTACACCCACCACAGCGCGATGGTGCCGATCAACGCCACCGCCCCCGTGAACAGCGTCATCGGGACCAGCGGCGCACCCGCGACGGCAGCGCCCGTCGTCAGCACAGTTTCCCCCAGCGCGATCATGAAGAACAGCCGAGACCGTTCGAAATGGTGCTCGGCCGCGAAGTCGAGCCGCTCGGAATGAAATCGTTTGCCGGGGAATGGATGTGCGGACAGCAGACCCACCAGGTCGACCACTGTCGCCACACCCCACAGCACCAGGCGCAACGGACCCTCGACCACCGCACCCGCGACCCACAAGGGGGCGGTCGCCACCAGCCACACCAACGCACGTTGAAAGTGCCGACGCATGACCTCGTCCAGGCCGGTGGTCAGCAGCCAGAGCGTCCGCCCCATCTGGATGGTGAGGTATGCCGCGACGAACAGCCACCCGGCCTCGCCGAACGCCTCCGGGATCGCGACGTTCATGAACAACCCGAGCAACATGATCACCAGCAGCATCATCCGGACGGACGACGTGTCGGGGTCGGTGAGAGTTCCCGCCCACGACGTGTATGCCCACGCCAGGAATACCGCGAAGTACAGCACCAGGGTTTCCACCAGGCCCGTCCAGGTGAGATGGGCGAGGAGGTGGTGCGTCAACTGTCCGATTGCGAAGACGTAGACCAGGTCGAAGAAGAGTTCGAGAGGTCTGACGTTCCGGTCGTTCGGATCTCGCTGCAGGGATCGCTTCCCGGGTGTGCTCATCTTTACCCTCCCGCTGTGCCGGTCGCGCATGTCGGGTCTTCCTGCAGCATATTCGAGGGCGACAGCCCGGCGGACCAGGACGGCCGCCGACGGGAAGCGGGTGCGGCTCTCCAGGAGACCTCCCCGCTCACCAACCGCCGAAGGAGAGCCCCCCGTTCACGCTCAGCGTCTGACCCGTGATCTGTCCGGCCGCATCGGAGGCAAGGAACGTCACCGCATCGGCCACTTCCTCGACCGCGGGAGGACGGCCGGCGGGGAACCGCTGCAGCGCCTTGTCGAAGAGCTTCTGCTGGAAGCTTTCGGTGGCGAAGATTCGATCCCAGGACGGGGTACCCGACGTGATGGTCATAGCAACACCATTGACACGAATGCGCCAGCGTGACAACTCTTTCGCGAGTGTCTTCGTCATGAGAATGACACCCGCACCGGCGGCGCCCATGACGGATTCGCCGGAGGTGGGGGTCCGGGCGGCATCCGTTGTCAACATGACGGCCGCGCCGCCGCGCACCCGCAGGCCGGGCAGTGCTGCATGAACGGGATAGATTCGCGGGAAGAATCGCGACACGAAGGCACGCTGGATCTGTTCGCCCGTCATCTCCGCGAAGGGCGTGGGCCCGAACTCTCCTTGCGCCCCGGCGCTGATCACGATGTCGATGGCATCGAACTCGCGCACGACACGGCCTGCCACTGCGGCGATGCTGTCGTAGTCGCAACAATCACCTGCTTCGAACCGCACGTTGTCCGAAACCTCGCGCAACCGGTCCATCGCATCCTTGCCGCGCTCGGCGGACCGGCCGTTCACCACGACCGTCGCCCCGCGTGTGGCCAGTCGCACGGCGGTCTCCAGCCCGACCCCGCTCGTGGCTCCGGTGATCAGCGCGATCTTTCCACTCATGTCGGATTCTGAACCGGCACTCATCCCACTACCTCTCGCTCGTCCTGTGCATCGCAGCCTGCGAAACTCACTCGACCCTAACACGAATAATATATGATGCGAAGAAATTCGTGACACGATCATATATGATGCGAACCCTGAGGAAGGCGCCTTCGAATCCCCCGAGCCTCCGATCCCCGACTATCGTGAAGAAACGTCCAGACAAGGATGAGCAGAAACATGCCCGAATTCTCGATCTCCGAGCACCTCCGACCCGGCGACCTCGTCGCCATCGGAGAGGCGACCGCGGAACCACGCACCCTCGTCGGACACTTCCTCGACGCCGCCCGCGGCATCGACGACGTCACGGCCCTGTGCGGATACACCCTCGACGACATTTGGCACACCGTGCCCGAAGGCCACCCCACGGTGATGTCCTACGCCGCGCACGGATCCCTGCGGAAGTTGGCGGCCACCGGACAACTCCAGATCGTGCCGTGCCATCTGTCCAGCTTGGTCCGGTACCTCCGAGACGGAACACTCACCGTAGATGTCATTCTCATCCAGCTGCCGCCGGCGGACGCCGACGGCTTCCACAGTCTCGGCGGGACTGTCGGCTACCTCACCGATGCTCTGGACTCGGCGCGAGTGGTACTCGCAGAGATCAACCCGAATATGCCACGAACCAACAGTTCTCGTCGTATCCATCAATCACGGATCACCGCGACCGTCTCGTCGGAGAACCCGATGCCCGGGTCGCCGACCAGGCCGGCCACCGACTTCGACCGAACCATCGCTACGAACGTGGCGGCCCTGATTCCCGACGGCGCGGCACTGCAA
Organism: Rhodococcus jostii NBRC 16295; assembly: GCF_001894825.1. Taxonomy (GTDB): domain Bacteria; phylum Actinomycetota; class Actinomycetes; order Mycobacteriales; family Mycobacteriaceae; genus Rhodococcus_F; species Rhodococcus_F jostii. The sequence continues at coordinate 4,131 of NZ_BCWY01000065.1, read as the reverse complement.
CTCGGTGTCGGCGCAATTCCCGCCGAGATCGCCAACGTGATCCGGGACCGTTCGAACCTGCGGGTTCGCTCCAACTTGATCGGCGACTGGGTTCTCGATCTCGTCGCCTCCGGTGCGCTCGACCTCGACGCCGACGGATCGTGTGTCACAGGCATGGCGCTGGGCAGCCCACGGCTGTACGACTTCGTCGATCGCAACACCGGGATCGACTTCGTGCACCTGGACGAACTGCTGGCACCGGCCGCACTCGCGTCGTGCGACCCGTTCGTTGTCGTCAACTCCGCCCTGCAGGTCGATCTTCTCGGTCAGGTGAATGCCGAGTCTCTCGGCGGGCTCTACGTCGGCGCGGTCGGCGGACAGGTCGACTCCTTCCGCGCCACCCGGATGGCAAAGTCCGGCCTGTCCGTCATCGCTCTACCGGCCACCAATCCGGCGGGGGACAAGAGTTCCCTCGTCGCACGACTCGACGGTCCGACGACATCGCTCCAGAGCGATGTCGACATCATCGCGACGGAGTACGGCGTCGCGGATCTGCGCGCGACCACGGCAGCCCAGCGGGCCGAGCGGCTCATCGCTGTCGCGGCTCCGGCGCATCGTGCCGGGCTGCGGGCCGCACTGGATCGCGGACACCGAACCGAACGGTGACCCCACCCGGACGTGAACCGCAGGCACAGCCACGTTCGCGCCGGCGGCGAGTGCTCGCCGGGTTGATGCTCGGTAACACGCTCGTCGCCCTGGACACGACGATTGTCGCGACCGCAGTGACCGTGATCGTCGAGGACCTCGGAGAATTCGACCAGTTTCCCTGGCTGTTCTCCGCATACCTGCTCGCCCACGCCGTCACGACGCCGATCTTCGGAAAACTGTCCGACGTCGTCGGCCGCAAGCCGATCATGCTGGTCGGGATCGGCGTCTTCTTCCTCGGTTCGATCGGGTGCGGATTCGCTCAGTCGATGACCGCGCTGATCGCGTTCCGCGCACTGCAGGGCCTCGGCGCGGGCGCGGTGCAACCCACCGTCCTCACGATCGCCGGCGACATCTACACCCTGCGCGAGCGACCACGGGCACAGGGCTACATCACCAGTGTGTGGGCCGCCGCATCCGTACTCGGGCCCGCGGTCGGGGGACTGTTCTCCGAGTACGGCTCCTGGCGAGGGATCTTCTTCGTCAACGTGCCGATCTGCGCCACGGCGGCGCTGCTGCTGATCCGCAACTTCTCCGAGGCGAATGTGGAGCAGAGGTCACGGCCCGGGCGTCCCGACGTGGTCGGGGCAGCACTGCTGACCCTCGGTGCCGGGCTCCTGGTTCTGGGGCTTCTGGAGGGCGGTCACACCTGGGCGTGGGGTTCGAGGGCCTGGGTTCTGATCGTCACGGCCGGAGCCGTCTCCATCCTGCTGTTCGGAGTCGTCGAATGGCGGGTACGCGACCCGATCGTGCCGCTCTGGATCCTCCGCCGGCGGACCCTCCTGGGAACGATCCTCACCTCGGCGATCATCGGCGCCATCGTCACCGCCCTCGTCTCCTACGTGCCGTTGGTCTCGCAGAACGTCCTCGGCATGACGGCTCTCGCCGGTGGGTTCGTCCTCGCACCGCTGACGTTGGCGTGGCCGTTGGCATCGAGCCAGTCCGGACGGCTGTACCTGCGGTTCGGTTTCCGCCGCACGGCGTTCGCGGGGACGGCGATCACCATCGTGGGAGTCGGTCTCACCGTTCTGATCGGTGTGAACACTGCTGGATGGCAGATTTCGGGAGCATGTTTCGTCGTCGGCGCGGGACTCGGTTTCATCACCAGTCCCACCATCATCGCCGCACAGGCGAGTGTCGGATGGGAAGAGCGCGGCGTCGTCACGTCGTGTACGGCCTTCGCCCGCTCGATCGGGGGAGCCCTGGGGGCGGCCGCATTCGGCGCTCTCGCCGCGGCACCCGGCGGGGATCCGGCATCGCCCGCCCAGCTCGCCGCTGCGCTGCACCCGGTCTTCGTCGGTGTCTTCCTCGCCGCGATCGGGTTGATCCTCACCGTGTCGATACTGCCCCGAGACATGCATGTCACACCGCAACGGCAAGGAACGAAACAACCGGGTGTATCGCGTGTGGACTGAGCACACCGATCCGCAGGTGTCGACCTACCACCTCACACCCCGGTCCCGATCGGGTCCAGGGTGTGAGGTGGAATCCGTTGGCGCAGTCTTCGTTCGCGGTGTAACCGCCGAACGGCAACGTCACTGGCTCCGAACGGTCGCTTCCTGTCGTGCCTGAAGATCATCGATACCGACGCGGAGGGTGCCATCACGGTACTGGTCACCGAGCGCGGAGCCCGCGATGAAAAGTGCTCCGGCAATGAAGATCACGGATACCCCCCAGGTGGAGTGAGTAGGCGAAAGGGTGACCATGGTCAGCGCCGCGAGGGGGGCAAGTCCGCCGGCGAAGGCTCCACTGACCTCCCTCCCGGCGCCCAGACCCGACACACGCACCTCGGGTGGGAACTGCTGGGCCAGAAAAGATCCGGAGGCGGCCAGTAGCGTAGGTTGGACGATACCGACGGTCAGGATCAGTGCCGCCCAGATGTAGATCGGCCGGTCGGTGTCCAGGAGCCAGAAGAACGGGAACGCCAGGACGGCGATACCCCCGGCACCTATCAACATGACCCGGCGAGTCCCAGCGGTATCGCAGAGCCGCCCGGCCAAGGGAACTACTACGATCGCAACGGCACTGGCCAGGCTGATGCCGAACGCTCCGACGTTCGCGGCGACGTCGCGGAATTCCGCGAGATAGGACAGCGAGAAGGTCTTGAAGATGTAGCTGATGCTGTTGAGTCCGATAGTGGAGACTGCGACGACGGTCAGCCCGCGCCAATGGTTCTTCAGCAGATTGCGGAGCGGCTGCGCCTTCTTCCGGGTCTGGGCCGCAGCGGCCATCTGCTCGAACTCGGGGGTCTCGGGCAGGCTCCGGCGCATCCAGTAGCCCAGGCCGACGAGGACGAAGCTGACCAGGAACGGGACCCGCCATCCCCAGCTGTGGAGGGCGTCGTCGCTGAGGCTCGTCACGGCCGTCACCGCCAGAGATGAAGCCAGCAAACCGATGTTGACTCCCAGGGCCGGCCATGCACCCTGCCGGCCGCGCGACTTGCTGGCAGCGTGCTCGTAGGACATGGCGACCGCACTACCGAACTCGGCACCCGCACCGAATCCTTGGAGAAGGCGGAACACCACCAGCAGGATGGGTGCGGCGATCCCGATCGTCTCGTACGACGGGATCAGCCCGATGCAGCCGGTTGCCACACCCATCAGCAGAAGGGTGCATGTCAGCACCGCCTTGCGCCCGATCCTGTCGCCGAGGATCCCGAAGACGATACCGCCGAGAGGGCGTACCAGGAATCCCACCGCGAACGTGGAAAATGCGGCCAGCGTGCTCACCGCCGAGTTCTCCGACGGGAAGAAGATCGGGCCGAACACCAAGGCGGCCATTGATGCGTACAGATAGAAATCGAAGAATTCCAGTGCGGTACCTACCACGACGGCTGGGCCGACGGACTTCGACCTCCGACTTGGCGGAGCACCGGCGGTGGGGGTTTTCGATGGAGGGGTCACGTCGAGCCTCTTCTCTTCCAGACAACGTGTGATTTGGCACACTATGCGTCATATATGATGCTGTCAACTGCAGGCCGGAGCACCCGGTGCACATGACCTCGATCCGCACATATGAGTTGAAAGATGGTTCACGAAACAGTAATTGGGCGACGCCGGGTCGCCGGCTCGAGTCACCGTGCCGACCTCGAGCGGGGAGACAATCCAGATAGTCGCCACGAAACGTGGGAGCGGAGATCGTCCGCTCGAATACCGCCGAACCTACTGTCGACTTGTCCCGGTGACGGCTTGTAGGGCCCCCGCAGCAACAATGCGGAGGCCCTGTGAAGCCCGATACGGTCAGTCGGCGGTCGCGACCAGCCGAGAGGTCGAGCGCCCTCGAGTCAGGCGGGGCGACGATCCGCTGGTGTCAGCGATGCCCTGCATCGGGGGTGCGGGTTCGGATCAGTCGGCCACCCGGCTCAGACTTTTGGCGTAGGCGAGGATCTCGCGGGCGGTTTTGATGTGGGCGTAGTCGACGTGCATGTCTTCGTACCGGACGGCGGCG
>NZ_BCWY01000064.1 GCF_001894825.1 Rhodococcus jostii NBRC 16295 | reverse complement strand
CGAGAATCCACCCGAGCACCCCGATCCGGAACCCGCACCCAGATTCCGGACGCGCCCGGGATTCTCATTGATGTCGCGATCCCTGTGAACGACCCCTCGTACACCGAGACCGTAGTGGCCGAAGTCGATGGTGCTCGAGATTGCCTACGCACCATCGACACAGCAATACTCTCGAGCTGGACGAGCCAGAAGAACACCGGAGCCAACACGACCAGGATGATCGCGGGCCCGAGCAACGCGATCTTGCGGCCGACCGGGTCGGACCACGCCGCCGCCGATCATGCCGGTGAATTGACGGCCAGATGACGTCACCGCGATGGAAGCCGTGGTGGGTGGTCGCATAGGCGATCACGAAGATTGTGTAGACATAGAACGCGATGTTTTTTCGCCGAGGCGCTTGCCGAGACCGCAAAGGACCCACCACACGACGGCGTAACGCGTTCCCAGTGACGTTCTGCAGGATCATCGAACTTGGCCACCTGGAATCGTTGGACACAGGAAGCCGAGGAGATCGGTCACTCATCGAGATCGACGCATTGTCGGCAGGGCGGGGTGCGGCCCGCAGGGGTTTCAGGTAGTGGCGGAGGTCAAATCGCTGCCGTGTCGCGCATCGTTGTCCCGCGGGGGCTGGGCTGCACCGGTGCACCTGGTATTGAGGCGGTCGTGACGGTAGAGCTTGAACCTGTTCGAGCAGACTGGTCCGGGACCACACCTTGGTCCGCAGCTCGACCAGAAAAGTAAACCAACGTGGCCGCGATGGGCAAGGCTGCAATGCTGGGGGTTACGGCGAATTCTCCTCTTCGATGAGGTCACCGCCGCACTCGACTGTCTGACGAGTCGTCGCGCACGACATCCGTGCGGCCGGGTCATTGAAGAGACCGAGGCCCTGATCATGGTTCTCGGCCAGCGTCAAAGCTTGTACCAGTACTGGGTCCGGACCGAACTTGGGGTCCCCTGGTGACCGGTCTGCTGGGTATGGTGCGTCCACGCCTTCGGCGAGGGATCGCAATGCGCTAGTGGCTCGGGCATGCGCTGCGCGCCCGCCCTGGGTGACGTCGATCAGTACTTGGCGTCGGTTGGCAGGATTCGGTCGGCGTGCGGCCATGCCTTGATGTTCGAGTCTGTCCACGGTCGCGCTTGTTGTTGTCCAGTGGCGTCGAAGGTAATCGGAGAGGGGTACGAGGGTCACCGGCTCGTCAGAATCGACCAGAACGGCCAGTACCTCGTACTTGGCAAAGGTCAAACCATGCTTTCTGAGCGCGGTGTCGATCGACCGACTTAGTCTTCGATACGCGATTCTGAGTTGGGTGTTGAGTTCCAGCATCTGATTCAGCGGAAGACCGCGGTTACTAGATGGGAGACTCATCGGGGGTGTCCTTGGTATAAGAAAAAGTATGGATAGGGCTTGCCAATCGATCTATCGCGCACTGTGATGACCGCCTTCGAAGGATCGAGCTTGATGCACCTTGCCGCCGAGCCGGGTACGGTCCGACGCTCATGGTCGTTCCTGTGCTTGTCCTGTGTCAGTGGAGGTGTCCACGCACGAGCAGCTCGACATCACCGCGGCCGCTATGCGACAGCACGCTCGGCAATTTGTGTTTGAATCGCATCTGTTGTCTTCAATGTTGTGGTGTAACTACCATCTTCCCCTGGGTTCGACCGCGGGCGAGGTCTTCGAGTGCGTCGGGAAGGTCGTCGAGACCCACCTGTGCTGTGATCAGCGGCTCGATCTTGCCTTTAGAAGCCATCTCGAAGATCGCCGTTTGTGCATGTCGAACGAGTTCGGGTCGGTATCGCTGATACAGCGACCAGTGCAGCCCAGAGATGGTGTAGTTCTTGACGAAGGCGTGATTGAGGTGGGGTTGCGGTATCGACCCGCTGGCGAACCCGACCACGATGATGCGGCCTTCGAATGCGATGTACTTTGTGGCCAGTTCGTACGCTTGGCCACCGGCTGTGTCGAAGACAATGTCGGCTCCGTCCGGTGCTGCAGCACGAACACATTCGATCACGTCGGCGGTCGTGCGGTCGATGACTGTGTCGGCACCCATGCGGGCCGCTGCGTCGGCCTTGTCCGCTCCGGAGACGATTCCGATGACTCGTGCACCGGCGGCGCGGGCGATTTGAACAGCGGCTGAACCTACCCCTCCGGCGGCCGCTGTGACCACGACGGTGTCTCCCGCTCGCATTGCGGCTCTGCGGTGCAGTCCGAGGAAGGCCGTGAGGTAGGTCAAATGCAATGTGGCGGCCGTGCTGTCGTCGATGAGTCCAGGAACGCTGTACGTGTCGGCGGCGTTCATCAGAGCCGTCTCGGCGAAGCCCCCGTGGGGAAGTATCGGTTGTCCTACGATCCTGGTCCCGAGAAGGGTGGGGTCGACTCCTTCCCCGATGCCGTCAATGATCCCGCAGACCTCGAGGCCGGGGGTGAACGGGGGGACTGGCTTGTGCTGGTACTGACCTCGGCACAGCAGAACGTCGGCGAAGTTGCACGAGGTGGCGGCCACGCGCACGCGGACCTGTCCGTCTCCAGGGTTCAGGTCGGGGACGTTTCCGAGCGTGAGGACCGATCCGGGTTCTCCGTACTCGTGAACTTGCCATGCGCGTGTCATATTGTGCACCTTCGTCGTTGGTTCTGCTGTGCCGGGATGGGTCAGGACCGGCGGCCCTCTTCGGGTGTGGTGGCACCGATCAGGTGGACGGTGTTGCCGAAGACCTCTTCGCCGCGTCCCATCTGGGCGTGGGAGAGCGGAATATCGTCCATCGGAAGGACGCGCCCGACGCAGGGGTCGATCTTTCCGTCGACCACCAGTTGGTTGTAGGCGATGGCCTGCTCGTCATTGGTTCCGTGCGAGCCCTGCAGGCGCTTCTGGCGGGTCCAGTGGTAGCGCAGGTCGACCATGGCGTCGAAGCCTGTGGTGCCGGCGCAGATGGTGACCATGCCGCCGGGCTGACAGACGAAGATGCTGGTGGGGATGGTGGATGCACCGGGGTGCTCGAACACGATGGCCGGATCCTCCCGTTCACCGGCGATCTCCCAGATCTTCTTCCCGAATGCGCGTGCGCTCGCGGTCCACTTCTTCTGTCCCTCCGCGTCGTCGACCAGCGGCGGAATTCCCCAATGGTCGAAGTCGCGTCGGTTGATGTATCCGATGGCCCCGTACTTCATGGCGAATGCGCCACGCTCATCGTCGGAGACCACGGCGACTGCTCGTCCGCCGGCCTCTCGCACCAATTGGCAGGCCTGAGTGCCGAGGCCGCCAGAGCCGCCCCACACCAGCACCAGGTCGCCCTCGGTGACGGTGTTTCCCTTCCAGCCGTGCAGCATCCGGTACGCCGTGGTGCCCACCAGGGTGGGGGCGGCGGCTTCGGCCCAGCTCAGGTGAGGTGCCTTGGGGAGAACTTGGTGAGCCTGTACGCGGGCGAATTGCCCGAACGACCCGTAGTTGGTGTCGTAGCCCCAGATCTTCGCGCTCGGTGCGATCATCTGGTCCCGGCCTGCGGCAATCCAGGAGTCGTCCTCGTCCCACACTCCGGGGTGGATGACGACCTCGTCTCCGACCGCAATGTTGCTCACATTCGATCCGACGGCGTAGACGATGCCCGACGCGTCGGACCCGCCGATGTGGAAGCTCTCCTGCTCCCCGCGCCGCTGCCGGGTCGCGACCTGGTCGACTGGGTACCCGCGGGCGGCCCAGACATTGTTGTAGTTGACGCCGGCAGCCATCACTGCGATGAGCACTTCACCGGCACCGATTTCCGGCGTATCTACCACCTCATGAACGAAGGCGGTTGACGGATCTCCGTAGCGTTCCGGTCGAACGACCTGAGCGTGCATGCTCTTGGGCACAACACCCAGAGGCGGAAGGGCCCCCACATCAATAACTTCGACGGCCCGGTCAGCGACTGGCTGACGCTCCAACGATTCGATCACTTCCACTCCTTCATATTGATATTTAGAGGATTATCAAACTATTGAGCGCATTTGGCAACCGCTGACATCAAATTAACGCAGAGCTGCAGGTCGCCGACGATGCCAGGGTCTGGCCGCCCGAGAAGAGTTTCCGCGGCGATGCTCGATCCATTGCTGCGCCGGTCGGTGCTCAATCTCAACCCGATTCTTACCCGCTCTCCGATCACCCCGGCTCGGAAACACCAGCAAGGCCGCCTCGGAACCCGACAAACCGCCACGGTGAACACTGCTCGCCGGTGGGGAAGTTCGGGCCACCGAGGGCGGATGGCACGATGTCGACGCTCGGACTCTTGCAGTCAGCCGCCGCGCCCGCCTGCACCTTCGCGCCGCTCGCGGCCGACGACCTCAACGTGCTAGAGGCGGCTATGCATGCGATTGCGTTCATCCTCGGCGAAGGAATGTCTACGGGAGCTGATAGACGGCTCCGACAGCTGGGCACCGCAGCCGCATACGAACTGGTCGGCTCGCTCAAAGCCAAGCCCGGACTGCGCCGCTACTGCGACGCACCCACACCGGGCTGCTGCGCATCGAAGCCGCCGCGGTCAAGGCCGAGGCCGGTCTGGACGGCAATTGACGACTGCGCACCTCTAGGGCGACGATCATGCGGTTGCGGACAGGTTCCTGGAGCGACGGTCCATCCGCTCTGTCCGCCCCTGCCGGTCGGTGGGGATCGAGACTCAACGCACCTCGGTGTCCTCGCAGCGCAACCATACGACCGGGCAGCCGACGCCGAACCGCGCGGATGAGGCTTCAAGGCCGAGCGGCACCGCTCCACGATCTCAAGACTCGATGTCCTATTACCCATGAGGACTGCGCGTGAGTGAAAGTGTGCTGTTCAGAGGCGAGCGGGAGCTTGCCACTGCGGTTACCCGATCACTCTTCACCGCCGTCGCCGAACAGGCGCGTGTCATCGTTGACAGACATCGGTCCCGGCAAACCGAAGCCCGGACCTGACCGGGCTCGCAACCGAAGTCGCTTACCTGCGCACCGTCGTCAGCTAGCCGGCAGCCTCACCAGACATGAAGATAACTGTGACGGCTTCGACGCCCACTGACGATGAACCATAACTTTTCCTCCAACTCAATTGTGCCCGTCAAGCCACCTCCTGAAGGTCTGCGGTCGACACCGTGGAGTAATGATCATTCCCGCGGCCAGATTCCACGGAATTCTCGAAAGGGTTAAAACGTCAGATTTGCGGACGCGCAAACCTGGACCTGCTCCGCAAGCACGTCGTCAACACCGTATAGCTAAGCCACACAACAGAATCACGGAAGTGCGATTGTGATGAGACTCGTCTCCCGTAGTTGTCGGAGAAAGGGACGCAGTCGCACCTCGTTCACTTCATGCGGGTCTTCAACTCTCAAATTCGCCCGGCTGGTTCAAGTGCGGGGATGAGTGCCAAAATAATTGGTACGCTTTATATGCGGTACGACTGATGGTTGCGACCGCCGTTGCGTCCTCTCGAACTCGACTCGAGGACACGATCAGGCACGTCAAGACCTCTGATCCTGTTCCACGACCCAGGCGGCGATCTGCGCGCGCGAGGTGAAACCGAGTTTGGCGAGAATGTGCTCGACGTGTCCCTGTGCGGTGCGCACTGATATCACCAGGTTGGCGGCGATCGCCTTGTTCGTCATTCCTTGGGAGACTAGGTCTGCCACCTGCCGTTCGCGCTTGGTCAGGCTCGTCGTATCGGAGGCCGGCTTCGCGGCCCGGGATTCTTCACCGAGCGCGTACGCGATTGCATCGTCAAATCCCAAGCTCCGGCCGTGACTGCGGGCGGTGTCGAAGGCCCGCTCGCCAAGCGCGCGGCGAGTTTGCTGTGCGCACCTCTCGTGATCGGCGCGCAGGTTGAGGACGTTGACCATAGGGTTTCCTACGGTTAGCCGCAACGCTTCCGCGGCGCCGAGGAGCCTGCCGGCGCGTTCGGCATGCTTGTTGGCGGCTGCAATCCAGGCCAGTCCTTCTATGCACCAGGCGGTGCCGAGTGGGTCGTCTACTTGGCGGGTGAGGTGCAGGCCCCGTTCGAACAGGCTGGCCGCTCGACCGAGATCTCCCTGCCGCCACACTACGATTGCCATAGCCCACTGCGAGTAGGACCGATAAACCAACTCGCCGTGCATTTCTGTGATCGCGATCGCCTCCTCGTAGGCGGCGATCGCCCGCCGAGAGTCTCCGTGCAGGGCATGTGCCAGCGCGAGGACCTGTTGGGTTCCAACCTGGAGAAGTAGATTTCCCTCTGCGTGGAACTGTTCGAGCGCACTCGCCAAGTCCGCGAGCGCCTCGGTGGTATAGCCACCGAAGAGCGCCAGTAGCCCTCGGGCATAGGTGATGAGGGCATGCGTGTGGGTGTCACCCAACTGTTCGACTATCTCGTTGCCTTCGTCGATCAGTGCCGTGCCAGAATTGAGGTCGCCCTGTCTTCCTGCGAGCATGCTTGCGGTGCACAAGGCTTTGACTCGATCGGTCGTGGGCCTTTGATTCGCACCCTTCAGTGCACGATCGAGTGATCGTCTGCCTTCGCTGAGCAGGCCCTGGGAGAACCAGAACGGGTATAAAGCGGCGGCGATTCGCAGACCGGCCTCGGACTCTCCGGGCTCGGTCGCACAGAAATCGAGTGCCTCAGACAGGTTCAGATGCTCCCGCCTCAGGCGGGCGATCCATTCGAGTTGCCGGTTGCTGATCCATTCGGTCTCAGCTTGCAGCACCAATTGTTGGTACCAGTCGCGGTGCTTGCGGCGCATCGCTCCGTATTCACCAGATTCTCGCAGGTTCTCGCGGCCATAGTCGCGTAGAGTCTCGAGCAGTCGATACCGCACTGTGGTGCCCGGCTCTTCCCGGATCAGGATCGACTTGTCAACCAAAGAGGCAACGACATCGAGCAGGTCCTCTGCCTTCAATTCCCCGGCGTAGATGCCGACCGCTGCGTCCAGTTCGAAACCACCCGCGAACACAGATAACCGCGCCCAGGCCTGTTGTTCGCGCGGGGTGCACAGCCCGTGGCTCCAGTCCATGCACAATTGGAGAGTCTGCTGCCGCGGCGGTACACCCCTCGCGCCCAAGGACAGCAGCCGGTACCGGTCGGCCAAGTGCTCGAGGATCTGCGCGGCAGACATCGCCCGCAACCGTGCCGCGGCCAATTCTATCGCTAGCGGGATGCCGTCCAGTTGATGGCAGATCCGCGTGATTGTTACCCGGTTGTCCTCGGTAAGTGCAAACGTCGGCACGGCGGCGGTGGCCCGTTCCACAAATAACGTAACTGCATCGTACCGGGCCAAACCTTGTAGGGGCGGTGGGTGGTCCGGGCTAGGGGAGGTCAGCGGTGGAACCCGAAGTGCTGCTTCGCCGCCGATTGCAAGGGTCTCGCGGCTTGTCGCCAGTATCCGAAGTTCGGGACAGCTCCTTAGCAAGGCTTCGGTCAAAGCGGCGGTCGCATCCACTATCTGCTCACAGTTGTCCAGCAAGAGCAGCACGTGACGTGGCCCGAGATACTCGAGTACTAAGTCTTGGGCCGGACGAGCGGATTGATTTCGCAATCCCAGAGCGGCTGCCACCACGTCCGGCAGTAGCTGCCCGTCGCCCAGCTCACCCAGCTCGATGAGCCACACGCCGTCGGCGAAAGCACGGCGCATATCTGAGGCTGCCCGTAGCGCGAGACGTGTTTTGCCAACGCCTCCAGTTCCGGTCAAAGTCACCAGGCGTGAGACCGACAGCATCTTCTTTGTATCGGTCAGCTCTCCGCGGCGACCGACGAAACTGGTCAACTCGAGGGGCAGGTTCCCTATCCTGCCTTGAAGTGCGGGAGGAGCCACACGATCACTGTCGGGTGCAGGACTTTGCAAAGAATGTTCCGCGGCGAACGAGGATTGGAAACCCCCCGTCGGGGGCTCGACGCTTCCTGAACTATTTCTGGAGTAGTTCCAGCCTGTTGGTGATTCCTGAGGGTCGGTACGTATCGCCATCTCGTCGACGGGGTAACCCTTGCGGTGTTGGACTCGCCGCAGTTCCTCTCCGAACTCGGCCGCTGAGGCGTGGCGATCGTGGGGATCTGCGGACATAGACCGTTCGATAGCCGCGGACACGTCGTCGGAGATTCCCTGCTCCCGGAGGTCGGGAACAGAGTGCGTAGCGATTCGCAGGAACTGTGCGACGATTTGCTCACCACTGTGGCGTTCGAAAGCGGCGTGACCGGTGATGGCGCAGAACAAAGTGGCTCCGAGGCTGTAGATGTCCGAGGAGGGGCTCGGTGGCTCACCCCTAAGTACCTCAGGGGCGGTGAACGCCGGGGAACCGGTGAGCGAGCCGACGGCGGTCTCGAATCCGCCGACGATGTGGGCGATACCTAGGTCGGTCAATGCCGGATCGCCGTATTCGGTGATCAGAATGTTCCCGGGTTTCACATCTCGATGAAGGATCCCGAGGCGATGGGCGGTCTCCAGAGCGCCGGCAATCTTCACACCGAGCCGAAGCGCGTGTTCCAACCCGAGCGGACCCTGGCCGCGGATCCAGACATCCAACGAATCCTGAGGATAATAGGGCATCACGATATAGGGGCGACCACTGTTAGTTGCGCCGACCTGAAGAATTGTGACGATGTTCGGGTGCCCGGTCAACCGGCCCATCGCACGCTGCTCGCGGACGAAGCGTGCCTGGTTCTCCTCGTCGAGGTGGGCAGTGAGGACCTTTACTGCCACGATGCGGTCTAACGCGGTTTGGACACAGCGGTAGACGACACCGAACCCGCCATGACCGATCTCGTGTGCGTCCGCGAATCCGGCCGCGTTCAACTCTGCCGTGACTGCGGAAACGACGGCGCGGTGCGTCTCGAGCGGATCGTCTGCGGCCATCGGCTGTCAGTCCCCCGTTGGAGTACGAGGCTTGGCTCCGTGTCCGACGTAATTCATGGGCAATTCCCGCTCGCTGATATCCAGATCGGACCGAAAGGCCGGGGAGGGGTTATAGCCATGGCTCACCTCACAGTGCTTTGTCCTTAGGATATCGCTGCTGTGGGCTGGCATGCTTGACGCAACAGGCGAGGCCGGCGGCGCCCACAAGATCGCGAGGTCGAGTCGTTCGGCAACTGTTTGGTGCGGCGGGCTCATCGAGCGAATCATTCCTAATGAGTGGGTGTGACATGACAGCGGTGGGTAAGCATCGGGCGGTGAGTCGGATGTGTGCTCACCGCGAGGGGAAGATGGGAAGGCGAAGGGCGGGAGATGCCCTGCCCGGGCGCGTTCGTTGGAGGCACTTGGGCGTGCAGACGATGGACATGGGGTGTGGTGGGCGGGTGGTTGCTTCTCGTGTGGAGGGATCCACTGGGTGGAGGCGGTCAGGCGAGGGCGATTGTGCGCGCTGAGGATGCGCCCGAGCGGGTGGTGTTGTGTTGTTCGGCGTTGAAGTGGCGGCGTTGTTCGACGATGTCGGCAGGGTCCCAGCCCTCGCGGGGGGTCGAGGACACCAGCAGCCGGGTGTACGGATGCTGGGGTGCCTGCAGCACTCCGGCTGTGACCCCTTCCTCGACGATGACGCCCTTGTAGAGAACGAGGACGCGTTGGGTGACTTCGGAGACCACGGCGAGATCGTGGCTGACGAAGAGCAACCCGACTCCGGACTGCTCCCGGATCTCGTCGAGCAGGGCGAGGATCTGGGCCTGGACGGAGACGTCGAGGGCGGAGACGGCCTCGTCGAGGATGACCACGCTCGGCAGGACTGCCAGCGCCCGCGCAATCGCCACTCGTTGACGTTGCCCACCGCTGAGCTGGTGGGGCTTCGATGCGGCGTGTGTGTCGGCGAGCCGCACCTGGTCGAGTAGTTCCCGCACGCGGGACTGCTTTTCGGCGCCGGAGAGCCTGCCGCTGTGCAGTGTTATCGCGTGTTCGAGGCATTGCTGCACGGTCAGCCGACGGTCGAGGGAGCCGTAGGGGTCCTGGAAGACCATTTGTACTTCCCGCGCCCTGCGCAACCGGTGGGCCTTGCCGTGGGCTGTGGACAGGCGGTCGTGGCCGTCGACGAACAGGGTGCCCGAGTCCGGGCGTTCGAGGCCGGCGACGATGCGGGCGATGGTGGACTTGCCCGACCCGGACTCGCCGACCAACCCCAGGGATTCCCCGTGGCCGATCGTGAACGACACGTTGTCCACGGCGGTGATCGCGGGCTGGTGCCTGCCGACGCGGAAGGTCTTATGGAGGTTGGTGGCGATCAGGGTGGAGGCGGTGGGCGGATTGCTCATCGTGTCGGTTCCTTCGGTCGCGGAAGGGTGGGCGCAGCGTCGAGAAGTGTCCGGGTGTAGTCGTGTTCCGCTCCGGCGAACAGGTCTTCTCCGCGCCGTTCTTCGAGCACCTGGCCGCGGTACATGACATACACGCGGTCGCAGAACGCGGCGGCGAGGTGCAGATCGTGGGTGATGAACAGCATCCCGAGAGGGCGCTCGTCCTGGACTGCGCGCAGGATGGCGAGAACTTCGGCCTGAGTGGTGACATCTAATGCGCTGGTGGCTTCGTCGGCGACGAGCAGCCGTGGTCGGGCGCTGAGTGCGGCGGCGATCACCACCCGCTGGAGCATCCCACCGGAGAGCTCGTGCGGGAACTGCTTCATGCGCTGTTCGGGTCGGTTGATGCCGACGGCGTCGAGTAGTTCCAGTCCGGTGCTGCGGGCCTGTTGCCTGCTCACGCCGTGGACGTGGACGAGTCGCTCGGTCAGCGAGTCCCCGATGCGGCGGACCGGGTTGAGGGAGGCGCGGGGGTCTTGGTGGATGATTCCCACCTGGTGTGAGCGGACCGTGCGCAGCGTTTTCGGGTCGGCGGCGGTGATGTTGGTGCCGTCGATGCGAATGGTTCCGGTGATGCGGGCGTTGGCGTCGAGGAGGCGCAGCCCGGCGCGGGCGGTGCTGGACTTGCCGGAGCCGGATTCGCCTACCAAGCCGACTGTTTCGCCCTGATCTACGTGCAGGCTGACCTCGGTGAGGATCCGTGTCCGCCCGGTGGGGGATTCGTAGTCCAGGGTCAGGTTCTCGATATCGAGCAGCATCGTCTACCTCCGGGAGTCGAGTCGGTCGGCGATGCGGACGCCGATGATGTTGACGGCGACGACGACAGCTGCGATCGCGATGCCGGGTACGGCGGTGGGCCAGAAGAAGCCGAGCAGTATGCCGTCCTGGCCTTCTTGGACCATCAGGCCCCATTCGGAACTTGGCGGTTGGGAGCCGAAGCCGAGGTAGCTGAGCGTGGCCAGTCCCATCAGCCCCTCACCGAAGAGCACCACCAGGTATCCCAGGAGTGCGGGTGCGAGGTTGGGGATGACGTAGCGCACGCACACGGTGACCGCTCCGACGCCTTGGACGCGATAGACGTCGATATACGGGCGGGACAATTCCGAGAGGGCGATGCTGCGGGTGAACTTGGCGATCACCGGAGCGAACGCCAAGCCGAGTGCGATGACTGCCGTGAACGGGCCCTTGCCGAAGACCGCGATCATCAACACGACGAACAGCAGTCCGGGGAACGCGAACATCACGTCGGTTATGCGGGCGAGCAGGGTGTCGACCCAGCCGCCCTTCCACGCCGCGACGGTGCCGATCGCTACACCCAGCGCGGTGGCGATGATCAACAGTACGAGCGGGCCGAGCAGGCTTGCCCGGGATCCGAAGATGATGCGGGAGAGTAGGTCTCGGCCGAGTTGGTCGGTGCCGAGCAGGTGCGCGGCGCTGGGACCTTCCCAGATGGCGTCGAAGTCGATGACGTCCGGGGGGTAAGGCGCGACCCAGGGTGCCGCGAGGGCAACGAGTACCACCACTGCCAGGAAGGTTATCGCGGCCCAGTAGCCGGGGTGCAGCTTGCGGGCGGGTTTGGTGTGCGTGGTGACGACGACCGGGGCGAGTGTGGTGCTCATGACGAACTCACCTTGCTGTTGATTCGTGGGTCGAGGAGAGGCAGAAGGAGATCGACGAGGGTGGTGACGATCATGTAGCCGATCACCATGTACAGCAGGACTGCTTGCACGACCGCGAAGTCGTGGGCGTTGATGGCGTCGACGAGCAGTGCTCCGACGCCGCTGATGCCGAAGACGCTTTCGATGACGACGGTGCCGGCGAGCAGGCTGGCCACCACCAGCGCGACCATGGTGATGATCGGCCCCCAGGAGTTGCGTAGCACGTGCCGGGTGACGATCTTGCGCTCTGCCAGACCGAAGCTGCGTGCCGCGCTCACGTGGTCGGCGTCGAGTTGCTCGACCATGGTTTGCCGGGTAACCCGGCTGACGATTGCCAGAGCGCCAATTGCCAGCGACAGCGCGGGCAGGGTCAGATGGTGGATCTTGTCCAGGACGCCTTCTCCTGCTCCCATGACCGGGAACCAGCCGAGCCGCACCGAGAACTGGGAGATCAGGAAGATTCCGATCACGAAGGTGGGCACCGAGGCGGCGAGGGTGGTCGCCGCGACGACGATCGAGTCGGCAGCCCGGCCGCGGCGCAGGGCCGCGATCACGCCGAGCCCGATACCGAACACCGCGAACAACACCGTGGCGTAGGCGACCAGCGCCAGCGAATTGGGGATGCGGCTGGCCATCAGGTCAGCCACCGGCTGACGGTACTGTGCCGATTCTCCGAGGTTGCCGGTGAGAGCGTTGGTGGCCCAGTGCCAGTACTGGGCGAGCATCGAGTCGTCGAGGTGGTACTGGGCGCGCACCGCCGCGACCCGCTCGGGGGTCATGTTCTCCGGGTTGCCGATCAGCACGGTGACCGGATCACCGGGGGCGGCGTACATCGCGGCGAAGATGACGAATGAGCTCACGACGAGGGTGATGAGCATGCCGGCGGCCCGGCGCAGTGGAGTAAGCATCAGTTCTTCTCCGAGCTTCCGAGGGCGGCGGCCCACGGGTAGTACAGGTACGCCGCGGATGCCGGTGCACCGGTGATGTGGGTGGACAGGGCGAGCGTGGAGGGGGCCTGAACGACGGGGATCCATACGGCGGACGCCGCCCACAATTGCTGCAGGGTGTTCACCAGGGCGGCGCGCTCGGCGTCGTCGAGGGTGCGTTGGGCGGTCTTGACGGTGGTGTCGTAGTCCGGGTTCGTGTATCCCGCGAAGTTCACGCGGGCGGTGGAGGCGCCGTTCTTGTAGAAGCCGATCGGATCGTTCTTGGAGATGTAGTACTCGTCGATCCAGAAGTCGGCCTGGTTGCGCAGGGTCTCGTCGGTGTAGAAGTCGCCGTACTGCTGGTTCGGGACGGTGACGATCTCGGCGTCGAGCCCGATCTTGCGTGCGGCGTCGACGAGGGCGCTGGCGATCACCCCGCGGGTGGACTGCCCGTCACTGGCCACCACGATCGGGGCTTCCGACGTATCAGCCTCGGCGACCAGTGCTTTCGCGGCGGACAGGTCGGCGTCGGATGGTTCGGCGGGTGCGCCGGGCAACTGGTCGTAGGCTGCTTCGAACGCCTCCCGCTGGTAACCCCACGCGCCGGGGCCGACCGGGGTCTTCGACGGTTGCGCCAGCCCACCGAAGGCGGCTTTCGAGATGCCGGTGCGGTTCAGGGCAAGGGACAGTGCCTTGCGGATCCGCTCGTCGGTGGCGCCGCCGCGGTCGGTGGGAAGTAGCGACCAGGCGTTCGTGGCGGGCCCCTGGGTGAGGGACACATTGTCGGCGCCGCGTAACGCTACCGCGGCCGCCGGGCCGTCCAGGTAGGCGCCGTCGATGTCGGAGCTGGTCAGCGAGTTCACCACGGCGGACTGGTCTGCCCAGGTGAAGCGCACTTCCTCTGCGAGAACCGGTCGGCTCCTGTCCCAGTACGTCGGAGACTTGCTGATGGTGACACTGCTCCCGGGCGACCAGTCGGTGAGTTGGTATGGGCCAGAGCAGGCGTCCGGGCTCGACGGCGTGCCGAAGTTCTCGCCCTGGGCCTGCACGACGCGTGGATTCCAGATCACCCCACCGTTTCCGGCCATCGCTTGGATGAACGTCGCATCCGGCTGCTTCATGATCACGGTGATTTCGGCGGGACCTGTCTTGGCGATCGATTCCACGTTCGCGTACTCGTCGGATTCGTCCGCGTCCTCGCGGGCGTGGCGCTGCATGCTCCACAGCACGTCGTCGGCGGTGACCGGGCTGCCGTCGTGGAAGACCGCGTCGGTTCGTAGGGCGAACACCACATGGGTGTCGTCGACCCAGCGCACGGTCTCAGCGAGGCGGGGGGAGGTGGTGAGATCGGGTTGGACCTCCATCAGCCGCTCGCACACGTTCGCGAGAATCGTGTTCTCCGAGGCGCCGCTGTCGATGTCGGTGTCGAAGGTGGCCGGCTCATCCGGCAGCATCCAGGAGACTGTCGACGTGGGACCGGCGGCGGCTGCCGTGTCGGCTGCGAACGGCAACGCGGCTGCCGTGGTGCCCGACGGCGTAGCGGTGCATCCGCTGAGCAGCACGGCCGCGGCAGGAAGAGCCAGGTAGCACCCGATTCGGGTGCGGGACGAGGCATGTCGAATCATCGGATGGCCTTCACGGGTGAAACGTGTGGGTGGCGGGAGGAAGGACCGTCGAATGCGTTCCACGGCAGCTGCTCGTACTCGTGATCGCACGGGGTCCCGTTGGTCACGAAGTAGTCGCCGGTGGTGAGGTCGACGCAACTCGAAAGCACTGTCGCCCACTGCCGCACCCTCGGACGCCGCTCGTCGGGGTGCGTGCACACCGATTCGGGGTAGCCGAGATGATCCGACATGGCGGCCCGCACCAGCGCGAGCGCCTCCGAGCGGTCTTCGGCGTACCGCACGGCGGCCAGGCCTTTGGTCGCCTGGGGTACGCGGAACAGGGAATCCACCGAGACCGGCCGGTACCGACCGGCCAGCTGGGGCGGGATCCTCCCTTGGAAATGGTTGCCGTGGACCAGAAGTCCGTCATCGGGGTAGATCCAGTCGATGCCGTGGGGGGTGATCTCGAGGTCCACGGAGAAGCCGGAACTGTGCGAGAGGACGGCGTTGCCGGCGATGTGCGGGATGGTGCGGGCGAGCACGTTGAGCGCGTCGGGAAGCTCGCTCTGATTGAGCACCATCCGACGGATGAAGGTCTGCGGCAGTCCGATCGCAGAATCGAACCGCCCGCCGAGGCCATTCGCGTTGAGGGCGATTCCGGCCGAGTTCACCCCGTGCCTGCCGATTTGCCCGGCCTCCACCTGCATGATGACGGTCGGCAACGGATCCTGGACAACCCTCAGGGCGACAAGGGTTTTTTGGGTCGCGGCGCGCCAGTCCCAGTTCTGGCCGACGTACATGTGGCCGTCGCCGGAGGCGCCGTCGGTGAGGACGAACGAGGTGCATCCGTCCGCGCTCTCCCGCTCGTCGTTCTCGGTCGCGGGGTTGGGGGATGCCGGACTGCTGCCGGCGTCGTAGATGATCTCGCCGCGGGCGTTGAGCGCCATCAGGTCGAGCACGTCGCGGGAGGCGCCGTCGGCCACCCCGCGCAGTTCGGTGACCAGTTCCGGGGCGTGCTGTTCGCACAACCGCAGCCAATGCGCGGCCTGATCTTTGACATCGTTCCAGGTCATGCCGGTCTGGACGTGGAAGGCGTCCTGGTAGTAGGCGACGGCGTCGTTGATCAGGTCGCCGGTCGCGGAGCCGTAGGCATGTCCCCGTTCGTAGGCGTTTCCGGTGACTTCGACGGTCCGGATGGATACATCGTTCATTGTTTGTGGGATTCCTTCGATCGCGGATCGTCCTGGTCAGGCGGTGGCGCTGGGGCTCAGGGGTCCGGGTTGGTTCGATCTGTGATGCACACTACAATCGCTGAAATGGACGATACACGCAACAGGTCAGCCGTAACAAGTGTTACCGACAATCCTGGAGTGACCGAATTGCGGGCCCGGGTGCGCGGCCAATGGGACACCATGTCCCGGGCGGAGCGGGCAGTCTCCGACTTCCTGGCGAACTGCAGTGCCGAACGACTGCTCTATGCCAGCGCCGCCGATCTCGGCGCGGAGAGCCGCACCAGCAACGCAACCGTCGTCCGCACAGTGCAAAAGCTGGGGTACACCGGCCTGTCCGAACTCAAACAGCAGGTGGCAGCCCCCTTCAGCTCCACGGTGGCCCCCGAGGTGCGGCTGCAGCAACGCATCGCTCACCTCGGATCCGGATACGAGGACGTCAGTCGCAGCGTGTGGGCGGAGGCGCGAGAACGCATCGAGCTCGCCGAGAACCTCCTCAGTGCGGACGCCGTGTCCCAGGCCATCGAGCTGATCCTGCACGCGCGGCAGGCTCACACGTACGGGGTGGGTTCCTCGGGTATCGCCGCCGCCCACCTCGCACTCCGGCTCAACCGGGTGGGGTGCCCGGCCCGGCACATCGACAGTGATGGTTTCGCCCTCGCCGACGAGTTGCTCCACATCCGGCATTCGGACGTCGTCGTCGTCTTCGCCCCCGGCCGCGTCATCACCGAGGTCGACGTCATCTTGAGCCGAGCTCGGGATGTCGGTGCCAACGTAATACTCGTCAGTGACGAACTGACCGAATCCCTGTCGGATCGGGTGGCCGTCGCGCTGATGGCGCCGCATACACCGACCGGTCTCAGCGCGGAGGCGCTCACGTCCATCCTCGTAGGCGACGTCCTGGTCCAGTCGATCGCGGCGATCCATCCCGACCTCGCCGTGGAGACCTCACATTCGCTGACTTCGCTGCGCACCAAACTCGGCTACTGAACCCGAGTCCTACGAGTCCACGCCGTCGATCGATCCGGCGATGCTCGATTCAGTCAGCGGTTCGGTGTACATCCCGCGCGGTGCACTGTCCACATCTCGAAATCACACACCAATCCTATTGAGGTGGACTCGAAATCGGCTCGGTGCCCGCAGGCGCCGGGGTGCTCGGAGGTATCGATGTCCTCAGGCGCAGTCGCGGCAGATCAGCTGCTGATTATCGGCAAGGCGGCTGCGGTGGTGGACCAGGAAGCAACTGGTGCAGGTGAATTCGTCCGACTGCTTCGGGATAACGCGGACGGTGAATTCTTCACCGGACAGGTCGGCGCCGGGCAGCTCGAAGGACTCTGCGGTGTCGGTGTCCTCGACGTCGACAACGGGGGACTGGGTGTCTTTCCGGCTCGCGGTCAGCTGTTCGAGGGACGTGTCCGTCTCGTCGGATTCGGTGACTCTCGGCGCGTCGTAGTCGGTGGCCATGGTTGTTTTACCTCATACTCTGGGTGTTCGGATCCGCCAGATTAGAGGGTCCGTCGCCGCGACACACACCCGGGGTTGTGGGGTGTCATGGTCGCTCGCCGTCACGCTCACCGTCGTAAGACCCGACGACCGTTGGTGGGGGAGAACGATGTCAGTCGCGGCGTCGGACGGACCGATGAGGCCGCCACACCGGCCTCACCCGGTTTCACCGGTGCGACGAGGCGATCGGCGGGTGCTGTCATTCGACTCCGCGTCGACAGGAAAGGTCACGTCCATCGCCCAGGGGGGTTGGTCCGGTCACCGAATCCGCCCCCGGAGGGCTGTCAGCCTGAGTTCGCGTTCGCCCACGGTTCGATGCTGCCGTCGGATGCCTCTGTGCCTATAACCTGCGGCACTGCTTCTCGTTGTGTGGTGGGGTGTCGTTCCATGCGCGGAGGAGGTCGTTGCAGAGGGTGGTCTTGAGGTTGCGTAGATGCCCCAGGTCTGATGGTCGCGGGATCATCGCGGCCTGGAGTAGGTGGAGGAACCTGTTCCGTTGTGCGCCGAATTTGATGAACAGGTCCTCGGTGTCGGCGCCGCCGTAGGGCGCCCATTCGATGGCGAAGGCAACGAGCGCCCGGTCCGAGGGGCTGATGGAGTGCACGCTGGCGAGGAGATCGCAGGCACGTAGGGATTGTCGTAGCCAGTTGAGCTCGGGAGAGTCAGTGGGAACGCCAATGCGGGCGGCGCGCCGTCTCCGGGCTGGGCGGTTGCCGATCCGGGTGCGCTCGGGGTGAGCCCGGCACGGGACGCCGGCTCCTGCAGCGGAGGGGTCGAGCGTTGCCGGTGACGTCCTCGGCGGTGGTGCGGGATTTTCGAGCATGGATGCCTCTAGCGGGTGAAGAACTGATCGGGCACTTCCATAGTTCGCGATCACCGACGTATCCGGACCGGCCATCCGGCGGGGTGGGGTGCCTGTTTAGGTACCCGCACGCATGTCGGGTCGAGGGTGGTCAAGTCCCGGGGCGTGGTGTACGAGTTCGTCGCGTGACTCCTCGTGGGGTTATGCGGTTCCGCGGGTGTCACCTCCTGATCGGGTTCGGTCGTGGTGGTGTTGTCACCACGAGAACCGCACCGCGTTGATCCGCCTCGTCGGAGCCGTCCTCGCCGAGCAACACGATGAGTGGATCGAGGGGCGCCGCTATCTCGGTATCACCTGTACCAGGACTGTTTTCATCTCAAGGGCTGGATTAAGACGTCCTCGGCTACGGCACGCTTCGGAAAGTCGCTGGACGCTGTTCGATGCCCGGACTGGTTCGCCCGCTCTCGCTGCCTGTGGTGATATCGCCAACGGCACCAAGCACCTTCATTTAACCGGTAAGTCAAAGGTGACGGGGATCAAGGCTGGTCACGCGGCCAGCGCCAACGCGCCTGAGGATGTACCGGTCACTTCGTCCCCGAAATCCTCGCCACCTCGCCGAGTGCGATCTGAGCCCCGCCCTCATTGACCAGCCGCGCGGCCAGGGTCCGCCGGGCAAGGTCCTCGGGGAGTGCGGCGGAGAATTTCAGTCCGCGTAGCGCACCGTTGTCGACGGCAGGCAGCGGGCGACTGGAGGTCGCCGCGCGCGCCGCGGCCAATCCTTGTCGGATCTCAGCCACGGACAGGTCCCGGTGGAGACGAAGAGAATCGGCTCGGGACATCTGCCGCGGGACCACCAGCGACGGGATCCAGGCACCGAGGGTTCGGTTCGCTTTCGCGCCGGCCCAGGTCCACCACCTCCAGTCGTCCCGTTCGTCGCGGGCGATGATGAATGCTCCGTCGGCAACGGTCTCGGCACGAATATCTCGAATGCTGTCCAGCGATGCCACCGCGCGCCGGGTGAGGGTGACACCGGTCGGTATCGCGCCGAGGAGGACGTCCCGGATTCCCCGGGTGATCTCGAACGAGGCGCCGTCCGGGATCGAGCTCCACTTCGCCTTCCCGGTGATGGTGCTGGCCTCGACGTAGCAGAGGCGCCGCTTCCAGTCGATGTGCGTGACCTGCCAGGACCGGCCGCCGAGCAGCAGCACGCGCGGGCCTTCGACCTGTTCGGTGAGCAGTGAGGTCTCGATGGAGCCGATCTCGTTGCGGCCGGCGAGGACGGTGAATTCCGGTGCCGCGGTGAACACTGCCAGCAGTTCCATGAAATGGCGGCGGCCGAAGTGCTTCTCGGCCTCGAGTCCGATGAACGCGCTCCCCGCGTCCTGCTCGAGGAACCCCTCGGCCAGCATGTGCTCCATGATTTGTGGTGCGGTCTGATCGAAGAGCGGCAGCGATCCCCAGCCGTGTTGCCAGTCCGCCAGCGGCACCCGGCGGGTCTGCAACGCTGCGGCAAGGATCTGTTGCGCCGCGATGTGCCGCGGCTCGGGCGTCGCGACGACGGGCTCGACCCATCCGGTCGACCAGCATTGCAACATCCCGAGGGCGTCGAGTACCGCGTCCTCGGTGATGCACAGGAACAGGCAGTTGCGGCTGGTCCCGGGGCGGCGTCCGGTGCG
Source organism: Rhodococcus jostii NBRC 16295 (assembly GCF_001894825.1). GTDB lineage: Bacteria > Actinomycetota > Actinomycetes > Mycobacteriales > Mycobacteriaceae > Rhodococcus_F > Rhodococcus_F jostii. The sequence goes on along the minus strand of NZ_BCWY01000064.1, from coordinate 36,826 downwards.
GCCGAGGCGCTGCAGAAACGATGAGACGGTGCGGGGTGCGTTGATTTGGATGACGCGGTCGAGGTCGCCGACGTCGATGCCGAGTTCGAGGGTGGAGGTGGCGACGATGACGCAGTCGCGGGCCTCGGCGAATGCCTGCTCGGATTCGCGCCGCTCGGCGGCGGACAGCGACGAATGGGAGACGAAGGTGGTGATCCCACGTTCGCGCAGGGCGCCGCCGAGCTCTTCGGCGCCCCTGCGGGAGTCGACGAAGACGAGGCGTTTCTCGCCCGCGTGGAGGGTGGCGATGACTTTCGCGGCGTTCTCGACGCTGCCCACCGAGTCGACGGTGATGTCGGGGACGATCGCAGCATTGTCTCCGACGCTGGGGGCGATCACGCGGCCCGACTTCGTGCCGCCGCCTTGCAGCCAGCCGAGTAGCTCGTCGGGGTTGCCGACGGTGGCGGACATGCCGATGCGCTGCAGCCGGCGCCCGAGCAGGTTTTCGATGCGCGCCAGGACGGCGAGCAGATGCCAACCGCGGTCGTCTCCGGCGAAGGCGTGGACCTCGTCGACCACGACAGCTTGGAGGCCGTCGAGCAACATTGCGGCGTCGACGCTTTCGGATACCAGCATCGACTCGAGCGACTCAGGGGTGGTGAGCAGGATATCGGGGCGTTCACTCTTGACGCGGCCGCGAGCGGACGAGCTCACGTCCCCATGCCAGGTGGCGGTCTGTCGCCCCAGCCAGTCCGAGTAGCCGGCGATCCGTGGTTGCAGGTTGTTCAGGAGGGCTTTGAGTGGGCAGATGTAGAGCACGGAGATTCCGGTCCAGCGCTGCGATTCCATCCGGCTCAGCAGCGGGAACATCGCCGCCTCGGTTTTGCCGCCGGCCGTGGGGGCCAGCAGGATCGCGTCGGAGCCGGCGGCGATGGGTGCCACCGCCTCGTCCTGGAGCGGTCGAAGCCCGTGCCAGCCGAGTGAGTTGACGACGTGGTGTTGGATGATCGGACTGAGCAGGTCGAACCCGCCGGTGGGTTCCGCCGGTGTCACAGTTCCACCTCGTCGGCGGTGACGGCCTGACGCTCGGTGTCGGTCATCTCCTCGGAGCTCAGGGTGAGTGCGTAGTGCTGGCGGGGGTCGAAGTCGGGGAACTGCTCGACCCGGTCGAGGACGTCGAGCACCAACTTTTTGAGGAACAGTCTCGGCGAAATCCCGACCTTGCCGCCGAGCTTGCCGGCGACCGCATGGGCCAGCGACGCAAGATACGCGTCGTCGACGACGGTGCGGATGCGAGCGCCCGCCTCGGAGCCGTCGGCGAACACGTCGCGGACCCGCACCCCCACTTCGACGAGGCGATCGAAGTCGAAACCCACCAACCGAATCTGCGGGGCGCGGGGGTTGTCGAATCGGGCGTCGGTGGTGAAGTCGGTGTGCAGGCGCTGCGCGAGCGGCGGCAATGATTGGACACCGAGGCGGCCGTCGAAGAACGCCGGGGTTCCGGTGATCAGCAGGTACAAGCCGGGGTAGCGGCCCGAGTCGAGTTCGTCGATCCACTGACGCAACGCATTGAGCGCCTTCGCGCGGCTGTCGGATCGCATCCGCTGCAGGGTTTCGACCTCGTCGATCACCAGCAGCAGCCCGGGGTGGCGGGCGCCTTTGAGGACTGCGAGGAGCCCCTGCAGAAAGCCCATGGCCAGGAAGTGGTCGACGTCCTGGCGTACCCCCGCGGCGCGTTTGGCGGCGGCGCCGACGTGGGGTTGCCCGCCCAGCCAGGCGACCAGGGCGTCGGCGGTGGCGGCGTCGCCCTGCTCGAGGGCGGCGCGGTAGGCGCGCAGCACCATCGGGTACACGGGGGTGGCGGTGGCCACGCCGGCGAGCCGGGACTCGAGTAACGCTTCGACTTGTTCGGCGGTGGCCTCGGAGGTGCCGGCCGCGGCGGCCGCGTCCTCTTCGACGCCGTACAGCCAGGCGTCGAGGACGCTGCGGAACGCCGACGGCGCGAACGCGGAGGTGCGCAGCGATTCGGTGGTGCGGCGGTAGACGGTTTCGAGTTTGTGCAGGGGTGTTTCGAGCTCGCTGACCTGTACCTCGGCGACGGCGAGGCCGCGGCGCATCGCCTGCTGCGCCGCCCACCGGGCGAAGAACGTTTTACCGGAGCCGTATTCGCCGCGGACCGCTTTGAACAACGCCCCGCCCGCGGCGACGGCGTCGAGGTCCTCGGTCACGGTGGGGGCGAATTTGTCGATCCCGACCGCGAGGACGTCGAGGTTGCCGGAGGGGACGGTGCCTTGCCGCAGCGCCTGCAGAATTTCGCGCCGCCGGACGGGGGACAGGCTCACGGTTTCACCTCGTACTGTTCGAACATCAGCGGCGCCTCCAGCTCCACTTCGGTGCCGTTCTCGCTCAGCGCCACCACCCCGTCGGCGTTGATGACCTGGCTCAGCGCGGCCACGGTCTGCCGTGCGCGGAACGCCTTGACGCCAAGGATCTCCGCGGCCCGGGGCAGCGGGATGCGCCCGTTGCCGTCGATCAGGGCTTGGAGCAGCTGGCCGATCACCGATTTGTCGATCCGGGGACGGAAGGTGTTGTACTGCTGGATGAACAGCGGACTGGCCAGCAGCTCCTCGACCCGATTGCGCCCACCGGTGGCCGCGGTGGCGGTGGCGGGTCCGGGGGTGGCGGTGCCCATGTCGAAGAGGGTGTCGGACTGGACGGCGGGCTTGGGTGCCGGCTTCTTCCGCGGCGCGGACACAGCCGGCTTGGCACCGGCTGTGGGCGGGGCGGCGACGGGCCGGGACTCCGGTGGTGCCACGCGTTCGGGCTCCCACCACGCGGGCACCGACATGGGACGTGCCTCGAGACCCAGATGCTGGGGGACCGCACCGTTGACGAGGATCGCGATCGGGATCACGGCCTCGGCGAGGGTGGCGCCGCCGTGGTATCCGGCCTTGAGGCCGGTGTAGCGCAGCTGTTCGTCCACCGCGAGCACCGCCTGATGGGTGTCGGTGAGCACGCGCGGCCCGGTCACGAGCACCTCGTCGGCCGGCAGCGTCGCCGGATCCACCCCGGCCGCGGACCGGTAGCGCGCCGAGATCTGCTGCCCACGTTGCGCACTGGGCTGCTCGCGCCGTTCCACCACGTGCCCGTGGTCGCTGACCAGCACCACGGTGCGGCCGACGTTCGCGGCGGCGGACAACAGTGCATCGAGGTGTTTGAAGCTGGCGGTGGTCCAGGAGGTGCCGATGGGATCGGAGCGGTCCAGCGCGTCATCGATGTCATTGAGCACGCAGGCGATCACGGGTCGGGTTTTGGTGTCCTCGACCGCGACCCGGACGTCCACGGCGAGGGCATGACCTTTGGAGACGGCGTCCATGTCGGCCTTGTGGAAGAGCACCTGCCCGCTGCCGCGCAGCGCATGCCCCTGCAACCACGAGGCGAAGCCGGTGCGCTCGCGGTCCTGCCGGCCGGCGGCGAGCGCCCCGGTGAGCAGGGAGCAGCGGGAGAACTCGGTGACCGTCGGCAGGGCGGCGAGGGCCGCATGCAGCCCCTGGGCGTCGGTGAACTGGCATTCCTGCCACTGCGGGCGGTGCCGGCGCAGGGCGTCGGCGACCACCTCGTTGGCGGCGGCGGCGCTCATCCCGTCGGCCACGACAATCAGGACCGGGGAGGCGGTGGGGGTGGTGATCGACGCCCCGGTGGCCCCGGGCCGCGGCACCGTCAGGGGCCGCACCACCTTGTCGAGCACGTCCTCGATCAGCAGCGGCGCCTGCGGCCCGCTGCTGCGGTTGACCCCGGAAGTGGCGAGGAGTCGGGCGAACTGCCGATCGGAGGTGGCCCGGCGGTCGCGCACGGCGGAGACGATGCGGTGGGCAACTGCGGCCAGGGTCGGGTCGTCGGCGCCGACGAACGCCCCGTTGACGGCCGCGTCCACCCACGACAATTCAGTGCGGTAGTCGTCCAACCACCCGACCAGGCTGCTGGGTGTGTCGTGCTGGCGGCGTTGCCAACGCAGCAGCCGCAGCGCCGCGGCCCCGACCCGCACATCACGGGGCGCGTCGGGACTGTCGACGCGGGCGCTGCGGTGCGCCAGCACATCCGCCCACGCGTTCTCGGCGGCGGCGAGGTCACCGGACTCGACCGCGGCGGTGAGCGCCGCGGCGAAGTGCGCAACCCGCGGCGCCAAGGCGGAGGGCAGCACGTCCGACCGCACCACCAGCGGTTCGGCCTGGAGCCGGCGCACCAGGTCCTCGGCATGCCGCAGGACGTGCCCGGGCACGTCCGCGCCGGCGACTGCCAGGGTGGCGGTGTTCCCCCACGCCGCGAGCTGGCCCTCGGTGAGGGTGCGTCCGCCGAGTTCCACCTCGAGCAGGGTGCGGACCTTGACGGTGGTGTCCCGGGAGACCGGGAACGCCGCCGAGGCGGCGTTGCCGTCGCCGAGGAGGGCGGCGACCAACCCCAACGGGATCAGCTGGGCGGGACCGCTGCTGCGCCACACGGTGGTGAACGCGGGACCGAGCGGGCCGAGGCGCCCTTCGATCCACGCATAGAACTGCGCCAGCAGCACCGGGTCGGTGCGGTCCTGCCAGGCCTGGAACCGGGCCGTAGATGCCGGGTCCATCGACCACAGTGCCACGTGGTGCGGGGTGTATTCCGCTGGCGCCAAACCGAAATGCGCCTTGGCGAGGGCGGCGAACAGGTGGTCGTTGGTGAGCACCCCACCAGGTGCGGGCGCGGCGGTGTCGTCGAGATCCCTGAGTGCGGCGCGGGCGGCCTCGTTACTGAGTGCGAGCAGGTTGAATTCTTGCCGGGAGGCGTTGAACAGCTCCCGCAGGGCCGGCCAGGGATCGAGGTTCGACAGCCGTCCGGTCGCCAAGTGCTCGAGGATCCCGGCGGGCAGTTCGGCGGCGCTGCGATCGGTGAGGATCACCACCCAGTCGACCTGGGTGCGGTCGGTGAGGGCATCGCGCACGGCGAGGACACTCGGGGCGGTGCGCACCCGCACCGACTGCCCGCCCAGCTCGAACTCGTGATCGCCGGCCCACACCGGGGCGACGGCCAGGGCGATCACCCCGTGGCTGTGGCCCTTGCCGCGCAGTTGTCCGATGAGGCTGCGGATGCCGGCGAGGTCCGCCTCCGGAAGGACGGCGGTGGTCACGGCTGATCCCGGGTGATGGTGACCGTGTAGGTGGCGCCGGGATTCTCGTCCACGATCTGCCGCAGCCGCGTCTCGACGGCGGCGATGCCGTCCCGGCCGTGCACCGTCAAGCGCACCGGCTGACCGCCCCCAGTGTCGCCGTCGACGGTCTCACCGGAGCTGCCACCGGTCGTGGTTCCGCCGGAACCGCCACCGGTCGTGGCTCCGCCGGTGGTGCCACCTGATGTTCCGCCGGTCGTAGTCCCGCCGCCGGTGCCACCGGCGTTGCCGCCGCCGGTGGGCTGAATGATCCCAGCCTCGAGCCACTTATCGCGCGCCTCCCCAGCAACCCGCAACGCCTCCGCGAGCGGGCGGGTCAGCTCATGCGCCTCGAACGCCTCGATGACCCCGTCGACGATGAGAGCAGCCTGCCGCCCACGGTCATCATTGATCTCGGCGGCGGTGCGCAACACGGTGAGCTTGTCGAGGGAGAACCGGTTCACCGCCTCGGCGACCGCACCCGCGGTGGCCAGGGACTTGCCCGCCTCCTGAGCGGTGGCGCCCAGCTTGGTTGCCGCGATCGCCTCGACGAGGGCGAGGTTGTCGAGGTGGTTCAGGTGCGTGTCGAACATTTCGTGGGTGCGGACCGCCACGTCGCGCCGTTCACCGGTCTCGATGCCGAGGAATTGGTATGCGCGGGTGAGGATGTCGACCAGCTGGGACCGGTCGGCGCGGCCTGCGGCCGCGTAGTCCCGGACCTGCTGCGCGAACGAGGCGAGGTTGGTGGCGGTGAGGTAGTCGTTGATGTTCACCCCCGTCAACGCCTTCCACCGGGTGCAGGCGTCGAGCCAGCTTTGCCGGTCGGGTAGCGGCTCGAGTCGCAGTGTGGTGCCGCGCCGGAAGTCACCGATTTGTGGTTCGGGGATGGGCGAGGAGTGCAGGAACCAGGACCGTTTGCTTTGCGCCGCCCAGGCGCCGGCGACGAGATCGATCATCTCGTCCGTGAGCCCCCGCTTGGGCCCGCTGGCGGCGATGGCGGTGCGTAGCTCCTCGATGGCGACGTCTCCGGAATCATCGATCGCCATCCGGGACAATTCCTGTGTGATGCGGCTGCGCCAGGCGGTGAAGTGTTCGCTGCCGAACATCAAATGGGTTTCGTTGGTCTTGGCCAGGCTGAGCGGTTCGACGACGCGGCGGGTGAGATCGCGCTCTGCGCGGTCGAGCGGAATCCGGCCGTCCACCTGCGATTGCGCCTCCCGCAATCGGGTGAGCACGAGGTTCACCTCGCGCCGAGTGATCAGCTTGTCCGGCGGGGTGAAGTCCGGGTGGTCCGGATACAGGGCGTCGAAGGCATCGACGATCAGCCGCTCGACGGCCTCCCCGAGGGTGTTGCCGATCGGCGGCTGCACCGCGTACCCCGCGTGCAGGGACCGCAGCGGCGGCCGCCCCTCGGCGAAGCGGGCGCCGGCGGCGACGCCGTAGGCGACCTGGATGGCATTGTTCAATTGCCCCCGGACCTGCGTTTGCTGCTGCTGCAGAATCGACCGCGCCGCGGCGCGGTCGGCCTCGGACAGCTCGTTCGCGTACGACGCCCACCGATCCCCGGCGAGCACGTAGTTGAGGATCACCAACCGGCCGAGTTGTCGGGTGACCTTGTCGGGGAAGAAGTTCGGCAGCCACGCCACGGTGAACCGGTCCTGCCCGGTGCGCAGCAACTGCTCGACACGGTCGTGGTCCTCGGCGGTGGTGTGCCCGGCGTCGTCGAACGGCAGGTCCACGATCAGCCGCAGCGCCCCGTCGAGGGAGGGGCGGAACGCCTCGTCCGGGAGGTAGCCGTGGTCGCGGACGTTCCCGAAGATCACCTCCACCCGGCGTTCGGTGCCCCGCCAGATCTTGGTGCGCAGGAACGCATTGTCGACGGTGTGCTCGGCACCGATCACCGCGAAGTGCTCGGCGAGCAGGGTCCGCATCAGTTCCCGGCGTCGGCCGTCGGTGTCCTCACCCTGGGCGCGGGTGACGATGCGCTCGTAGTCGACGGATTCGAGGGTGACGGAGATGATCGGGTTGGCGTCGGCGGTGACGGACAGCTCCGGGATCTCCGCGGCCCACTGCTTGACCTTGTTGGTGATCTGGCCGACCTGATCGCCCGGGATGAGGCTGATGACGCTGCCGTGGTTGAGCGAGGCCAGCCGTGAGGCATCGATCTGGGCGAGCGCGGGCACGTTCGGTGCCACCGCGGACATCAGCAACGTTTTGGCGATGCGGATGTCGGCCCGCAACCCGGCCGGAACGTCCTTGTCGGCGGTTTCTTCGGGGACTCCGGCGTTGCGGAACAATACCGGCCGCAGCTTCTCGGTCCACAGGCTGCGGGCGGTCTTGAAGGTTTGCGCGGCAGCGTCATTGATCGGGGTGGCGTGGGCGCTGTCGATGATGTAGTTGAACGCCTCCCCGACCGGGATGACGTTGTCGATGGTCAGCCGGTCGGCGTTGTCCTCGAGCATCTGCTGCATGACCTTCAGCGCGGTGCGTTCGCGCTGCATCTGCCCCGACAGCGCCCGCAGGGTGGCGATCAGGGCCGGGGAGAACGGGTAGGTCAGCTTGAACGCGTCGGCATCGGAGCCGCGGTGCGCATCGTCGGTGTTAATGCCGTCGAGCAGCACATCCCACACCTTGGGGTTGCGGTCCAGGCGCGTGAACGCGGTCTCCAGCGCGGCCGCGGCGTCAGTACTGCACGGCTGCAGCAGCCGTTTGTGGGCGATGTAGGGAAGGTTCTCATCGCCCAGCCGGACACTGCCGAACCGGCCCGCCTGATGAACGAAGGCCTGCTCGAGGGCCTGCTGGGTGGCACCGGCCTCCGGGCCGGTGGTGACCCACCGGCTCAGATCGTGCTGGCGGGCGATGAACGACGCGATGGGCACCGCGAGCCGTCCGCGGCTGGTCTCGACCAGCTTGGTGATCTTCTGCACCTCACTGTTGAACCGCTCGCGTTCGGTGATGAGGAATGTCAGCCACAGCACCAACTCGTCGAGCAGCAGCACCACGGCGTCGTAGCCGAGGGACTTGGCGTGGTCGGCGATGACGGCGAGGCCGTCCTCGAGGTTCAGCCAATCGGTGTTGCGGGAGTAGCTGGTGAAGTAGGTGGTGATCAGCACCTGCTGCAGTCGTGCCCGCTCGGCCGCGGTGGCGTCCGGGGCGACCGCTGCGGCGTAGCTGTCCGAATTCCAGGTACCGGTGCTCTGGCCGAGCGCCGCCCAGTTCACCGTGCCGCCCTGTTGTCCGGCGGCGCCGTTGAGCGCGGCGAAGAACTTCTCGTCCCCGACCTCGCGGCGGCGGTTGTCGGCGTCCGCGAACAGTCCGCCGGCCGAATGCAGGACCGGCGGCAAAGTGTCGGGATGCAAATGCGTGATTTGCCGCAGGTACTGGTCGAACAGCGCCGATTCGATGCTGTCGGCGTCCAGGAAATGGAAGGTCAGCCGCAGAATCGTCGCCTGCTCGAGCGCGGTGTGCTTCGTGATCACCGGCTGGAGCTCCGGCACCGACAGGGCCTTCGCGGAGTGCCCGAGGATGCCGTGCAGCACCGCCATGAAGTGCGATTTACCGGAACCGAAGGAACCCTCGAGGTAGGCGGCCTTGTTCTCCCCGGAGCGCAGCGCCTCCTCCACCACCGACAATCCCCGCTCGAATGCCTCCGCGAGGGAGGGGGTGACGACGTAGGAGTCGATGGTGGCAGCGAGCCGATCCTCCGCGACCGAGTCGGACAGCCGCAGCACGTAGTCGTTGGTGCCGTGCGATTCGGGAATCGCGAAGGTCTCCCGCAGTGTGCGCGCGGAGGTGGTGGAGGCGCCGGGAAACATTACTGTGCTGCCTTTCGGGTGGCGGCTGTGCGGCCGCGGGTTGTTTTCGCGGGCCGCCACTTATTCAGGTCGTCGACGGGAACACCGACCGCGGCGGACTTTTCGGCGAGCTGACCGGTGAGGTACTCCGCGAGGTCAACGCCGAGGTTCGAGTCCACCCCGGAATGCCATTGCTTGACCCACGGCAGCACCTCGGCGATCCCGGCAACCACCGGCACCAACTCGGAAAGGGCGGTGCCCTCGGACTCGCGATAGGCGTAGATCGTCGCCAACGCGAGCCCTTGCTGGGCGTGGTCCCAGCCGGCCCACCCGAGCAACGGAGTGGGGTCGGTGGCCCGGCCCGCACCGGGGTAGGCAATGAACCGCTCCTTGGGCACGTCCAGTTTGCCGCGATGCGACCAGTAAGTCTTGAGGAAGTCCGCGCTGGTGTACTTCGGCGGAACGGGAATGTCGCTGGCGTTGATCAGCCCGGCGTCTTCGTCGCGTTGCAAATCCCAGACACGTTCCCACTCGGCACGTTTACGCAGCCCCGAGTCCTTGTAGCGGATCGCGGAAAGGTAGGGGACGGCCTCATCGGCCAGCAGTTTGACCAGCGTTGCGGTGACGGGGGCATCCTTCTTCCCTGCCCACAGATCTAGAGCCTCAACAAACTCGGGGTCCTTCTCGACTTGCCCGGCAAGTTCACCGACAGAGCGCGGCTGCGGAGTGCCTTGCGGAGTGAACCACAGGGGCGGCCCTTCGAGCTTGTCGAGCAGCCAGCCCTTGAGAGCGTGTTGCAGTTTGGTGTCCCAACTATCACCGGCCCAGCGGCGTTTGTATTCGGGGCGTTCCAGCAAGCGGATGAATGGGTTGGATCCGATCACGGCGAGGCGCTTTTCAATGAGTTCCCGATAGTCGGCGGGCCAATGGGCGGGGATCTCAGTGATGGGAGTCGAGCCGTGACGAGCGAACCATTCGCTCTTTGCGTCGCCTGCCGCCACTTTGCGCGCGAGGGCGATCTCGAAGGCGCGCTCACCCAACGCAATACTCGGTACCTGACCGACAGTGAGCGATAGGTCGTCGTTGATAAGGCCGTAGTCGCGGTAGACCTCCCAGTCGAGTTCGTCCTGCTCGGCGATCATCAATGCCCGAATACGGGCGTGCTCCGCGCGGGCGGTGGCAATGATGGATTGGGTCGCGCCGCTCATCTCGATCGCCGTGGCTGGTTCCTGCGCGGCGAGTTGCTGCGAGAGCGTGTCTAGGCGGCGGGCTCGTTCGAGTGGAGCCGCGGCGGTGAGTGGGAAGTCCTTGAGGGTGGTGCCGGTGAACTCGAAAAAGTTCTCCCACTCAGATAGCGTTGTACGCGCGCCTTTAGTGTCGACGGTGCTGCCTTTGTTGTGGCTGTTCTGCTTGAGCCAGAAGCACGCGGTTGAGCTGTTGAGGGTACCGAGCAATCTCAGATGATCGTCCTCGGTCGCCGCCTCTGGCAGCTTGATCACCGGCGCGGAATGTATGAAGACTGCAGGATCGGATTTCCGGGCGAGTGAGAAATGCGAATGAGTCGCCACAAGAGGAAAGATCAGCAGGAATTCACCAGCCACACGCCTGGCATTCAGCTGTGAATACTCCCACCATTCGCGTCCCTGCTCAAGCTGTGTTCCAGACAGAGCTTTGCGTATCAGCAGGTGTTGCTTCATGGGCCAGAGCATTCGAAGTGTCGCGGCGTCGGACAGGGCTTCGCCCCGGTCATTGTATGTGAATAGGCAGTCGATCTCCGACTCGATCTGCCAGTCCCGGATCCCGGTGCCGTCGACCAGTGGGCGAATTAGGTTAGGGCTGGTGCCTTGCTGGCGTAGTCGTGGTCTGCCAACCACATACGCAGAGTTCTCACGCGTAACGGCAAATAGTCCAACGCTTTCGGATTCCGAACCGATTGATTTCGAGGCGACGGATTCGATAGCGGACACCAACTCAAGTGCCCCGCCGCCGCTGAGACTCCATGGGTGCCGGCATAGCGTGTCATGGGGCAAGTCGGTGATCGAAACCCAATTGTCCTCGAATCCGGGCTGGTCAATGTGCTCGACGATCGATGTCCAGACTCTTCCTTTGGCGGGGATGTCGGGCGATCCCGCTTCGCCTTGGATTCCGAGGACTGCACGGACGGTGTCGTGAATCTTGCCCTGATTCCGTCCGATGATGATCACAGTGGGGGTTCCGTGTCCGGGTATGTAGGCGCCGGAGGTGTCGGCGACGAGGCGTAGGTCCTTTTTGGCGAGATAGTCCTCGATCAATGAGGCACCGAAGAGGCGTTTCATAAATGAGTTGGACGTTATCTGTCCGACCCAGCCGGAGCGGTCACCGGTTATGGCGAGGTTGAAGAACCGTTCCATAAACGGCACCGTCAACGCGTATTGACCCTTGCAATGATGGTAAATCTCGCGGTACCGGGCGTTCAGTGCCCTGTCGCTGACCTGTATATACGGGGGGTTTCCTACGACGGCGTCGTACTGCGCGGGTGCGAGGATCCTGCGTAGTACGGTGGCGTCTTCGGTGCTGTAGGTGAATCCAGCCGTGACGGCATCTTTGTCGAAGGTATTGTCGCCGTAATCGAAAGCTTGTGCACCGCCCTGCTCAGGGCCGTGGAGGAGCGAGTCTCCGGCGGCGAGGTTGAGGGTGAACTTGGGAGCGTTGACTAGCGACTTCTCGCCGCACGCCTGTAGTGCGGCGACTATGAGCCGGAACTTGGCGATGGCCACGGCGAACGGGTTGAGATCGACACCATAAACGGAGGCGAGGGCATTATCGACGCGGGTGCGCAACTCCATGCTGGGGGAGTGGTGGTGCCAGCGCTCGACCAACCTTGCGAAGGCGCCCAGCAGGAAGTGCCCGGACCCGCAGGTGGGATCGATGATCTTGAATCCCTCGAGGGGCCGGTCCTTAAGGGCAGGTTCAAGGGTGCGGTCGAGGATGAATTCTTCGACGAACTCCGGAGTTTGGAGCAGTGCGTACTTCTTCTTCGCAAAGTCGGACAGGTCCTGGTAGAGGTCGCCCAGGAACCGGGTGCCCAGGGACTCGTCTTTGAACGACCAGATGAGTTCGCCGTTGTCGTCGGTCTGCCGCCAGAACGCCAATAGGTAGTTCACTGCGTCGGAGGACGGTTCGTAGATGTTGAGGGCGGCGTGTCCGTCGACCAGGGCTTCGGTGGCGGGATGGCTGCGTAGTGCGTCGAAGGACTGTGCGAGCCATTCGCGGTAGGAGAGGTCCTGGTGGTCGCGGTAGAAGGCGTTCTCGGCGTCGACGGCACGCTGGCGCAGCATCGAGTCGGGTCCGGCGATCCACACCGCGGTGTCGCCTAGAAGGAGGTTGTCTTCGCAGAATCGAACGAACACGCTGGTGAGGAGCCAGCCGACGGCGGCCTGGGTGAGTTGCTCTTCGAGGTAATCGGTCCAGGAGCCGGCGGTTCGCTGCTCGCGCACGGCTTCGCGATGGTTGGTACGCCAGCGTTCGAGCTCATTCGTGTCGGCTTCGAGGCGGGCGCGCATGTCGTCGACCAGCATGACCAGCTGCGGCTTCAATGCGGCCGTCAATTGGGCTCCGGCGTTGGTGGCCAATGCCATCAGACGTGCTCCTTCGTATTTTCATCTGAACCGTCGGTGGACTGAGCGGCGGCCAGGAGGGCGGTCACCTCGATCTCGTCCACCTGCACGAACTGTTCCGGACTGTTGAGCGGCAGCGCGGTGCCGTCCACCCGCGCACCCGGTCGGCCACCCGACTCCTCCGGCTGCGGCACCAGCGCCCACACCGCGTGCGGCGGCGGTGACGTCAGATCCGCCCACTCGCGCACGACGTGCAGGTGCCCGTACGCGGCCAGCGTCGAAAGGTCCGTCAACACCACCGGCCCGCCCGCCGCATTCACTGCGTCGACCAGTGCCGGAATGGCCTGTGAAACAAAGCCCTTCAGTCCTTCGCGATCGGTCGCGGCACCTGCGTCCGCGGCGAGGATCACCTCCCACGGAATGCCCGCCGTCTCGGCGCGTCGGTGCAACTCCCCGAGCAGCAGCTCGGTCACGTCGAGGTGGCGTGCTCCGAACCGGGCTGCCAGCGCCGCGGCCACCGCGTCGGAGCTTCCCATCGGCACCCCCAGCGCCCGGAAGGTGTGCTCCCGCACGCTCGACGCCAACACGAACTCGGTGTCGGTGGTGCCGCGGCTGCGCTGTGGCATCGGTGCGGTGCGGGTGTGCCGCGTCGGCACATACGAAGCCGGGGATTCGACATTGTCGAACTGGTAGCGGATCGCGGCCTCGTTCCAGCGGATGTCCGGAACTATCGATTGCACCACCGCGTCCAGTTCCGGGCGCCGCGGCAACGACTTCGTCAACGCCGGGAACCGCGCCGCGACGCGTGTTTCCAGCTCAGCGCGGTTGAACGAGTCGGACGTCGACAACCCGCGCAGCAGCATCTTCAACGCCTCGCCGATCGGCAGGGCGCCGGCATGCAGCTCGTCCCGCGCCGACAGGGCGACCTCGGTCGATGCGGTCGAGGCGATCCGCAGCAGCGCGTGCCCGGGGATCTCCACCTCCGCGGGTGCCACATCGAGCACTGCCGCGGCCGCCGCGCGCAGCGGCAGCTCCGACTGGGCGGGCGTCACTAGCAGCGAACCCTGCGCGAGGGCCTCGTCGACCAGCTTCTCCGCGCCCGCCGCCAACGCAGCGGGGAGCTTGCGCGGCACCGCCGCGGTCGAGATCATCGCGACCGTGCCCGACCCGTGCCGGCGCACGAGGTGCAGCGTTGTGTCGGTGCCCGGTTCGGTATCGGCGGCTGTCGCCGGTGCGGACGCGAGCAGCAACCGCACCACACCGAGGGAGATGCGTTGGGGATCGGCCACACCGTCGGTGGCCAGTACGCTGGCGAGCTCGCGGGCCAGCAGGTCCGGGGTCGTGGCGCCGCCGGAGGATTCGAGCAGTGCCTGACCACGCCCGTACAGCTCTCGCACCGTTGCGGACAACTGCGGGTTCTTCGCCCACAGGTCGGTGAACTCGCCGAAAATCTGTGCGATCCGCCCCGATGACACCCCGGCCAGCGGCGCCAGCACCTGGTAGGTGACGAACGGATCGTCCGGGCTCTGCGCGTGCGTGCCGAGGACCAGCTCGACCACCTGCCGGCGCACCGCAGTCGGTTTGCTGCCTGCAGCCCGGGCGAACTCGGCTGCCAGCGCCCCAAGGGAGGTGTATGTCTCGGCGATCGGCGGCGCCGGTGTGGGTTCCGGTTTCGGCGGCTTTGCCTCGGTGGTCGGTTCGGTGGCCTGGGCCTTGAATACCTCCGCCCACGCCTGCCGCATCGCGGCGGCGGTGTCGAACCGATCCTTGACGTTGCGCGCGAGAGCGGTGCGGAAGAACCCGGAAAGGGCCTCGGCGCGGGTGCGCGACAGCCCGCCCGCGGTGAAATCCTCCGGCGTGACCGACACGTCGTCGTCGAGCACCCGCGGATCGCTCATTCCGTCCCCGTAGGTGGGGGTGGTGGCCGTGGCCATCTCGTACAGCACCACTGCCGCCGAATAGCGTTCCGCTGCCGAATCGTAGGCGGTACGAATCCCCGTTCCCAGGAACGGATCCCGGTACGGCGGGGTGCCGGCGTCGAGCTGCTCCACCGGGGCACGCGAGAGTGAGAAGTCGAACAGCGCCAACCGTGCCTTCGCCGACCGGGACTTGCCCTCCTGACGGGACAGCCCGAGATTTGATGGCTTGATGTCGCGGTGCGTGATGCCAGCCGAATCCAACGCCACCACCGCGTCGAGCAGCTCGAGACCCCAGGTGCGCAGCTGCGCCTCCCCGAGCGGGGTGTAGCGCACCACGTCGGCGAGGGTCTGCTCGCCGCAGTTGCTCAGCAGCAGCGCGGTGCGCCGCGCTGCCAGCTGCAGGGGACCTTCTATCAGTTCGACCACACCCGAGACCGGCGGGGATTGGGCCGCCAGCTGCGTGAGTACCTGCGCCTCGTCTCGGAGCCGGGCGGTGGCGCTCTCGTCCAGGCCTACCTTGAGGACTCGCAACTTGTCGTCGTGGTCGCGGTCGGTGACCAGTACCCCGCGGGCGGTGGAGCCGGCGCCGAGGACCCGGACCACCTCGAACCGGCCGCTGAGCAGGCCCCCGGGGGCCGGATTGAGCGGATCGGGTTCCGGTGTCTGCGGGGTCAGCTGCCGGTCGTGCCCGTATTCAGCCAACGCTGTGGCCAACTGGTGTGCCCCGAATCCGGGGCGGCCCGTCTTCTTGTCCGCCTCCACCCGCTTGGACACCGAGGGCTGCGTCGCATGCAACACCAGGGCGCGCAGTCGCTCGTCGACGAACCGGCCCTCCGCGGCCGCCAGGTCCAGGCCCTGTTCCTGCCGCAGCCGTTCGAGCAGCGCCGCACGATCACGGGCCGGGGCCTGACCACCCGAGAGCAGGAAGTAGGCCAGCGCACCGAGGGAGAACACGTCCAACGCCAACCGGTCGGCGTCCGCGGCCCACCGATCCTCCGGCGCCTGATACACCTCGTCCGCCGGGGCGCCGCCCGGTGCGACGGAGGTCCCCAGCATCGTCGCCGAACGGGTGTCGCCGGTGTGCACGCGGCCCGCCCACGACCAGTCGGTGAGGCGGACCCTGACGGTGTCGACGTCGAGGGCGTCGGTGTCGATCAGGACGGTGCTGGGCCCGAGTCCGCGATGCGCGACGTGGTTTCGGTGCGCGTAGGCCAGCGCCTCGGCGATCTGCGTCAGGATCAGCAGCTGCTGCTCCGCGGTGAGTGTGCGCGTCGCCAATGCCAGATCCAGCGGCTCGAACCCGGGCGTTTCCGGATAGACCAGGACGGTGTTGCCGTCGTCGTCCTGCACCAGATCCCGCGGCACCACGATCGACTCGTGCCGCAGCGAGCTGAGCAGGGAGTACTCACGCTGCATCCGCCGGTGCGCCGCGGCCCGCGCATGGGACGGGGTGCCGCGGCGGAACGAGACGATCCGGGCCCGGCCGTGCTCGTCGGTGCCCTTGTGGGTGGCCGCCCACTCCTGCCAGTCCTCACCGGTGGCCAGCGGTGTGCCGGTGATCGTCCACGACCCGGCATCACGTTCGGTGCGCCGCGCGATGCCGAGGTTCTTGAGCGCCAACGCGATGATGACGCTGAGGTCCTCGTCGACCTGCCGGGTGCCGGTCGGGGGCTCGAGCACGCGCGTGGAAATGCCGGGCAGACCCGTCTCACCCTCGGCGCCGTCGGGGCCGAACAGGCTCGATTTCGCGAGCTCCGGAAGATCGGTGCGGAACGGCGAACCATGCAGGAAGACCGACTCCTGCACGAACGGCAGCGCTCGACGGACCTTTTCTTCGTTGAGGTCGTACTCCCGCGCAACCTTGCGGGCCTCCTCCTCGATCCGCGTCGCCAATCGCTGCGCCTTGCGGCGGGTGATCAGCAGGGGCGACCGCTGGGTGCGGGTCTTGCCGGACAGGGTGGTGCGCACCCAGCTCGTCTCCGTGCCCCGCAGCAGGCCCGTGAAGTGTTTGAGCTCGACCAGATGCAGACGCCGCCGGCCCAAGACCAGGGCATCGACCTCATGCCACTGGCCGTGGTTGTCCATGAACTCGAAGTTGGTCCACGCCCGGTATGGGGAGGCACTCGGCATCAGGCCCCGAAGCATCTCGAGCCCTGCGGTTTCGTGCGCAAAGGCCGACTTCGAGACCTCGATCCAACGATCGTCCTGCGTCGCCACGTCACCGCCTACTTCTCGGGTCTAAGTCGCGGCCGGGCATGGGGTCGCGGAAAGTTGTGTGGGACATGCGGTCAGCTATTCAGTGACGGGGTCGGCTGGAGTGAGATACCCGGAATTCCGCTGAAGCGACCCGACAGAATCTGCAGTTCAGCGCGCAACATCGGGTAGAGATCGATCAGGGCCTGCTCGATGAACGCCGACTTCTCATCGTCGGTGGCCTCGTCGAGTGTCGAGGAGTCCACGTCTCCTTGATGGCCTTGCGCCGCCTGCTCGTCGTTCGCGTAGAGGCCGGTCACCGCCACCCCGACGTACATGAGGTCGGGGCGATGGAACCGTGTTTCCAGCGTCGCGAGAACGCTTCCGTTGGTCCATCCACGCACTGTCGCCGAACCTTCGGACATTCCCTCATACCAGGAAGGCGGCGCATCGTTCTGCGGGTAGTCACGTTCGAGTAGGAGCTTCGCGGGATCGACGTGGCGCAGTGTGAGCGCTGTGAGCTGAGCGGTCATGCGGACTTAGTCGCAGGCGGGAAAGCATGCGGCGAGAACTCGCGGTGCAGCACGGTGGCCGACGGAACAGGCAGTTTCGTCGCCGCACTCATCGCTGGGTCCTCTACCTCGCCAGCAGACCAGGTCGCCATGAGCGCGTCGGTCCGTGCGCCCACCGTCTTCGTTCGATGCTCCTCCCGCGAGCAGACCTCATAGGTCACCATCGCCTCGACCGCTTTCGCGTAACGCCGGATAGTGGCGAAGGTCGCGTTGGTTCCGCCCCGTTCGAATCTCGACACCACGCTAGGGTCGACATCCATGCGTTCGGCAACCTGTGATGCGGAGAGCCCGAGTTCGACTCGCCGTTCCCGTAGTCGCCGGACCAGTTGGTTCTGGGCGCGTGCGAGGTCGACGCCAAGAAGGTCCGTCGCATCGGTGTTCTCCATCCCCGGAATCATCGCTACGCACCTCCCTCTGCATTGGCCTGACCTGCTGCTTTGACTTATAACGCAAGAATAGCAGGAGTGGGTCCCTCGTTCGCCGATACCGCGGCGGTTCCTGCTCCTCGCACGAGTGGATGTCCCGCCACATCGTGGTCGGCGTTTCGAGAAAGACAGGCGGAAATCTCGCTGCTTTCCTCCTCGGGTGCCTTCCGCCTTTGGCTCTCCCGCCGACCGCCTGACTCAATGCGTGCTTAACGCTTGACCACGATGTCGCCACCCGCTTCCATTACGCGGGATTCGGTTTTGCACTGGTAGCACTCGAATTTCGGCTCGTCCCTGGTGACGTTTTGGTCGGTGTTGCAACGAGGGCAGGTGACCGCAACAAATCCTTCGGGTGCAGGCGCGCGCCCTTGTGCAACAACGGCCGAGACGAGGACGCCGATCGGACCGAAGAGGAATCCGATGACGAGGAAGCCCAGCGTGTCCCGGTTCTTCTTGTTGGCGATCGCTGCGGAAATCCCGGCGCAGACAACAGCGACGACAACGTAGAAGCTCAGCACGACCGTCATTTGGAGCACTCCTCGAATCAGGTGAGACGAAGAGGAGAGCCTCTTCGTGGCGTATCAAATCAGACGTAGGGGACAGGTCCTGCGGCGCTCTCGCTATCCGGCCGTAGGCGTCATTTGCGTGAATGACGCGCACTGTCATCTGAGTGAATGACGCACTCGCGGTGTGTGTTGCGCGATCGGAGCTGTGAAATAGCGGGAGGGTTCATGACGGCGGTCTGAGTGCACCTGATTTGGCGTCGGCGACGCCGGGAGCAGTTGCGGCGCGGCGGGACTGGATACCGTGCTTCGTTGGCGCGCTAGGAGGCAACCATGGTGGCCTCCGGTTAGCCCGCCGTCGCGCTAGCTAGCGGCTCCCAATAGGCTGCTCGGGACCGAACCGCTCGATGGCCTTGAACTGGGAGAGGACCACATGGCAGACGGCACCAACGTCCTTGACCAGCTGATCAACAAGATTCAAAAAGTGTCCCTGCGGAGTCGCCTCGCTCGTGAGGTTGATTTGTTGCGCGGGGCTCGGCGATGAGTTCGGCCGGTATCGACGACGACAAGTTCCTTTCGGGATCGGGACGTCCGGCCGGCCTCTATGAGATTGCGGGCTTCTCGTGCGCCGCTGACGGAGGACCGTCGTGAGGTTCTTGGAGGGGGCATAGCGCGCTCGACACGATCCCGGCCACCGCGCTCGACGTCACGCAATACGTCGCTGCTCACAGAACAGACTGCCCAACGCAGGACATTGGGCGATCAGCCGCCGGGGCCGGGGCGACTCAGCCTGAGTTCGCCCGTCTTCATTAAACGCAGCGATCGGAAGGTATCAATGAGTGACACTGAAGTTGCCGAACACCTATTCGCAGGCATCCTCGGCGGCCTCGTACGAGGAGACCCGAACGAGTTTCTTCATCTACTGGTCGCGTACGACGTCCCGATGCCCCTCGAAGGAACAACCGCGACGGTACGCACTCACTTCCTCGCCGCCGATGCGAATGGCAACCCAGCGGTCGAACTGCTAGGTACCGCCATGGCGCGCGCCGCGATGGACTTCTGCATCCCGCGATCGCGTATCGAACAAGCGCTCAAGCATCTCCGAGAGACTGGATCTACCAGCCATTTCTCCAGGCTTGAGCAGCAAGCGAGGGAACTCTTCGTCGACGGAGATGGTACCGGCGAAGGAGGTGAGCTGCTTCTCTTTCTCCTCATGGAACAAGTCCTTGAACTCCCGCAACTCTTGGCTAAGATGTCACTGAAGACCAACAGTAACGTCCACGTTCACGGCTCCGACGGGGTCCACGCCAAACTTGGCGATGATGGCGTGCTCGACCTCTACTGGGGCGAATCGAAGCTCTACAAGTCAAGTTCGGATGCCTTTACGGACTGCTTCGAGAGTATTGGGCCATTTCTCGGTGCTGATGGTGAAGCGCGTCGCCGCGATCTCCTGCTAGTGCGCGATAACCTAAACATCGAACAGAGCGACCTCGCTGTGCATCTATTGCAGTACTTCGACGAAACAAACCCCAAGGCCCTCCAGGTGCGCTGGAACGGTGTCTGTCTTATCGGATTCGACCACTCAATCTACCCGGACATGAAGAAGATTGCTGATGTGCAATCAGCTGAGATCGCGAAGGCAGTCAAGAGATGGCATAAGGCAATCCTGGACAGGATCAAATTGAATTCCCTTCTCAAAGTGAACATCGATGTTTTCTGTATTCCATTTCCGGACGTCGATACCTTGCGGAAAATGGTCAGGAAGAAGCTGGGTGTGTCGTGACAGATCTTTCGCAGATTGTATTTGAATCCCAGAAATTCCGTGACATCATCTGGTCGATCCGACTGCGGACACTCCACGTCGAGTTCCCTATGATCGCGATGGACGACGAGCCCGCTGCGCTCGATTGGAACTATGCACTTTTGTGTGCGAGCGCCCTATCATCTGTCCCCACGGAGCGCGCGCAGAATACCGTGCTCCGAGTCGCCGCCGCCTGTCTCTCCCTCGACGATTCTGATGAGGCCCACAAGAGTGCTGCCACAGCCCTCCTCGACCGGGTCGGCAATCACCGGTCGGTGGAGCTTGCCGAATCGCGCAATCTTGTCCAGAAGGGTCTCTGGAAACAACTCCCTCCATTGCTTCGGCTAGAGACGATCGGGAAACGGCTCCAGCTATCGATTCCGCTATCGACAGGTGAGAACCTCGCGGTGAACTCTTTCCAAAGTGATTTCTGGAAAGGGGCGGAGGACTATGACTGGGTGAGTGTCTCCGCACCTACGTCCGCTGGAAAATCGAGGATCGTGCGTGAGTGGTTTCTGGAGCAGATTCGACAGCACGACCGATACACTGCCGTCTATCTCGCACCCACTCGCGCGCTCGTAGAAGAGGTATCGGCCGATTTTCGTGAAGCGGTGCCCGCCTCAACCGGCGTTTTTGTGATGCCATGGGACCCGGACCTGGATAGAGTGCGACGGCGCGTCCTTGTCCTTACGCAAGAGCGGCTACACCTAATACAGCAGTCGCGCCATCCGTTCGAGATTGATCTTCTGTTCGTTGACGAAGCCCAAGGGCTCGGTAGCGCAGAGAGAGGCGTGTTGCTCCAACAAGTTCTGGATCGCGCTGTCGAAGACAGACCGGCACTGCAGGTGATCTTCGCCAGCCCGCTCAGTGCAAACCCAGCGATTCTCCTGAGTGACAAGCCAGCCACAGTCCGATCGCAGGCAACGACATCCGAAGCCGTGACGGTTAACCAGAACCTCCTCCGTGTCGAGGGGGTGCACCGGGCACCAGCTAACAGGGTGGTATCCCTGGTGGATGAGGGCCAGGCACACCAAGTCGCTAGTTTCAAGTTGCAGCAGCGTGCCACCCGGGTTCCGATGAGAATTGCATACGTTGCGCACGCACTCGGTGGTAACGGTGGCGGCAACATCGTTTACGTCAATGGCGCGGACGATGCTGAGAAAGTAGCCAAGAACATCGCCGACCTTCGTCTCGAGGTAGCGGAAGATGAGGAGATCGAGAACCTTCAAGAGCTGGTGCGGACCGCTGTCCACCCGAAGTACAGCCTGGCTGATGCTCTAGCCAAGCGTATCGCGTTCCACTACGGCAATATGCCTCTCACCATCAGATCAGAAATCGAGCGACTCTTCGGTGAAGGAAAAATCGAGTTCCTCGTCTGCACCTCCACGCTTCTAGAAGGTGTTAATCTTCCATGCCGCACGATCTTTATGCGCAACCCGCAGAAGGGGCGCGGCAAGCCCCTATCTGAAGCTGACTTTTGGAACCTCGCAGGCCGCGCAGGTCGGTGGGGCAAGGAGTTCCAGGGCAACATCGTGTGCGTCGACACGGACGATGAGAGCCTTTGGCCCAACCTGCCAACGGTGAGGCGCCGCTCCGACCTAAAGCTCGCGACGCATCATGGCCTTAGAGATGCGGCTCCACTTATCGCATACGCCCGCAGTGACTTTGCCGTCGGATCAGATCCGGCCTCCGAGATCCTCTTCGCCTATCTGGCAGCTCAGTACTCTTCCGGTCGGGACATCACGCACCATTTGGAACGAATGACGGTTCAGTCTGAGCGACTCGAACTCCAACGCGCCCTCGTGCGCTCTGTTGATGACGCCCAGTTCCCACACGACCTCATCCCACGGCATGCTGGCATTTCACCGATTGCGATGCAACGCCTTCTTGAGCGCTTCAGGGAGACCGAACATGACCCCCACGAACTTGCGCTACCACTGCCGGAGGAGCAAGACTCCAGACAGCGTTACCAGGACGCTCTTGTGTTAATCGGCCAGACTATGACAACGGCATTCGGGCGGCCTCCAAAGCCTGGCAAGCCAGACAGACGTAAATGGCAGCTTGCGAACCTGGTCGTCAACTGGATGCAGGGCATGCCGCTCGCCCGCTTGATAGAACAGCGCGCCACCGGGAATACTCCGATCGCCAGGGCAATCAGGGACGTATTGTCAGACATCGAGACAGTTGCCCGGTTCCAAGCGCCAAAGTACTTATCCTGCTACTCGGACGTGCTCGCTGTCTATGCTGCAGAACGAGGCGTTCACGATGTCGGGCATGGTCAAGACATCACGATGCTTCTCGAACTCGGCGTTTCGCGATCGAGCGAAGTGGTTCTGATGTCTCTAGGTATGTCCCGCACGGCAACGATCGCCCTTTCGCAATACGTCACTGCCGACAACTGGACGTCATCTGAAAGTCTTGACTGGCTAAGGCATCAGAACATCGAAGGCATGGATATCCCGGTCCTGATTCAGAAGGAGATCCTCGACCTCATTGCTGCCCAGTCAGCGTTCCCGGATAAGGCGTGAGTCGGGAGGCTTTGGGTGGCAGGCTCGGCACTACGCAAGTGCGAACG
This sequence comes from Rhodococcus jostii NBRC 16295, assembly GCF_001894825.1. Classification (GTDB taxonomy): domain Bacteria; phylum Actinomycetota; class Actinomycetes; order Mycobacteriales; family Mycobacteriaceae; genus Rhodococcus_F; species Rhodococcus_F jostii. Next base: position 14,293 of record NZ_BCWY01000064.1, on the reverse strand, counting down.
CGCCAGAGGGTGTCGACGGAACGTGAAGACTAATGGCGGTGTGAGCGGCGGTCTGATGCCTACGTGAAAACCGGAGTCGAACTCCTCAGTTCAGATCGATGTGGTGGTTGCGTACGAGGCGGTGGTGGCATCGCGTCGTCAATCGTCGCGGGCGAGTCGGTGCGGCGTACCCGGCGCGCCATCACCGTTCGTGACCGTTCGCCGGGTGACGATTCTGACGTGAGCCAGCGGCAGGAAGCTACCTCTGATCATCGACGCGCGGCCTATGCCACTCGAATCCGCCGACGAACGAAAACTGATCACCCTCCAACAAGCCCTTTTTCAGTATTCTGCAGGCGCCCGGCGAGCTCGTCGACCGCGCCATAGAACCGTTGCTTGGCGTCAGCCGTGGCGAGGCCTTGTCCCGAGCAGTGAGGGATATCGCGATCTTGACCGATCACGATGAGGTTGCCGGGGTATCCGGAGCGGCGCCATCCGTCGCGTGCGGGCCCACCTAGCAGCAGCACAAACTCAAGCTTTGTACAGAGGGTGACGAGATCGCGTGTCCAGCGGGCGGCGCGTGCTCGCTCCGAGTCGAGAGATCCGGATTTCTTGCTTGCGGTGGGAAATGGACATGCGTTCCAGTGGACGACAGACCTCCGGTCGACACCAGCCGCTTCGTATGCAAGCCGGCAGGTCCATGCAGTGCGGTCGTCGTTGTCCAGGCTCAGCAGACCCGATCCGCTGCCGGCCTTGGCCTTCCGGCTCGGATTGTCTAGTAGAACCAACGCCCGTGCAAGTATCCCGCCCGAGTCTGGATCGACGTAGGGGACGTGACCACGTGGGATGCCTTCCGCATCGGCGATCTGGTCGGCCAGGTGATTGATCGGCGCGACGTGCGGCTCCCACACTCGGGCTCGTTTCGCAGACAGGTGCTCAGGGAGGCGATTGTCACCGTAGTTGGGCATAACGGACACGATGGCATAGGAGGTCGACAGTGTGGTCAGAAGGCGCAATTCTCGGTCGGCAGTCTGGCGTTGCACCCGAATTGGTCATATCAGCGTTGAACTGTGGCGCGCAGTGACACCCGGCGAGTGTTCAAGGTGTTCTCCGACAACGCGGCACTGACTCGTCCGGCACGTCCAGACTGAGGCGGGTATCCCACGTCGCGAAACCGAACTCGGTGCGTGGCATCGCCGGTCTGCTGTCGGGGTTGTTCTGCTACCTGCCGACGGTGATGCTGTGGCAGCAATTCGACGAGGTTGTGCAGCCGCGGGGGGCATCCGCACCGTTGTTTCACTTCGTTCGGGTCTGATCCGCCGCCGGAGGGGTATTGAGTGAGTTGGGCGGTCCCAGCGGTTGTAGTGGTGGCGTGCGGGCTGATGACGGTTCCGTGGTGGCGTGGATCTTCATGTCGATGGAGGTGTTTTCATCCCGGACTGAACCCTGTTATTCGGGTTGTTCGAGGGCGCCGGTGATGCGGTCGTGGAGCCAGGTTTCGACGTTCTGGCCGGCGGTCTGGGCGCGGGTGTATTCGTCGTTGCTGAGCCGGATGTGCGAGGTCGGTGAGGATTTGGGCGCCGGTGGAGGCGGGGTCGTGGAGCAGGGCCAGGAGGAGATGGTCGGTGCCGATTTCTTCGTGCCCGAGTAGGACGGTCTGGCGAAGGCTGCCCCTCTATAACCTTTCGTCTTTGGGGGTGAATGGGCTGTGCTCCGCGGCCGGGCGGATCCCGCCGGTGAGCTGACGCCCCCGAGCTTGCTCTCGAGTACCGGCGCGGTGATACCTCATGAGGTCAGTGCTGCCGCTCCGGGGCCGCCGGCGTCGAAGATCCCGACCAGCATGGTGGGTGCGGGCGGCGCCGCCGGCGGCGAGGAGCGACCACCTGAACGGGCTTGATCGGAGAATCTCTCGAACACCATGACACACTTCCTCCCGGGCGTCACCGTGAGCGATGCGATCCGCTGCTGAATTTCCTGCTGTTCATCTGGGGCTGTCCGTCTCGGCGTGATCCCTTCGGGGCGTTCTGAAGGTGATCAAGGGAAGGTCTAGGTGAACGAGCCCGTACCGCGGTACTGGGTCTGGGTGTGTCCCTTTGGTAGTCCGTGATCGACCGAGTGCGTGCACACCGCGGCGTCTCGACCCTGCGGTCGTCCCTCAATTCTGGCTAGCCCGAAACGCCTGGTCCACGGCAACGATACATGCATGGAAGGGCTCATTCTGTGGAGGACTCATGCGCCGCTCAACTGCTGTCGTCGGCACCATCCTTGCTGTATTCCTCGTGATCGGTGGCTGTTCAGGGGATCAGCAGCCGAGGGGCGAACAATCCGCCGGTGAGAGCGGCAACGCATCACCGACGGTGACGATCCCCGCCGACACGACGCCCACGACAACCTTCGGCCAGACGCTCCAGATCGTCAGAAAGGGATTCGCCAGGGGCTCAGCGATTACACGATCGGCGAACCTCGTGGAGCCCTCCGGCAGGGTGCTGGTCGAGGTCACTATCGCCACCAAACAGGGCACATGCATCCCCGGGTCCTTCTTCGCGCTTACGGACGGTGGCACGAAAGTGGAGAACTTGGACCTATCGGAACCAGGGATTCTCGACGAATCCGGACAACTCATCGCGGGGGAACGGCGCCAGGGCGACATTGCCTTTGACGTTCCGCCCGGCGCGACTGTTACCAAGATCGTGCTTTACCACGGCACGATCAACCCGCCTAAGGCCTACTGGACGGCGTGAACCCGGCTCCGACTGGCCGATGACGGCGTCCTACAACGTCGTCGCGGAGCTGGATGCGACGTTCGGCGAGGAAAACGCCGACGCCCTGCTTGGCCCGATCGCCGAGTACAGCGGCGGGGCCGCGCGCTCGGAACTCGGTCACGCCGAGGTTGTGTTCACCATTCCCGCGGAATCGGTGCGCCAGGCCACCTCGACGGCGCTAGCGGTCCTGGGGACCTACCCGTGGCCGTTGCGGTCGCTGCGAGTGCTCACCACCGCCGATTTCGACCGCCTCACCGACGCGATGGACCTCCCGCCGCTGGTGTCGGTGCAGGAGGCCGCCGACGGGCTGAGGATGACCCGTCAGGGTGTGCTGAAGGCCATCAAGGGCAAGGTGCTGCTGGCTACCCGTCGGGGGGGTACCTGGGTGCTCCAGCATTCTCTCAACGAGCAAAGGTGGCCGCTTTCAGTGGGATCGCGGTACGCCGGTCAGGCAGAGATGGAGTCACGGTGTTTCTGGGATCGTCGTCGACGGACACTGTCGGCCTGCAAGACAGCCGCGGCTGAACCTCGGATCAATCTGCGCGGGCCGTCATCACTCATTCGTCGGCGCGGAAAGTGCCGATACCGAGTTTCGATCCACACCTCTAGCCGTGGAAACCCACTGCTTTCGATTGCGAATGTATTTGATGACTTTAGACGTCCGCGAGTTCACGCTCTTCGCGGGCGAGGTAGGCGGGAGAATGCGCGGTTGGCCGCGGAGCAGATTTCCAGCCGAGTGGTTGCGACCGGTACTCCCTTGATCGCGGCAAGTGTCGCAGGGACGATGCATCGCCTGGCGGCCCTTGCTGTTCGCCGTCCGTCGGCTGGGACCGCGTCGAACCGATTCGATCCACTGCCTGTACCGCAGGCCCGGTCAGCGTGCACTGCCATGCCCGATGACCGGTGTAATGTGTCTGGACCGGGCAACCCTGACTGTCAGCGAAAACGTCGGACACCGTGCCTTTGGATTGTCCCTGGTGTCTGCCGGACGAGCAGTTTCGCGGGCCCGGATTCTGATGCCGTCATGCAACTACATCATTTCGAATCAGGTTAGCGAGTTGGGTACGGGAACCGACGCCGAGTTTGCGATAGCCCGCCCGAGGTGCATTTCAATGGTCTTGACACTGAGAAATAGTTGGGCGGCGATGTCCCGGTTGCTGCCGCCGCCAGCGGCGAGCCGGGCGACCTGCTGTTCCTTGGCGGTGAGCAAGTCGATGAAGCTGTGAGTGGAGGGATGGGCTGGTCGGTCAGCGGGCGACCTGGTTTCGTTTCCGGAGGCATGCATAATGGTTCTCTTTCAAATAGTGTCGGTTGCCCCCGGCTCTGGGGGAATCTCAAGGGCGGACCCGCCGCCCGTGCGCTATGCGGTTGTCGGTTTCGCAGTCGTTGTTGTGGAAATCGTGTTCGGTTCGAATCGAACACAATCGGCGTCCAATGATGTTGTAGCACTGTCAGTCTGGAGCTCTCTCGGGCTACCGCTCTCTTGTGGCGGGGGTGAAGAGTTGATGAGGGTGGCTAGCCCGCAACGGTCGGGCCGGCGAGTGCGACGACTGTCCTGGACGAATCGGATCGAATGTGGTTAATCGAGATTCGGAGGATCGCCCTGATCCGTGATGTTCACGGAGTCGTTGGTGTCCACAGCAATCGGGTTCGGTAGCGGTACTCGCGCCTGACCGAGAGGGCCCGAATGGATCGTCGGCATGGGCAAAGTCGGTGCGTGATGTATTGGCGTCGACTGGGTCGAGGGTGTCAGTTAGCCAGTTGGTTTCGCGGGTGAGTTCGGTGGGGGAAGTTGTTCCGAGGGGATGATGGTGGAGCCATGTGGCCCATTCGTGTGGGGTAAGCGTGTCCGCGGCGAGGGAGGCGTGGCGCTCTTCGCGGTCGAGTTGGGGTAGCAGCACGGTGCACAGTCGTTCGATGGCGCCGCGCAGGTCGTCGCGCGCTGCCAGGGTACCGATGTGTCGGTAGGTGCTCGCGGTGCGTTCGACGGCGTTGGCTGCCCGGTGGACGCGAGCATGATTGGTAGTCAGATCGTCGAGCTGCGGCGCTGAGGAGGGAGCGTGCCGGGGACGAAAGGCCAGAGGTTCTCGTATCCGCTGGTGTGGTGGTGTCGGAGGAAGGCGAGGGTCCAGGTGAGGTGATCTGCAAGGACGGTGCGTCGGCGGGGGTCGATCGGGGTGCGGGTGGACAGAGCGTCCAAGGTGCGCCCGAGGTCTCGGCGCAGTGCGTCGTGGATGATGCCTATCAGTTGTGGTTCGGCAGGTGGGTCGGGGATGGGCGGTCATGGCTGTGCTCCTGGTGCGGGTTGCGTCGCGCGGGCGTTGTTCTGCTTTGGCTACACAAGAAGCTTGTGGGTCGGGGCGGGCCCTGTCTGGAGTAGTTGAGTACTTCAACTCGGATTGGATGTCCCGTGCCTGCACTCCTCGACCCGCCATCTACGTCTATTGGCGTGCCACGCCGAGGTGGTCGATCTGAGGGTGGGGAGCGCGAGCCGGAACGATGATCCGCTCGCCGATCGAATGTCGTATTCGTTGGTTCGAGTGATGCAACTCAGCCTGGATTGATAGTGGGATCGACGACGAGGGCGCGGCAGTGGTGGATGCCGAGGACAAACTGGCGGCGATCGTGCGGGCTACGGGGCGATCTGGTGGCCGTTCTGCATTTGTCTTGGGACTTCCACAATCGGCAGCCGCTCTACTGAGATGCGACAGATACCAGGGTTTCCCCGGTCGCGCGACGGCATACAGATTCGTAATACTTTTCCGTGAGTCCTGAACGGTCTCAACGAAGTAGTGATCCGCATACAAAGGAGACGATCATGCCTGTTCAAATTCCGGAAGCTGCCAATACGACACAGAACAATTGGCGGTTCTGTGTAAGGTGCCTGTCGCTGTTCTGGAACGGCCGCCGCGACAATGGGCACTGTCCTCACCCGGCTGGCGGAGCCCATCAGGCTATGAGCTGGGATTTTTACCTCCCAGCGGACCCTGAGGGATCCGTGAACCAAAGGCTGGGACAGTTTCCGACCGGCCCTTAGGTCGCGTGAGCGCGGATTTTCACGGTGTCGGTAAGTGCCGTGCTCGGGAACCCTTGCCCTGCTACGGCCCGAGACGCCGCCCGGCTGCGGCGTCTCGGGCCGACATGCCCACTTTCGTCGGTTGACAGAACGAGTGCGCAGGGCACTGATGATTGGCAGTGGAGCTGAATTCGACTGTGAGACCTACCCGGCACGCTGGGGTGCCTTCGGTGACCGCCTCATGATCGAGCCGTACGCATTGACACCGGCTTGAAACCGACCGCAGGGGCGAGATCGCTTGCATGGATGAAGCAGCCGCACAGAACGCCGGCGTGAAAGAAATCTTGGTTTCGCACCGTCATCAGCCTCTCGCGCGGCCAGCGGATTAGAGAACCGGACTCGCCCGCTTTGGGCTGGCCGGGCGTGGGATCTGGGAGCGCGGTCGCCGCGATGTGATCACACGGGTGCGAGCTCACCTGTAACTTCGCTGTTCCGCTACTCAGCCGGGCTGCAGTCGGGTACTACCGTCGATTGGGTGCGTGGTGCTGATGAGTTTTCCGTAACAGTGATCGCGGTCTAGGTCGTGCGATTGGCACCATCTGATGGCGGCGTCTGGGTCCGGGTATACGGTGCCGGCGACTGTGACCCAGAAGTCGGGGGCGCTGAAGGTACTCCAGTCACCGGACCATAGCAGCCGGACCCCGGGGTATTGTGCGCGCAGGCGCAGGTGTTCTCGGAGGGTGGCCTCGCTGTTCCAGGTGATGCCTTCGGCGACCAGGCCTGGGCGTTTCGAACTTAGCTGTGGGATCCACTTGTCGACGAGCAGGTCATGTACCGGTTCCCGGTCGGCGGCTGCGATCGCTTGGAGGGCTTCCAGACTGGCCGTTTCGGGGTCGCCGGTTGCCGGTGCGGCGGGTCCGGTTGCGTCGCTCGGGCCGCTGTCGTCGCCGGTCGTCGGGGAGGTGACTGGGTCGGTTCCGATGTTGTCGGAGGTGACGTCGATGCCGCTGGTGGGCATGGTGTCCGGGGTCCTCCAGAACGATCCGATGGGGAAGCGGAACGCATGCGTTGCCGCGGTCATGTCAGCGTCGTCCCTGGGTGGCACGGCGATGGGTGTTCCGGACAGGTCGAATAGGGCGGAGGCGATGTTCGTATCGCCGGCGCTGAGTGTGAGGCGGAGTGCATTGTTTGAGAGGACGTCACCGCCGGGGCAGGTTGTGGTGATTTGCATGGTGACCAGCAGGCCGGCGGCGTCCGTCTCGAATTTGGTGGGACTGAATGCGGGCGGTGTTGTACAGGTCGTGACGTCGGCGGCCGTGGCGGTGCGGGCGGAATCAGTGGATTCGGTCCGGCCGACGACAAGTGTCGTGGCGAGCGCGATGACCAGGGCTGCAGCAACTAGCAGGGAGGCGATCACGACTGTGCGTCGGCGAGAAGCCCTCATGGAGGGCGGCGCCACAGTGGGTGAACTGGCACGCCGATTTTCGGGTGTGCGTGTTGACTGATTCGGTTTGTGTCGTCGTTCGTCGAGTTTCCGGATCGCCTCGTACCGGCCCATTTCCTTCGCATCGACGGTGAGACGGACCTGACTGCCGAGTTCATGCCGGTCGGAGCTCATCGGGACATGAGTGTTCGTCGATGTGGTTGCGGCTGTGTTCGGTTCGGCATCTGGGTGGGTGACCGCATCGGCGTAGTCCGCCAACTGAAATGCTTTCTGGCAGGTGTCTTCCGGTGAGAACTCGGAGGTTTCAGGCAGGGGCTGCACCAACATGACGTCGTTTTCCCGCACAACGAGCTCGTAGCGGCCGGCGACACGGTCGCGAATCGCCGGGGGTATCGCGCCGCCGACAGGGGCCCCGACCGGGGAAAGGAGGGCGAAGAAATTGTCCCAGGGTCGAAGGATAACGAGTTGGGCTCGCGATGGAGCGACCACAACTTGCAGCCCAATCCTGAGACCGTCGAACTCTTGCCATCGTTGAATACGTTCGGGGTAACTGTTGAGGACCGGACCGAACATCGGTGACAGCGTCGGAGACGGCTGCTCAGCCGTCTCCTCAGCCGGCGTAAGGTGCTCGAGTCCGGGAAGTGTCCACAGTTGAACCGCTGTTGCGGCTGTGAACATCTTGGCGAACTCGGTCGGTACCCTGGCCTCGAGCGAGCCGACCCCCCACTGCCACTGGCCACCGAGATTGGGTAGCTTTTCAGCGATCTCGGCCCACCAGAAATCCTGATCGCTATCGGGCCCGACGCATACCGCAACGCCAGATCCCTCCGGTCCTTCGAACGCCATCCAGTAGACGTCCGACTGGCCCGAAAACTGTCCGACCCAACCTGAACTGGTGCGGGTGGACAAGAATGTCGTAGCAACGTTGGCGATAGCGCGGAAGCAATCGGAAAGACGGCCAGGTCCCCATACGAGAAAGCTGAGCCCGACCGACTTAAGTATCTCGTAGGCGCACTGGTCCGGGGCAATATCGGGCAGTCGCGGGTTGGGTAGAACAGTCTGTTCCTCACCGCCGGGGACTTTTGGCGTTCCGTCTGGATGATCGTCCTGCGCGCCGCTGGTCGGATCGCTGGCGTGATCGACGGGACCGGCCATTCGGACCAGATCTTCCATGAAGTTGCGGGCTGCCTGTCGATGGTCCGCAAAGAGGAAGTTCCCGGTGCTCTTGAAATAGTGAAGTTCGACGGCTTGGAACTTGCTTTCCACAAGCGACCGATTTTTTCGGAGTGTCTTCTCGATATCGCCTCCTGCAGCTCGGTACCGGCTGGAGGCGAATCGAAGGACCGAGGTGGCGGCCTCGCGAAAGTCCGGGTCGTCCAACTGGCCTTTCGCGGCCAGCCAGCTGCAGTCGTTCACCGCAGCGAGAAATTCCTTCTTTGCCTCTCTTAGTTCCTTCGGCTCGAACATGATTCCATCCTCTAACGAGCCATTTCCGCAGAAGCGACATCCTCAGGTCACTGCTCATGGTTGCGCTAGATGCTCGACGCATCCACTCGTTGAGTAATCGCCGAAGAGACCAGACTCGAGCGTATAGGGTTTTCCGGGTGTGGTATCAGAGTTCGGTAGATGCATGAAAACGTTTGCGGCCCAACGTAGATCGGAAACCCCGTCATCACTGGTCGCGTCGTAGCGCCCTGATGCTCAATATTACCTCCGCTTCGATCAGCTCTCCGGTCTGTGATGCGACGTCAGTTCAGGAGCCTCCTCATCGAGAACGTCGCGGCCCTATCGCGGCGGGGCTGTTTCATCCCGGAATTTGTGGTGGGTGAGAAAGTACCCTGCAAGCTAGCGGCCCTTGATCGCTTCACGGGCTAAGTTTCCCAACGATCCCGCCTGGCGTGCGAAGTCGTTGACGACATTCCAGTCCTCTTTGCTTGCGTGCGCCGGGGAGTTCTTCACCCTGGCGATTGCATTTCGGACTTCTTGTTCTGACTGTGCCATTATCGTTCCCTATCAATGGAATTGAAAAATGCCGAGGACTTCCCAGCCTCGGCGACGGTGGCAGCGCCGAGATTGTGGCTGCAGAATCCTCGGTCGTGGATGGTGATGGGTGCTGGTTCCCAGAGGCTGGACGCAGGTTTACGAAGGGGATGATGCTAAGCGGGGTGTCGGTGCCAGAACTGGTAGTCACCCCCTAGAAGAGACTGGTTGGTCTAGTACGATCGTCCTCCGTCCCGTTGACATTGTCACTAGTGCTTTGCACGTCGAACCAGTCCGTGACGACATTCGCAGTACTGCTCGCTCGGTGGCCGAGAATGTCGACCCGAGGAGTGAGCTGCGAACAGTCGGCGCTACTCATGGACGGTAATCGCGTCGAAGGACGGGACGGCGGTAACGAATTCGACCAGCGCGCACCTCACTCACCCCATCATCGAAGCCGGGCGCGTGCGGGGGACTGCCCCCGCACGAGCCACGTTTGCAAGGAGTCGACCGAGACGAAGTCGCCTTTGCGTCATGAACGTGTCCGGGATGATCGCTGCATATCCGACCGGTGACTGTCCTCAGAGCCTTTTCATACCACGGAGAATCTGGATCAGTGGCAACGATGAGGCGAGGCCGACGCTCAGTCGCGGGTGAAAGGAGCTGAGGTTTCCAACGACGATGTAGCGGGCACCGTTGTCCCGCCATTCGGCCAGTTGGTCGAGGATGTCGGCGGGGGTGCCGGTCAGGAGCGTTTCGCGGACGAGTGAGGGTGGGACGCGGTCGGCGTAGTCGAGGGCGGTGGGTTCGTCGATGGTGTGGGGGAGCAGGTCCTGGGCGCCGGTGAAGTCGGGCCCGAGGGGTGTTCGACACCGTGGCGGGCCCAGACGTAGGCGGGAGCGCAGAGGGCGAAGATTCGGGCGGGTGTCGAGTTGATCATCTCGTCGACGTGGGTGTCGGTGCGGGCGGTGAGGACGAAGAAGAAGGCAGCGGGCAGGACGGTCTGGGGGTCGCGGCCGGCAGTGTCCGCGGCGGCCCGGATGACGGCGAGTTTCTCGGCGTACTCCTTCGGGGTTTGCGCGTAGCTGGGGAACCAGGCGTCGGCGTAGCGGCCGGTGATGCGCAGCATCCGCGGCCCGTGCGCGGCGACCCAGATCGGTGGCCGGGTCCCGTTGTGGGGTGGGATGTCGAAGATGGCGTCGCGCAGCGGGAAGAACGTCGAGTCCCGGGTGACGGGTGTGCCGCCGGAGTTCCACAGGGCGCGGATGGTGGCGAGGGCTTCCTCGAAGCGACCGACCGGCTGGGACCAGTCGACGCCGTAGGGCTCGTTGCCTTCGCGCTCACCGGGCCCGAAGCCGAGGATGGCGCGGCCACGGCTGAGCAGGTGGAGGGTGGCGGCGGCTTGCGCGGTGACGGCAGGGTTGCGCCGGCCGGCGTCGGTGACACCGACACCAAGTCGCAGGCGGGCGAGCCTGTTGCGGGCGGCGAGGTAGCCAAGGGTGGTCCAGGGCTCGTAGAACGCATCCGCCCTCGGGATGAACTTGGCTATACCGGTGTAGGCGGGTTTCCAGATCGAGGCGGGGAGAAGGCTGTTGAGGTGGTCGGGTAGCCACATCGAATCGGCGCCGCCGGCGACCGCGTGCGCTCGGGTGTTGCGCAGCAGCAGGTCCGGGGCGAATCGGGGATTGACGCCGGGTTCCATCAGTCCGGTTTTGAAGCCGTTCATGGTTGTGCCTCCGGTTCGGTTTCTGGGGTGGTGCGGAGTGCGGCGGTGAGTTTGGCGTCGGCGAGCTCGAGGAGCGGCGGGAGGGCGTGGGTGTCGATGTCGAGGTAGGTGCACATCTGGTCGTCGGCGACGCCCGCGTCGCGCAGCCGTAGCGCGAGGGAGTAGGGGTGAGGCAGTCGCCGTAGCGCCTGTTCGCGGGGTGTGAGTGGAGGAGTCATGATTTCAGGGTGCGTTCGGTGTGCATGGTGGGGTGGCGTAGTCGGCTACTCCAGTTGGTGACCACGATCGGGAGGGGGCTGATCGCCGGTGACTATGGCGCCGAGGTTGTCGCGGCCGGAGACACCGGTTTTGAGGGCAGCGCGGTGGAGGTGGCCTTCGACGGTGCGGACGGACAGGGTCATTTTTTCGGCGATTTGCTTGTTCGACAGTCCCTGGGCGACGAGGGTGATGACCTCGCGTTGCCGGGCGGTCAGCGGTGACGGCTGTTGGGCTTCGCGCAGGGCAGGTGTATCGGCGCCGTCGCAGGCGTCAGCGAGACGCTGGGCGCGGTCGGCGGCAGTGAGGGCGGATCCGTTGCGGCCGTGATGACGGAAGGTGGTGGCGGCGTGTGCTGCGGCATCCATGGCGGACAGCGGGTCTCCTATTTTCTCGAACTGCTGGGAGGCCTCGAGGAGACCGTCCGCGTCACCGGCGGCAAGGGCGGCCGCGTGCAGGGCGGCTGCTGGAGCGCGGGGACCGTCCATCTGTTTTGCGAGTTCGTGCAACCGGTGGGCTGTGGTGGTGTCGCCGAGGCGGGTGGCGGTGTGTAGGCACATCACCTCGTGGGCGTGTTGGTGATGTTCGGCCGCGCAGAGGGCGCCGTGGTGTGCGAGGGCGATGGCCTCGGTGACGGCACCGGCGGCGGCGGAGACCCAGGCCTTGGTGAGGAGATACTCCGGCTTCAGATACGGGATGGTGGTGCTGCCCCAGGCGTCGAGGGCATGCAGGGTTTGCGCCGCGTTCGTGGCGTCTCCGGACATCGCTTGCGCCTGGGCGAGCGCGCAATACCAGATTGTGGGGATGTAGCCGACGGGGATTCCAGTTGTGAAGCGTTGTTCCAACCATTTCCGCGCCGCGTCCAGGTTGCCTGCTGGGAGTTCGGCTAGTCCCGTGAGGATGGCGGAGAATCCCTGCGCCCAGCCGGGGACATCGGCGACCTCGGCGCAGATCCGCGTTGTGACGTCGGCGGCTTCCTGGACGTAGCCGGCCATCCGCAACCCTCGAGTGTGGAACTCGCTGAAGTGGAGCCGAACGACCGAGACCCGTGTGGAGCGGCTCAAGAGGTCGTAGACGCGGGCCGCGATGGGTGCAATTTCCGATGCCCGTCCCATATCCCCCAGGGCGATCAGTAGTGCGCCCAGCGCCCACATCCCGGATAGTTCCGGCAGGTCCGGCGCCCGCAGCGCCGACCGTGCGGCCTCGACCGCATCGAGTGGGCGCGCGTGGTAGGCGTGGATGATTGCCTGTCCGGCGGTCAGCGCACCGTGTACTCGCGGTGCCGTCGCTTCTCTCGCACCGAGGAGAGCGGACTCGGCTTCCTCTGGACGATTGAGTATCCAGAGCAGATTCCCGATCCGAAGGTCCGTCACGTCCACGATCTGCTCGTCGCTGAGAGGCTGGGCGAGCAGCTGGGTGAGGACCTGCTCGACCTCCTCGCCCCGGCTGAGCTGCATCAGTGCTACCGACAGAATGACGTGGACGTCGTAACCGGCGCCGTTCGAGATTGCCGCCTTGCACAGGCGGACCGCGAGTTCGACGTCGAACAACGACAGTGCTGCCGTCGCAGCCTCCGCGAGGAAGCCGGGGGCGGCCGGAAGCCCGGATTCGAGGATCAACACGGCGCGACGCACGAGGTCGCGGACCTCGACATCGTCTACGTGGCCAAGGGCTTCAGCAACTTCGGCCTGTAACCGCCGCAGCCGTAGAGGTGTCACCCGGGCACGGCGGGCTTCGCCGTAGAGCGGGTGCGCTAATCGCACTGGGTGGCGGCCACACCGGTCGACGGTGATCAACCCGAGTGCGTGCGCATCCTCGACGGCATCGGAATCGGCGAGTTCGGCCAGCATCTGTACGGGAAGCGGCTCGCCGACGGCGAGAACGTCGAGGACGGCGCCAACCGCGGGGGGAAGTGCGTCGAGTTGTGCGCTGATGAGATCTGCTAGTCCCGGCGAGGCGGTGGGTGGACCATCCCATACCCACGCGCCGGCACTGAGTCCTGGTGCCTCGCGTCTCGGAGCGAGTCGTTCGCTGGCGAGTTCCTGCTCGACCAGATGGCGCAGGTACAGGGTATTACCGCGGGTGACGTTCCATAGCCGGCGGACGGCATAGGGGTCGAGCTGGCCGCCGACGACCGCGGTGACGAGTTCGCCGGTTTCTTCTTCGGAGAGTGGTTGGAGTTCGATGCGCTGGAGGTGACCGTCCTTCCAGAGGGTGGTGACCGCATCGGGAACGGGTTCGCCGGTGCGGATGGTCACCACGACCGGGGCGAGTTGCCGCTGGACGAGTTGGAGCACGACGAACGCCGACAGGTCGTCGAGTAGGTGTGCGTCATCGACCCCGACGACAACCTTCCCTCCTGGTGGGCAGGTGGCGACGTGATCGATGACGCCGCGGACAACAGACATTGTGTCTGCAGTGCCGCCGTCGATCCATTCGGCGAACGCCCCCAATGGCAGCACGCGGGCGGATGCGGTGGCGCGTGCCCACCGCGGTACCCATCGGCCGGGTCGGACGCCGGTGATCGCTTCTCGGGCGAGTCGGCTCTTGCCCACCCCGGCGGGGCCGGCAATGAGGATCCCACCGTGCCTGCCGGTGCCGGTGATCGTGGCATTGATCAGGTGCAGTTCCTCCTCGCGCCCGACCAGTGGCCACCGATCCGCTGTAGAGAACATGTGCCTCACCCTTCGACCGGCGAATCGGAGAAACGCCCGAACAGGGGTCGCGAGTCATCTGGTACGGCCATTGCGATTCACTCTCCGGTGATGGTGGCGCCGAGGTCGCCGCGACCGGAGACACCGGTTTTGAGGGCAGCGCGGTGGAGGTGGCCTTCGATGGTGCGGACGGACAGGGTCATTTTTTCGGCGATTTGCTTGTTCGACAGTCCCTGCGCGGCGAGGGTGATGACCTCGCGTTGCCGGGCGGTCAGCGGTGACGGCTGTTGGGCTTCGCGCAGGGCAGGTGTATCGGCGCCGCCGCAGGTGTCGGCGAGACGCTGGGCGCGGGCGGCGGCGGTGAGGGCGGAGCCGTTGCGACCGCGGCTCCGGTAGGTGGTGGCGGCGTGCGCGGCGGCGTCCATGGCGGACAGAAGATCACCCATTTCCTCGAACTGGGCGGAGGCGTTGCGGAGG
>NZ_BCWY01000063.1 GCF_001894825.1 Rhodococcus jostii NBRC 16295 | reverse complement strand
CACCGGCGCCGGTCGCGCCCGCCGCGCCGGCACCGGCGGCCGTCGCTCCGTCCACTCCCGAGGCCGAGGACGCGTTCACGCTGTTCTGAGTCCGCCCCTGTTCTCATCTGCCGGTGCTCCGTGCCCGGCACCTGTCGAGGAGAAGTCTGTTGACCGAGGATCTGCGGGTTCAGGAGTTCTGGCGTGCGCTGGGACTGCCCGGCATCATCGACGTCCACACCCATTTCATGCCCGCGAACGTAATGGAGAAGGTGTGGGGCTATTTCGACGCCGTCGGCCCCCTCACCGGGCGTGAATGGCCGATCCACTACCGGCACGAAGAAGACGTCCGCGTCGAACACCTCCGCGGGTTCGGCGTCCGGCGGTTCACGTCGATGATCTACCCGCACAAGCCGGACATGGCTGCGTGGCTCAACCAGTGGTCGGGCGAATTCGCCCAGCAGACCCCCGACTGCCTGCGGACGTCCACGTTCTACCCGGAGGAGTCCGCGGCCGAGTACGTCGCCGAGGCGATCGAGTCGGGCACGCGCGTCTTCAAGTCACACATCCAGGTGGGGCAGTACTCACCCAACGATCCGCTCCTCGACCCCGTCTGGGGTGCGCTGCAGGAGTCGGGTGTCCCGACCGTCATCCACTGTGGGTCGGGACCGGCACCCGGCACGTACACCGGGCCCGAACCCATCGCCGAGCTGCTGTCGCGGTACCCGAGACTGCACCTGATCATCGCGCACATGGGTCTGCCGGAGTACCGGGAATTCCTGGACCTGGCCGGCAAATACCCCAACGTGTACCTCGACACCACGATGGCGTTCACGGACTACACCGAAGCGGCCACACCGTTTCCCCGCGACGAGGTCCACCGGCTGGCCGATCTGCAGGAGCGGATCGTGTTCGGCAGCGACTTCCCCAACATTCCGTACCCCTACCTGGACGCGCTCGAGGGTCTCACCCGATTCGACCTCGGTGAGCCGTGGCTGCGGGCGGTCTGCCACGACAACGCGGCACGGTTGTTCGCGATCGACTGACGCTCTCGGCTGCCGCTCAGGACCGATCGCGGAACGTCATCACGAAACCGGCCATCGCGGCGAGGACGGCCAGGACGTAGACCGGCACCTGCACCCAGACGGGGGCGGTGCGGTTCACGATCATCGCCGCCGCCATCGCGACGACGATCAGCACCACACCGTAGAACGGGGTGCGCTGCGGGTGGTCGCCTCGTGCCATGCGATCCAGTGTGCACCGCGATCGGCGGCTACCCGACCGCCTCGGGGACCCGCGTCTGCGCGACCCATCGGCCGCGTTGCCGGGTGATCTCGATGGGGTGGTCGAAGCACTCGCTGATGTGTTCGGTGGTGAGGACGTCCGCGACGTGGCCTCGAGCGATCACCCGGCCGTCGCGGATGAGGACGGCGTGCGTCGTGGTGGTGGGGATTTCCTCGAGGTGGTGGGTGACGAGGATGCTGGCGAGGCTCGGGTAGCGTTCGCGCAGTTCGTCGAGTGCGGTGAGGAGTTGTTCTCGCGCAGCGAGATCGAGGCCGGTGGCGGGTTCGTCGAGCAGGAGGAGTTGCGGTTCCGCCATCAGGGCCCGTGCGATCAGGGCCCGGCCGCGTTCGCCCTGGGACAGATTGGGCCACAGGGCGTCCGTGTGCTTCTGCATGCCGAGGGAGGCGATCAGTTCGTCGGCGCGGGCGATCTGCTCCGGGGACGGTGTCCACCGCGGCACGAACTCGGGTGTGTTGGTGAGTCCGGTGAGCACGACGTCGCGGACGGTCAGCGGCGCGTCGATGCGGTGCCGCGGGTTGACGTGCCCGATGTGGGCGCGCAACTCGCGCATGTCGACCCGGCCCAGCCGGTGGCCGAGCACGTGGACGGTGCCGTGTGTGGGGTGTGCGAAGGCGCCGAGCATGCTCAGGAGTGTGCTTTTGCCTGCACCGTTCGCGCCGAGCAGCACCCAGTGCTGTCCGCGTTCGATGCGGAGGGTGATGTCGCTGAGCAGATACCGTCCGCTCCGCACGAGGTCGACGTGCTCGATGCTGACGACCGAATCCGGGGTGGTCACTGATTTTCGCCTTTCCGCAGTATCGACATGGTCGGATCGAGGTTGGCGGCCGTCGCGGCGACGGCCGCCTCGGCGTCGCCTGCTTCCAGCGCGCGGAACAGATCGTCGTGGGCGCAGCTGGTGTCGGGTCTGCCCGGTTCGTGATCGACGAGTTCGGCGAGCGCGTCGACGAGGAGCGGCCGGATCGAGTCGAACAGTGCGGACAGGATGGAGTTGCCGGCGATCTCGAGGATCGCGGCGTGGAAGTCGAGGTCGGCGGCGACGAAAACCGCGGTCGACTCGGTGGTGCTGTCGTGGCGGGCCGACAGTTGCGCGCGCAGACGTCGAAGATCCTCGGGGCGTACGCGTTCCGCGGCGAGCCGGGCCGCCTCGATCTCGAGGGCGCGCCGCACCTCGTACACCTCGAGCAGCCGGGCGCGGCGCAGCAGCTTCTCGAGCCCGGCGCCGCCGGTGGGTGGCTGGGCGACGAACGTGCCGACGCCGTGCCGGACGTCGAGCAGTCCGTCGCGGGCGAGCAGTCGAACGGCCTCGCGCACGGACGAACGGCCGACACCCAGTTCAGCGGCCAGTTCGGCTTCGCTGGGGATGCGACTGCCGAGCGTCCACTTGCCGTCGCGGATCCACGCGGTGAGGAGTTCCTCGAGCTGGGGGACCAGCGGTCCGTTGCGGAGGGTGTGGCGTCCGGGCATGCGGCGACGCTAACACAGTCCTCAGACGTCTGAGGACTGACCCGGGCCTATGGTGAATCGGAAAGGACCACCGCAGCAGAGGAGAGGTGCACCATGGCCGTCGCCACCGCAGACCGCGTCACGCGGGAAGAATTGCTCGACTTCGTCCGACCGCGACATCGCAGCGTCCTGATCACCCGGAAGCGGTCCGGAGGCCTGCAGATCTCCCCGGTCACGTCGGGACTCGACGAGGAGGGACGGATCGTCGTCTCCACCTACCCGCAGCGCGCCAAGGCCGCGAACGTGCGACACGACCCCGCCGTGAGCGTGTGCGTGCTCTCCGACGAGTTCAACGGCGCCTACGTGCAGATCGACGGCACGGCCGAGGTGCTGGACCTGCCCGACGCACTCGAGCCGCTGGTGGAGTACTTCCGTGGCATCTCCGGGGAGCACCCCGATTGGGACGAGTACCGGGACGCCATGCGGAAGCAGAACAAGAGCCTCATCCGGATCACCATCGACGAATGGGGACCCATCGCGACCGGTGGCTTCCCGCCCGATGCCGATCGCGGATAGGTCCCCCCGTCACGACACCCCCTGCGCGTCGCGCGGAAGCCCGAGCATGCGTTCACCGATCACGTTGAGCTGCACCTCGGTGGTGCCGCCGTAGATGGTGGTGGCGCGCCCGGCGATCAGCTGCTCCATCGCCTTGTCGCTCGGCTCACCCGGAATGCTCACGGCACCCGCGGCGCCGAGTTCGGCGACGACGAACTCGGCGATCGACTGTCCGAGCCCCATGCCGAGCAGCTTCCCGACGCTCGACGTGGTGCTCACGTCCGCCCCCGACAGTTGCTTCAGCACGATGCGGGAACCGATCAGATCGATGGCCTGGCTCTCGGCCACCAGTTCGCCGACGCGGAAACGGGCCAGCGGTCCCAGTTCCCGGCCGCGGGCGAACTGCAGCAGGTCCTTGTCGGTGGCGTAGGCCTCCATCTTCTGGCTCAGCGCCACCCGCTCGCCGGCGAGGGTCGTGCGGGCCACGTTCCAGCCGTCGTTCACGTTCCCGACCACGTTGGCGTCGGGGATGAACACGTCGTCGAGGAAGACCTCGTTGAACAGGGCCGACCCGGTCATCTCGCGTAGCGGCCGGACGGTCACCCCAGGCGTCGACATGTCCAGCACGAAGTAGGTGATTCCCTCGTGTTTCGGCTTGGACGGGTCGGTGCGGGCGATCAGCATCGCCCAGTCGGAGAACTGCGCGACCGTGGTCCAGATCTTCTGCCCGGTCACCGTCCAGCCGCCGTCGACCTTCTCCGCCTTCGTCGTCAGCGACGCGAGGTCGGAGCCGGCCCCCGGTTCGCTGAACAGCTGGCACCACACCAGATCTCCGCGCAGGGTGGGGACGGCGAGGTCCTGCTTCTGCGCGTCGGTGCCGTGGGCGACGACGGCCTGCACCGCCCAGCCGCCCATCAGCAGCTGCGGCATCGGGATGCCGGCTGCCGTGATCTCCTGGGCGATGACGATCTGCTCCAGCGGGGACGCGCTGCGGCCGTACGGCTTCGGCAGGTGCGGCTGCACCCAGCCGCCGTCACCGAGCGCGATCAGCTGGTCGTCCTCGTCGAGACCGACCAGTGGAACGAGTTCCGCTCGCACTGTCGTGCGGATCGTTTCGGCCTCGCCCGGCAGTTCCAGTACGGAGGTGCGGGCGGTGCCGGCGAGCGACTGATCGGCCACGCGGGTGGCACGCTCCTCCCGGGTGCCGAGGATCCCGCGGATCGACAGCGCGCGGCGGTAGTACAGGTGCGCGTCGTGCTCCCAGGTGAATCCGATGCCGCCGTGGACCTGGATGCAGTCCTGCGCGCACTGCACCGCGGCGTCGGGAACGATGACGGCGGCGACGTCGGCGGCGAAATCGGCGGTGTCGTCGCCGTTGTCGAGGGCGGACGCGGCATCCCACAGCACCGCGCGCGCCTTCTCCAGGGCGATGCCCATGTGGGCGCACTTGTGCTTGACGCCCTGGAACTGGCCGATCGGACGCCCGAACTGCACCCGCGTCTTCGCGTACTCGGATGCGGTGGACACGCACCAGGACATCACGCCGGTCGCCTCCGCACCGAGGACGACGGTGGCGATCGACCGGACACGCCGCTCGCTGAGCCCGTCGAGGATCCGGTCGGCTCCCACCTGCACGTCGGTGGCGGTGATCCGGGCCGAGCCTCGGAGCACATCGATGCTGTCCTGCACGGTGACGGTGACATCCGCGGAATCGACGACGGCCCAGCGGACGTCGTCGCCGACGGTGATCGGGAGCAGCACGATGTCGGCATGCTCGCCGCCGAGGACGGCGTCCGCGACACCCGACACCCGGTATCCGCCGTCGTGCGCCGAAGCGTCGAGCGTCCGGCCCAACGCGACTGCGGCCGTGTGTGATCCGTCGAGCAGTCCCGGCATCAGCTCGATGCCGACCTTGGAATCGGCGGCCGCCACGAGGGCGGCGGACAGCGCGGTCGGGACGAACGGGCCCGGAGCGACCGTCCGCCCCAGGGCTTCGAGAGCCACCGCCATCGTGAGGAGCCCGGCACCGTGACCGCCCTTGTCCTCGGGGATGTGCAGTCCCAGCAGGTCCTGACCGACGAGAGCATCCCAGAACGGCGGAAACTTGTCCTCGCCCGTGGACTCGACCGCGGACCGGACGTGATCGGAGGTGATGGTGCGTTCGGCGAATGCGCGGACCGAGTCGGCGAGGGCCCGGTGTTCCTCGGTGAGCCCGAGCCCGAGCTCGTACGTGTTCTTGGCCATGTCGGGGCCCTTCAGCCGAGCCGGTCGGCGAGGTCGGCGACGGTCCACGGGCCGTCGCTCTCGATGGTCGTGACGTCGTGCCAGCCGGCGAGCTCGGAGATGGCCCCGCCCTGCACAGCGAACACCTTGCCGGTGATCTTGCAGTTCGCGTCGGCGAGACGCGCGACGAGCGGAGAGATGTTGGCGGGGCTGAACGCGTCGAACTCGCCCTCCGGTACCTCCTCGGCGAACAGCGCGCCCATACCCGGGGTGGCCAGCGTGAGCCGGGTGCGGGCGATCGGCGCGATCGCGTTGACCCGGACGCCGTAGCGCTCGAGCTCGTCCGCGGCGACCAGGGTGAGTGCGGCGATGCCCGCCTTCGCGGCGCCGTAGTTGCCCTGGCCCGCGTTGGGCATGAACGTGCCCGACGCCGACGCGGTGTTGATCACGGACGCGTTCACGGTTTCGCCCGCCTTGGTCTGCGCCTTCCAGTACGCCGCCGCGTGGTGCAGGGTGGCGGCGTGGCCCTTGAGATGCACGGCGATGACGGCGTCCCACTGGCTTTCGGTCATGCCCGCGATGAAGGCGTCCCGCAGGATGCCCGCGTTGTTGACGAGGACGTCGAGTCGGCCGAACTCGCTCACCGCTTGATCGACGAGTCCTTCCGCGCCGGCCCACGACGCGACGTTGTCGGTGTTCGCGACTGCCGTGCCGCCCGCGGCGACGATCTCGTCGACGACCTGCTGCGCCGGGCCCGCGTCCTCGCCGGTGCCGTCGTTCGCACCGCCGAGGTCGTTGACGACCACGGCAGCGCCCTCACGGGCGAAGAGCAGTGCGTGCTCCCGGCCGATTCCGCGTCCGGCGCCGGTGACGACGGCCACCCGTCCGTCGAGTGTTCCCATGTGTGCGCTCTCCTAAGTTTCTGTGTCCGCGATGACGGCGAGGCCGTCCTTGATGACCGGCTCGTCGCCGACGGTGGTCTCGTAGGCGTACGACGTTGCCCCGCCCGTGGATTCGCCGGACCGCCGGAACCGGGTGGCGATGTCCTGGCCGGGCAGCACGGGCTTCGCGAACCGCACCGCGAGACGGCGGAGGCGTTCGGTCCTGCCGTCGGCGAGTTCGGTGAGCGCCGCCCACGACGTGAACGCCATGGTGCACAGGCCGTGGTTGATGATCCCGGGCAGGCCGGACATCCGGGCGATCTCGTCGTCCAGGTGGATCGGCATCGGGTCACCGGATGCGGGGGAGTACCGGAACGTCTGGTCCTCGTCGATGTGCTGGGTGACCGATGCGACGGCGGCCTGTCCGCGCAGGGTCTCGTCGAACCGGTGGGCGGGTGCCTGCTCGCCGAGCCCGGCACCGGCGTCGACCTTGCGGAAGAAGGCAGTCATCCACTGCTCGTTGACCAGTTCGCCTTCCTCCGTCACGGTTTCGACGTAGACGACGACGGTGGAGCCGTTCTGGCGGCCCTCGAAACCGATCGGCTTCGCGCGGACCACGAGGTTGTCGCAGGGGAAGATCGGGCGGTGGAAGTGGAAGTCCTGCTCGCCGTGCACGAGTTTCATGAGCAGTTCGACCGGGGCGACGGACAGGGCGGCCGGCGCCATCGATGTGAACGCGGGGACCACGGCGAATACCGGGGGCGCCACCTCGCCCGCGAGGTGGCGTTCGATGGGATCGTTGGTGGCCGCCGCGTATTCGGCGATGCGCTCGGCGGTGACCTCGAACCGTTGCGGATCGGTCCACTCGCCGAGCCCGCTCGTGTCGAATTCGACTGTGGGGGTGGTCATGCGGATCAGCCCACCATGTCGGCGAACCCGGCCAGGGACGCCTCCAGATCTGCCTTCGCGTTCTTGGCGACGGCCTTGCCGATGGGGCCGACGATCATCGTGCCGGTGAAGCTCGCGTCGATGATCGCCTTGGAGCCGGCGCCGTCCGGCTCGACCTTCAGGGTGAATTCGACGGTCACCCCGGCCATGCCGGTGCCGGAGATCTTCACCCTCTCGGGCACCTCCACCTCGGTGACGGTCCACTCGATCTTGTTGGCCATGCCCATCACGGAGACGACCTCGGTGAACTTCGATCCCGGCGCGACCTCGGCCGGGATCTCGCTCTTCCAGGACTGGTGGATGGTGAGCCATTCTTCCCAGCGGGACAGGTTGGAGAGGGCGTCCCACGCCTTGTCGGGGGAGGCGGGCAGGGACGCTGCGACGGAGACGGAAGCCATGGTTACTCCTGGTGTTCTCGGCGAATTAAATGGTGAGAGAGAAGGATCAGAGTGCGCGGTAGGCGGTGACGACCACTGCGCCGCCGAGCCCGATGTTGTGCTGCAGCGCGACCGTGGCGCCGTCGACCTGACGCTTGTCGGCGGTCCCGCGCAGTTGCCAGGTGAGTTCGCTGCACTGCGCGAGCCCGGTGGCGCCGAGGGGATGTCCCTTGGAGATGAGACCGCCGGACGGATTGACCACCCAGCGCCCGCCGTACGTGGTGTCGTCGTTGTCGACGAGTTTGCCGCCCTCGCCCTCGCCGCACAGGCCGAGCGCCTCGTAGGTCAGCAGTTCGTTGGTGGAGAAGCAGTCGTGGAGTTCGATGACGTCGATGTCGTCCGGTCCGATGCCTGCCTGTTCGTAGACGCGGGCCGCGGCCGTGCGGGTCATGTCCGCGCCGACCAGGCTGATCGCGCTGCGGTCCTCGAACGTGCTGGGGAGGTCGGTGACCATGGACTGGCCGACGATCTCCACGGCCTGCCCGGCGAGGTCGTGCTCGTCGACGAACTTCTCGCTCACGACGACGACGGCACCGGAGCCGTCCGAGGTGGGGGAGCACTGCAGTTTGGTGAGCGGCCCGTAGATCGGCTTCGACCCGAGGATCTCGTCGAGCGTGTACTCGTCCTGGAACTGGGCGTACGGGTTGTTCTGCGAGTGGCGGTGGTTCTTCACGCCGATCCTGGCGAACTGTTCGGCCGTTGTGCCGAATCGCTCCATGTGTTCCTTGCCCGCGGCGCCGAACATGTACGGGGCGGGCGGCATCGCGAACTCCTGCAGCTCGGCGAGCGCGAGGAGGTGGCGCATCATCGGCTGTTCCCGGTCGTCGTACGTGGACCCGAGCGAACCGGCCTGCATCTTCTCGAATCCCAGCGCCAGCGCGCAGTCGACCTGACCGCTCCGGACGGCCTGCGTGGCGAGGAAGAGTGCCGTCGACCCCGTCGAACAGTTGTTGTTGACATTGACGATCGGAATGCCGGTGAGGCCGAGTTCGTAGACGGCCCGCTGTCCCGACGTCGACTCGCCGTACACGTATCCGACGTACGCCTGCTCCACGAGCCGGTACTCGATGCCCGCGTCCTCGAGGGCCCTGCCTCCGGCCTCGCGCGCCATGTCGGGGTAGTCCCACTCGCGTGCGCCCGGTTTCTCGAACTTCGTCATCCCGGCTCCGGCGACGAACACCCTGTTACCCATTGCGACTCCCTGAGTCCGAAAAATGTGTGTGACACCCTGTCTCATCAAAGTATGTGAGACAGGGTGTCCAGTCAACAGTCGGATGGGTAACGTATGGGCGATGCCGGAGAAAGTGGAAACCGCCGCGTCGCCCCAGGGCGACGGCCGCGCCACGCGCTGGGAGGACCACAAGGCGGAACGCCGCAGCCGGATTCTCGAAGCCGCGATGGAGGCCATCAACGAGGACGGCCCCGACGTGGGCGTTCAGCAGATCGCGAACCGCGCCGACGTGCCGCGGTCGGTGGTCTACCGGATCTTCACCGACCGCGGCGACCTCGACGAGCAGTTGCGCGGACGCATCATCGAGCGGCTGATGGCCGACCTCGCGCCCACGCTGACGCCGGAGGGAACGGTGGGCGAGGCGATCGCCCGCGCCGTCGAGACGTACCTGCGGTGGATCGTCGAATACCCACGCCTCCACCAATTCCTCGGCACCGGATCCCCGAGCAGGCGCACGACGGGTTCGCGCGTGGTGACGGGAACGAAGACCGCGATCGCACTCCAGTTGTCGGGTCTGCTCGCCACAGTGCTCGACACGGTGGCCGGCAATTCGGATCTGGCGGAGTCGCTGGCCTTCGGGTTGGTCGGACTCGTGGATGCGAGCGTCAACCGCTGGCTGAGCAACCCGCAGTCGGCGCTCGGCAGCGACGAACTGGCCGAGTTCCTCGAGGTGTCGATCTGGCAAGTGCTGCACGGCAATCTGGAGCGGATCGGCGTCGCCATCGACCCGTCGACCCCGGTGTCGGAACTGCAGTAGCCGGCAGGGCGTGGCCAGCTACCATGGCTTCCATGCCCTCCCGGCGAGGTTCACCGGCCGCTTCCGAGCAGGTCCGGGTGTCGGACACGGCGGTCGGCGACGCCGTCGCGCGCTTCGCCAGCGCCTGGGACGCCTCGGCGTCCGCCCCCGACCTCGCCGCCTACCTGCCGGTGTCGCCCGCGCTCCGCCGGGTCACGCTCATCGAACTGGTGAAGGTCGACCTGGAGAACCGCTGGCTCCGCGGCGACCACCCGAAGCGGCTCGCCGAATACTGTGAGGAGCTGCCCGAACTGCGGCGGTGGCCGTTGCCGCCGGACCTGTTGTACGAGGAGTTCCACATCCGCCGGCGCAGCGGCGAGTCGGTCGAGGCGAGCGAATACACGCAGAACTTTCCCGGTCAGGCAGGCCAGCTCGACGAACTGCTCGGCACCGGCGAGTACCACAGCACATCCCTCCATCGCGGGGAGACGACGCTGTCGGTGTATCCGGGGAGCGGCGGAACGCTCGACGATCTGGAGGTGGGCCAGCGGATAGACGATTTCGATCTCGTGACCGGTCTCGGCCGGGGCGCGTTCGCGCGGGTGTTCCTGGCCCGGCAGCGGTCGCTGCAACGGATGGTCGCCGTCAAGATCTCCCTGGACCACGGCACCGAGCCGCAGACCCTGGCCCAGTTCGACCACGACTACATCGTCCGCGTCTACGATCAACGCCTCCTCGCGGGCCGCGACCTCCGACTGCTGTACATGCAGTACGTCCCGGGCGGCACGCTGCTCGACGTGGTCGCCCGGGTTCGTGAGACGCCACCGGCCTCACGCAGCGGCGCCGTGCTGCTGGACGCGATCGACCGGGCCCTGGTCGGTCGAGGCGAGATCCGGCCCAGCGAATCCGGGGTGCGCCGAGAGGTCGCGGCGCTGACCTGGCCCGAGACGGTCGCCTGGCTCGGCCGGCGGCTGGCGGGGGCGCTCGACTATGCCGGACGCCGCGGCGTCCTGCACCGCGACGTCAAACCGGCGAACGTGCTGCTGACGGCGGAGGGCGTCCCGAAGCTCGCCGACTTCAACATCAGTTTCAGTCGCAACATCGCCGGGTCGAGTCCGGTCGCGTACTTCGGCGGCTCGCTGGCCTACATGTCACCCGAACAGCTCGAGGCGATCCACCCGGACCGGCCGGGCGCACCCGGCGATCTCGACACCCGCAGCGACCTGTATTCGCTCGGTGTCGTCCTCTGGGAGTTGCTGACCGGCAGAAGACCTTTCGACGACAGCGACGCCGAACTGCACTCCCACCCACCCGGCGACCGCACCACTCTCGACGCGATGCTGGCCCGGCGGCGCGGACCGGACGAACCGGCCGTCGACGCGCTGCCCGACGACTGTCCGAACGCGCTGCGGCGAGTGTTGCTGAAATCGCTGGCTCCTGCGCCGAAGGATCGGTTCTCCTCCGGTGCCGAACTCGCCCAGCAACTCGACGTCTGCCTCGACGCGCACGCCCGCGACCTGGTCGATCCGCCGCCGGGAAGCTGGCGGCTGCGGATGCGGCGGTGGACGCACCCGATCATGTTCCTGGCCATCGCAGTTCCCAATCTGCTGGCGATCCTCTACAGCTACCAGCACAACAGCACCCTGATCATCAGCAAGCTTCCGCCCGAAGCGCAGGAGAACTTCGAGCGGATCACCCGGATCGACTACACGGTCGCGTTTCTCATCGGAGCCGTGGGCACGGTGTCGATGGTGATCTACCTGACGGTGGTGGCCGGCGGCCTCCGGCGGGGGCGGGTATACACCGGCGCCCAGCTCGCCCGGGCGCGCCGCGACACCCTGCTGCTCGGTCAGCGGTGTGCACTTCTCTGCCTCGGTCTGTGGATCATCAGCGGGCTCGTCGTGCCGATCACGTTGGAGGTGAGCGGCAGTCAGGTCCCGTGGAACACGATCGTCCACTTCACCGCATCGCAGCTCGTCTGCGGAGCGATCGCGGTGGTCTACCCGTTCTTCTTCGTGAACTTCTACGCCGTCCGGTGCCTCTACCCGGTGTTTCTGCGGCACGGCGAGATCAGTGCGTCCGACGCCCGGATGTTGAAGCGGCTGGGGCGCCGCAGCACGTTCTTCCTCGCCGCGGCCGCTGCCGTGCCGCTGCTCGGGATCGCGGGGGCCACGTTCATTCCCCCGGAGGACCTGCCCCGGGTGATCGTCGCGCTCCGCGTCCTGTGCGTCGGCAGCGTCGTCGCGTTCGTGGCGGCCTACTGGATGTTCCGGATGCTGACGGAGGACCTGCAGGCGCTGGAGCGCGTCGTGTCCGGTGCGCCGCGGCACGAGTGATCAGGCGGAACCCGTCAACGTCAGCCACAGCAGCGAGACGTTGAGCACCACGATCAGCGACGCGGCAACCCAGGCGGCGACCGTGGTGGCCGTCGCGTTGCGGTGGACGCCCATCAGGTCGCGGCTCGACGTCATCCGCACGAGCGGGATCACGGCGAACGGGATGCACAGGCTCAGGACCACCTGACTGAGGACGAGCGCGAACGTGGGATCGACGCCGATCGCGAGTACGACGAGCGCGGGGATGAGCGTGACCACCCGGCGCAACAGCAGTGGGATCCGCATCGACAGCAGGCCGTACATGATCTCGGAGCCGGCCGCGCAACCGATCGACGTCGAGGCCAGGCCGGATGCCAGCAGTCCTACGGCGAAGACGACGGCGACCGTAGGGCCGAGCGAGTTCTGGATCGCCGCGTGCGCGCCGTCGATCGAATCGGTGCCGGGAAGGCCGCGCAGGGCGGACGCGGCGAGGAGCAGCATGCCGATGTTCACCGCGCCCGCCACGATCAGCGCACCGACCACGTCCCATTTCGTGACCCGCAGCAGTCGTGCGAGGCGCGGGCCTTCGAGGTCGTTCCCGTGCCGGTCGCGGGCGAGGGCGGAGTGGAGGTAGATGGCGTGCGGCATCACCGTGGCGCCGAGCATGCTCGCGGCCAGCAGCACCGTCTCGGTGCCCTCGAATCGCGGCACGAGACCGGCGAGTGCGTCCGTGCCCGACACGTCGGTGAACGCGAGTCCGGTGAGGAACCCGACGGTGATGATCGTCAGGAGTCCGATCACGACGAACTCGAACGTCCGCTGGCCGCGGCGGCTCTGGATCGAGAGGATGCCCATCGACACGACGCCCGTGATCAGGCCGCCGACGAAGAGGGGAACGCCGAACAGGAGATTGAGCGCGATCGCGCCGCCGATCACCTCGGCGAGGTCGGTGGCGACCGCCATCGCCTCTGCCTGCAGCCAGAACGCGCGACGGTTGCCGGTCCGGAGGCGGGTACCCAGCATTTCGGGCAGTGACTTGCCGGTGACCAGCCCGAGTTTCGCGGACAGGTACTGCACCAGCACGGCCATGGCGTTGGCGAGCACGAGGACCCAGACGAGCAGGTATCCGTACTTCGCGCCCGCGGTGAGGTTGGCGGCCACGTTGCCGGGGTCGACGTAGGCGATGGCCGCGACGAAAGCGGGTCCGAGGAGCGCGACTGTCCGGATGCTGCCCTTGCGGGGCGCGCGGCGCGGGAGGAGGGGTCTGGGGGCCTCGATGCTCACTGGACTCCTGATCGTGGTCGCGTCGATCTACCTGCTGATTCGTATATCCGGACTATAGAGTTAGGTGCGACGAACTTTCAAGTGCAGCGTCTGGTTCTGCGCGGAATCCCTACCCCCGGGCTATATTTACTAGAACGTGTTCTACCTATGGTGGGAAGGGGTCCCGATGGGCCAGGTTCTCGACAGAATCGAAGGCGTCGCCGAGGAGATCCGCGGACAGGCCGTGCGGTCGGAGGCGGACTGCCGGCTCACCGACACCGCCGCCGCCATTTTGCGCGACTCCGGGGCGATCCGGCTGCTGCAGCCCAAGCTGTACGGCGGCTACGAGGTGCACCCCCGCGAGTTCGCCGAGACCGTCATGGGAATTGCGGCACTCGACGGCGCGAGCGGATGGGTGGCCGGGATCGTCGGCGTGCACCCGTGGGAACTGGCCTTCGCGGACCCGCAGGTGCAGGAGGAGATCTGGGGCGAGGACAACGACACGTGGATGGCGTCGCCGTATGCGCCCATGGGTGTCGCGACACCCGTCGACGGCGGGTACGTGCTGAAGGGCCGCTGGTCGTTCTCGTCCGGAACCGACCACTGTCGGTGGGCCTTCCTCGGGGCGATGGTCGGTGACGGCGAGGGCGGCATCGCGATGCCGCCCTCGTCTCTGCACGTGATCCTGCCGCGCACCGACTATCAGATCGTCGAGGACACGTGGGACGTGATCGGACTGCGCGGAACGGGAAGCAAGGACCTCATCGTCGACGGCGCATTCGTCCCGGCCTACCGGACGTTGAACGCATCGAAGGTGATGGACGGGCGTGCTCAGAGGGAGGCGAGCAGGCCGGAGCCGCTGTTCAACATGCCCTATTCGTGCATGTTTCCGCTCGGCATCACCGCCGCCGTGATCGGCATCACCGAGGGCGCGCTCGCCTGTCACATCGCGGTGCAGAAGGACCGCGTCGCGATCACGGGCCAGAAGATCAAGGAAGACCCCTACGTTCTCAGTGCGATCGGGGAGTCCGCCGCCGAGATCAACGCGTCGCGGGTGTCGCTCATCGAGACCGCGGACCGGTTCTACGACAAGGTCGACGCCGGCAAGGAGATTACGTTCGAGGAGCGTGCGATCGGACGTCGCACCCAGATCGCCGCGGCCTGGCGCGCGGTGCGTGCCGTGGACGAGATCTTCGCGCGCGCCGGCGGCGGGGCACTGCACTACAAGACCCCGATGCAGCGGTTCTGGCGCGACGCCCACGCCGGCCTGGCGCACGCGGTCCACGTGCCCGGACCCACCAATCACGCGAGCGCGCTCACCCAGCTCGGCGGCGAACCGCAGGGAATGATGCGGGCCATGATCTAGGGCATGTCTCCCAATCCCCGTTTCGGCGCTCCTGGCGCCCAATCGCCGCCCTGCTGCGTTGTCGTCGGCGCCGATACAACAGCGGTATCGGCTTCTCCTCCGCCTTGCCGGACGACGATCGTGTCGCCAGGTGCATCCGAGAGGGATTGGGAGACACGCCCTAGTACTGCAACGGCACTTGCTTGACAGGTAAGAGATACTTGTTAGGTGGTTGTCGATCTGGTTGCTGCCGAGTTGGAAGCGTTGCATGAGCGGATCTCCGGTCGGTTCGCCCGGTCGGAACCGCGCACCCGGGTCCGTGAATATGTGACGGGTCTGGTTGCGGGTCTGGAACGCAAGAACGGGTGGACCCTCGCCGAGCGGGCCGGCGAAGTGAGCCCGGACGGGATGCAACGGCTGCTGCGGCGGGCGGACTGGGACGTCGACGGGGTCCGCGACGATGTGCGTGACTACGTGGTCGAACGGCTCGGTGACCGCGCCGGGGTGTTGATCGTCGACGACACCGGATTCCTCAAGAAGGGCACCCGCTCGGCCGGGGTGCAACGCCAGTACTCGGGCACCGCCGGGCGGGTGGAAAATTGCCAGATCGGGGTGTTCCTCGCCTACGCGAGCGCGGCCGGGCACGCGCTCATCGACCGGGAGCTGTACCTCCCCGAATCGTGGACCTCCGACCGGGACCGGTGCCGCGCCGCCGGGATCGGTGACGAGGTCGAGTTCGCGACCAAACCCGTGCTGGCGCAGCACATGATCCAACGCGCGCTCGATGCGAAGGTCCCGTTCACCTGGCTCACCGCCGACGAGGCGTACGGACAGGTGAAGTACCTGCGGGTCTGGCTCGAGGAACGCGATATTTCCTACGTGCTGGCCACCCGCCGCAACGACGACGTCTTCACTCCCGATGGGCGCACCGGCCGGGCCGACGAGATGATCGCCGCGGTCCCGCCGAAGCAGTGGCGCCGGATCTCCGCCGGAGACGGCGCGCACGGCCCGCGCGAGTATTCCTGGGTGCGGGTGCCCATCAGGATCGCCTGGGCACCCGGGCGGGGGCACTGGCTGCTCGCCCGCCGATCCCTGTCGGACCCGACCGAGATCGCGTACTACATCTGCGCCGGACCCCGGCGCACCACGCTCACCGAACTCGCCACCGTCGCCGGATCGCGGTGGCGGGTCGAGGAATGCTTCCAGCAGGCCAAGAACGAGGCCGGACTGGACCAGTACCAGGTGCGCACCTACCGGGCCTGGTACGCGCACACCACACTGTCGATGCTCGCCCTCGCCTGGCTTGCCGGCACGAAAACCGAAGCGATAAAGGGGGAATCGGGACAAACGATCAGGGCATGATCGCGTACACGGTACCCGAGATCCGGCGGCTGCTCGTGCATCTGATCCTGCGACACGCCCGCCCCGACGAGCACGTCTGGTCCTGGTCACACTGGCGGAGACGCCGACAGCACCAGGCCCGCATCTGTCACTACCGAACCCGCGGACATGTCCCATAAGTGCCGTTGCAGTACTAGGACGCCGGGGGCCGAGGCGCACGCCTCGACCCCGGGCATCGGATCAGAGTGCGGCCGCGGCGAATCCGGTCTCGAGGTCGGCGAGGATGTCGTCGATCCCCTCGATGCCGACGGCGAGCCGGACCAGTCCGGGCGTCACACCGGCAGCGAGCTGCTCCTCCGGGGTGAGCTGCGAGTGCGTCGTCGACGCGGGGTGGATCACGAGCGAGCGCACGTCGCCGATGTTCGCGACGTGGCTGTGCAGAGTGAGCGCGTTGACGAACTTCTTCCCGGCATCGACACCGCCGGCCAGTTCGAACGTCACGATCGCCCCGGCACCCTTCGGCGTGAGCTGCCGTGCGCGCTCGTGCCACTGAGAGGACGGCAGACCGGCGTAGGCCACGGACGTGACCTCCGGGCGCGCCTCGAGGAACTCCGCCACCTTCTGCGCGTTGGCGACGTGCCGCTCCACGCGCAGGCTGAGGGTCTCGATGCCCTGCGCGATGAGGAACGCGTTGAACGGGGCGACCGCGGAACCGAGGTCGCGCAGCAACTGCACGCGCGCCTTCAGTGCGTAGGCCGGTGCACCGAGGTCCGCGAAGACGACACCGTGGTAGCTCGGGTCCGGAGTGGTGAAGCCCGCGTGCCGGCCCTGGGTCCAGTCGAACGTGCCGCCGTCGACGATGACTCCGGCGATCGCCGTGCCGTGACCACCGAGGTACTTGGTGGCCGAGTGCACCACGATGTCGGCACCGTGCTTCAGCGGCTGCAGCAGGTACGGGGTGGCCACCGTGTTGTCCACGATCAGCGGGATCCCGTTGTCGTGACCCACCTTCGAGATGCCCGGGATGTCCAGGATGTGGTTCTTCGGGTTGGCGATCGTCTCACCGTAGAACGCCTTGGTGTTCGGGCGGACGGCGCTGCGCCACTGTTCGAGGTCGTCGGGGTCTTCGACGAACGAGACCTCGATGCCGAGCTTGGGCAGCGTGTAGTGGAAGAGGTTGTAGGTGCCGCCGTACAGGTACGGGCTGGAGACGATGTGGTCGCCCGCCTCCGCGAGGTTCAGCACCGCAAAGGTTTCCGCGGCCTGACCCGAGGACAGGAGCAGGGCGGCGACGCCGCCTTCGAGGGCGGCGATGCGCTGCTCGACCGCGTCCTGCGTGGGGTTCATGATCCGGGTGTAGATGTTGCCCGGCTCGGCCAGACCGAACAGGGCGGCAGCGTGATCGGTGCTGTCGAACGTGTACGAGGTGGTCTGGTAGATCGGCAGCGCCCGCGCCTTGGTAGTCGCGTCGGATGTCTGCCCGGCGTGGATCTGCTTGGTCTCGAACGACCAGTTGACAGTGGGATCGATAGTCTCGGTCACGAGTGGTGTCCTCCGGATTCGGTGAGGTGGATGTGGTGAATCAGTTGTCGCCGGTGAGTGTTTCGACCACGGTGTGGACCGGGGTCTGGTTCCGGGTCAGGTCGAGGACGGGGCAGTGCGCATCGACGGCTTCCTGCAGTGCGAGGTAGCGCTCCTGCGATTCCGGGCCGGTCAGCGTCACGACGACCCGCACTTCGCCGAACCCGGGACGGACGGCGTCGTCGAAGCCGAAGAACCCGCGCACGTCGAGATCGCCCTCCGCGCGCGCCGAGATGTCGTCGACGCGGATGCCGAGCTTCTCGGCCCAGAAGCGGTAGGTCACCACCTGGCAGGACAGTAGTGAAGCGAGGTAGTACTCCACCGGATTGGCGGCGGAGTGGTCGCCGCCGAGCGCCGGTGGCTCGTCCACCTCCACGCTGTACTTGCCGAGCGACACGGTGCTCGCGACGGCGTCGTGTGCCTCGGCGGAGGCGCGGAAGACGACGTGAGCGTTCGCGGAATCCTGGGAGACGGCGTCGCGGGTGGCGCCGATGACGGACGCAAGATGTGAAACGGATGCAGTGGTCACGTGAATACGAATCCTTCGAAAACGTGGGTGTGCAGGAAGAACCCGGCGTGGAGACGATCACGCCGGGACGGGTCCGATCAGGAGATCGGACACCCCGAGGTACACACCAGCGCGAAATCGACATGGCGGCGCCGCGTCAGCAGCTCGCCTGAGTCGATCACACGGGATTCGGTCACGGATGAGACTGTAACCGCACGACACGCATTCCGACCAGTCCCATAGGAAATTCCGCTCACCCAGTGGGCAGCGCGCGGCACAGGGCGTCGAGCGTGGCCGAGAACCGCGCGGACGACGGTGTGCTGTAGCCGACGACGAGCCCGTCGGGCCGGTTCGCGGGACCGTCGGGATGACGGAACGTGCGCAGACCCTCCACCGCGAGACCGAGGGACGCGGCCCGCTCGAGGGTGGCCGCCTCCGTCCCGGTCGGAAGTTCGAGGACGGCATGCAACCCGGCCGCGATGCCGGTGACGTGCACGTGGGGTGCGCGGGCGGCGAGGGTCTCGACGAGGGTGTCGCGCCGGCGGCGGTACAGGGTGCGCATCCTGCGGACGTGCCGATCGAACGCGCCCCGTTCGATGAAGTCGGCCAGGGTGAGCTGGTCCGTCGCGCTGACCCATCGCTCGTACACACCCTTGACTGCCAGGACGTCGTCGATGAGGCGTTCCGGCAGCACCATCCACCCCACCCGGATCGCGGGGGAAAGGGATTTGCTCACCGTGCCCAGATACACCACCCGGTCGGGGGCCAGACCCTGCAGGGCGCCGACAGGTTGACGGTCGTACCGGAACTCGCCGTCGTAGTCGTCCTCGATCACGATCCCACCCGTCGTGCGCGCCCATTCCACGAAAGCCGTTCTCCTGTCGGGATGAAGCGGCCCGCCGGTGGGGAATTGATGAGCCGGGGTGAGCAGGCACGCCGACAGGCGTTGCCCCGTCGCATCCGGGGGCTGCGCTCCGCGGGTGTCGAGCTGCAGGGGGACAGTGGCGACTCCGGCGTCGCCGAGAAGTTCACGGTGCAGGTGCAGCCCGTATCCCTCGACGGCCATCGGTCCCTGCACGGCGCGGGCGAGCAGCCACAGCCCGTGGCCCGAGCTCGCGCTGACCACGATGCGGTCGGGATCGGTGCGCACTCCTCTTGCGCGAGAGAGATATTCGGCGAGGGCGTTGCGGAGTTCGGTGCGCCCGCGGGGATCGCCGGGGCCGAACGCGTCGTTGGGCGCCGCGGTGAGCGCCCGGCGGGCCGACGTCATCCAGGCGGCACGAGGGAACTCCGCGACATCGGGCGAGCCGGGCATCAGGCTCAGAGTCGGACGTGCGACGGTGGCGGCCGGGGTGCGTGTGCGACGCGGCGCCTCGCCCACGCGGTCGGCGACCCGGGTCCCCGACCCTTGCCGGGCGGTGAGCCAGCCCTCCGCCACCAGTTCGGAGTACGCCTCGGCGACGGTGTTGCGGGCGACGCCGAGGTCGAGCGCCAGGGTGCGGGAGGGTGGCAGGGTGGTGCCGGCGACGAGCCGTCCCGAGCGAATCGACTCGCGCAGCGCCGAGATCAGGTGTGCGCGCACCCCGGACGAGCGCGTCCTGCCGGACGCCGTGAGCTCCAGGTGCAGGTCGCGGCCCAGGCCCGAATTGGCCCAAGATTCCATGGATGAATTGAACCACGGAGATGGGCTATTGCGCGCCTACTGTTCTTCGTATGACCACGACAGAGCGCACGACCCGAGTCGATCTCGCCCGCAAGGCACCCGCCGTCTACAAGGCGATGATCGCCCTCGACGCCGCAGCACGGCAGGGCCTGGATCCGGAACTGGTCGAGCTGGTACTCACCCGCTGCTCCCAGATCAACCACTGCGCGTGGTGCATCGACATGCACACCGCCGACGCCCGCAGGATCGGCATCTCCGAACAGAAGCTGTACCTGCTGGGCGCGTGGGAGGAAGCGCACGGCCTGTACACCGACAGGGAGCGCGCGGCGTTCGCGCTCGCCGAGGCGATCACCGTGCTGACCGACGGCTTCGTCCCCGACTCGGTGTACGAGGAGGCCGAGGAGTACTTCGACGAGACCGAACTGGCTCAGCTCATCTCGCTGGTGCTCATGATCAATGCGTGGAATCGCATCGCCGTGAGCACCCGCAAGACCCCGCGGGTGCGCTGAGCGCGCGGCGAAGGCCTTGTGTTCACGGGAGCCCGCACGACTGAGTCACTCAGGCGATGTCGAGGGCGGTGACCTGCGCCGATCGATGTTGCTGCGCCAGTTGACGGTAGACCGCGGCATTGGCGGCGTTGTGGGCCACCTCGTCGTCGGTGAGTTCTCGGCGAACCTTTGCGGGCACGCCGGCGACGAGTGACCGCGGCGGAACTCGGGTTCCTTCCAGCACCAGCGCGCCTGCCGCGATCAGCGACTGTGCGCCGATCACCGCGCCGTTGAGGATCGTGGCACCCATACCGACGAGGGCGCCGTCCTCCACGGTGCAGCCGTGCAGGACGGCGTTGTGTCCCACGCTGACGTCCCGGCCGACGACGACGGGGAAGCCCGGGTCGACGTGAACAGCCACTCCGTCCTGGATGTTGCTTCCCTCGCCGAGGGTGATGGAATCACAATCGGCCCGCAGCACGGCGCCGTACCAGACGCTGGCCTCCGCGCCGAGGGTTGCGGCGCCGATCACCGCGGCCGTGGGCGCGACCCAGGTGGTCTTCTCCGCGCGCGGCGAACTTCCATTGATCGCAACGACGTGTGGTTCTCTCACCGTGTTCTCCTCCTGTCGAGATTGGACTCCTGCTGCACTGCGCAGCGTCCTGTCGTCCATTGTCGTGTGGAGCGGACTCCGCGCATTGCCAATTGTGACTGCTACCGACCTGGCTGGGGCAGTACGCATCGCCATCGTGCCGACGTCTTTCCAAGGCTGACCGGCACGTCTCACAGCGCGGCGTCGGTCGCGGTGAACTTTGTGTACTTTAATCTTCATGTAATGGACTGTTGTCCAATAGTTTTCGATTCAACTGTGCGAATAATGCTGCCACAGTGACACATGCCACAAGATCGCGTCCGTTTCGGGCGTTTCGTCGTTCTCCGCCCGTAAGGTGACGACATGTCGATCCTCGAGAACGAGAAAGCACCCCCATCCGGTGCCCCCGCCCCCGGACCGACCCTCAGTGAAAGGTTCCGAAATAACGCGCGATACGACCTGCCCGCGTCACTCGTCGTCTTCCTCGTCGCCCTGCCCCTCTCGCTCGGTATCGCGATCGCGTCCGACGCGCCGATCATGGCCGGCCTCATCGCCGCCATCGTCGGTGGTGTGGTGGCAGGGTCGATCGGTGGCTCACCGCTCCAGGTCAGCGGTCCAGCCGCCGGATTGACCGTGGTGGTAGCAGAATTGGTCGCCACCTTCGGCTGGAAGTCCACGTGCGCGATCACCGTCGCGGCCGGTCTCCTCCAAATCATCTTCGGGCTCAGCCGAATTGCGCGTGCCGCACTGGCCATCGCCCCGGTCGTGGTCCACGCCATGCTGGCCGGAATCGGAATCACGATCGCGCTCCAGCAGATTCACGTCCTCCTCGGTGGGAGCTCACACAGCTCGACCGTCGAGAACATCACGCAACTCCCCGGGCAGCTCACGTCCGCCCGGTACGGCGACGTCCTCGTCGGATCGGTCGTCATCGTCGTCCTGCTGTTCTGGAAGAAGATCCCCGGCAAACTCCGGGTGCTCCCCGGACCACTGGTGGCCGTCGTCGCCGCCACCGTTCTGTCCCTGTCCTTCCCGCTCGACATCGATCGAATCACGTTGGACGGCTCCCTGTTCGACGCCGTGGCACTGCCCTCCATGCCGGACGGGCCGTGGCTCGCCGTGGCCACCGGTGTCCTCACCGTCGCGCTGATCGCCAGCGTCGAGAGTCTGCTGTCCGCGGTCGCCGTCGACAAGATGCACGGCGGGACACGTTCGGAGTTCAACCGCGAACTCGTCGGTCAGGGCTCGGCCAACATGATCTCGGGTCTCATCGGTGGCCTGCCGGTCACCGGTGTCATCGTGCGCAGCTCCACCAACGTCGCCGCCGGGGCACGCACCCGGGCGTCCGCCATCCTGCACGGAGTGTGGATCCTCGTCTTCGCGGCCCTGCTCACCGGTCTCGTCGAGCAGATCCCGATGGCAGCGCTCGCCGGCCTCCTCATCGTGATCGGCATCCAGCTCGTCAAACTCGCCCACTTGCGTACCGCGCGGCGCACCGGTGACCTGTGGGTGTACGGCGTCACCGTCGGCGGCGTCGTCTTCCTCAACCTCCTCGAGGGCGTCATCATCGGTCTCGCACTCGCAGTGGTCCTGTTGCTGTGGCGGGTCATCCATCCCAAGATGCGGGCCGAGCCGGTCGGCTCCGAAGACTCCGGGCGGTGGCGCGTGACCGTCGAGGGGTCGTGCAGCTTCCTGTCCATGCCCGCACTGACCGGACTGCTCGCGAAGGTGCCCGAGGGTGCGCACGTCACCGTGGAACTGGCGGTCGACTTCCTCGACCACGCCATGTTCGAAGCGATCGACGACTGGAAGCGTCACCACGAGAACAAGGGCGGAACGGTCGTGATCGACGCGCTCGGTCCCGTCGACATGGCCGAGGTCGGTGCGTCGCCGCCCCGCCGCGGCATCGGGGTGGCGAGCCCCCGCGGG
Organism: Rhodococcus jostii NBRC 16295; assembly: GCF_001894825.1. Lineage (GTDB taxonomy): Bacteria > Actinomycetota > Actinomycetes > Mycobacteriales > Mycobacteriaceae > Rhodococcus_F > Rhodococcus_F jostii. The sequence goes on along the minus strand of NZ_BCWY01000063.1, from coordinate 34,972 downwards.
TTCGCCCCATGGAAGAGCTGGCAGCCGCGGCACACCGACACCGACGAGAACACCACACCGGCGGCGCTCCGGCCCGTCCTCGCGGGAGTGTCGGAATACCACCGACGCAACGCGGCGCAGCTGCAGCCGCACCTCGACGAACTGCGGGACGGGCAGCGCCCCGACTCCCTGTTCCTCACCTGCTCCGATTCACGCATCGTCCCGAACGTGATCACGAGCAGCGGTCCCGGCGACCTGTTCACGGTGCGCAACGTGGGCAACCTCGTGCCGACCGGCAGGCAGGACGTCTCCGTGGAGGCGGGACTGGCGTTCGCGCTCGACGAACTCGAGGTCAGCTCGGTGATCGTGTGCGGCCACTCCGGCTGCGGTGCGATGAAGGCCGTGCTGGCGAGTGCGCCCGGTGGGGCGGAGGCGTCGGATCGCGACGCCGTCGAGCAGTGGCTCACGTTCGCGCAACCGAGCCGGAAGGCGTTCGACAGCGGTCATCCCGTGGCGCGTGCCGCAGCCGAACTCGGATTCGACGAGGTCGACCAGCTCGGCATGGTGAACGTGGCGGTCCAGGTGCAAACCCTCGGGCGCCATCCCCTCGTCGGCGCAGCGGCGGCCGAGGGCCGAGTACGCGTCGCGGGAATGTTCTTCGACATTCCGTCCGCGCGCGTACTCGAGATCACCTCGACCGGTGTGTCCTACCTGGACCACGTCCCCACATGATTCAGAGGAGATGGACCCTCTTGTAGAGGCGCTTCGACGGGCCGCCGACGAGGCCGACGCTATCGAGGAACTGCATCAACTTGGAACCGGACGTCCGGACGGTGTCCTTGTAGTGCTGGTTGTTCTTGGCCTCGGCGGCGGCCCGCTTCGGGTCGAGACCGGCGTTCTCGTACACCTCCTTGCGGATCATGCTCTTCATCACGAAGTACACGACCGCGGCGGTGTTGAGCCGCTCGATCTGGAGGCGGGCCCAGCTGGCGCCCTCGATGCGACGGCCGACCTCCTCGCGTGCGAAGCGGATGTGGCGGGCCTCCTCGAGTACGTGGATCTTGCTCACCGTGCGGGTGACGGGCTGCACGCGCTCGTCCTTCATGAAGTCGCGCTGCATCATGTCGAGGATCTCCTCGGCGGCCATCACGCTGGCATACGCGTTGGCGCCGCGGAAGAAGCCACCCCAGATGCGTCCGAGCTTGTGGATCGCCGGGTGCGGGCCGTAGCTCGGCATGTTGAGGCGTTCGCCGGCGCGGGCGAACATCACCGAGTGGCGGCACTCGTCGGCCACCTCGGTGAGCGCGAACTGCACGTGGCGCGAGTGCTTGTCGCGGCCGTACACGTCGCGCAGCAGCATCTGCATGAGCAGGATCTCGAACCACAGTCCGACGCTGGAGACGCTGGCGGCCTCGTGCTTGGTGAGCTCGATCTTCTGCGCATCGGTCATCTCGTCCCAGAGGGCCGTGCCGTAGAGCGTGCTCCACTCGGGAGTGAGACCGAACTTGTCGTCGGGAATCGGTGCTTCCCAGTCGACCTCGACCATCGGGTCGTAGGACTTGCGTGCCGACGACGCCAGCAGGCGCTGGGCGGTCTCTTCGCGGTCGGAGACGACGATCGATGCGGTCATCACTACCCCTTGATCTGTGACTAGGCGGTCAACTAACTGTGACATTCAGTAACTGATACTGAACGATACAGCGACGGCCGTCACAAGAGCAACGTCCACTCAGTCGACGTCGGCCAGTTCCGTCGGCGATTCGGCCTTCGGCACGGAACCCTTCCGCCCGGGAGCCCACATCGCGAGCAGCAGCGACGCGGCGAACAACACGCAGGCCAGGACGGTGGATGCCTCGTCGAAACCCTTCAGGAACGAATCCCGCGCGAACGTCGCCAACTGCTCACCCTGCGGGCCCGCAACCTCGGCGACCTGCAGTGCCGCGGCCAGTGAACTGGACACCGGCTCCTTCGCGGCCTCCGGAACGGCGTCGACCGCCGGCTGCACGTGGGTGGCGTACCCCGCGGCCAGGACGCTGCCCGCCAGGGCGACTCCGATGGCCGAACCGATCTCGCGTGCCGTGTCGTTGACGGCCGACGCGACACCCTGCTTCGCGTCGGGGGTGTTTTGCACGATGGCAGCCGTCGCGGGCGCCGTGCACAGTCCGATACCGAACGCGGCCACGATCAGCGGGCCGCACACCTCCGCGTAGCTCGAATGCGCATCGAGCCGCACCAGCAGGAGGATGCCCAGCCCGAGCAGTGCGGAGCCGGATGCGAGCAGCGGCCGGAGCCCGACGTGCGGGATGAGCATCGGCATGACCGCGGACATCGCCACGACTGGCACGGCGATGGGGGCGAGCGCGAGTGCGGACTGCAGTGGGGAGTAGTTCAGGACCAGTTGGAGGTACTGCACGACGAGGAAGAACAGGCCGAGGGAGGCCAGGAACTGCAGCAGCAGCGACATGGATCCCGAGCCGAAGGCGCGGTTGGCGAACAGCCGGACGTCGAGGAGGGGGCGCTTTCTGCGCAGTTCCACCAGGGCGAACGTGGCCGCGGCGGCGAGCCCGCCGATGAGCAGTCCGAGCACGACGGGATCCAGCCAGCCGCGCTGCGGCGCCTCGATGGTTCCCAGGACGAACAATCCGACCGCGGCCGCGATCAGCCCGGTGCCCGGCAGGTCCAGCGGTGGGCGTTCGGTCTCCCGGGACGAGGAGATGGTGAAGCCCGTGACGAAGATCAGGGCGGACACCACGGTGAGGCTGATGAAGATGGAGTGCCACGACCACCTCTCGAGCAGCAGCCCGGAGACGAGCAGGCCGGCGATTGCGCCGGAACCCGCGACGCCCGACCAGATGCCCACGGCCCTACCCCGGTGTGCGGGCGGAAAACCCGCGGTGAGCAGCGACAATGTCGCGGGCATCACGAGGGCGGCGCCGACGCCGGCCATTGCCCGGGAACCGATGATCCATTCGGGTGCGTCGTTGACGATGGGAATCGCGGTGGCAACGCCGAAGATCAGCAGCCCGGCCATGAGCAGTCCGCGCCGGCCGTACCGGTCGCCGAGTGCGCCCGCCGGAAGCAGCAGGGCGGCCAGGGTCAGGGTGTAGCCGTCGACGATCCACGTCAGCTGGCTCTGGGTCGCGCCCGTGTCGCGGGCGAGGTCGGGGAGCGCGGTGTTCAGTGCCGCCATCGCCGCGACGACGAGGGCGACAGCGCAGCACGAGACCGTGAGCATCCATATCTGCCGCAGGGTCCAGCCCGCGTTCTCCGGTTGATCCGTCCGTGCGTGTGGTGCCTCGTTCCGAGGGTGCACGACACTCCTCCCGATAGAAATAAGACTGTCAGTATCGTTGGTAGACTGACAGTTCACAAGAGGTCGGGCAATGGCAGGAACGGGCGGTGCAGATGACCGAGCAGGATCCCCGCAGGCAGCGCTCTCGGGCGCGACTTCTCGACGCCGCGACAACTCTCCTCGCGAAGGGCGGCACGGACGCCGTCACGATCGACGCCGTCACCAAGCTGGCGAAGGTGGCCCGCGCCACCCTCTACCGGCACTTCGCCAACGGCACCGAACTGGTTGCCGCGGCCTTCGGGCGGCTGATACCGCCCGCCCCGACGGTGCCCGCGGAAGGCGACCTCCGGGACCGGCTGGTCGAGTTGATGGTCAGTCAGGCCAAACTCATCGAGAGTGCCCCGATGAACGTGACGGCGATGTGCTGGCTGGGCATGGGCCCCGCGCTGGAGGACTACTCGAGTGCCGACGAGATCGAATCGGACAAACCGGAACTCCGCACGCTCAGGCAGACGATCGTCGCGCAGTACCGGGCGGCGTTCGATCAGGTCTTCGGGACACCCGAGGCGGCGGAACGCCTCGGCGAATTCGACTACGACCTCGCCCTCGCGCAGCTCATCGGACCGCTCGTCTTCACCCGGCTCGCCACCCTCACCCCGCTGGGACGCGCCGCGTGTGAGCAGATCGTCGACGACTTCCTCGCCGCCCGCGCCGCCCAGGTCGAAGCCGGTGCCGGCACGCCGACGCTGATCGAGATACCGCCTGCTCAGGCATTATGACGTCGACAGCTCAGCGAGTCGTCATTACCGTGGCAGTGCGCGCGGCACCCGATGCCGCGCATGTCGAATGAATGGTGTGGGAAGGTTTCTCGATGATCACTGATGCACTCAACTGGCTCCTCGGTGCGTGGGGCGGCGTCGCCGCCGGCAGCAGCGGATACTCCATCCCGCCCGGAACCCTTCCCTTCGGAAGCTGACGGTCGTCAGGCGTCCCGGTTACGGCGCAGCACGAACTGCTCGAGCCTGCGTATCCCTCGAACGCGTCGTGGGCGTAACTGTTTGAGGTAGTAATCGGGCGCTTCGGCGAGTTCGTGGGCGAGTTCCTCGTCGATCAGCACCGTGCCGGGACGCGCCGAACCGGTGAGTCGCGCCGCGGTGTTGACGACGGAGCCGTAGAGGTCGCCGAACCGGACGAGCACCGGACCCATCGCGAGACCGACCCGCAGTTCGGGGTCCGTCGCGTCCGGCAGCACCCGCTCCTGCAACTGCAGGGCGATCTCCGCCGCAGCGGCCGGCGATTCGACGGCGAACATCACCTCGTCGCCGACCGTCTTCACCACCCACCCCTGATGCCCACCGATCACCGTCGTCGACGCCGACTCGAATCGTTCCAGCAGATCGGCCAGTTCCCGGGCGCCGAGCTGACGCGTCAGCGACGTGTACCCGACGATGTCCGCGAATCCGACCACCAGATTCCGGCTCGCGACCTCCTCGCCGGGGTTCCCCACGTTGCGCCCGGTGGTCGAGGCGACGTGCCTGCGCCACACGTACGCCTGCAGCGACTCGACCGCCGGAAGGATCTCGGCGGTGAGCTCCCGCACCTGCTCCCGGATCGCCTGCTCGTCGCTACCCGCCGAGCCCGCGAGCTGATCGACGATATGAGTGCTGATCAGCGACACCTGCCATTCGGCGAGCCGCGACAACGACTGACCGAGAGCGCGGGCCGCCGCCACTTCGCGCTCCGGCGAGATGATCCCCCGGTCGACGAGCGACGCCATGGTGCGTAGCGCGGCGGCGTCCCCCTCGGTGAACATGACGCTGTCCGGGTCGATGTCGACCGCGAAACCCATCGATACCCACAAGCGGTCCGCTCGCTCGAGGGACACACCCGCGACGTCGGCGATCTCGGCCCGTGTGAAGCGGCGGGGCCCGCCGAGGAGCGACTCCTCGAGATCCGCCTGGACGTCACGGAGCAGGCTCGGCGAGATCTCCGTCGTCGTTGCGGCCTCTTCGCCGTTGTCGGATGATTCCGAGGTCACGTCGTTCCTCTCGAATTGTTCGATGCGCACGCGCGGTCGCCCTCAATCTGCCACTGTGCGAGCCCGTCCGATGCGGAAACGTCGGTGGCGTGTGCGAGAGTTGCGGTGCTCACGAGCGTAACCAGGAGACAGACCAGAAAGGACAGCGCATGCCGCCCCGTAGACGTTCCGGCGCCGCCGCACCGGATCACCTGACCGCGGAGAATCTCGAGACCCTCGCTGCCGCGATCGCGGAAGGCAAGCGGGCCACCGTGTATCTGCGCGAGGCGATGCCCAGCCTCGGGCTCGAGGCCGGAGCCTCGGCGAAAGTTATCGCGGTGCAAGGCAATACGGTCCAAATCCGCCCCAAGGGCGTCGACGACGAGCTTCCTTTCGAAGCGGAGGAGCTCATGATGAGACGAATTCCGGCACCCAAGCCGGCGGCCGCGCCCGCCGCCCCCGCGGCGCCGGTGGTGCATCAGGAGATCGAGCCCGGTCCGCCGCCCGCCCCCAAGGCTCCCGCCGCGAAGACCGTCGCGACGCCGCAGCCCGCCGCCGCGGTCCCGAAACCCGCCGCGGCACCGGCCAAACGCGCCGGCAAGAAGGTGCCCGCGGGAGTGAGCGTCACCATCCACGCCGGGGCCGACAACGACTGGAGCGTCACCGTCGCCCACGGCGCGAAGCGTCCCGGCAAGGCCGTTCCCGTGTCGCCGGATGCCGTCGAGCGGGCGGTCCGGGAACTCGGGGAGGAGACCGCGATCGAAGCGGTCGAGTCGATCATCGTCGCCGCACGCAACCTCGCGGCCGCCCGGGTCGACGAGCTGAGCCGGCAACTCGAGGACGCACGCAAAGCGCTGGAGGCGCTCGGCGCCGTCGACTAGCTCCCGGGCGAGCAACGGTCGCGGTCTCTACATCGGCATTCCCCCACGCAGGGCTTGTGCGGGTGGGATTCTTATGGGGAGACACGCGGCCGTCGGGGCTCATCCGGGAAGGTTCGAAAAATGTTGAAACGATTCGCGGCGGTTGTTGCGGCGACAGCGGGAATTCTGGGATTCGTTGCGGCGGGGTCCGCGACAGCAGCTCCGGCCGCCGTCTTGGGGGGCGGTTCGGGGATCGTGGTGAACGACGAACTCGTCTGTTCGCTCACCACCATCGGACACGACAACGCGGGCCGGCTCGTCGGACTGACGGCCGGCCACTGCGGTGAGGCGGGCTCGTACGTGGTGCCGGAGGCCAACCAGGACGCCGGCATCGTCGGCGAGTTCGTCGTCTCCAATCCCGCCCTCGACTACGCGGTGATCCAGTTCGACCCCAAGAAGGTCGTCCCGGTCAACCGGGTCGGCGGAGTCACCATCACGCAGATCGGCGCACCGGCAGCCTTCCCGCAGGTGGCGTGCAAGGAAGGCCGCACCACGGGAAACACGTGCGGCATCGTCTACGGCGACCTCATGCAGACGGGGGAGACGTGGACCCAGGCCTGCGTGATCGAAGGTGACTCCGGCGCACCGATGGTCGTGGGGACGACCCTCGTGGCCATGGTCAACGCCTACCTGGCGGCGCCGTGCGTCGGCCCGGAGATCGGCACCAACCTCAATTCGATCGTCGCCGACATGAACGCGAGCGGCGGTCCGGGCGCCGGGTTCCGACCCATTTAGGCCCTCCGGGCTCGTGAGTGGTGAGCGAGTCTCCGGACTCGTCAACCACTCACGGGCGCGAAGCGCCTACCCGCAGACCGCGCCACCCGAGGCGGAACCGACGAGCTTCGTGTACTTGGCGAGGACCCCGCGGGTGTAGCGCGGGGGCAGGGGCTCCCATCCGTTCTTCCGGCCGGCCAGTTCCTCTTCGTCGACGAGCAGTTCCAGCGTGCCCGTTCCGACATCCAATCGGATCTGATCGCCGTCGCGGACGAAGGCGATCGGACCACCGTCGACGGCTTCCGGTGCCACGTGGCCGACGCACAGGCCGGTGGTGCCGCCGGAGAATCGGCCGTCGGTGAGCAGCAGTACGTCCTTGCCCAGTCCGGCGCCCTTGATGGCCCCCGTGATCGCGAGCATCTCACGCATGCCGGGACCGCCCTTGGGACCCTCGTAGCGGATGACGACGACGTCGCCGTTCGTGATGGTGCCGTCCTCGAGGGCGTCCATCGCGGCCCGCTCCCGTTCGAAGACGCGGGCGGTGCCGGTGAAGACGTCGGAGTCGAAGCCGGCCGACTTCACCACCGCGCCGCCGGGGGCCAGGGAACCCTTGAGGATCGTGATGCCGCCGGTCGGATGGATGGGTGAGTTCATGGCGCGGAGCACCTTGCCGTCCGGGTCGGGGGGCGCGATGTCCGCCAGGTTCTCGGCCATGGTCTTCCCGGTGACGGTGAGGCAGTCGCCGTGCAGCATCCCGGCGTCGAGCAGGGCCTTCATGATGACGGGGACGCCGCCGATGTGGTCGACGTCCTTCATCACGTGCTTGCCGAACGGTTTGACGTCCGCGAGGTGCGGGACGCGGGCGCCGACGCGGGAGAAGTCGTCGAGGGTCAGTTCCACGTCGGCCTCGCTGGCGATCGCCAGCAGGTGCAGGACCGCGTTGGTGGACCCGCCGAATGCCATGACCACGGCGATGGCGTTCTCGAACGCCTCCTTGGTGAGGATGTCCCGGGCGGTGATGCCGCGGCGCAGCAGTTCGACGACGGCTTCGCCGCTGCGCCTCGCGAATCCGTCGCGACGGCGGTCGGTGGCGGGCGGGGACGCGCTGCCCGGCAGCGACATCCCGAGCGCCTCGGCGGCGCTGGCCATGGTGTTCGCGGTGTACATCCCGCCGCACGCGCCCTCCCCGGGACAGATGGCGCGCTCGATGGCGTCGACGTCCTCACGGCTCATCAGGCCGCGGGAGCAGGCGCCGACCGCCTCGAACGCGTCGATGATGGTGACGTCGCGTTCGGTGCCGTCGGACATTTTGGCGATGCCCGGCAGGATCGAACCGGCGTAGAGGAACACGCTCGCGAGATCCAGGCGGGCCGCGGCCATCAGCATGCCGGGCAGCGACTTGTCGCAACCGGCGAGCAGCACCGATCCGTCGAGGCGTTCGGCCTGCATCACCGTTTCCACACTGTCGGCGATCACCTCACGGGAGACGAGGGAGAAGTGCATGCCCTCGTGTCCCATGGAGATGCCGTCGGACACGGAGATGGTGCCGAACTCCATGGGATATCCGCCGCCCGCGTGGACGCCTTCCTTGACGGCCTTCGCGAGCCGGTCGAGGGACAGGTTGCAGGGGGTGATCTCGTTCCAGGACGACGCCACACCGATCTGCGACTTGCCCCAGTCGTCGTCGCCCATGCCCACCGCACGGAGCATGCCGCGTGCTGCGGTCTTCTCCAGTCCGTCGGTGACGTCGCGGCTGCGGGGTTTCGGATCCGGAGTACTCATGCATCCCAGCGTAGGCGGGACCCTCGGTGCCGGTTGGTTAAACGCGTTGCCGGGGATCGCGACCGGTCAGGGCGATCAGGCGATCCTGCAGTGGCGCGTCGGCGGGAACGTCGACGGGGTCGTCGAACAGCCCGCTCTCGGACAGCATCTCGCGTTGGCTGTCGAGATCCGACCAGATGCCGGCGACGAGTTGCGGGTCGAGCGTGTCGTCGGATCCGGTGGCCTTGGCGAGGTCCCACGCGTGGATGGTGACGTCGGCGATCTGCTGCCGCAGATACGGCTCGAGCGGCACCGTGCCGTAGGACAGGTGCACCGGCGTCTGCGGGTCCGTCGACGACCACGCCCGGATGGCCGCGTCGGAGTAACGCTGCCATTCCAACCTCATGTCGCCGTGCAGGGGCTCGATGTCCGGGGTGGCTTCGCCGACCGTCTTCCCGGCGAGCAGCGGCGGAACCCATTGCTGTTCCTCGATGACGTGCCGCACCAGTTGGGTGACGTCCCATTCGCGGTCCGGCGTGGGGGCCGACCAGTCGGTGATCGCGGCGACCCGGGCGCCGAACTCGCGGTGGGCGATGCGCCCGAGTTCGATCCAGTCGAATGCCATGCCCCCAGGGTAGAGCCCGCGGGGTCACGATCAGCTCGATTCCAAACGATGCACCTGTCGGGGTGCTCGGGAAGGATGGGCGCATGACCAACATCCCCACCGTGCAGTTGTCCGAAGGCTTCACCGTCAGTGCGCAGGGCTACGGCGCCATGTCCGTCGCGCCCGTCTACGGCCCCGTCGATCCCGCGGAGGCGCTGGCGACCCTCCACCACGCGATCGACATCGGCGTGACATTCATCGACACGGCCAACGTCTACGGCGAGGGCGCGAGCGAGATCGCGGTGGGCACGGTGCTGAAGGAACGCCGCGACGAGGTGCAGTTGGCCACCAAGTTCGGGCTCGTCGGCAACATCGCGAACGGTCAGCGCAGCATCAACGGCAAGCCCGAGTACGTGGCGCAGGCCCTCGACGAATCGCTGACCCGGCTCGGCGTCGACACCGTCGACCTCTACTACCTGCACCGCGTCGACCCCGAGGTGCCGATCGAGGACACCGTCGGCGCGATCGCGGAACAGGTGAAGGCCGGGAAGGTCCGTAACATCGGACTGTCGGAGGCCACCGGCGACGAGCTCCGGCGTGCGTCGCGTGTGCACCCCATCGCCGCGATTCAGAGCGAGTGGAGCATCTGGAGTCGCGACGTCGAGAAGCACGTGGTCCCCGCGGCGGCGGAACTGGGCATCGGGTTCGTGCCGTACTCCCCGGTCGGCCGGGGCTTCCTCACCGGAACGTACGACCCGGCCGCGCTGGGCGACAAGGATCTGCGTCGCCGGTTCCCCCGCTTCGGCGACGACGCGCTGCCGGCGAACCTGAAGGTGCTCGACGTCGTCCGCGAGGTCGCTGCCGAACTCGACGCGACGCCCGCCCAGGTGTCGTTGGCGTGGCTCGATGCGAAGGGCCGCGAGTTCGGGTTGCCGTCCGTGTCGATTCCCGGCACCCGGTTCGCGGCGCGTGTGACGGAGAACGCCGGAGCGCTCTCGGTGGCGTTGACCGAAGGTCAGATCGCGCGCCTGGACCTGCTCGCGGACCTGACCGTGGGCACCCGCTCCGCCGATCAGGCGTGGGTGTCGCAGGGCCGGGAGTGACTTCACCCGGCGGGTAATACCTGCTGGGGGGTAGTTTGATCTGCGATGAGCAGAGTGTGGTTGGTGTGGGGCGTCGGGGTTGTCGCATATATCGTCGCCGTCCTGCATCGAACCTCGTTCGGTGTGTCGGGCCTCGCGGCGTCGGAACGATTTTCGATCAGTCCGAGCGTGTTGTCGGGTTTCGTCGTACTCCAGATCGTGGTGTACGCGGGAATGCAGATCCCGGCGGGCGTGCTCCTCGACCGGTACGGGTCGCGGATCATGATCTCCGCGGGCGCCCTCATCATGGCGTCGGCGCAGATGCTTCTCGCACTCACCGAATCGCTGCCGCTGGCGGTCGCCGCGCGTGTTCTCGTCGGCGTCGGCGACGCGATGACGTTCATCTCCGTGCTGCGCCTTGTTCCGCAGTGGTTCGCGCCGCGGCGGGTGCCGCTCGTGTCGCAGCTGACGGGCATCTTCGGTCAGATCGGTCAGATCCTGTCGGCGCTGCCGTTGATGTTGTTGCTGAACGGTCCGGGCTGGAGTTTCGCGTACGGCAGTGCGGCGTCGCTCGGTCTGCTGTCGTTCGTGCTCGCCGCCTCCGTCATCCGCAATGCCCCGCCCGGTCTGGAAGTGGTGGCCGCGCCCGCCGGACTGCGGGAGGTGGGCACGCAGATCCGTGCCGTGTGGGGGCGTCACGGCACCCGGCTCGGGTTCTTCACCCACATGGGGACGCAGTTCTCGATGACGACGTTCGCGCTGCTGTGGGGTGTGCCGTACCTGCGGTCGGCGCAGGGGTTGTCGCCGGCGGAGGCCGGTTCCCTGCTGACACTGTCGGTGATCTCGGCGATCGTCGCCGGGCCGATCATCGGCATCCTCAGCGGTCGTTTCCCGATGCGCCGGTCGTACCTGGTGCTCTCGATCATGATCAGCAATGCGGCGATGTGGACGGTGGTGCTGGCGCTGCCGGGGCCCGCGCCGATCTGGTTGCTGGCGCTCCTGGTGATGGTGATCTCGGTGGGTGGCCCCGGATCGATGATCGGATTCGACTACGCCCGGATGTTCAACCCGAGCACCAGCATGGGCACCGCGCAGGGCATGGTCAACATCGGTGGTTTCCTGGCGTCGTTGCTGGTAATCCAGGCGATGGGGCTCATTCTCGAGGCGATGGGCGGGTACTCGTTCGACGCGTTCCGGGTGGCGTGGCTCGTGCAGTACCCGGTGTGGATCGTCGCGATCACCGGTGTCCTCGTCACCCGCGGGAAGACGCGGAGGCAGATGGGATTGGTACTGCGGCCCATCCGGCAGGTGTGGCGGGAGCGAGGCGACCGACCGAAGGGCTAGTTACACTCTTACATGATGTGTAACACTATAACGCATGAGCAATGAGCGATCGGAAGATCACGCCGTCCTCACGGCACCCCCGATGCAGTGGGACGCCTGGGGCGCGCCGGAGAAGCACAAGGTCCTGTCCGACGGCATCAAGGGGCTGTTGCAGCAGGCCCTCGGCGTCACGATCAGGGAGCCGTCCGACCGAGCGGCAGAAGACGTCGTCCTGGCTCCGAGCGCACTGGCCGAGCAGCAACTCGCGGCGCTCGCGGGCGTCGTCGGAGAACCGTTCTGCAGCATCGCGCATTCCGACCGGCTGCTGCGGTCCGGCGGCAAGAGCACACTCGACCTGCTGCGTCGCCGCAGCACCGAACCGCAGAACGCCCCCGACGCCGTGGTCACCCCCGGCACCGACGCCGAGGTCGCCGAGGTGCTCCGATACTGCGCCGACAACGGCATCGCCGTAGTGCCGTTCGGCGGCGGCACGAGCGTCGTCGGCGGACTCGACCCCGTGCGCGACCGATTCGACGCCGTCCTCTCGCTGGACCTGCGCCGGTTCGACTCGCTGATCGACCTCGACACCGACTCCGGCATCGCCACCCTGGGCGCGGGCGTCACCGGCCCCCGCGCGGAGGAACTGCTCGGGGCGCACGGTTTCTCGCTCGGGCACTTCCCGCAGAGCTTCATGTTCGCGACCATCGGCGGCTTCGCGGCCACCCGGTCGTCGGGGCAGGCGTCCGCGGGGTACGGGCGGTTCGAGGACATGGTGCAGGGTCTGCGGGTGGTGACCCCCACCGGCATTCTCGACACGGGGCGCGCCCCGGCGTCCGCGGCCGGTCCGGATCTGGGCGAACTGTTCGTCGGGTCGGAGGGAACGCTCGGCGTCATCACCCGCGTCCGGGTGCGGGTGCACGCGACCCCAGACACCACCGTCCGCGAGGGGTGGAGCTTCCCCGACTTCGAGACGGGCGCCGCCGCTCTGCGCGCCCTGCGGCAGGAGGGCGCGGTCCCCACCGTCCTGCGACTGTCGGACGAGGCGGAGACGGCGGTGAACCTGGCCACCACCGACAAGATCGGCGAGGAGACCGCCACCGGCGGCTGCCTGGCGATCACCACGTTCGAGGGCACCGCCGAGCACACTGCCGAGCGGACTGCGGAGGCCCGCGCCGTACTGCTCGCGCACGGCGGCACGTCACTGGGTGAGGAACCCGGAAACGGCTGGGAGCACGGCCGTTTCGACGCCCCCTACCTGCGCGACTCGCTGCTCGACGCGGGGGCGCTGTGTGAGACGCTGGAAACCGCGACCCGCTGGGGCAACCTCGCCGCGCTCCGGACGGCGGTGACCACCGCGCTGACGGAGTCGCTGTCTGCGCAGGGCACCCCGCCGCTCGTCCTCTGCCACATATCGCACACCTACCCGACCGGCGCCTCGCTGTACTTCACCGTCGTGTCCGCGCAGGCGGAAGACCCGATCGAACAGTGGCGGAAGGCCAAGACCGCTGCCGGTGACGCCATCGTCGCCGCCGGCGGAACCATCACGCACCACCACGCGGTCGGAGTCGACCACCGCCCGTGGATGCGGGACGAGATCGGCGACCTCGGTGTCGCGATTCTGCGGGCGGTCAAGGACGCCGTCGACCCCGTGGGAATCCTCAACCCCGGCAAGCTGATTCCGTGAGCACGCAGAAGGTGATCGAGAAGGTCACCGTCCTCGTCAACCCCCTCGCCGGGCACGGTCACGCGCCGGTGGCCGGACGCAAGGGGGTCGCGCGCCTGCGTGAGCGCGGAGTCGCCGTCACCGAGATCATCGGAACCGACGCCGATCATGCACGCAGCCTGGCCCGCCGGGCAATCGACGACGGCACCGACGCGCTCGTCGTCGTCGGCGGAGACGGCGCCATCAGCATCGGGTTGCAGGCGGCGGCGCTGTCCGGGACACCCGTCGGCCTGATCCCGGCGGGCACCGGCAACGACCACGCGCGGGAGTTCGGCATCCCGGTCGGCGACCCCGTCGCGGCGGCCGACGTCATCGCCGACGGCGAGGTGCAGGAGTCCGACCTCGCCAGGATCACCCTCGAGGACGGCGCTGTGGTGTGGGCGGGCACCATCATCGCGAGCGGTTTCGATTCGCTCGTCACGGACCGCGCGAACCGCATGTCGTGGCCGAAGGGGCCGATGCGGTACAACCTCGCGATGCTGGCCGAACTGACGCAACTGAAGCCGCTCCACTACCGCATCGAACTCGACGACGAGACTTTCGAGGTCGATGCGACGCTCGTCGCCGTGGGCAATGGGCGTTCGTACGGCGGTGGGATGCAGATCTGCCCGAATGCGGACAAGACGGACGGCCTGCTCGACGTCACGGTCGTCGACCACGGCCCCCGATCGAGGCTGGTCCGGCTGTTCCCCCGGGTCTACAAGGGCACGCACGTGGACCTACCCGACGTGCAGACCTACCGTTCGCGGACGGTCCGGCTGCACTGTGAGGGCATCACGGCGTACGCGGACGGCGACCGCGTCGGCCCGCTGCCGGTCACCATCGAGGCCGTGCCGACGGCGCTGCACATCCTCAGCCACACACCGGCCTGAGATTCACAGGCCGCGCAGCCGGTCCATCTCGCGGCGTTCCCGCTTGGTGGGCCGGCCGGCGCCCCGGTCGCGCTGCGGTATCGACGCGAGGACTTCCCGCGGCGGGGGCGGCGGTGTGTTGTCGGTGAAGCACTCGACGGCCACCACCGCACCCACCCGTTTGGTGATCGGACGGACGACCTCCACGATGCGTTCGACACCCGACGCGCGGATGCGCACCTCGTCACCGGCCTTGACCGGCTGCGCCGGCTTGGCGGTGGTGCCGTTGACCCGCACGTGTCCCGACCTGCAGGCGGCAGCCGCCGCGGAGCGCGTCTTGAACAGCCGGACCGCCCAGGTCCAGCTGTCGACCCGCACGCTCGCGGGGTCGGTACCGGAAATCGCCACCCGACCAGGATACGAAAGCACGCGACTCAATTGCTGATCGCGGGTGCCGCCTTCAGGTACCGGTCGTCGTCGACCTGCGCGGCGGTGAACGCGGCGATGTCGGCCCGGGTCACTCGCCAGCCGATGCGGTCGGTCCCGAAGAACCCGACCCTCTTCACACCTTGCGCCGGTCCGTCCTTCGGCGCGATGAACCGGACGATGGTCCAGTCGAGACCCGATTCGGTGACCGCCCGCGACATCGCGAGCATCTCCCGGTAAGCCCGCGGCAGGAACGTCCGCGCCATCCATCCGACGAGCCGGGTCTGGGCGGTGGGCGTGTCGCGTTCGTCGAGAAGGCTGGGCGTGCCGTTTCCGACGTACCGACGGACACCGTGCTTCTCCATGCTCGCCACGATGAGCCTGTTGCCGTTGGCAAGCGGCAACCCCGTCGCCGTGCGGTCCATCGTCGGGCCGAGGGCACTGACGACGGCGTCCGCTCCGGTGATCGCGGAGTCGATCGCCTCGGCGTCGGTGATCTCGCCGACAACGGTGGCGACCCTTCCTGCCCATTCGGCAGGAACCTTCGACGGCGTGCGCACGTAGGCCGTGACGGTGTGGCCGGCGTCGAGCAACCTCTCGACGACCATCCGGCCGATCGCGCCGGTGGCCCCGAATGCTGTGATCTTCACCTGTCTTCGTGCCTTTCGGAATCGGTCAGAACGAGTAGGGACCGAAGCGGCCCCAGGCGACGACGGCCGCCATGATCAGGATGACGGCGTTGAACGCGATGGCGCTCGGCTCCTTGCGTCGGGCGTGCGTGATCGCCGCGAGGACCATGACGACTGCGAGTGCGGTCGCGGCGATGGGGGTGAGGATCGGCGCGATGCCGGTGACCGCGGGGAGGATCAGTCCGATCGCGCCGAGGAGTTCGGCGACGCCGATGAACTTCACGGTGCCCGGCGAGAAGTCCTCCACCCACGGCAGGCTCTTGGCGAGTTTTTCCTTGGGTTGGGTGGACTTCAGGACTCCGGCCGCCGCGAACATCGCGGCGAGTACCGCCTGCAGGATCCACAGGAAAACGTTCATGGAGAGTGTCCTTTTCGACAGCGTAAGTGGAGGGGGTTCTCCGATTCAGGCTAACACGATAAACGGAGCGCCTATTCCACTTCAGGTAGCATCGAGTGCATGGCGAAGGCGGGACCGAAAAAGGCAGGGGATGCGTGCCGGCAGGCGTTGCGCACCGACGCCGAGCGCAACCGCTCGCGCGTCGTCGACGCGGCGCACGAGGTGTTCGCCGAGCAAGGGCTGACGGCCTCCATGGCCGAGGTCGCCCGGCGGGCCGGCGTCGGCATTGCGACCTTGTATCGCCGTTTCCCCACCAGGGAAGACCTGATCACCGATGTCTTCGCCGACAAGATGGGTGCGTACGTCGACGCGATCGACGAGGCCGCGTCCCACCCCGATCCGTGGAACGGATTCTGCGCCTACGTCGAGCGGGTGTGCGCAATGCAGGCGGAGGACCGCGGCTTCACTCACGTGCTCACCATGACGTTTCCCACCGCGAGCGCATTCGAGGCGAAGAGGACGCAGGCCTACACCGGGTTCGAGCGGCTGATCGAACGCGCCAAGGAGACGGGTCGGCTGCGCGCGGACTTCTCCTCCCAGGACCTGGTGTTGCTCCTGATGGCGAACGCCGGGGTCATCGAAGCGACGGGCGCCGCGGCGCCTGATGCGTGGCGTCGTCTCGTGGGCTACATGCTCCAGGCCTTCGCGGCCGACGGCGCCGCGCCGCTGCCGCCTGCTCCCACCTCGTCGGCGATGTACGAAGCCATGGTGGGGGTGACGTGTGGAGCAGCGAACGGCCGATGACGTGACCGGATTGCGGAGTCTACGAAACTCCGACGAGGGACGGGATTTCACCCGATTCCTGATGTCGTACAAATTCGGCATCGACGAGATGATGACCAAGATCAACATATTGAAGGACGAGTTCACCTACATTCACGAGTACAGCCCGATCGAACACGTGAAGTCGAGGCTGAAGTCGGCCGACAGCGTCCTGGACAAGGCCGCCCGCAAGGGAATTCCGCCCACTCTCGACTCCATCCGCGACAACATCCACGACATCGCCGGGATCCGGATCACCTGCAGTTTCATCCAGGACGCGTACCGCATCAGCGACATGCTGACTGGTCAGCAGGACATCACCGTCGTCGAGGTCAAGGACTACATCGCCGATCCCAAACCCAACGGCTACCGGAGTCTGCACCTGATCGTCGAGGTTCCGGTGTTCATGTCCGACCGCGTGGAATCGGTGCGGGTGGAGATCCAGATCCGCACAGTGGCCATGGATTTCTGGGCCAGCCTCGAACACAAGATCTTCTACAAGTACGACAAGTCGGTCCCGGCCGCGCTCCTGGACGAGTTGAAGGATGCAGCCGACGTGGCCCGCAATCTCGACGTGAAGATGGAAGCGCTCCACGACGAGGTGCGCGAACACGGGGCAGCGCTGCGCGTCATCCCTTCGGCGGAGTAGGACTCGACCGGGCGAGCGTGGGCTGCACCGCCGGACCGGTGACGTCGCAATGTGGTTTGCAGGCAACCGAATCCGCGGTGGGCTTCGGGGCGGCGGGTGCCCGGATCAGGGCTGCGGCGATGGCCGCCCCGACCAGGAGCAATGCGATGCAGATGTACATCGCGGTGCGGAAGCCGTGCGAGAAGCTGTCGGGGTCGATCATGCTTTCGGCGTCGATCCCGGCGATCCCTGGGAGTGCGGCCACCGCCAGCAGTTGGCTGGTGCGCGCGACGGCGTTGTTCACTCCGGAGGCGATGCCGGACTGGTCCACCGGTACCGATCCGAGCACGGCGGCGGTCAGCGGCGCGACCATGGCGGACAGTCCGAGTCCGAACACGAGGACGCCGGGGAGTACGACCGTCCAATAGTGTGCGTCCGGCCCGATCCGC
Organism: Rhodococcus jostii NBRC 16295; assembly: GCF_001894825.1. Taxonomy (GTDB): domain Bacteria; phylum Actinomycetota; class Actinomycetes; order Mycobacteriales; family Mycobacteriaceae; genus Rhodococcus_F; species Rhodococcus_F jostii. The sequence continues at coordinate 17,355 of NZ_BCWY01000063.1, read as the reverse complement.
GTCATCAACAGCAGGCCGACCGCGGCGAGTGCGGGCCCGACCGTCATCGGCAGTCGCGGGCCGTGGGTCTGGGCGTAGCTGCCGGCGCGGGAGGAGAACGCCAGCATCGCCAGCGTGATCGGGATGGTGGCGACCCCGGCCTCGATCGGCGAGTATCCGGCCACCAACTGCAGCTGCAGGACCAGGAGGAAGAAGACGCCGCCGAGAGCGGCGTACACCGCGAGCGTCACCAGGTTCGCCGCCACGAACATGCGCGACGCGAACAGGCTCGGCGGCACCAGCGCGTTCGGTGAGCGCCGTTCCACCACGACGAACGCGATCAGCGCGACAGCTCCGACGACCCCGGCGATCAGGTTCATCTCGATCAGACCGTAGGTGAGCGCGCCGAGACCGATCACCGCGCACACCGACCCGAGTACGTCGAGATGATCGGGCGGATGCGGGTCGCGGCTCTCGGGGACGTGCCGCATCGACGCCCATACGACGACTACGGCGAGCGGAAGATTGAGCAGGAACACCGACCGCCAGCCGGCCACCTCCACCAGCCAGCCGCCCAGTAGAGGTCCGATCGCCCCGGCCACCCCGCCGAGTCCCGACCACAATCCGATCGCGGCACCCCGGTCGTCCTCGTGGATCGACGCCGAGATCAGTGCGAGGCTGCCGGGGGTCAGCATCGCGGCCCCGACGCCCTGCAGGATCCGGGCGATCACGAGCATCGTGATGTCGGGTGCGATGCCACAAAGCAGTGACGAGACCGCGAACCAGATCGTCCCCCAGACGAAGACGCGGCGCCTGCCCCAGCGATCCCCGAGCGCCCCGCCCAGCAGGATCAGCGACGCCAGGGCGAGGGTGTAGCCGCTCAGTACCCACTGCAGTCCCGCGACAGCCGACCCGAGGTCCTCGCCGATGTGCGGCAGGGCGATGTTCACGACCGTGCCGTCCAGTAGCGCGAGGCTCGAGCCGAGAACGGTGGCGACCACCACCCACCGCCCCCGGCGGGTGCTCAGGCGCAGAACTGTCTCGGTCATGTCCCCATGGTGCGCCGCGGTCCAGGCAGTGGGGTGCTCGTTGCGATTTCTCGCGCCGCCTTCGGCATACTCGAGCACGTGTACATCGAAGTCGACGACCTGTCCCGCGAGGCCGTGCACGGTCTGCTGGCCGATCACCTGGCGGACATGCATGCGACGTCGCCGCCCGACAGTGTTCACGCCCTCGATCTGTCCGGATTGCGGGACCCGTCCGTCACCGTCTGGACGCTGTGGGACGAGGCGACCGTGCTGGGCTCCGTGGCGCTGCGTGAGCTGTCTCCGGCGGAAGGTGAGATCAAGTCGATGCGTACGGCGCCGGAGGCGCGCGGACGGGGCGTGGCCACCCGGCTTCTCACACATCTGGTCGACGAGGCTCGGACACGTGGGTACGTCCGCCTCGACCTCGAGACCGGCACCGAGGATTTCTTCGCCCCGGCCCGGCGCCTGTACACGCAGCACGGTTTCACCGAATGTCCCCCGTTCGGGGACTACTGCAACGATCCGAACAGCATCTTCTTCACACTCGCCCTGTGACAGCCCGGTACGTGCGACACTTTCCGCCACGCACATCGATATACGGAGATCTCATGGACATCATGCGCAAGGTCGCGGTAGGGGCCGTCGCGGTGGCCGGCCTGTCTTTCTTCGCCGCGGGGACGGCGGCTGCTGACCCGGTGCCGGCGCCCATGCCGCCGCCGCTACCCGTGCCCATGCCGGTCCCGCTGCCCGCCGGCACGTACCTCGGTACCACGAACGTTCTCGGTGGCGACCTGATCTGGAAGGGAAAGACGTTCGGGCCCGGGTGGGTCATGGACAACTTCGGTGTGTTCTTCCCGTACATCTTCGGCATGACCACCCCGGAGGCGAGCGGCTCCATTGTCACCGACTACAGCCCCTCCGGACTTCCCTTTCTGACCGATCGGATCACCCCGAGGCCCGATGGGACCTATGAGGGCACCGTCTACATCAACGGCAACCCCGTCGCCGGATACGCCCTTCACAAGTAGGCAGTCGGCGTCCTAGGCCTTCGACGACGCGAGCGGTTCGGGACTGGGGCTCGGCGCCGAGGGTGCGACCCGGCGCGTCGGAATGGCCAGGGTGATGGCCGCGGCGACGAGTGCGACACCGCACCCGATCAGCAGGCCGGTCCGGAAGCCGCCCTCGGTCGGCAGGGTGTGGCCGGCGACCTGGACGCTCATCTGCGCCAGGACCACTCCGACCACGGCCGCGGACACCGAGGTGCCGATCGAACGCATCAGTGTGTTGACGCTGTTGGCGGAGGCCGTCGCGGACTGCGGCACGGCGCCCATCACCAGTGCGGGCATCGCCCCGTAGGCCAGGCCGACGCCCGAGCCGCAGATGCAGGTCGCCACGACCAGGCCCCACGTCGATCCCATCAGGAACGTCGACGATCCGTAGCCGAGGGCGATGACCAGGCTTCCGACGAGCAGGGTGACCTTCGGTCCGCGGGCCGACGACAGCTTTGCGCCGAAGGGGGACACCGCCATCATCATGAGGCCCGAGGGTGCCATCCACAGGCCCATGGCCAGCATCGACTGCCCCAGGCCGTATCCCGTGGACTCCGGTAGCTGCAGGAGCTGCGGAATGATCAGCGACTGCGCGTACATCGCGAAGCCGACGACGACGGACGCCGCGTTGGTGAGCAGCACCTGACGTCCGGCGATCACCCGCAGATCGACGAGGGGTTCGGGAATGCGGAGTTCCCACCAGCCCCATGCCGTCAACGCGATGACCGTGGTCGCGAACAGACCGAGGGTGGTGCCGCTCGCCCATCCCCAGTCGGCGCCCTTCGACACGGCCAACAGCAGGGACACCAGTCCGATACCGAGTCCGACCGCGCCGATGGGGTCGAAGCGGCCCCTGGGTCCGTGGACGGGGGTGGCCGGCATGACGAGCCAGAGCAGCACGGCGATCAGCGCGCTCAGACCCGCGGCACCCCAGAAGAGCACACGCCAGTCGGAGTTCTCGGCGACCGTCGCGGCGATGGGCAGGCCGAGGGCGCCGCCGATCCCCATGGACGAGCTCATCAACGCGATGGAGGAGTGCAGGCGTTCGGGCGGCAGCAGGTCGCGCAGGGCGCTGATGCCCAGCGGGATCATGCCCACACCGATGCCCTGCAGTCCACGGCCGATCACCATCGGGACGAGGGAGGACGCGAGTGCGCAGACCACCGAGCCCAGCACGAGCGGCACCGTGCAGATCAGCATCATGCGCCGCTTGCCGTACAGATCGCCGAGGCGTCCGGTGACCGGTGTCGCCACGGCGCCGGCGAGCAGCGTAGCGGTGATCACCCACGACGCGTTCGACGCGGTCGTGTCGAGCAGTCGCGGCAGGTCGCCGATCAGCGGGACCACGAGGGTCTGCATGAGTGCGGCGACGATGCCGGTGAATGCCAGCACGGCGACGAGGCCGCCCGGGCGGACGGCGGGCGTCGGAGTGTCCACACGAATCTCCTTTAGTGTGCAAATACAACTTGTGCACCATACACACGCTATGCATGGTGCACAACGTATGTACTCTGCATATCCGCTCAGCGGGAGCGGGTGTGGAGATAGGCGACGGCAAGACCGCAGGCGACCACGGCGGCCACCGACACCCCGGTCGACGTCCACGCCCACGAGTCCGGCCACGGTGTCATCTCGCCCTGGACGAGCGGCGCATACGCCGTCCACCCGAAGTCGGCGACCAGCGGCACTGCGAAAGCGGCGGGCGCGGCCAGCGACGTCGCGGTGACAGGTTCGTTCGTCGGCAGGCTCGACGCGAAGGCGAACGACGCCGCGAAGGGAAGGAGAAGCCAATTGGCACCGAGATGCAGGTTGTCCCACGGCGGGTGCTCGAACAACGCCGACGCGGCCACGAGCGCGAGCGCTCCGATGCCGACCACCGGCTGCGGGAATCGACGGCCGAGCGCCGCCCCGGCGAGCACCAGCGCCGCGGGAACGAGCAGCCACGGCCAGGAGTCCGGGAACGACGAGGTGCTGCCCTTCCCGGTAGCCACGAACGCCATCGCGGCGAGTAGCAGAACACCGGTGCGGCCCTCCAGCCACAGTGCGGCGGCGATCACCACCACGACCAGGACGATTCCGAATATCCACCGGCCGCGCATCGCGCCACCGACGCCCAGGTTCTCGAAGCGAAGGACGAACCGCCAGTACAGCACCAGCCCGACCAGCGGCAGCACGACCCCGACGACGAGGGCCCGGCCGCTCGCCTCGAGGTGCGTCGGCTCGCCGAGGTCGCCGGACGCCAGCATGACGGCCAGAACCACGGCCGTGAGCGCGAGGACGGTCAGCATCACCGGATCGAATGCGGGTTCCGAAAGGTAGTCGGCGTAGCGGCGGGGAACGGACGTCCGGAATTGGTCGACGGGTTCGGCAAGGAGGAGTCCGGCAACCACGCCCGCCGCGAGCGCAGTCTGCAACCACACGCGTCGGCGGTGGCGCACAGTCCGACGAGACCGCCGAGGAGAAGGCCCGCACCGACGCCGCTGGCATACATCTCGACATGCAACGGCCCGATCGACGGTGCGACACCCAGGAGGGCGAGGCCGGCGAACGACGCTACCGACAGGCCGCGCCGGGACCGCACGTGCGCGGCCACGAGGACCGCGACGATCGCCGCGAGTGCCCCGCGCGCAGCGGGTCCGAGCCAGAACACGTCCAGGTCGGCGTCCGTCACGAAGACGACCCTTCCGGACATGCTGGACGTCAACGCAATTCCGGCGACGAACCCGATCGGCAACAGACACAGGTGCGAGATCCTGAAAGTCATCCCTGAGCATCGCGTAAGGCGTCCGCCCTTGAAGTGACCGACGCGCAGGAGAAGGCTGGACGTCGTCGCCGGGATCTCGGCAGAGAAGGGGTGGTCCGCTTGGTCATCGACAACGACGTCTACAACCGTGTGGGGGAGTCGTGGTGGGAGGAGGACAACCCGCTCAACCTGCTGCACGGAAGTCTGACGCCGGCGCGATTCGCCTACTTCCGCACGGTGCTCGGCGCGACAGTCGGCCGCGACTGTCGCGGACTCCGCGCCCTCGACGTCGGTTCGGGCGGCGGATTCCTCGCGGAGGAGTTCACCCACATCGGTTTTCGTGTGCTCGGCGTCGACCCGTCCCCGGTGTCGGTCGCGACCGCGCGCCGCCACGCCGCCGGCTCGGCACTCGACATCCAGTACCGGATCGGGTCCGGTGAACGACTGCCGGTGCCGGATGCCGCGTTCGACGTCGTCTACTGCTGCGATGTCCTCGAACACGTGTCGGATCTCGACGCGGTGATCGCCGAGACCGCGCGGGCACTGAAACCGGGGGGCCTGTACCTGTTCGACACCATCAACCGCACGGTCTTCAGCAAGCTCGTTGCGATCAAGATCATGCAGGAGTGGCGGATGACCCGGATGTTCGACACTCCCATCCACGACTGGTCGATGTGTATCCGTCCGGCCGAGCTGACGTCGGTCCTGGACCGGCACGGTCTGCGGCTCGGCGAGGTCGTCGGCCTCGGGCCGCGGTCGAAGAATCCGCTCCGGCTGCTCGACCTCGCCCGGGCCGGTGGACCACGACTCAGCTACGGGGAGTTGAGCCGGCGCCTCGACTTCGGGCAGATCAGGAGCACCGCCATCTCCTACATGGGCTACGCCGTCAAGAACGGCGAAAGCCCGCCGCGGTAACGCGACGGGCTCCCGGAAAGGCGAGATCAGCTGTAGTCGTAGAAACCCTTGCCGGACTTCTTGCCGAGCTGCCCGGCGTCCACCTTGCGCTTGAGCAGCGTCGGGGGCGCGTAGTGCGGCTCGGCGAACTCTGCGTACAGCGACTCCGCCGCGGCGAGGGTGATGTCGAGGCCGACGGTGTCGATCAGTGTCAGCGGACCCATCGGGTAGCCGCAGCCGCCCTTCATGGCCTCGTCGATGTCCTCGGCGGTGGCGTACCCGGACTCGAGCATCCGGACTGCTGACGTGAGGTACGGGATGAGCAGGGCGTTGACGATGAAGCCTGCGCGGTCACCGGCCCGCACCGTCTTCTTGCGCAACGTGTTCTTCGCGTAGTCGGTGACCGCGGTGACTGTCTCCTCCGACGTGACGAGGCTGACCACGATCTCCACCAGCGGCATCACCGGCACCGGGTTGAAGAAGTGGACACCCACGACCTGGCCGGGCCGCTGGGTGGCGTTGGCCATCTTGATCAGCGGGATAGACGACGTGTTGGACGCCAGGATGCCCGCCGGCTTCACGATCTTGTCGAGCTTGCCGAAGATGTCGACCTTGAGGGACTCGATCTCCGGCGCCGCCTCGATGACGAGGTCGCGGTCGGCGAAGTCCTCGATGTCGAGGGTGACGCGCACTCGGGCGAGTGCGGTGTCGGCGTCGGCCTGGTCGAGCTTGCCTGCCTTCACCCCGCGAGCCAGGGACTTCTCGATGCGGGCCTGCGCGGCCTCGGCGAATTCCGGCTTGGTCTCGAGGATGAGAACCGAGCTGCCGGCCTTGATGCATACCTCGGCGATGCCGGCACCCATGGTGCCGCCGCCGATCACGCCTACTAGTTCCACAAATTCTCCTCACGTAGCCGTGCGTGGTCAGCGAGTCCAGAGACTCTCTAACCACGCACGGGCGGCGTAGCCGCCTACTTCAACAGTGCACGCGACATCACGACGCGCTGGATCTGGTTGGTGCCTTCGTAGATCTGAGTGATCTTCGCATCACGCATCATCCGCTCGACAGGGAAGTCGGTGGTGTAGCCGGCTCCGCCGAACAGCTGGACGGCGTCGGTGGTGACCTCCATCGCGACGTCGGAGGCGAAGCACTTGGCGGCGGCGGAGATGAAACCGAGGTTCTTCTCGCCACGCTCGGCGCGGGCCGCGGACGTGTAGACCATGAGGCGCGCTGCCTCGACCTTCATCGCCATGTCGGCGAGCATGAACTGCACGGCCTGGAAGTCGCTGATCGACTTGCCGAACTGCTTGCGGTCCTTGGTGTAGGCGAGGGCGGCATCGAGGGCGCCCTGTGCGAGGCCGACTGCCTGCGCGCCGATGGTGGGGCGGGTGTGGTCGAGGGTCTGCAGCGCCGTCTTGAAGCCGGTGCCGGGCTCGCCGATGATGCGGTCGCCGGGGATCTTGCAGTTCTCGAAGTACAGCTCCGCGGTGGGCGAGCCCTTGATGCCGAGCTTCTTCTCCTTCGGTCCGACGACGAAGCCCTCGTCGTTCTCATGGACCATGAACGCGGAGATGCCGTTGGCGCCCTTGTCGGCGTCGGTGACAGCCATGACGGTGTACCAGCTGGACTTTCCACCGTTGGTGATCCAGCACTTGGAGCCGTTGAGGATCCAGTCGTCGCCGTCGGCCTTGGCGCGGGTGCGCATGCTGGCGGCGTCCGAACCGGCCTCACGCTCGGACAGTGCGTACGACGCCATGGCTTCACCGGACGCGAGCTGCGGCAGGACCTGCTGCTTGAGTTCCTCGGAGCCGTTGAGGATAAGGCCCATGGTGCCGAGCTTGTTGACTGCGGGGATCAGGGAGGAGGAGCCGCAGACGCGGGCGACCTCTTCGATCACGATGCAGGTGGCGACGGAGTCTGCTCCCTGGCCGTCGTACTGCTCGGGGACGTGGATGGCGTTGAACCCGGAGTTCACCAGGGCTACGCGAGCCTCCTCGGGGAAGCGCGCATCCTCGTCGACTTCCTTCGCGTAGGGTGCGATCTCCTTTTCGGAGAGCGCGCGGATCGCGGACCGCAGTTCGTCGTGCTCTTCACCGAGCTTGAACAGATCGAAGTCCGGATTTCCGGCCATGGGGCGCTCCTTGCTGAGTCTCGACGGCACCGAGTCCGAGGCACTCCGTGCCAGGGTCATATTCGTTCAGGTGTGCCGCAACGTTCGTGGTCGGCAAACTACTGCCACTACAGTGCAGTCAACCACGGCACTGAGTGCCAGTCAAGGGTGGGTGTCGTCACCCGTCCGCTCACCGCCCGCGCCGGGACAGCTGGGTTCGGATCCGCCCGGTGATCTCCTCCACGGGGGTTCCCGGGGGATACGAAACCACCAGCACCGCGTCCCTGTCCTGCGTCGATGCCCCCGGAGCCACGCCGAACGTCCGGCGCACGTCGAGCAGGGCCCGCTCGAGTTCGTCGGCGGTGGCGTCGGGGTCACCCTTGATCATGTTCCTGAGCAGGAAGTTGTGGCACGCAGTGACGGCGGCCGCGAACCCGATGACCTTCAGGACGGGTTCGGTGGGTACGACGCCGCGCAGATAGTCGACGAACAGCCGCTCGTAGCGGAACCCGGTCACGATCTCCCGGTCGCGCAGTGCGGGGACCCGCTGGACCACCTGGTACCGGCGTTCCGACAGCTCACGGTTCTCGCGAAACCGGTCGAAGACCAGGCCCGCCGTCTGGCAGACCGACGCCCAGGGGTCGTCGGATTCGGCGGACAGGTAGTCGCCGGCCTGCTGCAGGAGCGATTCGTGGTCGGCGAAGATCACGTCCTCCTTGGAGCGGAACTGGCGGAAGAACGTCCGCCGGGACACCCCCGCGGCCGACGCGATCTGTTCGACGGTCGTCGCCTCGTACCCGTGCTCGGAGAACAGCCGGATGGCCTGCGCCACGACGTGCACGCGGAAGTCCGCGGGTTCGATTCCAGGGGTGTCGACGCGCTCGGTCATGAGGCCCAGTATCCATCGGCGCCCTTGGACCCGCAGTGCCCTGGACCCGGCGCAGCGCTGGGGCGGATACTCGAGAGAGTGCGTCCGCCCTGGTTGGGCGGGGCGAGGTCGAGTTCGAGTGTGCCCTGGACAAGGTGAAGGACCCGTTCCGGGGGCGGGAGAAACGCGCCGCCCCGCGGATGTCCGTGGGCCGGGGGAGCGAACGGTCGTTGCTGCTCCGGGGGGCGGCGAAACGATTCCCCTCTCGGCGGCGCAGCGGGCCACGTGGTTCGCGCAGCAACTCGAGCCCGAGGTTCCCATCTCGATCGCCCAGTACGTCGAGTTCTCCGGTGCCCTGGACATCGACCTGCTCCGGCAGGAGACGGTGGAGGCTGCCCGCGAGTTCGAGTCGCCCTTCCTCAAGGTGTTCGACGTCGACGGACGGCCGCTGCAGTACGTGGACCACCAGACCGACACCTCGATCGCGTACGTCGACTTCCGCGCCGAGGAGGAGGAGGACCCGGTGGCGGCGGCCCACGAGTGGATGGAGCGTGACTACGTCACACCGCTCGACCTGAGCGCCGACCGCCTGGTGGAGACGTCGATCCTGCAGACCGGTGACGCGCACTTCCTGTGGTACAGCAGGATTCACCACGTCGCCCTCGACGGTTACGGCGCCATGACGATGCTGCGCCGTATCGCGCACCGCTACTCCGCGAAAGTCGCGGGCCGCGAGCCGGATCCGAACCGGGCGGTGAGCCTGCGGCAGTTGTACGACATCGACAGCCGGTACCGGAACTCCGACCGTTTCGTGACCGACCGGGAGTACTGGGCGCAGCGGGTGGCCGGGCTCGAGGGGACGACGCTGGCGCGGACGGCGGGGCATGTGTCGGCGGCCAGCACGGTGGAGAGCGCAGTCCTCTCGGACGAGGTCGTGGCCGTTCTCGATTCCCGCGACAGCCTGTCGGCGGCGACCATCATCGCCGCCGCGGCATGCTATCTCGCGAGGCGCACCGGCAGAACCGATGTGCTGGTGACCATTCCGGTGTCGGCGCGCACCACCGCGGTGCTCCGCAACTCCGGCGGCATGCTCGTCAACGTGGCGCCCATGCCGGTTCACGTCTCCGCCGAGGACACCGTCGCGGAACTGATCGAGAAAGTTCAGCGTGAACTGGTGGGGGCGCTGCGGCATCAGCGGTGCAGCCTCGACGACATCCGCCGCGACGCCGGTGAGAGCGCGACGACGGCGCTGTACGGGCCGATGGTGAACGTGATGTTGTTCCGCCAGGAGGTCGCGCTGGGTCCGCTTCTCGGCGACTTCCACATCGTCACGTCCGGTCCGGTCGAGGACCTGCTGATCAACGTCTATCAGAGCGGCACGCCCACCAGGATCTTCGTGGACTTCCGTGCGAACCCGAGCCGCTACGCGGAGCCGGAGCTGCGGGATCACCACCAGCAGTTCGTGGAGCTGCTCGAGGAACTGGCCACCGCCGACCCGAACTCCCGGGTGGGCAGCATCCACGAGACCAGTGCCCGTGCCGGCGAGCAACTTCTGCGCGAGGCGGAGGAAGTCGAGTACTGGCGCAGGACGCTGGCCGGGCTGCCCGACGTCCTGCCGTTGCCGACCGACCGGCAGCGGCCCGCGAGATTGTCGGAGGCGAGTGACCGGGTCACCGTGGTGTTGCCGGGTGCGTTGCATGCTCGTGTGGCCGCCCTGGCCGACTCGGTGGACACCGGCACCGGCACGGTGTTCCTCGCGGCGTTGTCGATCCTGCTCGGCCGGGTCACCGGGAGCGGCGACATCGCCGTGGGAACAGCGGTGGAGGTCGGCGACCGCACGGATACCGTGGTGGTTCGTTCGCGGTACGCGGCCGGGACGTCCTGCCGCGACTACCTGTCGCAGGTCCGGGACGTCGCCGCCGCGGCGCGGGAGCACACCGGTGTCCCGTTCGAGCGTCTCGTGGGGGAGCTCGACGTGTCGAGGTCGGACGCCTACGCGCCGATCGTCCAGGTGCTGCTCGACACCCGGCCGCCCGGCTCGCACGGTTCCGCGCTCTCCGGCCTCGACCTGTGCGTGTCCGTGACGGAAGCGGCCGGCGAGGCGGGTGTCAGCGTCGAATTCGGTTTCGCCGCAGACCTGTTCGATGCCCGCACGATCCGGGTGGCGGCCGAGCGGTTCCGCCGCATACTCGACGCGATGGCGGCCGGGCCCGACGTTCCGGTGGGTGACATCGAGATCCTGTCCGACGAGGAACGTTCGGCAGTGACCCCGGTACGGGGACGGCCCGGCCGGTCCGAGCGCACCCTGCCGGTGCTGTTCGCGGACGCGGCGGCGCTGGATCCGGCGGCGACCGCCCTGTCGCGGCAGGGTGAGGAGTTGTCGTACGGGGAACTGGATCGGTGGTCGACGCAGGTCGCCCGGATGCTGATCGACCGCGGGGTGGGGCCCGAATCGTCCGTCGCGCTGGCGTTGCCGCGGTCGTTCCGGTCGGTGGCGTCCGTGTGGGCGGTCGCGAAGACCGGTGCGGCCTTCGTTCCGGTGGACCCGAACTATCCGGCCGACCGGATCGATTACATGCTCGCCGATTCGGGCGCGGTGCTGGGTCTGACGGAGGAGTCGCTGCGGGACCGTCTGCACGACTCGATTCCGTGGCTGGTGCTGGACGATCCGGATTTCCAGGCAACCTGCGCCGCCCGCTCCGACAGTCCGCTCACCGACTCCGACCGCATCCGGCCGCTCCATCTGGACCATGCCGCGTACCTGATCTACACGTCCGGATCGACCGGACAGCCGAAGGGCGTGACCGTCACCCACCGGGGGCTGGACAACTTCGCGGCCGACCAGCAGGAACGGTTTCATGCCACGAGATCGTCTCGGACACTGCATTTCTCGACTCCGAGTTTCGACGCGTCCGTGTTCGAGTACCTGCAGGCCTTCGGGGTGGGCGCGACGATGGTGGTCGTGCCGCCGTCCGCCTACGGCGGCTCGGAACTGGCCGACCTGCTCAGAGACGAACGCGTCACCCACGGCTTCGTCACCACCGCGGCGCTGGGCACGATTCCACCCGGCGCGCTCGACGACTTCCTCGACGTGGTCGTGGGCGGTGAGGCGTGCCCGCCCGAACTGGTGGCCCGGTGGGCGCCCGACCGCCGGCTGTACAACGCCTACGGGCCCACCGAAACCACGATCATGGCGAACATCAGCACACCGATGACCCCCGGCGACCCGATCACGCTGGGCGGGCCGATCCGCGGCGCCGAGGAAGTGGTGCTCGACGCCCGGTTGCATCCGGTTCCCGTCGGCGTCCCGGGTGAGCTGTACATCGCCGGACCCGGTCTGGCCCGGGGGTATCACCGGCGGCCCGGTCTCACCGCCGCGCGGTTCGTCGCCGACCCGTACGGCCGGGGCCGGATGTACCGCACCGGCGACGTGGTGCGGTGGCGGCCCGACCATACGCTCGAATATCTGCGGCGCAGCGACTTCCAGGTGAAGGTGCGCGGATTCCGGATCGAGCTCGGCGAGATCGACGCGATGCTGCAGACCCATTCCGACGTGCGGCTCGCCGTCACCATCGGTCGGCCCGGACCGTCGGGAGACACGGTGCTGGTCTCCTACGTCGTCCCCGCGCCCGGCAGGCCGATCGAGACGACGGAACTGCTGCGGCAGGTGCGGAACCGGTTGCCGGCGTATATGGTTCCCTCGGTAATCGTGGTGCTGGACGAGATTCCGTTGAACCCGGTCGGGAAGCTGGACCGCGCGGCGCTGCCGGAACCGCGGTTCCTGTCCGCGGCAGCCGAGTTCAAGGCGCCGGCCGACCCGGTCGAGGAGACGATCGCCGAGGTCTTCACCGAAGTCCTCGGAGTCGACCGGATCAGTGTCGACGACAGCTTCTTCGACCTCGGCGGCAACTCCCTGGTGGCGACCCGGGTGATCGCGCGCGTCAACGCCTCGCTCGGATCGGACGTGGGCGTGCGGGCGCTGTTCGAGGCGCCCACCGCCGAACTGCTCGCGGCTTACGTTCGGCGCGCGGGCACGGAACTCGTGGACCGGCCGCCGCTGATCGTCGGCGAGCGCCCCGAGCGGATTCCGTTGTCGCTGGCCCAGCAACGGATGTGGTTCATCAACCAGTTCGACACTTCGTCGGTGGCGTACAACATCCCGATGGCCGTGCGCCTGACCGGGCCCCTGGACGCGGACACGTTGCGGGCCGCGGTGAGCGACGTGATCGACCGGCACGAATCGTTGCGCACCGTGTATCCCGCGTCGACGGACGGACCGCACCAGGTGATCGTCGATGCCGCCGAGGTCGTTCCCGATCTCACCCCGCAGGTCGACGGCGACGAGTCGCTGCTCGACCGGATCGCGACCCTCCTTGCCGGCGGGTTCGACGTGAGCGCGAAGGTCCCGCTGCGGGCTGGTCTGTTGTGGACCGGTCCGGACGAGCACGTCCTCGTGATGGTGGTGCACCACATCGCCGCCGACGGGGCGTCGCTCGCGCCGCTGGCCCGCGACCTGATGGTGGCGTACTCGGCTCGCCGGTCCGGGGCCGCGCCGAGCTGGGATCCGCTGCCCGTGCAGTACGCCGACTTCAGCGTGTGGCAGCGGCGACTCCTCGGCAGCGCCGAGGACCCGGACAGCCTCATGTCGCGGCAGCTGCATTACTGGCGGGGTGCGCTGGCTGAGCTCCCCGAGGTCAGCGCCCTGCCCCTCGACCGGAATCGGCCGGTCGTCCGATCGCTCGCAGGTGCGAGCGCACCGTTCTCGATCGACGCGGGCCTGCACCGGCAGCTGCTCTTGCTCGCGCGCGAGCACAACGCGACGCTGTTCATGGTGATGCACGCGGCGCTCGCGGTGCTGGTGTCGAGGATGTCCGGGTCGGACGACGTCGCCATCGGCACCCCCATCGCGGGTCGCGGCGAGGCGGCCTTGGACGACCTGGTGGGGATGTTCGTCAACACGCTGGTGTTGCGGACGCGGGTCGACCCCGCCGAGGTGTTCACCGACGTGTTGGCCCGCGCGCGCGACACGGATCTGGGCGCGTTCGGGCACACGGACGTTCCCTTCGAGAGCGTCGTCGAGGAACTGGCGCCGTCCCGGTCGACGTCCCATTCGCCGCTGTTTCAGGTGCTGCTCGAATTCCAGAACACCGTCCGCGCGCACCTCGAACTTCCGGGCCTGACCGTCGAAGCGGTCGACGTCGATCCGGGGGTCGCCAAGTTCGACCTGCAGTTGTCGCTCGCCGAGTACCACGACGACAAGGGCTCTGCCGCGGGCATGTCGGCCGCGTTCCTGTATGCGACGGACGTGTTCGACCGGACGTCGGCGGAGGGGTTCGGCGAACGCTTCGTGCGGGTACTGCGGGCGGTGGTGGACGACCCGGCTGCGGCGGTGGGAGACATCGCGGTCCTCGGAACGGCCGAGCGGGACCTGGTGCTGGACGGGTGGAACCGCGCCGGGGTCGCCGCCGACGCGCAGACCGTGGTCGAGTTGTTCGCACGGGTGGCCGCGGACACCCCGGACGCCACCGCGGTGGTGGGCGGCGACGAGACGCTGACCTACCGGGAACTGGACGAGCGGGCGAACCGGTTGGCGCGGTTGCTGATCGCCGAGGGTGTGGGCGCCGAGTCGCTGGTCGCGGTGATGGTCGAGCGCACGCCGGCCCTCGTGGTGACGCTGCTGGCGATCCTCGCGGCCGGTGGCGGATACGTCCCGGTCGACACCAGCTACCCTGCCGAGCGGGTGGCGGCGATGTTCGAGGACGCGCACCCCGTCTGCGCCGTGGTGAGTGCCGACTTCGCCCCGCTGGTGCCGGCCGGAATTCCGTGCGTGATGATCGACGATCCCGAGACGGTCCGCGCCGTGAGCGACCTGTCCGGATTGCCGGTCACCGACCCGGACCGGCTGCGGCCGCTGTGGCCGGACGCCGTCGCGTACGTGATCTTCACGTCGGGATCGACCGGGCGGCCGAAAGGCGTTCAGGTGTCCCACCGCTGCGTCGTCACGCTGCTGGCCGACACCCGGGAGCTGTTCGGGTTCGACGCGTCCGACGTGTGGACGCTCTTCCATTCGTACGCCTTCGACTTCTCCGTCTGGGAACTCTGGGGAGCGCTCGTCCACGGTGGCAGGCTGGTGCTGGTCGACTACTTCACCGCGCGGTCGCCGGACGCGTTCCTCGAACTGCTCCGCCGGGAACGGGTGACTGTGCTGAACCAGACCCCGACGGCGTTCTACCAGCTGACCGAGGCCGATCGGGCGGCGAGCGCCGTCGACGACCCCGACCGGACGCCACTGTCGTTGCGGCACGTGATCTTCGGCGGCGAGGCACTCGACGTCGGACAGCTCGAGCGGTGGTACGCGCGGCACGACGACCGCGCCCCGGTGCTGGTGAACATGTACGGCATCACCGAGACCACGGTGCACGTCAGCTTCCTGGCGCTCGACCGCGCGCTCGCCGCATCGATGCCGGGTTCGGTGATCGGCGGCGGGCTCCCGGGACTGCGCGTGTACGTTCTCGACAGCCGGTTGCATCCGGTGCCGCCCGGGGTGGTGGGCGAACTGTACGTGTCGGGTGACCAGGTGACCCGCGGCTACATCGGCCGGTCCGCGTTGACCGCATCCCGTTTCGTCGCCGATCCGTTCGGCCGTGACCCCGGCGCCCGCATGTATCGGTCGGGCGACGTCGTGAAATGGGGTGCGGTCGGCCGGCTCGAGTACGTGGGGCGCAGCGACTTCCAGGTGCAGCTGCGCGGATTCCGGGTGGAGCTCGGCGAGGTGGAGGCGGCGCTGGCCGCGTGCGCCGGGGTGGCGCAGGCGGTGGTCGTGGTGCGCGGCGACGACCGGGACGGCGACCGGCTGGTGGGCTACGTGGTCCCGGAGTCGGGTGCGGACGTCGACGCGGCCGCGGTACTCGACGCGGTCCGGGCGACGGTGCCGACGTACATGGTGCCGTCCGCAGTGGTGGTGATCGACGCTCTCCCGCTGACCGTCAACGGCAAACTCGACCGGAAGGCACTGCCGGAAGCTGACTTCGGCACCGCCACGGTGGGGTTCGTCGCCCCACGGAATCCGGTCGAGGAAATCGTCGCCGCCGTGTTCGCCGACCTGCTCGGCGTCGCCCGGGTCGGGGTGAACGACGGCTTCTTCGCGCTCGGCGGGAACTCGCTGACCGCGACCCGCCTCGTCGCCCGGATCAACGCCGCGGTCGGCGACCGGCTCGGGGTGCGCGACGTGTTCGATTCCCCGACCGTCGCGGGGCTGGCCGCCCGCGCCGAGGGCGGGGAGGCGCGGGCGGTGTCGCGGCCCGCACCGCGGGATCCGTCGCGGGAGGTCCCTGTCTCGCTCGCCCAGCAGCGGATGTGGTTCATCAACCAGTTCGACACGACCAGTGGGGCATACAACGTCGCGATCGTGCTCCGGCTCGTGGGGGCGCTCGACGTCCCGGCGCTGCAGGCGGCCCTCGCCGACGTCGTCGAGCGCCACGAATCGCTGCGCACCGTGTTCCCGCTGACCGACAGCGGTCCGCGGCAGGTGATCCTCGCGGCGGAGGAGGTGGCGCCCGTTCTCACACCGCAGGCGTTCGCGTCGACGGACCTCGACGGTGACCTCCACCGACTCCTGTCCGCGGGATTCGACGTGACCGCGGAGGCGCCGGTGCGGGCCCGGCTGTTCGCGCCGGACGAGGGCGAGCACCTGCTGGCCGTCGTCGTCCACCACATCGCGGCGGACGGGTTCTCGATGGTTCCACTCGCCCGCGACGTCCTGTCGGCGTACACGGCTCGGCTACACGGCGCCGCGCCCGACTGGACCCCGCTACCCATCCAGTACGCCGACTACACGCTGTGGCAGCGCGACCTCCTCGGCGCCGAGGACGACGAAGAGTCGCCGCTCGCACGCCAACTGGACTACTGGACCACGACGCTGGCCGACCTCCCCGACGTGCTGGAACTGCCGACGGACCGGCCCCGCCCGGCGGCCAGGACCCTCGGAGCAGGCCGCGTCGAGTTCGAGATCGCGCCGGACCTGCACAGGGGTGTGGTGCAGATGGCCCGCAGGCACGGATCGACCGTGTTCATGGCCCTGCACTCCGCGCTGGCGGTCCTGCTGTCGCGGCTGAGCGCTTCGGACGACGTCGCGGTGGGCACACCCGTCGCGGGACGCGGCGAGGCCGAACTCGACGACCTGGTCGGGATGTTCGTGAACACCCTCGTGCTCCGCACACCCGTCGACGGCGCCTGCACGTTCGCCGAACTCCTCATGCAGGTCCGGGACGCCGACCTCGGGGCGTTCACCCACGCGGACGTCCCGTTCGAACGCGTCGTCGAGAGTCTGCGACCGTCGCGGTCGACGGCGTACTCGCCGCTGTTCCAGGTGATGCTCGAATTCCAGAACACCGAGCGCCCCGAGTTGGAGTTGCCGGGGCTGCACGTCGAACCCGTCGATCTCGCGTTCGACACGATCAACTTCGACCTGCAGCTGACAGTGCGGGAGAACGTGGACGTCGACGGACATCCCGCGGGTATCAGCGCGGCGCTCGGGTACGCCACCGACATCTTCGACGAGGCCACCGTGGCCGCGTTCGCCGACCGGCTGGTCCGGATCCTTGCCGCCGTCACCGCGGCGCCGGACGCGCCGGTCGGCGACGTCGACGTACTCGGCGAGGACGAGCGGGCCGCGCTGACGTCGG
>NZ_BCWY01000062.1 GCF_001894825.1 Rhodococcus jostii NBRC 16295 | reverse complement strand
CCGCGGACCTGGTCGATTCGCTTATCGACGAGACGTCTCCCGCTCGATGACACCGGTAAACCGACTCTGATCCGCCCACCCGGACTTTTCACTGTCATTTAGATGCGCGAGGTGCCGCCCGCGGCCATCTGATGCCTTGCCAGCGAGCGGAACGCCCCTCCGACCAGGCGAAGGCGCTGGTCGTTGCCCTGGCTGCCACCGGGGCCGTCGAGCCCGCTGTGCATCGATCCGCGAGCTACCCGCCCCGCATGCCAGCTACGACATGCGCGGCCGGGAGTGCCTGTGATCCCACATGGCCAGGGCACTAACCGTCCGGCGGCGTGAATTCGTCTGGTGGGCGCGGAAGCGTCATGCTTATGCTCCGGGGGGTGCCGAGAAAGGGTGCAGTCCATGCGGGACGAGAGCGAGAAGAAGTCGGCGTCAGCTGATGCGTTGAGCGTGGGCACCCGGGTGTCGGTGCGTAGGCAGGCTGAGGCGGCGACCGGCGTGATCGTCGAGGACTACGCCGAACTGACCGACACTGCTGAACGCGGCCACGATTGGGCACCCGTGCATCGGTGGGCGGTCGCCCTTGACGACGGGCGTCTGGTCTTCGCCGACACCGAGGACCTCACGGTCGATATCGGCACAGGTGAATCCGGGTAGGGGGCGGCACCGGTGACCTGGTGGCCGGGAACCTTCGCGCCGGCGATTCCCCAAGGTCATTGTGAACGTGCGATCGGGCATCGTTCCGACGTCTTCACTCACCCCTATCAGCCAACCTCGAGATCTGCTTTCACCGGCCCACTCACGAATACGAGTGGGAGATCCGTTGGTCGACTGAGGCTTGCAGCTGCACCGCTATGGCTCGTGGTGCCACAGTGGATGGTTCACGACCACGAGAATATGGACAGCTGTGGGGCGCCGGGATGTGCTGAGCGCGGCCCGACGGGAACGAGTGCGACACGGAGGCAACCCCGTCGACCGGAAATGCTGACCGATCCTGCGTCCGACGAGCAGAATGCACAGGATGAGCAGCGCCGACGATTGGAACGCGAACATCATCGCTGAATTCCGGGCAAACCAGGGCCGCGTTGGCGGCCCATTCGAGGGCGCACCGATGGTGCTGGTTCACCACCGAGGCCGTAAGACTGGGCGCGATCGAGTGAACCCGATGATGTATCTGCCCGATGAGCAAGATCCGGACACGATGTACATCTTCGCCTCCAAAGCCGGCGCCCCGACCAATCCCGACTGGTACTACAACCTCGTCACCGCCGGCGAGGCAGAGATCGAACGTGGCACCGAGCACTACCCGGTGACAGTGGACGAGGTGACCGGTCACGAACGGGATCGCATCTACGCCGAGCAGGGCCGTCGGTATCCCGGTTTCGTTGAGTACGCGGAGAAGACTGCCGGCATCCGGACGATCCCTGTGCTGGTGCTGCGCCGCAGGTGAGATCGACAGGGTCCGGCCGGGCGGAGCACCCGGGCGGTTTGATCGGTCGGGTGCATCGTTCCCGATGGTTGGCCGCAGAGAAGCCAACTAGCGAGTCACGGTGGCGTCGCTGACACTTCTGCGGCGTCGTGGTCGGGCGCGCGGCCGCGCTTGTGCCTGCTGAGCACGAAAGAGGTGTGCTCGTGTCGGGACCGGGAATGGTTGATCACTTCACCGGACATCAGCGGGATACGCGGACACCTGTGCGATCGTCGTGACGTGAACGTTGCGTTCCTCGATCCCGTGGATCCTGCTGAATCCGTGCGTGATCTCGCACAGCTGTGACCCGAGCTCTCCGCTGCGTGCAACCGCGCGTCGGCAATCGAGGTCAGCAGGGCGGGGAGCAATAAGGGTGCGCTCGTGCCACGGTGTCCGCGTGGGTGGGTGGGTGTCGCTTATGTTGTGGTCCAACGCCATACGACTGCGGGGCGGCCGGTGGCCTGCACGCGGACGCGCTCGTCGGTGCGTTCGAGTCCCGGTATTGCCTTGAGCGTGCGATTGAGATTGCCTTGATCGGGGCGGCTGCCGGCGAGTGCAGTAGTGACGGCGACGGCGTGGGTGGCGGGGAATTCTGGGCCGAGGAGGGCCCGGGTGAATGTTGTGTTCCGCCAGAGGAGGCTGGTGTCGAGTATGCGGCGTGCTTCGGCGACGATGCGGTCGTGGTCGAAGGCGAGGTCGCCGCCTTCGTCGAAGCCGCGCCACAGTGTCGCGGCGGAGGGGTCGGTGGTGATGTTGTCGGGGGTGATGACGGCCCACATGGCGATGGACAGGGTCGGCCCGCGTGGGTCGCGACTGGGTTCGTCGAACACCGCGAGTTGTCCCGCCGCCAGGATCGCGTCGTCCGGGAGACCGAGCTTGGTGGTGACGGCGCGGCGGGCTGCCGTGTCGAGGCGTTCACCGGCGCCGAGCAGGACACCGGGCAAGGCGGTCTGCCCGGTGTACGGCTCCCAGCGGCGGGGCGCGACGCCGTAGCGCAGCGCGCCGGGTTCCGGGTTGCCGAACCGGAGTGCGATCACGTCGACGGAGACGGATGACTGTTCCATATGGTGATCATGCGGCAGCGGGCTCGCGGACGCGGCGGGCGGCCCGGCTGGGGCCGTCGGAGGTGAGCACGACCGGTGCACTGACCAGCGATCCGAGGTGCGCCGCGACGTCTGCCGGATGTGTCGGCAGCTCGACGGTATCGGGAGTAAGTGCGGCCAGGATGCCGGTGAGGTGTTGTTGATGTGTGAGGTCCTGCCACGGCCCGAGCGGTAGCAGGTGGCCGACGCCGGGGTACCGGCGTGCGCTCCGGAGGGGGATTCCGGCGGCTGCGGCGCGGGTCACCGCGTCGAGGTGGGTGACGGCGAGACTGTCCACGCCGCCGCAGACGTCTGTCGCGTACCGGAGCAGTACTTCGTCGAGGTCTCCGATCCGGAAGGTGCCCTGGTAGCTGCCGGTGTCGTTGTGCTGTTCGGGTAGGACCGCGCCGAGTGTCGGGTTCTCGGTGGGCATCGGTCCTGCGCCGTGTCGGGTGGTGTAGGTGCGGGTGATGCCGAGGACGTGGCTGTCGTGGCCGTGTTCGGTGGAGAGTGCGTGGGCGTTGGTCGGTTCCACGGTGGACCAGGTGGTGTGCGGGTGGAATCCGCGCCACTCGTCGAGTAGCACTCCCTGGGCTCCCTCGAAAACCACGCGGCCACTGTTCGCGAGGGCGGCGAGATCACCGTCGTCGGTGATCCGGACAGCGGCCGCGAATTCGGAGTACATCGTGACCATGTCGTCGAGGTCGGGCGACCGGTGGATGCTGGGGGAGAGCAGGTCCCGGTAGTGTTCTTCCATCGCGGCGAGTTTGGCGCGCAGAACCGCTGGGCGGTGGCAGTCCCCGATGGTGGGTGCGTCGGGGTGGTCGAGTGCGTAGGCGGCGGTCTCGCCGATGCCCTTGCCGCAGGATCCGTGCCTGTCGTCGCCGCGGGCATCCTCGCGGGCGCGGTTGGCGGCCACGTGGATCGGTGTGGTCAGTAGCGCGTGGGCGTCGATGTGCAGTAATTGGAGCGGATTCGGCACGCCCAGCCCGGCGAGGGCGCGGGCCTCGGCGGCGAGGGCGATGGGTTCGACGAGGACATGCCGCGACAGCACGGTGGGAACGGCGGAGAAGGTCCCGGACCCGAACTGGGAAAAGGTGTGGTGGCGACCGTCGACTACGACGTTGTGTGCGGCCTGTGCGCCGCCGTTGAATCGGACGACGGCTGCGACGTCGAGGTCGGCGTTCGGTGAGCAGAGCCAGTCGACGGTGGCGCCCTTGCCGGCGTCGCCGAAGCCCAGGTCGACGACGATGATGTCGCGGTCACCGAACACCGTGGTCATGGGATCTCCTGTCGTAGAGGGGGAGTCGGGAGACGGGGCTCGCACCCGGTGTGGGGGATCAAGAGTCCCGCCTCCCGAAGAGGTGTCAGGTGAAGGACACGTCGTCGCTGCCGGCCGGGTCGATCGGCAGTGGGCTCACCGTGACAGGGGCCCGCGCCGCACTGAGGACGGCGAGGGCGTGACCGACGGTGTCCGCTTCGGCGGCAGAGCCGATGTCGCGCAGGTCCGCCAGACCCTCTCCGAGGTCGATGCGGTCCTCGCCGATGCCGACGGTCAGCGCGATCAGCTCGCACACCGCACCCGGGTCGTCCAGCTTCAGGAACCGTTCCCCGAGCAGGTGCTGCCAGTGCTCCGCGATTCCGGGATCGTGGTAGTACGCCGACTGATTCGGCAGTACGAAGTAGACGTTCCAGCGGCGTTCGAGTTCCCGGTACACCGACTCGACGGTGACATCGCGGTCGAGGTTGTCACCGATCACCGCGCGCACGTGCCGGGCCGACAGTCGGGCCTTGTTCAGCTCGTCGCCGATGATGAACAGGTAGCCCTTGTGGCCGCGTTTGTCCCACGCGTCGGTGGCGGTGTGCCGCGCCATGAAATATGCCGCCAGCTCGTAGCTTTCGGACTTCTGCCCGCCGCCGTTGCCTTCGAGGAAGATGGTGCGGAGTTGCTCGTCCATGGCGTTGCCGGACTCGAATTGACCGACCTGCAGGGGCACTCGGTCGGAGTCGGCGTCCCCGATGCCGCCGAACAGGATCTGCGGGTCGTCGGCATACCCCTTGCGCTGCAGTAGCCCGTGCAGTTTGCGGAGCTTGTCCTGCATGATTCGCGGTACCGTGCCCATCGAACCGGTGACGTCGAAGAGCACGGCGATCGGTAGCGACTCGGGGTGCCCGGCCGAATCCCGGCATTCCCGCACGGTCACACCCAGCGGGTCCAGGGTCGGGTCGGCCTTCCACTGGTCTCTCGGTCGTGCGTAGAGGGCGCTGGTGTAGCCGAAGTCGTCGACGCCGCGGGCGGCGCGGAACGTCTTGGCTGCGGTGTAGGTGTCGTCATCCCACTTGCCGTATCCCATGGTGGATCACTGTCCTTTCGTGGTGGGCATGGTGAGCGGGCGGAAGCGTCGCCGCCCGTAGAGCGTGTCGAGCAGGTCGTCGAACTCGTCGAGCAGATCGACGGCGTCAGGTCGCAGACTCGGTTGTGGTTGCATGCATCCCCGGGCGAACCCGCGCAGGCGGGCGGGGGCGATGTCGGAGAGCATGGTCAGCATCAACCGATGGGCCATGAACACATCCCAGGCTGGGGTAGCGGTGGAGCCGGTGGAACTCTCGGGTGGATAGTGATCCCGCAGAGAAGGGATCGTCGCCAGCGGCGCCGTGCCTGGGCGGGTGGCGAACGACCACCCGGCCAGCACCACCCCATGCCGTTCAGGGTGAATGAGCACGTTGTCCGCCGTTACCGCGGTGTGTACCCACCCGGCGCGATGGGCGGCGGCAAGAGCCCGGAGCAGGCGCCGGTGCATCCACACCCAATCCCGCGGATCGAGCCCATCCGGGTGCGCGGCCCGCACCTCGCCGAGGGTGACGAATCCAGTGGTCAGCGAGTCCAGCACATTCACCTGCCGCCGGGCGCCGGTCACAGGGTCGGCGTGGGTGAAGTGGTCGATCAGTTGCGGGAAGTACACGCGCAACCACTCATTCCCGCCCCCGGCGGACGCCGCGATCTCCGTGAGCGCGGCCCGTTCCGCATCGATCAGTGTGTTCGAGGCGACACTGCGGGGAACCTTGATCACCACGCCCGCGCCGCCGACATCGGTGGCATGGTGCAGGTCGGCGATCGAACCACGGGCATGCCGCACCTTGAGTCGATAGGATCCGCAACTGCCGTCCAACACGATCGCCATGGCCGAATTCGTGCTGGACGCAGCAGCTTGCCAGCGGCGGTACAGGTCGGTCACGTGTGTGAATGCCGCTGCGGCGCGGGCGGCGTACGCGGGATCAACCCGATCCGGGTGAATCAGAACCGACAGGCGGCGGAACCGCCGACGGGCAGCGCGCTGAGCCGTCGGGTCGAGGCTGATTGGGCCGAACAGGTCGCTCGGCACGATTGCCGCACCGACGACGTCGAGTGCCTCCGTCATCGCTTCCATGGTTTTAGTCTAGAAGACTAAAACAAGGATTTGCAATCCCCCCACTGCGATCGGTGCAAAGCAATGTCGATCGATGCCACCTATGTCGGCGGAACCCACGAGTGCGTCGCCGCGATCCCCGCCCACTCCCGGCGACGTTCCCGGTTAGTGTTCACGACCCGGTCACGTGCGACAGCGACACCATCAGTCCGCCACGAAAGGTCCTTGATGGTGCATCGACGACCGGTCGTAGGTCGACGCGAATACGGTGCGCGGTCTTCGCGACTACATCGAGGATGGCAGGATCACGTCATCGAGATCGGAACCTCGATGTGAGGGTCCGGATCGAGATTGAGGGAGTATCGGCATGGCGCAGGGCATTGTGAAGTGGTTCAACGGTGAGAAGGGCTTCGGTTTCATCGCACCCGACGACGGAACTCCGGACGTTTTCGTGCACTACTCGGAAATCTCGGGCAGCGGTTTCAAGTCGCTCGATGAGAATCAGCGTGTGGAGTTCGAGGTCGGTCAGGGGCAGAAGGGCCCGCAGGCCACGAACGTGCGCTCTGTCTGACCAGTGCAATGTGGGGACCGCATCCGGTGAGTGCGGTCCCCATTTTTTTATCGGATCGGTCCCCGCGCGGGTAGAGCCTCAGCGAGGGGGCCCGCGACCCGTCCCCGCGTGGGCAGACTGAAGGCATGGGTCAGGATCACCAGGGGCGACCGACATCGGTGGAGAGTTGGGCCATCGGTACGCGGTGGGCGGAGCAACTGGTTTGGTGTCGGCCCGAATCTGCATATATTTGCGGAAGTCGTGATGCACGGTGCATCACCTTGGCTGTTTGCGCGATGCTCAAGCGAAGTGGCCGCGGGAAACGGAGTCGTTGGGATTCGATGAACTTGTCGTCAAACCGCATGCAGAGACTGACTGCATTGGTTGAGCAGGCGGAAGGCCCGGCCGATCCGAGTAGCTCCAATGATCGGGTAGTTGATCGCGTAGCGAGGTTCGTCCTCGACACGTCTAGCATGCGCTTGTGGATGGACCCAACAAACCCCTCAAAAGCGGCGGCGGGAGTGGCCGTTCATTGCTCGAACCGTTGTGACATGCCCGCCAACCTAGCGCGTCGGTACCGTCGTTTAGGGTCCTGATTCATGCCGGATGCCGACCACACCATTCCGTTCGACGCACTGTCAAACGCCGACCTGCACGTCGACGCCGTGTATCTGGCGGGAACGAGCGGAAACATCAACGACGACCCGCTGCAGCGCTTGCTCCCCGTCGGCAACATGGGCGGTTTCAGGCACACCGGATCGCCATGGAAGCAGACGGTCAAGCTGTCGGCGCTGTACACCAGCGGAGCGGAGTCCGATTGGCCGGACTCGCTCGATCCGCAGACCGGCATGCTGACCTACTACGGCGACAATCGCAGCCCCGGTCACGAACTGCATACAACGAAGCGTGGTGGCAACCTTCTGCTGCGGGATGCGTTCGAGGCTGCTCATGGTTCTCCGGCAGATCGGCTGCGGGTGCCGCCGTTTCTGTTGTTCGAGCGGGCTGCTCCTGGCCGGGCTGTCCGGTTCCGAGGGTTGCTGGCGCCAGGGTCGGCGACGTTGACCTCCGATGATGAACTCGCCGCCATCTGGCGAAGCCAGGGCGGAAGCCGGTTTCAGAACTACCGTGCCCGGTTCACTGTTCTCGATGCAGCAACGATTCCACGCAGCTGGATCAACGACCTTGTGCAAGGTGCGGACACGACGTCCGGGGATTGCCCCGAGGCGTGGCGTGACTGGGTCGAAGGCCGCGCGTACAAAGTGCTGGCTGCACCGTCGACCACAGTCGTGCGGAAGAAATCCGAGCAACTGCCATCCGACCCTGCCGGTATCGCGATGCTGCGGACCATCCACCAATTCTTCGAAGGCCGCCCACACGCGTTCGAAGAGTGCGCCGTCGCGATCTGGCGACTCATCGCTCCCGCGACAGGGCGATGTGATGTCACCCGACCTAGCCGCGACGGTGGTCGTGACGCTATCGGGGAGTATTTGCTCGGTCCACTCGCGGACCGCGTTGCGGTTGACTTCGTTTTGGAGGCGAAGTGTTACGCACCGACGACGTCGGTGGGAGTGCGAGACGTCAGCCGCCTGGTTTCTCGGCTGCGGCACCGGAACTTCGGTGTCTTCGTGACCCTGTCGTACTTCAACGATCAGGTTTACAACGAAGTACGGGAGGACGGGCATCCGATTGCGATGATCTGTGGTCAGGACGTGGTGGACATCCTGCGTGAGCACGGATACGGAGATGCGAATGCCGTGCGTGCATGGCTTGAGAACCAATTCACCAGCGGTTCGGCCGCGGTCCTCGTGTAGCGAGTCGAATGCCGAACGATCGACTCTGGGTTCGGCGCCAGCGATGCAATGCCGTCCGTCAACGAAACGCACTGACCGCACCGGCTACGCGAGGGTAGCCGGTCGGTCAGTCTTGTTGGGGGCTCCCCCGATCAGCAACCGGGTAGGGCACGTGCTGAAACTTGATCGGAATGTCAGGGGCGGGACCGTAAGCTACGCGTCGCAGGGGACAAGTTGTCGACTTTTCAGAGGGGGATCAATGCAGGCGTGGGTGTTCTTGTCGGTATCGGGCGAGCGTAGTTGGCAGAGCAACGATGGTTACCATGACGTCCTTGGATCGCACTACGTGTACGACAGCGGGGTCGCCTACAGACTGCAGGTCGCGCCAGGCGATCTTGTCGTCGTCCGCGACGAGAATCTGGTTCTCGGAATTTCGCGTCTCGATAACATTCATCAGGCGCCGGCGACGAAAATGCGTTCTCGATGCCCGCAGTGCGACAGGACCGGTGTCGAGCACCGCAAGGGTAGGGGCGTGTACGTGTGTCGGCACTGCAAGGGCGAGTTCGCCGCTCCTGTCAAACGCAGCGAGCCCGTGACCGAGTACGTCGCGACCTACGGACAGGGTTGGCAAGCTCTGGACGGTGCGATCATGTATGAAGAGCTGGAGCCGCTGCTAGGTGGGGTGGCGCAGAACGCGATACGGCCGTGCGAGATTGATGGCCTCGAGCAATTGCTCAACCGGATCTCCGTGGAGGTCCCCGCGGTTGGCGCCGCGCCGGATCCGAGTCCTCCTCCGCAGATCCCCGGCGGCCACCGTGAGGCGATCGGTCGAACTAGGCTAGGACAAAGCAAGTTCCGCAAAGAATTGCTGCGGACATATGGATTGGTCTGCGCGATGACAGGACCGTGTCCGGCTGAGAGTCTCGAGGCAGCCCACATTCGTGGGTTTGCCGAACACGAGAAACACGATCTCAAAGGCGGGATCTTGTTGCGATCCGACATCCACAAGCTGTTCGATGCGGGACGAATCGCGGTCGATCCCGAGAAGTTGGTTGTTGTGACGCATCCCGCGTTGGATCGGTACCCGCAGTACCGCGAACTGTGTGGCGCACCGATTGTTCCCGGGCCCGATCTGGCGGCATTGCGAGAGCACTTTGATGCCGCTACCCAGTTGTGGTGAGCGATTTCCGAGTCGCGCGAGTTGATCGGATTCTCTACTGGGAGCTGACAGGGAGTCCTGCGACGGGGTTGTTGAATGGGGTTCGCGAATGCCAAAGATCACGTCACCCGAGTGCACGCCGATTGGAAGGCGCCTGCTGCTGCGAGAGTGGGTTGGGTTCAACGACCACATGGCGCGCCGCAGAAGAATCCACTGAGGGATGGCTGGTTGATGCGTTCTACCCCGCTTCTCATGCCGGGATCGTGACGTCGATGATTCCGCCGTCCCGAGGCGGCGTCTGGGACGAATTGGGGCGCCCGCTCGCAGGGACGCGGGGGATCCTCGGCGCACGGATGGAGACAGATGACGCTCCGACCGAGAATGGAAATTGCGGCGTGGTGAGTTGCGCCAGTCATGGACCGCTGCAACAGTATGAGTTGGCTTGTATAGGAAGCCGTTCCCGGTGCAGTCCGCCCCTTACTGCACCGCGTATGGGATGAAGAAGCTGCGCTCCACCTACCGTTCTGCTCGTTGTCCGTTGTTGAATCGATCATTTGCGGATGTCGAGGGCGGCGGTATCCGGGATGGGTTACATGCCTGCTGGCGGGTTCTTGTCCGGTTCACTTCACCGGTTCTGTTCATACACAGGCGAGTCTTTTCAGTATCTAAAGTCCTCTGGCGTTGGCGCGGGTCCGATACGGCCGGCAGCTGGAGCTCAGGCGTTCCTTGAGGCGCAAGTTCTGAAGGCACTTGGCAGTCCTGGGGGACGGTATGCGCACCCTCTGGGAATAGTCAGATTTCGGATTGGCCTCGATGGTGTTCCAGTTGTCTTTCTGGACAGTCATGCCGAAATGGCGATTGGAGCGATCTTCCCGACGAGTCGCACCGTCGTCGAAGTTCTGCTTCCAAGCTACGAATCATACATTGAGGTACAAGGGATTCTGGATCTGCGGGTGCTCGCGGTCCAAGGTCGAGAACTGCACGTCGGGCTCGTCGGAACCGATGCAAGATTGGTGCTAGCTGCGTCAGCGGGGAGCGGCTGGGCTCGTGAGATACGTGATCATGAGCGCGATCTTGTCTCCGCTGGCTATATTCCGCTGTGGACGGAATCGATTCGAACACCGTTCGAGCAGGAACACCTTGCAATGTGTCCACCATTGCATGAGTTCGCGTTGACGTGGCTGGGATCGGGTCTTCTACGCCGCATCGGACTATTTCGAACCCAGCCGCGCATTGTGGTATCGCGAGTACAGGCATTTGCTTTCGTCCAGAAGCTGATCGGCGAGGGCGGCTGCTGCTTGCTGCCAGGGCAGGTCAGCCGGGAATGCCACGTTTGACGCGGACACCTCCGTGGATAGGCTGACCGCGCGACGTTTGAACTTTGTGTGAGTGGCGTTGCTGAAGAACACGTCGTCCTCGAACCTCTGCATCAGTTCGGATAGGGACAGTCCCGATGCTGTCTCGAGAGTGCCACCGCCGACGTACACCGTCATGATGTAGCCGTCCGCGACACCGTTTTCGGTGATTGTTGACATGTGCGCGCCCTCGACGGCGCCGACATTGATGGTGAACAAACGCCGGCCTGCCCCGGTCGAGGGCAGGTAGCTGATCGACCAACTGTCAACGATCGTGTCCTTGGGCTGCGCGATCGCGGCGTGGAGGTAGCTGCGTGCCACCTCGACCGCGAGTCCGAGGTCGGAGAAATCCTTCAGCTTGATAGTTGTCTTCGGTGGGTGAGGGATAAGCGCATGACACGTGGTGTCGTCCTTCAACTGAGGTGGGATTCACGCAAGTGTGAACACGGTCGCGATGGTGCTGTCAGTTAGTGAGGCATCGCAGGGTCGGCACCGCGCTGTGATCCAGTGTGATTCCTCAAGGTCCTTCGGGCTAGTCATTCAGCCGAATGTCATTCAGCCGATCTACCTGCGGCGGATGTCCTTTCGAGATTTCGCATGAGGCGAGGAGTGGTTCGACGAGGATGGGCGCCGCTTGTGGCTTCCAGGGTGGGACTCCTACCAGGGGATTCCCGAGCCGGGCTGCCGGGCATGTGGGAAGCCAGGTTCTTTCTGTCGGCTGGTCTGGTGGGCGCGGTGTCGGGGTGGAGTCGGAACGGGGGTCGCTGATGTCGTCTATGGGCCGGTGGTTTCGAGTGCGGTCGCGGCGAGTTGTCTGCAGTGTGAAGGCTTGTAGGCGGATTGGCGTTTGCGCATCAGGTCGAGATTGAATGCTGCGGCGGCAGCGCGGACGTGCTTCGACTTCAAGCCCGAGCGAAGATGGCGGATGTCGTCGATGTATAGGCATTGCTCGAACGCGCCACCTGATTTGTGCGTGTAGTCGTCGTCGAACATCACTCCGCGTGCGGCGAGGAGGGCCCGGCCCCACCTGCCGGTCGGAAGATGACGTTTGTCGACGAAGAATGCAGCTCCAATGGTGTCAGTCTCATCGGAGGCCGCGATGTAGAACGTCTCCAGGGCTGCCATCGAGACGCAGAAGATTCGTCTTCGGTTGGAGCTGGGGAAGCAGCTCACGGTCCAGAAGGTCGCTTCGGTGCGGCGTGGGAGCGGAATGCACTGAGCGGCATAGACGCCGAGGGCCTCGACGATCTCGGTATAGCGAGGGTGTTCTTGGAGGCGTCGGAAGTCACCGTCATGGGCGGCGAGTTGACTGGGATCCAGTTCGATCAGTGGGGACTGGTCGAGGGCGTTGAGCCCGATCGGATCGAGCAGCCAGGCATGCTGTTCGTCCTCGGTGATGAGTGCGTCGAGCGTCGACGGTCCGACGTGGCCGCTGGCGTGTTCACGGTTGCGGACGATCAGCCCAGCGAGTTGCGCGTCGCGGACCAGTTGCCGTTCGACCTTGCGCCGCTCCGGTTCGCCCCCGGGATGCGGAAGGAAGCGGAAGACCTGCACGTCGGGGTGCTTCTTGAGGTGGTGCGGTAGGCGCTGGGCGACATCCTTCGCGATGCCGATGTAGATGTCATGGTTGGTGCACTCGAACAGGTAGAGACCGCTCCGCTCGGTTGGGAACTCGGTCTTGAACTGCGTCAAGCCGTCCCGGTTGAACGGATACGTCCGGTCGCCGTACCCCTGGCCAATCGCCCACCTTGCCACGTCGACGTCGCCCGACCATCTAGGTACGAGAGCATCACTGGGCGCATCTGTTACCACCATGCGCGAATGGTACGAGGGGAGGCAGCTGAGGTCTTCGCTGGGTTTCCTGCCCACGCATGTTGTACCTGTCGATGCAGGGGTGGCGGCGGGAGCTCGTGGGGACGGTGGTTTCGTCGAGCGATGACAAGTCGGCGGCCCACGGGTTCCGGCGGTCGACGTGTGCTGAGGTGGTCAGTGTCGAGCGGTTTCCCGACGAATGAGCAGCGGGTGCGGAGGTTGTGGTCATTTGGTTTTCGATGCTGACCATTGATCGGCACTGGTTCACGGCTCGTTCGTTGCGGTCTCTGTCGTTTGAATGACTGACTGTGCAAGTCCGCGACTGGTGAAATACTGACGGCAATTTTCTACTTTCAGGGGGAGCGAGTGTCGAACATGATTGCCGAAGTATCTGTGCGAGGATGACTTACAGGCCTGGTCAGGGGCCGTCGCGCCCATTTTCGCGTTCTCAGGAGACGTCACGGTGACCTCACCCTCGGACCCGTTCGCTTCCGATCCCTTCGCTGCCCGGTCGCCCTCCTACCGTGGTGGGTCACCGGTCCCGCCATCATTCACACCCAGCGCTGGTGGCGCGGGTCCCAGTGCCTCCGGTGGTGGACGTGGTCTGGCGGTGGCGACCCCGCCTACCGGGCTCCTCGCGGTCGCCGGAGCGGTCGCCGTACTTGGTGTTGTGCTCGGTGTCCTGGCAGGTGGTTCTGGTCCGCTGGCCCTTACTGGCTGGGCTCTGGCTGGCCCGGGCGCGATCGGGGTGTTGTCGGCCTTCACGTTGCTGGACACGAAACGTCGGGCTCTCCCGGTGTACATGCAGCCGACATGGATCACTGCTGCGTATTGGGGTGTGCTGGCGGTGGCAGGAGTAGGAATCGTCGTCGGCGCGTTGCGAGTTGCGAATTGGGTGGGCCGGCTGTGAGGATTTCGACGCGGGTGACGGCTGTGCTCCTCGCTAGCGCTGCTAGCGTGGGTTTTGTCAATCCGTTGACAGCCGCTGCTGCTCCATCGGGCTCCGCGGTTACCGACTTCGGTGCTTGTCTGGCGTCTCAGCGTTCTGGCGACTTGCTGGTGATGATCGACGAATCTTCCAGTTTGCAGACGTCCGACCCTGGTGCGGCGCGGGTTACATCGGCTGAGTACCTGGTTGGACAGCTTGCCGCATTCGAGAAGTCGTCCGGCGTCGATTTGAATGTCGCCGTCGCAGGGTTCGCCGATACGTATTCGGTCGACCTTGACTGGACTGCGCTCGACGGCGGGACGTTGCCTGCCATCAACGAGGCGCTGGACGGATTCCGCGCTCGGAACCAGGGTATTGATACCGATTACTGGTTGGCTTTGGACGGGGCGCGCGAGACCCTTGCTGCCCGCACCGCGGGCGTCGAGGGAGCTGGGTCGTGTCAGGCCGTCGCGTGGTTCTCGGATGGAAAGATCGATTTCACGTCACGCGGGGATACACGCAAACCCTATGCTCCGGACACATCCCTCGACTCTCAGGCCGGGGTAGATCAGGTGGTGGGGACCGCGACGGAATCGATCTGCCGCCCCGGTGGCGTCGCCGACCAATTGCGTTCGTCCGGTGTCGTACTTTTCGGTATTGGTCTCGCCGCGGGGACGGCGTCGCCTGCAGATTTCGACGTGATGAGGTCGATCGCGACGGGTGAGCCGTCGGGTGCCACGACATGTGGGGCGATCTCGTCGCCGAGCCCGGGCGACTTCTTCCTGGCGCAGAACATCGATGAGTTGTTGTTCGCTTTCGATGCGTTCAGCACTCCGGGGCAGTCACCGTTGAGCCGGGAGGCTGGGGTCTGCGCTCAGAGCGTGTGTGAGGAGGGTAAGCACCGTTTCGTGTTGGACCGGTCGATCGGCGGCGTCGCGGTGCTCGGGTCCGCCGATATGGAGGGTTTGGTTCCCACCCTGGTTTCGCCGCTCGGCGATCAGGTTCCTTTGCCGGACACCAGTCAGGAGGGGCGAACCGATGTCGGTGGCGTCAACATCGACTACCGGTGGCAGTCGGCCCGGACAATTTCGATCGAGATGTCGAATGCGTCGGCGCCGCAGTGGCAGGGATTGTGGTCCTTGGTCTTTGTCGACCCTGCCGGCTCGTCGTCTGCGCGGTCTAAGTCGAACATCCACATCTCGGGCAATCTTTTCCCGGCGTGGAAGGTGCAGCACACCGTCGCCATTCACAGCGGCGAGCCGTCGGTGCCGGTGGACCTTGCGATCGTCGATTCCGCGCGCTCCGAAATCGATCCGGAATCGTTGCTTGGTAGGGCTTCTCTGTCGGTGGTCCTGATCGGACAGGATGGTCAACAGCGCACAGTTGCGGCTGGCATTCCGAAGGATGGCATCGACCAGCCGGTGGCCCTCGACCTCACCGATGTGCCGGCGGGTCGAGCGACACTTCGCCTCACGTTGGATGTCACCACGGCTGATGCGTTGACGGTGTCGGGGCAGACCGAACCCGGTACGCCGCTGGCGCCGCAGTCGGTGGATATTCCGCTCGCGATTGCTCCGCCCATCGGTTATCCCACGCTGCCCTCGAAGATCGACTTCGGCACGCTCGAAGGTTCCGGACAATTTGGTGCTGATGTGCCTGTTGCCGGGCCCGGGTGTGTGTGGCTTCCCGGTTCACCTCCGGCGTCGGTGCTGGCGTCGCCGGATGGGGCCGGCAGCATTACTGTCGCCTCCTCGATCGCCGCTGCCGCCGAATGTGTGCAGGTCGAAGAAGGACAGACCGGGTCGATTCCTGTGTCTTTGTCAGTTCCGAACTCGGTCAACGGTGTCGTCAATGGGTTAGTCACGTTGATGGTTGCGCCTGCAGGTGAGCTGGATCGAGCGCTTGCCGTCGACGTGCCCTTCACCGCAGCGCTTGAAAAGCCGTTGGATAAGGGCAACTTCATTCTTGCGCTGATCGTGGCACTGCTGCTCGGCCCGGGAATTCCGCTGCTGCTGTTGTACGGCGGGAAGTGGTTCACTTCGCGCATACCGGCGCGCACGCTCAAGGCGCAGCAGTTCCCCGTCACCGTGTCGGGGAGCACCGTTCTTCGCGATGGGAGGCCGTTCGCGCTTACCGATCGAGATCTCATCGAGGTGGTTCGGGGGCTCGATTCGCCGGCGCGGCAGCTCGACATCGGCGGCCTCGTGTTGAGGACTCGCGTTGGTCGCTCGCCCGTCGGTGCCGGGTTCGTGGTGGTTGAGTCCGGTGTGCGAGCCGGGGCATCCGGATCCTCTCCGTCGACGTCCGGGCCGCGACCACATGCGAGGTTGCCTCTGGCCGTGCACAACACCTGGTTCGTGCTCCACGACCCGGCGGGTCCGTTCGATGCCGCCACCGTGGTCCTCCTCGTCGGAGACGATGCAGGGCCAACGGTACGGAGTGGGTTGGTCGACGACATGCGCAGTCGGTTGCCCGGCGTGCTCTCGGATCTGCGCGCGCGTGCGACACCGGCATCGGGTTCGCCTGGCGCGCCAGCTTCGGGTCCTCCTGCGGATTCGTTCGATCCGTTCGGTGGAACTCCGCAGGGTTCGTCCCCGCTTCCGGGATATCCGGGCGCGGCTCCGTCCGACCCGTTCGATCCCTTTCGTGGTGGAAGCAATCGATGACGGCACCGGCGACAACGACAACCTGGATCGACAACAAGGTGGAGGGTGACGGATGAGGCGATTTCTCGTCGTCGGTTGCGGTGGTTCGGGTGGAGCCACGCTGGCCTACATGATGGATCAGCTACGGTCGGACCTGGCTGCGCATGGCGTGAACGATATTCCGGCTGGTTGGCAGTTCATCCATCTCGATGTCCCGACCGCCCCGTCGCAGGGTCCGGACGGTATGGGGAATGTGCGTGACCAGGGCGGCCAGTACGTGGGTACCGGTCCGCAGAGTGACAGCTACAACGTTCTCGATAACGCGATGAGTCAGCAGTTCGCGGGTAAGCAGAAGCTGGACGCGATCGCGACGTGGGCTCCGCGGAATCCTGCCACTGTGCACACGCCGCTCAGTACGGGAGCGGGTCAGTTCCGCGCCCTGGGCCGGATGATCACGCTGAGTCGGGCTGTCACGGTTCGTGAATCTCTTCAACGTGCCTGGGAGAAGTTGTTTCTCGTCGAGACCGAGGCCGAGATGCGTGATCTCGATGTCCCCGGTGCGGGGAAGTACGATTCGGCCGAGCGTCCAGTGGTTCTGGTGGTGTCGTCGATGGCTGGCGGGGCCGGCGCGTCGATGGCTCTTGACATCTGCCGACTCCTGACCTTGATTCCGGGTGTCGATCCACGTCTGATGGGTGTCTTCATGGTGGCACCGGACATCTTCGATGGGCTGGATGCGTCGGCGACCACCGGAGTGCGTGCGAATGCCCTGGCGATGCTCGGGGAGATCGTGGCCAGCCAGACTGGGTCTGCTCGGGAGCACGATGTGTCGATTCTGCGGGCTCTGGGTCAGCAGAACGGTGAAGGTGAACTGATTCCGTTTGCGCGGGTGTTCCCGGTGGGCCGGTACGTCGGGGCGGAACGGACCTTGTTCGGAGACGGCACCCCGAATGCGGTGTATCGAGGGCTTGGGCGTGGGCTGTCGGCGTTGATGATGAGCAAGTCGGCAACGCAGCAGTTCGTCGAGTGGGACTTGACCAACGGTGGTGGCCTGCCCGGCAGTCGGGAGTTTCTGGGTTGGGGTAACGAGATCTGGGATCCGTTGCCGTGGGGAACTTTCGGGTTCGCGAGTCTGAGTATGGGCCGCGACCGGTACGCGGAGTACTCGGCCCAGCGATTGGCGCGGAGCAGCGCGGATAAGTTGCTGCGGGGGCATGTGCAGATCGGGAATCCGGCGTCGGAAGATGAGCAGGCGGGTGCGATTCTCGACAATCAGTGGGGCAATATCCGCGGGAGGCTGGGTCTGCCGGCGGTGTCGACGGGTTCGAATTTGCCGTTGGATATCGGCAACTGGGTGACCTCTACGGTCCTTCCGTCGAGCGACGCCCTTGGTTTGTCGGCGCAGGTGGTGGACGGCGAGCTGCGTGACTACATCCCGTCGGGTAACGGTCTGAATGCGTCGAGTTGGGTTCCCGAGGTGAACCGCGCTTTGAGTGTTCGACGTGCCGCGTTGCTGTCGGGCGCGCAGAGCGCCGCGTACTCGTGGGCCTACCGGTGGCATCTGGACTTCGCGCGCAGGCTCGAGGGTGTCGTCGCGGCGGCGATCGCTGAGCTCGGGTTGCCGTATGCGACTGCGTTGGTCAAGCGGGTGTCGCAGTACATGCAGAACGACATCTTGACGACAACGCAGGACATCAGCAAGTACGCGCCGCAGGATATCGCCGCTCCGCCGGAGGATGTGCGGACCACTTTGGCGGCTTTGCGGGGCAACATCGCCAACGCCAATGAGATTGTTCAGAGCGTCATTGAGGGGGCGCGTAGGACGGTGGAGCGGCAGATCTACGCGACGTTGTCGGCGCATCTGAGTGCTGCGGCGGGTGCGATGGTGGCGGAGGTTTTCGATCCGCTGATCGCTGCATTGAACGAGTCGCACACGCTCCTGCGTCAGGCGTCGTTGGAACAGACTCGTGATCTCGGTCTGGCGCGACTGCAGACCACGCAGTATGCGGCGTGGCCGTCGGACAGCGATGAGCGGGTGCCGAGTCGGTTCGCGGAAGCGAACAACGAGGTGATGTTGACGAGCTCTGCTGATTTCAAGCAGCGGTACGAGCTCGATTTGCCTGCGTCGGTGGGTCTGCAGAGCGTCGATCAACGCGGGTTCGGCGAGGCGGTGGTCCGTGCGGCCGCTCAGGTGATCACGGGGCAGTGGCAGACCCTTGATGGGACGCGGGCGCCGGGGGAGGAGTTGCCGCTCGTCGAACGGACCGCCACGTGGCGATCTCGGGTGTTCCCGACTGATCCCGGGACCGGGGAGTCGATCATCTCGTCACCGTCCAAGTATGACGTGCACACTCGGCCCGCTGAGTTGCTCTCGCGTGCTCGTTGGTATGTGGCGCGGACGGGTGAGTCGTTCGATAAGTTTTGTTCGGTGTCGTTGCAGGAGTTCGTCACCGGTGTGGGTGCTGCGGAGTCGGAACTCTCGGGCCGGCACCGGGATGTGGTCTCGAAGTTCGGGCAGGCGATCTCGCTCGCGAAACCGTTGGCCAGTGTGAATGAGCAGGCGTTGCAGGCTATTCACGGCGATCGCCAGATGGAGTACCGGTTTAAGTTCTCGTCCGTGCCGTTCCGCGGGTTGCGAGTGGGTGATGACCTTCTCGCCGCCCTCGACGAGGGTTCGCGGATCGATGAGAAGACGAAAGATGTCCTCAGGAATGCGCTGAGTGACGAGAAGCAGATCAAGCGGATCGACATCTTCGGGTCGTATCCCAACTATTCTCCGTTGGCGTACAACTCAGTCCTCGAGCCGGCGGCGCGCCAATGGCTCGAGTCGTCGCCGTCCCAGCGGAAGGCGTTCTGGACGATGCGGCGGGCTCGTCCTCTGGCTGCGTCCCTGCCCATGCATGTTGCTGAGCGTCGGGCGCTGGTGGCCGGGTGGATTCTCGGTCAGATCGTCGGCCGCATTCATCTGCCCCAGGCGCCGTTCGTGGAACCGGCCCGGATCTGGGATGAGGAGGCCGGGCGGTGGCTCGAGTTCCCGAACCCGCTGTTGACACCGCCGTCGGAGTTTTCGGCGGACTACGACTGGCTGCCCGCGGTCCTCGAATCGGTGCTGTTGGCGATGGCCCAGTCGCACGAACCGCCGGTGATGTCGTCGATGTTGCCGTACCGGGCACTGCGGCGAATCTATGACGGGTCGGCGGAGGACGAGGTCAGCGGCATCTTCGGACTGTCGGCGGCCACGCATCTGACCGAGTGGCTCCGCACGGGTGCGACGAATACGGGTGTGGGATCGAGTGTCCCGGAGACCGGCGAATCGGTGACGGTGCAGGAACGGGCCGGGCGGGTGAAGTTGTCGCTGGAGGAGTCGCGGGAGTTCGCGGGTCGGCACTACATGCCGCCTGGGTCGGGCGGCGCGGTCGGAGAGGCGGGAGCTGTCGGTGGTGGGGTGTTCTCCACTATTACGGTGCGGGCTCAGGCATCGAAGACGCCCATCTTCCGGGACGTCGCCCCCGATGTGTTCTGGGCGACAGGAAAGCTGATTTCTCTGGTCGACGAGTGTGCGTTGGCTGCGTTGCGCCCGAAGGTGGGTGTGGACAGTGGGGTGCCGCAGCCGCCCACATCGAGTTGGCCGGCATCTGGTGACGCATTCGAGATCCCCCAACGAGGAGCGATCTGACATGTCCGAACTGACCGTGTTCCTGGCGCCCCGCGGCATCGCGGAGGGGGTCAAGGATGTCCTGAAGGATTTGTCTGCTGCACGGTTGATCGAACCGTTCATCTGGATCGACGGTGACGGGGCGGCCAGGAACCCGGTCGAGGCGGTGCGGGTCGAGCGGGGGTGTGAGTTTGACACGACGCTGCAGGAGGTCGTGTCCGCGCAGCGGATCGATGTTCTTCGGCTCGGTGTTCTCGTTCCGGTGATCGGCGGCGAGGAACCGCTGGACACAGCCGTGGAGCGGCGTTTCGCGGAGTTGGCGACCTCGACGTCTGGGGGTGCCCGGGTCGTTCGTGTTCGGCTTCTTCTCGCGCGCCCGGGTAGTGCTCCGGCCGCGGGCGCGGTGTGTGCGCTCGATGGTTGGCACAACGTGCTTGTGGCGCCTGAGGACGCGCGTGGTCCGGGCATGGGACATGTGGCACTCGGTCCTGCCAGTGGAGCTGCGGATTTGGGGCGGTTCGCGGCGCCGGTTGTGGCGGGTGTGACCGGACTGTGGAGCGATGTCGAGCACGCTCCACTCGATGACAAGCCGGTTCTTCCCGGTCACCTGGTCCGCATTGCCCGGTCGTTCTATCGGCGGCTCGATACGTCGGTGGCAGAGGACGAGCTTCGAGGCAAGATCCTTGCGCAGGAGGGCGGTTTCCCGCTGCCGCGGGAGAACGGTGCCCCGGTGACGTACATCAACGACGTGTCGCTGGCCACCCGGTCGATGGCGGACGCTCTGTGGCGCAAACACGCCAGTGTGCTTCGGGGCCCACGGTTGGCCTACGAGGTGATCGATTCGCAGCGTGTCGGTTTCTGGGAAGCGCTGCGCATGTTCTTCTCGTTCCTGTGGGCGGCACTGCGAAATGCGCCGGCGGCATGGTATGCGCGAGTGGTGAACAGCGTGTCCACGGGAGTGGCGAATGCGGTCCACGCAACGGTGTTCGGGGCTGCGCCGTCTGCTTACGAGGTCGTGGTCAAGGGCCGGACATCGCAAGGTGATCTGGCGAGCTGGTCCGAGATCGGTTATGCCTCGGAGCAACTCGGTGGAACCATGGATTCGCCTGGTGACGAACAGCATCATTCGGCGCGGGTGGACCTGTCCGATCTGTGGCAGGACTACAGCCGCGCATCTTTGACGCTCGCGGATGCAGGCGCGCGATCGGCGGATCTTCCTCCCGTGCAAGTG
The DNA here is from genome assembly GCF_001894825.1 of Rhodococcus jostii NBRC 16295. Classification (GTDB taxonomy): domain Bacteria; phylum Actinomycetota; class Actinomycetes; order Mycobacteriales; family Mycobacteriaceae; genus Rhodococcus_F; species Rhodococcus_F jostii. The sequence goes on along the minus strand of NZ_BCWY01000062.1, from coordinate 37,422 downwards.
GGGGCCAGTCGGGGAATCCTCCGACGAGCATCCGATGCGGTGCCGGGTCCGTCCGAGAGGTTCGACCAGATCCCGGGCATCGTGGCGGCGACGGTGGGAACCCACAGCGTCGATGCCACCGACAGTCTGGGTATTCGTGAGCTCCGGAACAAGCTCGGGACTTTGGATCAGGACCCCAACATCGGTCTGGAGGCCCGGCGTACTGGTGCCGCACTCGATGAGTGGCAACGACGGGGCGCCAACAGTTTCGGTGTCGTGGTGGGGCAGCGAATCGCAGGACAGTTCCACGCTACGTTCCAAGAGGTCCGGGAGCTGCTGGCCAGGCTGCGGGCAGCTGGTGAGGAGCCGGTGGAGGGGAGCCGGCGGCATACGACTCTTGCGCGGTGGGCGCAGATCACGTTCGTCCTGCTGGTGATTGTCATCGCGGCGTCGGCGGTGGCCATCGCCCAGGACTGGTTGGTGTGGTGGCGTGGAGCGCTGGTGATTGTGGCGGCGATCGTGCTGTGGCTCGTCGGGTTGGTGATCGTCTTCATGCGTAGCCAGCAAGAGCTGTTCCAGCAGTTGAACAAACGTAAGAAGGGGGTCGCCGATCTCGAGGTGGACCAAGCCAATCTTCGCAGTGGGTTGCGTGACCTCGATCGTCTTGCCGGCGCGTACAGCCAGTACTTGGTGTGGAGCCGAGCGCTCGGCGCGTTCCTCGCCGAGCCCTTGGGACCGGATGAAGTACGCCCCTCGCACGACGGACGCATCGCATGGGGTCTGCCGAAGAGCACCGCGATCGGGTACGCGTCGCCGCACTCCGAGGAGGTGTCGACTGCGGCCGAGTACTTGCGGCAGGACCTGTTCAATATGGGATGGTTGACCTCATCGTGGGAGCGGATCCTCGGCAATGCGGGCACGTCGCTCGGGATTGAAGGCCGCGACATCGCTGCGAACCCTGGGATGCTGTGGTCGGAAGCAGGTAGTGGATCGGGTTCGCCGCTCGAGCGGTGGTCGTCGACGCTGTTCGACGGGACGGTGACGTCCACCGGCGCTGCATTGATGTGGGACAAGGCCCGCGCCAATCTCCTCGGTCCGAAGTCGGAGTTGGTTCGTTCGCTGGTGGGCACTGTCGATGTGGAGGTCGACGGGCTGACGAGGTCGACGTCGATCGAGGACTTCATGGCGGGTGTGGGGGAGGAACGCCCGGGTGGAAGGGCGGACCATTTCGATCGAGGGGTGTTGACCGATTCGGCGACCACCGGGGGACTCACCGCCGTGAAGGATGACGTGCGTACTCGTACCTACGCCGGCATCGGATCCGTCAGTGTCGTTACACAGTTCAGCGATGGGTTGTCCGTCGACAACCTTCAGTTCGCACCGACCACCGGGTCAGACACGCACGTAGACCAGTGGGATGTGCCGGTGTTCCCGACAGCGCACGCTGGTGGCCGCGCACCGTCCGGAACACCCGCGGTCGACAGCTTTGAACCACCACGGGCAGAAGAGGGCTTCAGGTTCTGACATGGCAAGCGACAAGCAGGCCCGACGAGAGACCGCACTGCTGGCATGGTCCCGTCCCGCTGGTGCTCTTGGCTTCGATGTGCCCACCGAGGACGAGATTCGGCGGATAGCAGCCAGCCAGGACGCATGGAGGTCCGAGTCGCCGTCCGCCGCGGCGGTCGACTGGGCCGACACGATCGTGCACATCCTGCATCAGATCAAGTTCGGCATGGACCCTCTCGAGGTCGTCCGCCACCTCCCGGACGACCTTCTGATCCCCGCGAGTGGGCCTGTTCGCCGGCAAGCCCCCGTCACTGCTCCCGCCCCCACGCCCGCACCCGAGCCTGTCCCGGAGTCGGAACCGGTTCTCACGCCGATCGACGCCCTGTTCGCGTGGCGTGCGCAGCAGATTGCGAACGGCGTGGAGTACGCGGAGACCATCAAAGACGCCACATTTCACAATCTGATCAAGTACGGCCACACCTCAGTCGAGCAGGTTCGACGACAACTGAGGGGTCCTGCGACTGCACTTGCCGAAGAGATCGCAGCAATTCTCGCCTCGTTTGCGGAGCCCGTCGACGAGCAGCCGTCCAGCGAGAAGCCCGCTTCGGCTGCGGGTTCCAGGCCGGAGCCTGCGGTGCAAGTGCCGCCGGGTGAGACCGGAACTGTAGGACTGTTGGATCAGCTCGTCACCGCGGACTTCTGCGAATATGAATACGGCGAGACCGACGTCGTCCCGACCGGACTGAAATTCACGAAGACCGTGGACGGGTACACGCTCTCCTGGACACCGCACGCGTCCCAGACCGCGGTCACCCTGTACCGGATCGTGTCGGGTGAAGGCTCGGTGCCGCATAAGCCCGAAGCCGGTGACCTCGTCGGTGTCACGCTCGACACCACGTGGGATGACGGGCGCTTCTTCGCGTCAGCCGTGCGTAATCTGCAGATCTGGTGTCACGCCGGAGCGGACGTCGACGATGCACGTAAACGGCAACCAGTGTTGATCGCGCAGGGCGAGATCGTCAGCCCTGTTACTGATTTCGTTCTCACTGAGGACGAAGGCCGGGTGATCGGCCAATGGAACGTCTGGTCGGGCACCCAGGCCGTGCGGATCCACCGGATACCGTTGGGCGCCGGATCGCCGGTGGTTCATGACCCCCGTAACGAAATCTGTTCCGGGCAACCGAATCTCACAGGTTTCGTGGACCGTGAGGTCGAGCGCGGCGCCCGCTACCTCTACCGGGCGATGTCCGAGGTTGTCGTCAACGGTGGCACACGGCTATCGCAGCCCGCGCAGGGTGAAATTCTGGTGTCGGTGGTGCTGGAGTCGGTCAATGATCTGACGGTGCAGTCCGAGGACGTCGGCGACATCCCGTATTTCGACCTCGTTTGGACAGATCCGTCGGCCGGTCGCGTCGTCATCTACCGAACGGAGTCTCCGCCGGACGCGGGATTGCAGGATTCGGACGTGCCCGAGGCTTCTCTCGACCCGCAGGGGCTCACCGATGAGACCCGGCTGGCGCACCCCGCAGTGGCGGGGGAGGGCCGCACATCGCGGATGGTCGGTGTTCCGTGGCCGAGCGGGTGGGATCGCGCGTATCTGACTCCCGTCACCCTGCTGAACGGCACCGCACGTGTCGGCGCCACGACAGTCCAGACGCGGCCCATCGCGCCGGTCAGTAATGCGCGGATCATCGAGCGGTGCAACAAGCAGATCGTCACCTTTGGCTGGCCCAAGTCGGCGGCGGCGGTCCTCGCCTACATCGGACCGATGGGGCTGCCGTTCGATCAGGTTTCCACCAGTGCCGATGCTGATGAGATCTCTGCGCGCCAGTACCGGCGAGACGGAGGAATGTCGATTCGGTCGACCCTTCCCGCCGGCGGATGCTCGGTGCACCTCGTGCCGATTGCGTTCTCCCGCGGTGAACAGATCACGGGAACGGTCACGTCGATCGAGTACAACGGGTTGGTGCGGATGGCGTACGGCCTGCGGCGCGACGACAATCCCGGCGCGTCGTCGTGGGTCTCCATCCATTTGTATTGTGCGGAGGATGTGGAGTCGCCTCCGCCGCTCGTGCTGGTGTTCAATCGGGATCGGTTGCCGCTCAGCTCCCGCGACGGCAATAGTGTGCCGCTGCGAGGTGCCGGCGAAGATCGGCCGGTGATGCAGTGCGTTCTGCCCCGATTGTCGAGGGGCTGGGCTGACACCGGCTGGAAGGCTGACGTGGGTGGTCACGCGGGGTACGTGCGTCTGTTCGTCGACTCCAATCGTGCCCAGTTCGGTGCCAGGAGATTCGCCATGCTCGACCCGGCGATTTCCACGCTGAGGCTGGAGCCGGGTTCGAGGTCGTCGGCATGAGCTCTGTTCTGCCCGAGCCGACCGAGTATCCACAGGTCGTCGCTCCTGGGAGTCGGTTCGGCGAGCTGACGTACACCTCGTTCGATGATGGGTCCGGTTCTGGAGGCGGGTGGCAGGTCAAGAGCACCGCGGGTGAGCTTTCCGACCGTGAGCGTTCGGCTCTGACGGCGTGGATTTCCACTCGATTCGACCTCGAGCCGCCGCTGCCCCGGTTCCCGACTCCGGCGGATATCGACGGGCGGCCCGCCCGGTTGATGTATGCGGCGGCCGAAGGTGGTGCCGCGTATTGGCACACGGTCGATGCCGGATTGGATGGATCCGGGCGCCCGGGCAACGTGTTCGCGCACGTGGTTCTGGATCGGGAACTTGATGCGTCGACGTCGTCGCTGCGACCCGTCGAGCTGTGGAAGTGGTCGGGGTGGCTGACGCCGTACGGGGCCAGGGCGGTGTTGGAGTCGTCGCTCGAGGGCGCGCGATCGCCGGTGCCGGACGGGCCGGTCACGCGGGCGCGGGTGCTCGAGTTTCTGGACGATCCCGCGGTATTCCGCGTCGGACTTTTCCAGGTCCTTCTCGATGCGGTTGCCGGGGCGATGGCCGGTGGTCCGTCGGTGGTGCTGACGGTAAGCGATGCGGATACCGCGGTGATGTGGATCGGTGCCGTGAGTTACTTCATGTCACCTGGTTCCGCTCGGCGGTTTGCGTGGTCCACCCACGACAAGGCGCATTCCGTTGCCGAAGGTGTCCGGCGGGGCCTGCATCTGATTGCGGTGCCGGTATCGGACCGGGACGGGTTAAAGACGGATCCTTCGTACGTGGTGATCGACGAGTACGAGGAACCGAGCCTGGGACTGCTCGGTTCTGAACCGCATGTCACCAAGGACGGGCTTACGACGGTCGCGGTCACACCGTGGTCAATGCTTGCGCAGTCGATCCTGATCGATGCGGGTACCGCCGAGCAGGTGCTGACCCAGCAGGACGATCTCGCCCATGAGGTCGGCGATATCGGGTTGTCGCCGATGTGGCCGCTGGCGATGGCCGTGGCGTCCACAGAAGAGGTGAGCGATGGTCACCAGGAGGCCATCAAGGTCATCCTCGAGGATTCGCCCACCCATGTGCATGACACCCCCAGGCTGCTCGAGCAAGTGCGTGAAATCTATGGTTCGGCGGCACCAGGACGGGCTGCAGAGGCGTGGCGTCTGCTGATGCAGTTGGATGTGCGGAATGCGTATGCCTCGATGGCCGCGGTTCATTATGTTGAACGTGCTCTCGAGGACGAGGATTGGCTGTTTGGACCTACCGTCCCGCCGGTGGTTCCGCCGCAGCTGGTTCCGCGGGTTTCCGATGAGGTCCGAGTTGCGATCGACACCGCCGTCAAGGGTCTGCTGGAGTCCGCTCGGCGCCCTGACATCGATGAGCGCGGGTCCGAAGAGTTACTGTTTCGTGCGCTGCGGGTCGCCGACCTGGCGATGTTGACGATGGCTTCGAGTCCAGTCACTGCCGAGGTGCAGGACATGCTGTCCGAGGTGCTCGAGCGCGCTCGTCTAGATGTGTTGTTCGATGACGTGTTCGGGGACGCGTTCGTCGCGCGTGTCGGAGAGCTTTCGGGGTCCACTCTGGGGAATGTGGTGCGCCCCGTGGTCGAGGCGGCGCCCAACATGGCTTCCGGCGATTTCGGGCGCCGGCTGAGCGGCCCCGTACTTCGGTGGCTGTTCCCGCGAGAGGCGTCCGGACCGGAGGTTGCAGGTACCGGCAACGTCGAGAGCATGTTGTTTGCCGAGTACGTTCATTCGGTCCTCGTCTCTGACAACGGCACCGTCGAGGATCGAGAGCAGGTTCTCCCGTATGCGAAATTGGCTGTTCGTCACCTACTTCAGGCAGATCAGCGGACCGATGCGGATGTGCACGCGGAACTGGTGGAACTCACCCGAGCTGCGTCGCTGACCGTCACGGAGATCTTGGTGCTGTTCGATGAGTTCGGTGATCGTGTTCCGCCCGGTGTGGCGGCGGATTCGTTGCTGCGGTGTGAGTACGACTCCGACCTGGTCGATCTAATCAATTATCTTGGTGCACAGCACGATAGCGTCCTACGTGTGCAGTCGTCGGTTTGCGGCGCGGATTGCGTCGCAGTCGCCGCTGCGTCGATTCGTGGGATCCGAGAGTGGAGTGTGATTGATCAGACCGCGTTGGAAGAGCTGGTGCACAACCATGCCGAGGTGCTGATCCCCGAATGCAGTCTCCTGAACGAGGAGTCGGTGCCAGTCGATCTTGCGGTCAATGTGTGTGTGCTCATCGTCGCTGCCCAGTCCATGGGCGTTCCTTGGGCGGCGGATGCCGGTGAATCAAGCCCTCTGCGCTTCGAGTCACTGTTCGAGACCCATGTGTTTGACATCGTTCCTGCCGTCACCGAACTCGTGGCAGGCGGTGCTCTCGACATCGACTGGGTCGTTGCGCAGGCCATCTTGATTTCCCTCGCACACACATCCGCTCAGACAGACGATTCGACTTTCATCGGTGTGCTCGGAACGAATCCACACGGGCAACCGCATGGGCCGTTGTGGTTGGACGACGTTGCGGAGAGTCTGGTGCAGAGCGGCAGATACGCCGGGCCCCGCACCACCTCCGACATCCGCGACGCCATCTGGCCCGACGTGCGGAACATGTCCGCCGCCCGCGGTGAGGAAACCATTCGCGGCTATGAGCCCGTCGCGGCGCAATGGCTCCGGGAATTTGGAATCGGATCCACGGAAAGGCAGAACACATGGATCCATTGACGATCCGCCGCAGCGTGTGCGGCAGACGCGCGAACAGGCCGACAGCTCAGCGAGAGGAACCAACCTCATGGTGACCCACGTTCTGGATGGCAAGAGCCGGGCGTACCTCCCGCGCCGCCCACTCGCCGTGTCGATGGCCGTGGTGGGGGAGCCGGGTTCGGCTGCGCTTGCCGCCCGCAGGGATGGAAACGCTGACGCGGGCGCCATCGTGCACAGCCCGGTGCTGTTGATTCTGCCGCGCGTGCAGCATGAAACGTTGATCGTGGCTCTGCCGGGTGAGGGGCGATCGACGTTCCCGACCGGCACGACGATCCATGTCTCCGTCGCTGTCGACAGCGCACAGGACCCGGATCCCGATCGGGCGCAGTTGACGGCACGTGACGTGTCCGGGCTCAGCTACCTCGAGCTCGCTACCATCGGCCCGGACGGTGACCGGCTTGCGGTCACTACCCGGCTCGAAGACCCGGAAGTGCCATTGGGACCCCTGGCCTCCCGAGCCCGCGCCGCCGCCCGCGCCGTCCTAGGGGTGGACCAGGTCCCCGACGAGCGTCAGACCGGAATTGACGTGCGCATCGACACCAGTCTCTCGATGCTCGGATCTGTTCGGAACGGCAGCGTCCACGCAATCATGGACATCGTCGCCGGCATCTCATCGGTGGTGTCCGCGGACGAGGCGCCGCGGGTATCGCTGATCGGGCATCGAAGTGCCGGTTTGCCTGCGGCCGACGTGACCGAACTGGCCGCGCGCACACAAGAGGCTCTGCTGACGTCGAAGTGCGGTGTCGGCTTCGACCCTTCGGTTACCACTGTGGCGCCGGTGTCGGGCGTGCGTCGAATGACCTTGTTCGTCACGGATTCAGCCTCGGGCGCCGCCCGTGGGAGTGACCATCCCCTCGCGGTCACCGTTGTCGCATCGCCCTCTCGTGCCGCGCTGTCCTCCCCTGATTTTGTCGGCGCAGTGGTACCGCCGTCGCCGAACGGGGTCGGCACGTCCGAGTTTCTGCTCGGAGATCCGGAGATCGTCGACCAGGTCGTCGAGGCCCTTTTGCGGCCCCTGGCACATGTTCATGGCCGCCTGCCAGGAACAGTGTCATGACGAAGTGCCCACGGTGTTTCAACACTCTCACCCACGAGTGGTTCGCGTGGACGGAAGCGGCCCCTCAGCGAACCGAACCGGATGAACGTGAGACGGCGTTCACGGGATCTCCGGTGGTTGGAGGCAAGACCTGTGATCTTCAAAAGCCCGCCGACGCCGCACCGGACTGGACACCTCCGCCGAACTTCCCGGAGACTCAGCTCGGCGGCGCCGCGGTAGAGATCTGCCCTATTTGCCATTACGTCCTTCCGCCGCACTGGAGATGGGGGCAAGCGACGTGCATCGCGATGGCCGGAGCGCGGGCGACCGGGAAGACCGTCTACATCGCGGTGATGATCAAGCAGTTGCAGCTTCTGGCCGAGCGGATGAACAGAGCTGTCGAGCCGGCAACCCCGGAAACGGACTACAACTACCGGAAGAACTATGAGAACCCGCTGTTCGAGGAGCGCGGGATCCTGGTGTCGACACCGTCGTCGAATACCGGAGATTCGTATCAGCGTGAGCCACTGATCTTCAGCCTTGGCGTGTGGAATGAGGTGCGACGGTTCCTTGTGATCCGGGATGTCGCGGGCGAAGACTTGGAGTCGGGCAACACGGACGGTCATTCTTGGCAGTTTTTTCAGGTCGCCGATGCCATTCTGTTCCTGTTCGATCCGCTGCGGGTGGAGGAGATCGGCGATCAGCTTCGCGATCTGGTTCCGGTGCAAGCGAATCGCGGCGGCGATCCGAAGGTCGTGCTGCGCACCGTGATGAACATGTTGGGCTACGGAACTCCTCGGGTTGCCGTGGTTCTGTCGAAGTTCGATGCACTTCAAGCCTTGGAGGAAGTCCAGGGTGGTCAGTGGAGTCAGATCATGTCCAATGCAGGTGCGGCGTTTTCTCGCGATCCGAGCCTCGATCAGGCCCCGTATGCGGACGAGGACGGTCAGCTGCTGCATGAGGAGGTGCGGAGCCTGCTGCAGAAATTGGACGCTGGTCCGATGCTGCAGTCGATGGAGAACCCGGTCACTGGTCAGCAGTACCGGAACAGGTTCTTCGCAGTCTCCGCTCTCGGTGCGTCCCCGGTCGGCGAAAGGCTGCACCAGAACGGCATCTCGCCGTTCCGTTGCCTGGATCCGGTCCGATGGGTGCTCTCCGAGCACGGGGTCCTATAAGAGGCGGGACGATTTCAGCGAGGAGTTCTGACATTGAATCAACCTGATGATCCCTGGTTCGTTGGGGGCGGCGCGGGTCGAGCGCCGGAGACGGCGACGAATGGGGCGTTTCATCCCGGCGACAACCCGTTCCTCCATTCGATTGCGTCGGCGGTGACCACACCCGCGCCGAGGGTGGCCAAGCCGCCTTCGATCTACATCGCGTTCGGTACTCTGCTGCTGGCGTCCGTGCTCAGCGTGGTTTCCGGTGTGGTCGAAGTTGTGTCGATCCTCCAGGTCCAGAGGAGAACGAACACGCTTCTCTCGTTCGACACGACCGGTAGGGCAGCCGAAGCCGGGGGTGGTTATGTCGAGGGGACCGCGACCGGACTGATGTGGGTTGTCGTCGGGATGCCAGTGATCTTCGCCGCCAGTTACGCCGCCTTCGGGGTTGCCGTGTTCAGAGGTCGGCCGTGGCCCAGAATCGTGGGCACCGTCCTTGCGGTCATTTCATTGTTCGGTCTCCTCGGTGGCCCCATCGTGGTGGTGACCGTACTCAGCGGAATCGTGGCGATGGCGGCGCTCTGGGTTCCCGCCTCTCGTCGCTACTGCGAATACGCTGAGGCGCAGCGCAGAATCGTGCCCGCCCACCAGTGGGGTGTCGGCTAAGGGACCCAGTACGTCGCTGGTGAAGTAAGGAGCGCGATGCTGTCGCCATGGTGAGCAGGAAGTCCGGTCTTCGATCAGGCCGCCGGTCTCCCGTTTTCCTTCGGGGCGGATTGCACCGTCGCGGGAGTGTGGTTGGTTGTAGAACACGAAGTCGGCGTCACTGCGGAGCTTTCCCGCGGTGAGTAGGAGAGCGGACAGGTCGGCGTCGGCGTCCGGGATGGGTCTCCACCTGCAGGTCACTGTGGCACTGGACGCGGCGAGTGCACGGTTCTGTCCCTTGCGCAGTTGCATGGTGTTCCTCTCGAACCGCAGGGCGGGTGCCGTGGGCAGTGTGACTGTCCACGGCACCCGCTGTTTTTTCTGCCGGTGTCCGGAGGCGCTACTTGCTCCCGGGGGTCCAGTTCAGGCCCCACCCGTAGGCGCTGTCGAGTTCGTCTTGGCTGCCGTTGATGTACCGGACTTCGCGGGTGACGGTGATTTCGCGGCCGGTGTTCTGAACCATCGCGATGGCGCAGATCGGTGCGTTGTTGTTCGGTGAGTCCAACCGCACCTCAACCTGGGGACCCGAGGTGGGGTAGAGGGTGACGACACCGTCGACGGCCGCCCAGTTCGGTGCGCCTTCGTAGATCATCGCGAACACCAGGATTCGCCGGAACATTTCCGGGCGGGCGAGGTTGATATGCAAGTTCTCGCCGCCGACGTTGGTGCCGGTGCGGTCGTCGCCGTCGAGTTGGATGAACGGGTGGGCGTTGATGGCGCCGAAGCTGTTGCCCAGTGCCTGGACAACACCTTTCGAGCCGTCGGCGAGTTCGTACAGGCAGCCGAGGTCGAGATCGACTCCGCCCGCCGGCGCGGCCGCGGCCGCCAGCTTTGCGAAGAAGCCCTTCTTCGGCTGCGGTGCGCCCGTGGACCAGTTCAGGTTGACCCGCATGGCGCCCTGCTGCTCGCCTGCTTTGGCGAGGCTGACGGTCGGAGCCGTCTTTGACAGCGTGACCTTGCTCAGGTTCACACCGCCCTGTGGTGCCCCGGTGGAGGGTCTGGTGTAGTCGATCGCCATGGTGGCTCCTTGATCTCGGGGTCGGGGTCAGCCGACGGGGACCGACTCGGCCTGGTCGTCGTGGTCGTCAACCGCGATCGGCTCGGGGTTGCGACGGTTGCGGATGATGCTGGAGATGAACGCGGCGCCGATGAGGGCGACACCGACGAGTCCGGTGATGTTCTCGTTGACGTGGTAGCCGATGGACACCAGCAGGATGACGGCCAGTGCGCCGATGGCCCAGTGGGCGCCGTGCTCGAGGTACACGTAGTCCGACAGGGTGCCCTTGCGGACCAGGAACACCGTGATGGAGCGGACGAACATCGCGCCGACGAAGCCGAGGCCGAGGGCGATGATGATCGGGTCGGACGTGATCGCGAAGGCGCCGATCACGCCGTCGAAGGAGAACGACGCGTCGAGGACCTCGAGGTAGAGGAACAGGAAGAACCCGGCCTTGCCGGTGGCCTTCGCGAGTTGGGTGGGTCCGGAAGATGTGGTGGTCTCGGAGTCTTCGTCACCCTCTTCGGTGTTGAACAGTTCACCGAGTCCGTTGACGGCGATGTAGGTGATCATGCCGAGGACGCCGGCGATCATCACGGTGGAGATCGTGTCGTCGGGGGCGATGTAGGCGGCGGTGATCAGCAGCAGGGCGCCGGCGATGACGACCTCGAGTTGGTCGAGTTTGCCGATGCGGGCGAGGGGCTTCTCCAGCCAGGACAGCCAGGTGATCTCGCGCTCTTCCAGGATGAAGCCGAGGAACAGCATGAGCAGGAACATGCCGCCGAATGCCGCGATCTGCGGGTGCGCGTCGGTGAGCAGGGTTTCGTAGCTGGCGCTGCCGTCGGGGAAGTACGCGGCACCGTCGGCAGGCGGGTTGAGAGCCAGGTCGAGGGCGGCGACGGGGCCGAGGCCGGACGCGAGCCACACGATGACGAGGGGGAAGACCAGTCGCATGCCGAACACCGCGATGACGATGCCGACGGTGAGGAAGATCTTCTGCCAGAACTCGCTCATGCGTCGCAGGACGGTGGCGTTGATGACGGCGTTGTCGAAGGACAGCGAGATCTCGAGGATCGAGAGGATCACGACGAGCATGACGGCTTGGGGTCCGCCGTAGATGGCGGCGACGATCAACGCAATGATCGTGACCGCGAAGGACCAGCCGAATATTCGCAGAACCACGAAGCGTGGCCTTTCTCTAGTGGGCATGCAGGGTGGTTACTGCAGGGAAAAGCACTGGGGTGGGCTCACGTGAGGCACGTGAGCCCACCGGCAGTGGTTTGGGCAGTGAGGTGACCAGCGTCCGTTGGGGGACGATTGTCAGACGTTGACGCCGTAGTCGCGGGCGATACCGGCCAGCCCGGACGCGTAGCCCTGGCCGATGGCTCGGAACTTCCACTCACCGTTGTGCCGGTAGAGCTCACCGAAGGTCATCGCGGTCTCGCTGGACGCGTCCTCGGACAGGTCGTAGCGGACCAGTTCGCTGCCGGTGGCGCGGTCGACGACGCGGATGTAGGCGTTGGTGACCTGACCGAAGTTCTGTCCCCGCGTGACTGCGTCGTGGATGGAGACGGGGAAGAAGATGTTGGTGACGTTCGGCGGCACGGCCTGCAGATCGACGTTGATGACCTCGTCGTCGCCGTCCCCGTCGCCGGTGAGGTTGTCGCCGGTGTGCTCGATCGAGCCGTCGGGGGAGCGCAGGTTGTTGTAGAACACGAAGTGATCGTCCGACAGAACCTTTTTGGTTTCGCCGGTTGCGAGCGCGCTCGCGTCCAGGTCGAAGTCGGCGCCGGTGGTGGACCGCGCATCCCAGCCGAGTCCCACCGCTACTGCAGTCAGGTTCGGCGCCTGCTTGTCGAGGGAAACGTTGCCGCCTTTGGCAAGAGTGACGCCCATGGGGATCCTTTCACGCATGAATTGGGGGAGCGCTTCATTTGGCGACCCCGCTCGAGTGTCCGAGCACGCTCACCATAGATCGTGAGGATTCGGACACGTGAGAGGAGGTCACCGTCTGGTAGCCGAGCACGTACTATCAGCGCGTGATCGGTTGCCGGACTTACCCAGACGAGCGGACATCTGCCTCGTTCGGGCTCGGTTTCAGTGCTACCAGAACACATTCACGTTGTCTGTATATCTTGCAGATGACCGAGCGTTACCAACAGTGACTTCCCACCTCATGAAGTCGCTTCCATCCGCGCCCGCCACACCGTAGTTAGACCTCCGTTAGACCGTGCTCCCTGGTCCCAGCAGAAAGGAATCGGCCATCCGGCCGGATCTCATGTCAGAGCTTGCCCGCGGTGAAAACACGACCCTGGACGGCGGACCCGTGACGCTGTCCATCTCCGGCGTCCAACAGGGCGGCACCATCGACTTGTTGGCCTTCCAACTCGGCGCTGATCAGCGGGTACGCTCCGACGACGACTTCATCTTCTTCAACCAGCCGTCATCGCCGGAGGGCGCAGTGCGGCTGGTCGCGGCCGACCGCATCACCATCGACCTCCGCGCCGTCCCCGCCAACATCGTGAAACTGTCGATCGCGGTGGCGCTCGACGAGAACGCCGCGGGCAGCCTGTCGGCAGTAGCGAACCTCGGCGTCACCGTCGAGCAGTCGACCGGTCAACGTGTCACCGCGCGAGCCCTCGGCTTGACCACGGAGCGAGCGGCGATCCTGCTCGAGGTGTACCGCCGCAACAACACCTGGAAGGTCCGGAACGTATCCGCCGGCTGGGACACCGGTCTGCATGCCCTCGTCAACCACCACGGCGTCGAGATCTCGGATGGGCCAACGACACAAGCGCCGCCGCAGGTCACCCCGCAGGCACATCAGTCGAACCAGCCGGATCCACTCGGCGTCCGGACGGTGGCCGATGAAGCGAAGCTCTCGCTCGACAAACGGCAGAAGCTGGACCTGCGCAAACGTGAGGTCGCGAAGGTTCTGCTCGACAAGGGCGCCTCCGGGGTGCGTGCCCGCGTGGTGCTCGTCATCGACAAGACCGGAAGCATGCAAGCCGAGTACCGGAGTAAGCGCATCAACCAGGTGGTCGAGCGGATGGTCCCGGTCGCTGTGCAAGTCGACGACGACGGCAAGCTCGAACCGTACCTCTACGGTGCCAGCTTCGCGCGCCTGCCCGACATCGCGGTCCACGAGGTCGACAGCTGGTCAGCGACGTATCTGCATCTTCACGGCACCCACGGGGGGATCGACTACGCAGAGATCGGCGGTTATAACGACGAGCTGCCGATCATGAAGGAGATCATGTCTTCGCTCGTACCCGGGTCAACCATGCCGACGTTGGTGCTGTTCTTCACCGATGGCGGATTCCACAAGAAGGGTCCGATCACCGCACTGATGAAGCGGGCCGCCGCCCTTCCCGCGTTCTGGCAGTTCGTCGGAATTGGCCACGCCGACTACGGGATTCTGGAAAAACTCGACACCCTGAAAGGGCGGGTGGTCGACAACGCCGGCTTCTTTAGCGTCGACGACATCTCGAAGATCAGCGATGCGGAGCTGTATCGCCGGTTGCTGAGCGAGTTCCCCGAATGGCTCCGCGCCGCGCGCAGAGCCGGCATCGTGGCCTGACATCCCGCACTAACCACTGGCCACAAGTGTGTGGAAGGCCCGGCGGACACCCCAGCTGAGTTTTCGTGACGGAACCCCGGCACTACGACACCGTGTTTCATGGGTATTCAATCGGGACTTTGAAAACCCAGGCGGCGGAGGGATGACGGCGTTCCGGTTCTGTCATTTTACGTGAATGACATAAGGCGGACGCCTCCGGGCCACTCGCGTGCATGGGATTGGCTATTCCTCATCCGCGCGAGCGGACAGGATCGAACCCTGATACTTTTCCATTCAACAACTGTCCGCAAACGGTGAGCAAAGGTAGATCAAGTACATGTTTCGCAGGGTTTCATGCACCGTTGCACTAGCTCTCGCCATCATTGGAATCGGTACCGCGGTGGCCCACGCCAATCCCGCAACTACCTTCGGCGACGGTACGCAAGTCGTCGGCATCGACATCGCACCCGGAACATACATCGGCAATGGACAAACCGACGAATACGGCTGCTACTGGGCGCGACTGAGGGGGTCGAGCGGCGAGATCGACGACATCATTGCCAATGACTTCACCGACTCGCCGAAGATCATCGTCACCATCAAACCCAGTGATCAGTACTTCGAATCCGAAGGCTGCGGCACATGGACGCCTGCTCCGACGTCAACGCCGCAATTTAGCCCTGTTCCTGCGCCGACTGCGGCCGAATCTGACTCGACAACGGTTGATTTGGGCGACTACTGCTCATCGAAAGAAGGTGCCACCGGCGTCCTCGCTGACGGAACCACCGTTCACTGCGTCCGCGTCCAGTTCACCGACGCATACGTCTGGTCGACAAACGAGGGTGTTGTCGCCACCGATCCGCACTTCCCGGTCGATCCAGGAGGTAACTGCCTCGACACCGATGCGTTCACCGCCGACTCTCAGGGTCGAACGCTGTACTGCAATCCCACCCAGAACGGACGCTACGCCGGAAATCTCGTCTGGCAACTCCAGCCGTGAAGGTGAACGGTCGGCGAGGGGCAGGGGTTCGTCGGGACCATCTACCATGAGGCACTTCGCGTGAGTGCTTGTCGATCTCTAGGACGGGCCTGGTGAGGTGTGGATCGTGCGGGTGTTGTCCGTGCCGTATCGCGAGGACACCACAACACGGACACCGGACTTACTGGGTGCGATTCGTCCGTTCGGCGCGGGTCTCTTCGGCGAGCACCGTGGTCGCTGATGCGTCGAGAACGACTCCGCAGTCGTGCAGTGCCCGCCCGGGCGTGACTTTGCCGTCGAGGATGTCGTCGAGGACGAGTTGCGGCTCCCGGGTGAGGGGGTCACCGTAGCCGCCGCCGCTGTGACCTGTCGGTGCCGGTCGCCGGCACCGACAGCGCGGTGTGGTTTGGACGGAAACAGTTCCTCGTTATTGGCACCGAGATTGAGGATGTTTGCTGACGGGGCACCGCTGTGGCCGCCGTTGAGACCATAGGGCTGGGCGGTGCGTCGGTCGGAGCGGACTTGAATGGTGGTGTTGTCGTAGAGCAGTGTTGTGAGCCCCAGCCCATGCGCCTCATACCGTCTAACTGACAGCGTCGACGAGGTAGGTGTTGAGACCTCGTGCAATGTCTGCCAATGCACGCGGCGTGGTCATACGAATATGCGTGGTATCGATGGGATAGTAGTCGATGGAACCGGTTACATATGGTTTCCAGCAACTTTCGGCAACTTCCCGGTGAATCTCGTCGGCTGCGGCGGCGAAGAAGACCACGTCTCCGTCGAACACGGGGGGGTGGTAATTGGCGACCAGCCGTGGCGCGTCATTGAAGGATGCGACGATCTGCTTCATGTGTGATGGCTGGAGAAACTCGAATGCACCAGTCCGCAGATGAATCAGTTCGGTCGCTCGTTCGGCCGATATGGTTTCCTCCGCGGCATCGAAGTCTTCAGCACCGAATCCAAACAGATCGGCTAGCTCGACCAGGATGTCTCCTACAGTGAATTCCTGGTTTGCAGTCGATTCCGCTTCGCGCAGCCGGCTGTCCAACATCGCCAGCAATGAGACCTGCTTCCCGAGAAGGCGAAATCGTGTGGCTACGGCGTGGGCGATGACTCCGCCCAATGACCAGCCGAGCAGGTGATATGGGCCGCGCGGTTGCACGGCCTGGATCACCCGGACGTATTCCTCCGCCAACTGCTCGATCGAACGGGGATGCGGGTCGTCTTCGGCGAGTTCGGGGGATTGGATCCCGTAGATTCGCCGTCCCGGTTCGGTGTATGGCGCCAAACCTGCGTAACACCAAGCTAATCCGCTAGCTGGGTGAATGCAAAAGATCGGGTCGGAATCCCCGGCTGATCTGATCGGCAACAGGACGTCGAACGCCGAAGTCGGCACAATAGGTGTCGACCCGCCGGAGACCGCCTCGACTCTACCGGCGATCGCTGCCACGGTGGCATCAGTGAAGATCCACGATACCTGGATGTTGACGCCGAGAGCCCCTCGCAGCCGCGCAGTGACCTGTGTGGCGAGGAGGGAGTTGCCTCCCAGGGTGAAGAAGTCGTCGTCGAGTCCGATGCGGTCGTGGCCGAGGATGTCGGCGAAGATGTCGGCGACGATTCGCTGCTCGGTGGTGACCGGTGGCCGGAACCGGGGTGTCGGTGGTACGGGTGCGGGGAGTGAGCGGCGGTCGATCTTGCCGTTGGGGGTCAGCGGTAGTGCGTCGAGGATGGTGATGGGGGTGGGCAGCATGTAGTCGGGGAGGCGGTGGGCGGCGAAGGCGCGGATCGCGGTGGGGTCGAGGGGGGTGTGGTCGCGGGGGACGACGTAGCCGACGAGTTGGTCGCCGGTGTGGGGGTCGTGGTGTATCGCGGCGACGGCTTGGGTGATGTCGGGGTGGGTGGTGAGGGTGGTTTCGATTTCGCCGAGTTCGATGCGGTGGCCGCGGAGTTTGATTTGGTGGTCGCGGCGGCCGAGGAATTCGAGGTTGCCGTCGGGGTGCCAGCGCACCAGGTCGCCGGTGCGGTACATGCGTTCGCCGGGTGGGCCGAACCGATTTGCTACAAACCGCTCTGCCGTCAACGCCGGCTGTCCCAGATACCCCCGCGCCAGCTGCACCCCGGACACATACAACTCGCCCACCACCCCCACCGGTACCGGATGCAAGCGATGATCCAGCACGTAGGCGTGGCAGTTGGTCTGCGGTGCACCGATCGGAGCCACTGCGCCCTCACCCTCCCCGCAGCGGTGGCAGATCACGCTGACGGTGGTTTCGGTGGGCCCGTACTGGTTCCACACCGTCGCCGGACTGACCTCCGCCAACCGCGCGACCGTCTGCCCGGTCAGTGTTTCACCGCCGAGGTAGATCACCCGCACGCCGCGGAGCGCTTCCGGCGACCGGCTCGCCATCAGGGCGGTCAGGATCGTCGGCACCGACGCCACGTGGGTGACCTTCTGCGCCCGGATGAGCTCGGCGAGGTAGTCGGGGTCGCGTTGGCCGTCCGGGCTCGCCAACACCACGCAGCCGCCGATCTGCAGTGGTGCGAAGAGGTCGGGGGTCGACGCGTCGAAGGTCACCGCGTTGCTCTGCAGAAGACGATCACCCGCACGGTGATCGAACGCCTCGACCCCCCACCGCACCTGATTGACGATGGCGCTGTGCGCCACGGCCACGCCCTTCGGCCGGCCGGTCGATCCCGAGGTGAACATCACGTACGCCATGTTCTGCGGGCGCAGCGGTGCACGACGGTCCGCATCGGTCACCGGCGCCGCGGACATCGGTGCCAGATCGAGGGTGTCGATGTGGACGACCGGCACCGGTTCGGGCAGATCGTCTTGCTCGTCGTGGGTGGTGGTCAGAATGCAGGTGGGTTGTGCCACTGCGAGAATGAAGTTTGTGCGCTCGGCCGGGAGATCGGGGTCGATGGGCAGATAGGCTCCACCGGCGGTGAGGGTGGCGTAGACGCCGACGACGAAGTCGATGGAGCGGGCCATCCTCAGTGCCACAATTGTTTCCGGGCCCACTCCTTGGGTGATCAAGTGTCGGGTGAGCCGGTTGACGCGTGCTTTGAACTCGGTGTAGGACAGGCATAGGTCCCCATCCACCACCGCCACCGAGTCGGGCGTACGGGCTGCCTGGGCGCTGAACACCGACACCAGGGTGTCGGTGGTTGGCGCATGTTCGGTGTGGTTCCAGTCCTCGAGGATCAGTTGTTTCTCGGTGGGGTCGAGGAGGTTGAGGTCGCCGACCGGGCGGTCGGGGTCGGCCACGACAGCCTCGAGGAGTCGGATGAATCGGTCGGCGAACCCGCGCACGGTGTCCTCGTCGAACAGGTCCTGTGCGTAGGTCAGCGCGGCGGTCAGACCGCGAGCGGCACCATCGCGGTCGACGCGTTCACTTGCCGTCAGCGTGAGGTCGAACTGGGTGGCGGCGTGGTCGATGTTCTCGATGCGGGCGGTCAGTCCCTCCAGTTCGAGCTCCGGGTGCTCCTGGTTCTGGAAGGCGAGCATCACCTGGAACAGTGGGTGTCGGGTGGTCGATCGTGCCGGGTTGAGGGCCTGGACCACCCGTTCGAATGGCACGTCGGCGTGCTCGAACGCGGCCAGGTCGGTCTCTCGCACCGTCGAGAGCAGCTGGGTGAAGCTGTTGGCAGTGTCGACCGGGGTTCGGAGCACCAGGGTGTTGACGAACATGCCGACCAGATCGTCGAGGGCCGGGTCGCCGCGACCGGCGACCGGGGTGCCGATGACGATGTCAGTGGTGCCCGATGTCCGGGCCAGGAACACCGCGAACGCGGTGTGCACCACCATGAACACGGTCGCGGCGTGCCGCCGTGCGATATCAATGACCGAGAGGTGGGTGGGCGCGTCGATGGTGAACTTGTGTGTCCGTCCACGGTGCGAGACCACGGGCCGGGTCCGGTTGCCCGGTAATTCCAACTGATCCGGCAGACCGTCCAGTGTCGAATGCCAGTACGTCAGCTGCTGGGTGAGCAACGAGTTCGGGTCGTCGTCGGAGCCGAGTAACTCCCGTTGCCATAGCGTGTAGTCCGCGTACTGCACCGCCAGCGGTGGCCACGATGGCGCGTGTCCGCCGGCGCGGGCCGCATAGGCGGCCATGAGATCCCGGACCAATGGGGTGATCGAGAATCCGTCGGCGCAGATGTGGTGTAGCACTACGGCGAGCACATGCTCGTTTTCGGCGGTCTCGAACAAGGCCGCCCGCACCGGTACTGATGTGGTGACGTCGAACCCGGCCGAGGCCATCGACATCAGCCGCGCGGCGACCTCGTTCTCGGTCACTGCGGCGGTGTCGAATGCGCCGCTGACCTCCGCCGCCGGGACAACCACTTGGTGCGGGCCAGCCTCCGCTTCGGGGTAGATCGTCCGCAGGGTCTCGTGCCGGTCCACGACGTCACCGACCGCCGTCCGTAACGCCGCCGCGTCCATGGTCCCCGACAGGCGCACGGCGACCGGAATGTTGTAGACCGGTGAGTGTGGATCGAATCGGTTGAGGAACCAGATCCGTTGCTGCGCATAGGACAGTGGGATGTGTTCGGGTCGCTGCCGCGTACCCAGAGGCGTGCGTGCACCCGCCGTCGCCCGGGACTCGAGCCACCCCGACAGTGCCTGCACTGACGACGCCTCGAACAACACCCGGATCGGCACTCGCGAATCCATCGCCACACCCAGCCGCGACACCGCCTGCGTCGCAAGCAACGAGTTGCCACCCAAGGCAAAGAAGTCGTCGTCGAGCCCGACCCTCTCGCGACCGAGAACATCCGCGAACACCCCGGCAACGACCCCCTCCGCCACCGTCACCGGCGCCCGGTACTGCGGCACCGGAAACACCGGTGCCGGCAACGCCCGCCGATCCACCTTCCCATTCGCCGTCAACGGCAAACGATCCACCACCGTAATCGGTGAAGGCACCATGTAGTCGGGGAGGCGGTGGGCGGCGAAGGCGCGGACCCGATTCGGGTCGAGGTGGGCGCTATTACGGGGGACGACGTAGCCGACCAACCGGTCCCCGGTGTGGGGGTCGTGGTGGACCGCGGCGACAGCCTGGGTCACGTCGGGATCCGCCGTCAAAGTTGCTTCGATTTCACCGAGTTCGATGCGGTGACCGCGGAGTTTGACTTGGAGGTCGCGGCGGCCGAGGAATTCGAGGTTGCCGTCGGGGTGCCAGCGCACCAGGTCGCCGGTGCGGTACATGCGTTCCCCCGGTGGGCCGAACCGATTTGCTACAAACCGCTCTGCCGTCAACGCCGGCTGTCCCAGGTACCCCCGCGCCAGCTGCACCCCGGACACATACAACTCGCCCACCACCCCCACCGGTACCGGATGCAAGCGATGATCCAGCACGTAGGCGTGGCAGTTGGTCTGCGGTGTGCCGATGGGCACCACTCTCTCTTCGTGCTGGGTGCAGCGGTGACAGATGACGCTGACGGTGGTTTCGGTGGGCCCGTACTGGTTCCACACCGTCGCCGGACCGAATTCCGCCAACCGCGCGACGGTCTGCCCGGACAGCATTTCACCGCCGAGGTAGATCACCCGCACGCCGCGGAGAACGTCGGGTGACCGGCAGGCCATCAGGGCGGTCAGTACCGTCGGCACCGACGCCATGTGGGTAATCGCATGGGTGCGGATGAGCTCGGCGAGGTAGTCGGGGTCGCGTTGGCCGTCGGGTCCTGTCAAGACTACGCAGCCGCCGACCTGCAGGGGGGCGAAGAGGTCGGGCGTCGACGCGTCGAAGGTCACCGCGTTGCTCTGCAGAAGACGGTCACCCAAGCCGTAGTCGAACGCAACCCACTGCACCTCGTTGACGATCGCACTGTGCGTCACCGTCACCCCCTTCGGCCGGCCGGTCGATCCCGAGGTGAACATCACGTACGCCATGTTCTGCGGGCGCAGGGGTGCACGACGGTCCGCGTCGGTCACCGGCGCCGCGGACATCGGTGCCAGATCGAGGGTGTCGATGTGGAAGACCGGCACCGGGTCGGGCAGATCGTCTTGCTCGTCGTGGGTGGTGGTCAGAATGCAGGTGGGTTGTGCCACTGCGAGAATGAAGTGTGCACGCTCGGCTGGGAGATCGGGGTCGATGGGCAGATAGGCTCCACCGGCGGTGAGGGTGGCGTAGACGCCGACGACGAAGTCGATGGAGCGGCGCATCCGCAGTGCCACAACGGTTTCCGGGCCCACTCCTTGGGTGATCAAGTGTCGGGTGAGCCGGTTGACTCGAGCGTTGAACTCAGTGTAGGACAGTGTTCGGTTTCCGTCGATGACCGCGATGGCGTCGGGTGCGCGAGCGACCTGCGCACCGAACATTGACACCAGCGTGTCGGTGGTTGTCGCATGATCGGTGTGGTTCCAGTCCCTGATGACCAGCTGTTTTTCGGTGGGGTCGAGGAGGTCGATGTCGCCGACCGGGCGGTCGGGCTCGGCCACTGCAGCCTCGAGGAGTCGGATGAATCGGTCGGCGAACCCGCGCACGGTGTCCTCGTCGAACAGGTCCTGCGCGTAGATCAGTGCTGCGTTCAGCCCGGTGGGGGCGGCCTTGTCGCCAAAACACTCGCTGAGGGTGAGGGTCAGGTCGAACTGGGTGGCGGCGTGGTCGATGTCTTCGATGCGGGCGGTCAGTCCCTCCAGTTCGAGCTCCGGGTGCTCCTGGTTCTGGAAGGCGAGCATCACCTGGAACAGTGGGTGTCGGGTGGTCGATCGTGCCGGGTTGAGGGCCTGGACCACCCGTTCGAATGGCACGTCGGCGTGCTCGAACGCGGCCAGGTCGGTCTCTCGCACCGTCGAGAGCAGCTGGGTGAAGCTGTTGGCAGTGTCGACCGGGGTTCGGAGCACCAGGGTGTTGACGAACATGCCGACCAGATCGTCGAGGGCCGGGTCGCCGCGACCGGCGACCGGGGTGCCGATGACGATGTCAGTGGTGCCCGATGTCCGGGCCAGGAACACCGCGAACGCGGTGTGCACCACCATGAACACGGTCGCGGTGTGCTGTCGTGCTAGCGCGGTTGCCGCGCGGTGGGTGGGCGCGTCGATGGTGAACTTGTGTGTTCTTCCACGGTGGGTGACGGCGGGCGGCGTTCGGTTCACGGGCAGCTCGAGCTGTTCCGGCAGCCCGACGAGTGTGGAACGCCAGTACGTCAGCTGGCGGGTGAGCAACGAATCGGGGTCGTCGTCGGAGCCGAGTAACTCCCGTTGCCACAGCGTGTAGTCCGCGTACTGCACCGTCGGTGCAGTCCAGGCGGGTGGATTCCCATGGGAGCGAGCGGTGTAGGCGGCCATGAGATCCCGCGCAAGCGGGGCGATCGAGGAGCCGTCGGCGCAGATGTGGTGCAGCACTACGGCGAGCACATGCTCGTTTTCGGCGGTCTCGAACAAGGCCGCCCGCACCGGTACCGATGTGGTGACGTCGAACCCGGCCGAGGCCATCGACATCAGCCGCGCGGCAATCTCGTTCTCGGTCACCACGGCGGTGGTGACCGCCCCGCTGACCTCCGCCCCGGGGACAACCACTTGGTGCGGGCCGGCCTCCGCTTCGGGGTAGATCGTCCGCAGGGTCTCGTGCCGGTCCACGACGTCGGCGATCGCTGCCAGCAGTGCGGCCGAGTCCATGGGTCCCGACAGGCGCACGGCGATCGGGATGTTGTAGACCGGTGAGTGAGGATCGAACCGGTTGAGGAACCAGATCCGTTGCTGCGCATAGGACAGCGGGATGCGTTCGGGCCGGGGCCGCGGCAGCAGCGCTGTGTGTGCACCCGCCGTCGCCCGGGATTCGAGCCACCCCGACAGTGCCCGCACCGACGACGCCTCGAACAGCACCCGCATCGGCACCCGCGCGTTCATGGTCGAGCCGAGTCGCGACACCGCCTGTGTGGCGAGGAGGGAGTTGCCTCCCAGGGTGAAGAAGTCGTCGTCGAGTCCGATGCGGTCGTGGCCGAGGATGTCGGCGAAGATGTCGGCGACGATTCGCTGCTCGGTGGTGACCGGTGGCCGGAACCGGGGTGTCGGTGGTACGGGTGCGGGGAGTGCGCGGCGGTCGATCTTGCCGTTGGGGGTCAGCGGTAGTGCGTCGAGGATGGTGATGGGGGTGGGCAGCATGTAGTCGGGGAGGCGGTGGGCGGCGAAGGCGCGGATCGCGGTGGGGTCGAGGGGGGTGTGGTCGCGGGGGACGACGTAGCCGACGAGTTGGTCGCCGGTGTGGGGGTCGTGGTGTATCGCGGCGACGGCTTGGGTGATGTCGGGGTGGGTGGTGAGTGTGGTTTCGATTTCGCCGAGTTCGATGCGGTGGCCGCGGAGTTTGATTTGGTGGTCGCGGCGGCCGAGGAATTCGAGGTTGCCGTCGGGGTGCCAGCGGGTGAGGTCGCCGGTGCGGTACATGCGTTCCCCCGGTGGGCCGTAGGGGTTGGCGACGAAGTGGTGGGCGGTCAGTGCGGGTCGGTTGTGGTATCCGCGGGCGAGTTGGATTCCGGCTACGTAGAGTTCTGCGGTCACGCCGGTGGGGACGGGGCGGAGTCGGTCGTCGAGGACGTAGGTGTGGGTGCCGCGGATCGGGCCGCCGATGGTGATGGGGCCGCTGGGTGGTAGCGGGCCGCTGCAGTTGCTCATCACGGTGGTCTCGGTGGGGCCGTAGCCGTTGAAGAGGCGGCGTGGGTGTGGTGCGTCGGGGGTTGTGGCCCAGCGGGTGAGCAGGTCGGGGGTGCAGGCCTCGCCGGCCGACAGGACGGTGTGCAGGGTGTGGAGGTGGGTGGGGTCCATGGTGGCCAGGGCGGCCGGTGTGATCACGGCGTGGGTGACGTGGTTGCGGTGGAGGAGTTGGGTGAGTTCGTCGCCGCCGAAGACGGTGGGTGGGGCGATGACCATGGTGGCGCCGGCTCCGGCGGCGAGGAGCAGTTCGAACACCGAGGCGTCGAAGCTCGGTGATGCCACGGCCAGGGTTCGGGAGTCGGGGGTGGTGGTGAATCGTTCGCGTTGTTCGGCGGCGAGGTTGGCCAGGCCCTGGTGGGTGACGGCGACGCCTTTGGGGGTGCCGGTGGAGCCGGAGGTGTAGAGCAGGTAGGCGGTGTTGGTGGTGTGCAGGGGTCGGATTCGGTCGGTGTCGGTGATGGGTCTCGAATCCATGGTGTTGCAGCGGGTTTCGAAGTCGGGGGTGTCGATGATGAGCCACGGCAGTGGTGCGGGCAGGGTGGTGGCGTGCTGGGTGGTGGTCAGCCCGAGTGCGGCTCGGGAGTCCGAGAGCATGTGGGTGATGCGGTCGTTCGGGTGGTTCGGGTCGATCGGGAGGAATGCGGCGCCGGTTTTGGTGGTGGCCCAGATCGCGAGGACTGCGTTGGGGGAGCGGGGGAGTGCGATGGCGACGGTGTCTTCGGGGCCGATGCCTTCGGTGATGAGGATTCGTGCGAGTTGGGTGGAGGTGGTGTCGAGTTGTTCGTAGGACAGGTGGTGGTCTCCGTCTGTCACCGCCGGTGTGGTGCGGTCGTGTGCTGCGGCGGTGGCCAGCAGTTGTGGCAGTGTCGTTGCCGGTTGTGCGGGGCCGCCGGTGCGGTCGAGCAGTTGCCGTCGTTCGTCGGTGTCGAGGATGTCGAGGTCACCGACCCGACTCCCCGCATCGGCGGACAGGAAGCGGTCGAGGAAGGACAGGAACCGGTGGTGATGGCGATCGAGGTCGTCTTCGTCGTAAAGATTCGGGTTGGCCTGGAAGTCGATGTGTGTCGTGGTGCCGCTAACGCTCGGGTAGATGTTGACAAACAGGTCGTCGACGAGACCGGAGGTCAAGACGTGCAGTCGGCCGAGGTGTGGGCCCAGCCGGATCTCTCTGCCGGCCGGCATGATGTTGAGAGTCGGACCGAACGAGCGATTTCGACTGCTGTCCCTGCCGAGATCGCGGCAGATGTCCTCGCGCCGGTACCGTTGCCGCCGCAGCGCCCCGGTCAATTCGAGTTGTGCGGACTTGAGCAGTGCTCCGATCGTCACGTCCGCGCCCATCTCGAGTTGGACGGGCACGACATTGGCCACCATCCCTCCCGAGCGCCGCAGCGGTGCGGTCGTTCGGGCCGAAACCGGAAGACTGAGGACGATGTCCGATCTGCCTGTCATCCGGGACAGGAAGGCGGCAAGAGCAGCGACCACGACAGGTGCCGCACTCGAGTTGTGCTTTGCGACGACCGAATCGAGCATTGCGGCTACGTCGTGTGCCAAGGCCGCGCTGGCAACTCGCGGGTGCGCATCGATGGGCGCTGACCGCCCGGCCAGCCTCGTAGGCTCCGGCAGTCCCGAGGTCCGTTCCGCCCAGTACCTTCGATCCGCTTCGAAGCGATCGGAGTTCCGGTAGGCAGAATCGATTTCGACGATCTGCGCGGGATCCAGAACGCGGAGTGGCGGAGCGTCGACACCGGCAACTGAGGCCGAATACAACTCGGCGATACGTTGCATCAGAGTCATGGCGCCGTAGCCGTCGAGGGCGATGTGGTGGATGCGTGAGTACCAGTAGCAGTGCCGGTCGCCGACTCGGAGTACCGACGAGAGTGCGAGCGCATCGTGGAGGAGGTCTATCGGGGTGCTGAACTCGCGGCGCATCCACTGTTGCGCGGCGACCCTGGGGTCGTCCTCCGCGCGAAAGTCGATTCGCAAGATCCCGCCGTCGGAAGAATCGTCGACCAGTTGATACAATTCACCGTCGTGATCTACCAGGCGTAAGAACCCGGAACCGAATTCCCTGGCCGCTGTGCGACTTGCTGCTTCGAGCAAATTGATATCCAACTCGCCGAAGACCTCGACATACTGCGCGATCGTGATCGGCAACTCGCCGGCCAGTTGTTGAGCGAACCAGATTCCCTGCTGCGCGGCAGACAAACGACACGCTCCGGGAGGAAGGCTGGCCCGCGAACCCATCTCATTTCCTGCGATCAATGGTGGGGCGGTGTCCACGACTTTCTCCGTTCCGAGCGATCCCGGCCCATAGGGGCGCGCAAGGGTCGGGTTCAGGCCCGACATCGGCAGGCACGTACTGCACGGATGTCCGCGCGCACGTGGTATGGGTAGGTTCTCCAGCGTTGTCGAAATGTGTTGTCGCGTTGGCAAAGAACTTGTTCTCGGCGAGTAATGCGAGCGCTGTCGTGAAGCGGCCGGGACGGTGCTCGACGACGAGGCTGCCGCCCGCGTGCAGGAGCCGTGCCGCCGCAACAATGGTTTGCCGGGCAAGCTTCAGCCCCTCTGCACCACCGACGACGGGCCGTCGGTGGTACTCGCCGCACTGTGTGGGAAGGTCTTCGTCCTCGGGGATACACGGTGGACGGGCGAGGACCAGATCAGCCGTACCGTTGAGGCCCGGCAGCAGATTGGGCGCGGTGACGGCGGTTTCGTGAAGCACGATCGGGCTCTCGCCGAGCCGGATCTGACGTTCGATGTTGCGTCGCGCCACGGTCAGGGCGGTCGGATCCACGTCTACGGCGTGCACACCGGCATCGGCTCGGGCATGTGCGATTGCGAGGGCGATCGCTCCCGAACCGGTGCACAGGTCCACGACCACTGGTGTCGTGACATGTGAAATATCGGCGAGAGCCTCGGCAAGGACGAGTTCGGCGTTGGCCATGGGCTCTGGCACACCGGGGCAGACCCACACCTCGACACCGCCCAATTCAGCCCGCGAGAGTCGTCGCCCAGCTCGATCGATGGTGGCACTCTCGGTCTGCGGACTAACGCTGTGGGCGCGGGCGGGCGATCTGCCGGTGCTGATCGTGAGGGCTCTGCGCATGGCGGCCGCCTTGACCAGGGTCTCGGTGAACTCCTCGTCGGGATCGGACAATGCGACGATGGCGCCCCCGATCCCGAAACTCACGGTCCCGTGCCGGGACACCATGGTTCGGATGACGATGCTGAGGTCGGCGGTTCCGTTGATCGACAACCAGCCGAGGGCGCCTGAGTACACACCGCGCGGCCCCTCTTCCAACCGATCGATGATTTCCATGGTCCGGATCTTCGGCGCCCCGGTCATCGAGCCACCTGGGAAGCAGGCGCGCACACACCCGACCGCAGTCGCGTCACTGCGCAGCGTCCCCCGTACCGTCGACACGAGTTGATGTACCGGTGCGTAGGTCTCGACGTCGAACAATCGCGGTACGTGCACCGAACCGGGCGTGCAGACCCGTGAGAGATCGTTGCGCACGAGGTCGACGATCATGAGATTCTCGGCACGGTCCTTTTCGCTCGTCAGCAGGTCCTGGCGAAGCGCATCATCCGCCGCAGCGGTTGCACCCCGAGGCCGGGTGCCCTTGATCGGCTTGGACTCAACGACCCGGTCGGTGCCCACGCGCAGAAACCTCTCGGGTGAGGCACTGAGAATGTCCGCCGCATCGAACCTCAGGAGTGCTGCATAAGGCACCGGAGTGAGGGATCGGAGGTAGGCGAAGGTTTGGACGGGGTCTATCTCGACATCGATCTGGGCATGGTTCGTCAAGCACACTTCGTACGTTTCTCCAACCCGAATGTTCTCCAAACAGGTACGGATCTTGCTGAGGTAGGTTTCGCGGTTGTGGCGCAGCGTCATGCGCGGGTCCGCCGCCGACCTGATGAGCGGCCGCGCGGGATGAGCCTCGTCGGTCGTGACGGGCATCCGGTAGATCACCCTCGCCGTACGGCGCATCCAGTCACGATTGTCGGGGTCGTGTGCCTGCTCGCTGAGGGCCAATAAGTAGCAGCTGCCGTCGGCGTGGTCGATCACGACTGCGCGGTCGGCGAACACCAGGGCCGCGTCTGGTGTGTCCGCGGAGTGTTGCGCATTGCCGTCGGCTTCAGCCTTCAACTCGTAGCCCAGATAGCCGACGTAGCCCAGATCGAACGGGAACGGCAGGTCCTGGGATCGCGGCACAGCACGAACCCGCAACTGTTCGTCGAGGTAGTCGAAGAATGGTACGCGTCGTTTCTCGTCCGGAACGCCCGAACGATGCACCAGGACCGTGCCGTCCGCAACGCTGTACGTGACGTACTCGGCACGCGGGCCAGATGCGTCGCCCATGATGGTGAAGCGCGCCTCCGACTCCACCGTGGAGCTGCCATCGAGCCAAAAACTGTTGGGGCCGTGCGCGAAAAGGCGCTCATACACCGTCTGTGAATCGACTCGCCGTTCTATCCGCTGGGTTTCCACCACATACGGCGATAAGGTCCGCGGCCTACGTCGAGGCCTCGGTGCGGATCCCTTCCGGCGGGTCGGGGTGAGGTCACGGAAGTTGGCCAGGAGCTCATGTCCGTGATCGGTGCAGACCGATTCCGGATGAAATTGCAACCCCCACAGCGGGCGCAAACGATGCTTTACCCCCATGAGGACCCCGTCGGAGGTCCACGCCGTCGCCTCCAGCTCATCAGGGAGGTCTTCGACGGCGAGAGAGTGATAGCGGACGACCGACAGAGGCGAGGGGAGACCCGCGAACAGTTCTCTACCGTTGTGAAATACCTCTGAGTTGCGACCGTGCCTCGGCTCCGGTGCCAAGACGACATGCGCACCGAACAGTTGGCACAACCCCTGATGGCCGAGACACACTCCTAATGTCGGAAGCCCGCCCTGCAGAATTGCCCGCGAGCTGATGCCGAAGTCACGTTCGCTCGCTGGATGACCAGGCCCCGGAGAGATGACGATATTATCGAACTCGGTCAGTTCCAGCGCACACCAGTCCACGTCGTTGCGCACCACCGTCGGCGGGCACCCGTTGACGTCGCTGAGAAAGCTATAGAGGTTGTATGTGAAGGAGTCGTAGTTGTCGATCAACAACGTCTTTGTGAACATCGCTGTGCCCAGTTTCAGCGTGAGGGATGCGACACTACGTTGTCTCTCGCCGGTGCAACGACTTGATGAGGTCCCTCGACTTAGTGCAGGAGCTTTCGTCTGAGCGCGCCCCCCGAGCGCCCTCCTCCAGCGCGGGAAAGCTCGTGTGATTCACCGACTGGAGGCGAAACGGCCGACGTTGTGGGATGAGGCGCCACGCCGTGAAGTCCGGCCGCACCGGCGATGGTGCGGATGATTGCCACCAAGACCTCGCGACCCGTCGGCGCGGGCGGGAGGCGCCGCCGACCCTGAAGAAACTGACTAGATGCGCCTGACTGCAGGTGATGCCCGCTCGTGCATTTTCAGTGACGAGCCGAAAGAGGAGAATCGGAGTACTCGTAGCGTCGGTCCCGTGGGTCTGGTCGACATGGTCTGATCCTTTGAAGGGCTAATTAGCATGTCTATCAACGCAACTCGCCCAGACCCCGACAACCCGCGCGATGCGCGCACCTCACCTTAAGTCACAAAAGTCTGTGGATACAAGGTCGCCACTCCGGTTGTGATTGGCAGAGTAAATGGTCGGTTCTATTCACCAGTAAATCCTTTCCCGAAATCCCCACCCTCGGGCTCTCATCCGAAAATGGGGTGAGGTGCGTGCGTCGGGACACGCGCTGTGTTGTCGGTGTGAGGTGGTCTCCCGAGGTTCGGATCGGTGGTGGTTCGGATCAGGCTGCCGGGGTGGAGGGGGACGGTGTAACTCAGAGCCTCGGCCCACGAATGTGATTGCGTTTCTTGATGTGTCGGGCGGCCGGCTTGCCGCATCGTCTTCGTCATCCTCATCCGCGAAGAACCCGGCGAGCTGCTCCACGTGGATCTGCTCCTGACCATCGCCCCATCACGTTCGCACTCTCGGTTCTCGCCCACGGGCCCAGTGCAGCCCGTTGGCCGACCGCTATGCCACCTGGTTTCATCGCCACGCTCCCCGAGGACCAACCGTCTCGGACGGGCGAGGCACGACGACGTCTGATGCGAAGTCCCCGTCTCGGCGCCCAGCGCACCGCCTGCGCACCCGCGCGCCGCACAAGCCGTGGGGCCAAGCGGCCAGCGCCGCCGACACGTCCCTGAAACTGCGCTACGCACCACCCGGGCGGTCAGCTCCCCTTCGTGGACGGCAGTGACCGGTGCCCAGGCTAGCGGCAGTGTCGACGGAACGACATCGATTCGGTTCGGCCGGTGGTGTCGTCGCGCGTAGAAGCGGTCCCGCTACTCGTCGAGCAGGATCAGGCCCCGGTGTCGGACCCGGTGATGCTCGCGGGCGATCAGCAGGTGGACGGCGGCGGTGTGTCGGGTCAGGGTGTCGGCGCGGCGGGCCGCGTTCTCGTCGCCCAGCAGGTACGCGGCGGCGCGGTCGCAGTCGATGAGGAACCGCTCGAAGGCGAGCCGGGTGGGTGCCTGCTCGTCGAGGTGGGTTTGCGTGATCACCTCGACCAGCTGCAGGGGCACGCGCAGCAGCCGGTAGGGGAACCGGAGGAGGGCCATCGTGAGGCCGCCGAGCGTCACACCGCGGATCGTAACTTGATCGATATGTCGTGTGGGACAGCCTGGGGATTGTTGATGCGGAAAACAGGGGGTCCGGCTTCGGCTCGCAGCCGTTCCCGGGGTGGGATTCGAGTCGCGCTGTCGCGGGTAACCCGAAAACCCCATCCGAGGCGACACCCGCGTACGGCTGCTCCGAAGCAGGACAAATCCGATGACCTCACACCGGCACGTCACCATCGATCATGACGAGATCCGCGGGTGGATTCAGGCGCATCGCGGCGCGCCGGCACGATCGGCGGCGCACACCGACACCGCAGGCGCTCTGCATATCGATTTTTCCGGGGTCCGCACCGGCGAGCTCGTGCACATTTCCTGGCAGGAGCGGTTCACCGCGTTCGATGCGCAAGGCCTCGGTTGTGCTATCCGGATCCGCATCTACGTGGCGGAACGAGCGCGTGGTTCGAACTGGTTCCCCGCGGTCGCGCGGGCGGGCTTCACCCGTGAGGTGAGCGGCGTGCCCACGTCCCGGGTGCCCGGCACTCACGGCGGAGGTCGGCGAAGGGCGCGGCAATGCACGACGGTGCCGGAAGAGATCGCCTCGCCCGGTGTGCTCGTACTCGGTCAGGTCACCGTTCGACGGGTCATGTCCGCTTGGTGATGCTGTTGTCGGCGGAGACCGAAGCGTTGGCTGGGTGGCGGCCGAGGAACAGTGCCAGCATCGCTCCCGCCGCGCACACCAACGACGTGACCAGAAATATCCCGGTGTACTCGGTGAGCAGAGCCCGGTCGACTCCCCCGGTGTACTCGGCCAGCTCCCGTGCTGCCTGCTCGGGAGGTTTGCCCATGGGGAACGGCACCTGCAGGTTCGCGGTCAGGCCGTGGAAGCGGTGCAGACCCCACGCGGATAACGCGGCAATCCCGACGAGCATCCCGGTCATCCGCGCGACCACCACGGCGGCCGAGGCGATCCCGTGCTGGGTCGGCGGCACGGCGCGGAGCACCGCAACGGAAAGCGGCGCGATCACCAGGCCGAGACCGAGCCCGGCGATGGCCAGGTCGATGTCCAGCCGGGGCACCCCAATCGGCCCGACCTGGTACGGCGCGGACAGCACGTCCATCGGCCACCTGGCCATCCGGAAGTAGCCCGCCGCGGCCAGCAGCATGCCGGCCGCCGTGACCACCCGGTCGCCCAGCCGTGCTGCCAGCAGGCCGCCGAGCAGCGCGCCGACGGGGAGCGCGGCCAGGAACCTCAGCAGCAGTATGACCGCTCCCCGATCGTCCCGGTCGAGCAGCGACTGGGCGAACAGGTCGACGTCCACCAGGGTCACCATCAGCGCGATGCCTGCCGCTCCGGAAACCCCGAGCGCGGCAAGGAATGCGCCCATCTGCACGTCGACCGGGTCGATCAGCCGGGTCTTAGCGCGCAGCTCCCAGCCGACGAAGGCGACGGTAGCGACACCGACCCCGACCAGCATCGGCCCGCCCCACGGTGGCAGCACGGCGGTGCGCGGGTCCGGGTTGTACAGGCCGACGACGGCCAGCCCGAGGGCGACCGCGAGCAGCAGCCCCCCGGCCACGTCCACACGGACGGGCTGGTGCGCCGGATCGCGGCGCGGCACCGAAACCTGCACCGCGATCATCGCGAGCACGCCGAGCGGTACATTCATCCAGAACACGCCGCGCCAGCCGGCGATGCCGAACGCGCTGGACCACAATTCAAGGCCTGCGATCGCCACCCCGTACAGCGGACCCAGGACACTGCCCAGCTCCTGCGCGGCACCCACCGCGCCGAGCACGTTCGACCGCCGGTGGGTTGCCCACAGGTCGGCGGCAAGCGCCATGGTCACCGGCAGCAACGCCCCACTGGCGACACCCTGGACGACCCGCCCGGCAACGAGCATGGGCAGGTCGCCGGCGAACGCGGTGATCACCGAGCCGACCAGGAACCCGGCGAGGCAGCTCTGCAGCACCAGCTTGCGGCCGAACCGGTCCGATGCCTGGCCGAGCAGCGGCATCGCGGCGATGTAGCCGAGCAGGTACCCGGTGACGATCGGGGTCACCCGCTCCAGTCGGTTCACCGGGATCAGCAGGTCGTCCATGATCTGCCGGAACATGCTCACCACGACGTAGGTGTCCAGCGCGCCGAGCAGCACGGCGAGCGCCGCGGCGCCGACGGCGACGGTCCTGCGCCGCCGCGGGATCAGCTCGACACTCACGGCGGGGGAGTCACTGTCACGGGCTTGTCCAGCTCGGACACCACCACGTCGACGGTCGGGGCGTCTGCGCCGTCCGGCTTCGGGAACGTAACCAGCGCTCTGATCGGGAGGTGCATGCCGTCCTCCTCGAGCCAGACCGTGATGTCCACCTCGGACTCGACCCCGGGAACGATGTTGCCCACCGCGTCCTTGTCCGCCCGTCCGGTGATCTTGTACGCCGGTGTCCCGTCAACCTTCTCCCTCGCCTCGGTCTTCGCATCCGTGATGCCGGTCAGCACCTTCGCGAAGCCCCGGTCCGGGTCGAGGATGGCGGTCGGGTCGTAGTACTCGGAGGTGAGCGAGGACGGATACCGCTGAAACGTGCCGGTCGGGCCCCTCAGGTACAGCGAGTCGTCGACCAGCACGAATTCACCTTCGATCAACTGCCCGGCCAGGGTCAGCTTCACCGTGCCCTTCGCGCCACCGGCCGGGCCGCCCTCCCTGGTCAGGTCGCCCTCGGCGGTCTGCACGCTGATGCCCGGAATCGAGCCGGTGACGGTCATCGTGAAGTGTGCGCTCGTGATGTCGCGGAGGGCGGCCGCGGACTCGGCGAGCAGCCTGTCCGCGTCCGGCAGGTTCGCGCTCCCTCCCGAACTGTCGTTGGTGCAGCCGGTGATGACCGCCGCGCTGAACGCGAGGGTCCCGAGGAAGATACGGCGGGAGAGCATGCCCGCATCGTAGGACGCCGGCTCCGACAATGCCCGGGCTTGCGGCCAGTACCGGTGTCGTTGCGGGAACGCCCGGCCCCGGGGTCACCGGGCACGAACGACTTTCACCGGCCGAACCAGCTCGTCGACCGCCTCCGGTGTGGTGAAACGCCGACCAGGCGTGGCCGGCGACCACCGGTGCATCGACCAGGTGGGCGTACTCGAACGCGACCGCTCCTGCACTGAGCTCGGGGTCGTCGACGCCGACGACGACGGGCCCGGTGATCGGACGGCGCTCCGGGTTGTCCCTGCCAGATCGTGACGGGACAGGAAGTGAGGTTGCCCCTCGGGAGTGGACACCCGATTTCATGCGGCGACTGACAGCGTAGACGACGCGATCAGCCGCTGTTCGAACTCCACTGGGGTGAGATATCCGAGGGCGGAGTGACGGCGACGTCGATTGAAGTACGAGAGCCACTCGAACAACTCTAGCCGTGCCTGCGACTTCGACGTCCAGCTCCGTCCGTGCAGCCATTCCCTCTTGAGTCCTTGGAAGAACGATTCGGCGAGAGCATTATCGTAACTTGACCCGACGCGGCCTCGACTCGGGCGGATCCCATGACGGCGGCATACATCGGCGAAAGCTGCTGCGGTGTACTGAGATCCGCGGTCGCTGTGAAAGACCACGCCATCGACGTCACCACCGCGGGTGCGCACCGCCATGTCGATCGCGTCCGTGACGAGATCGGTGCGCATGTGGTCGGCGATCGACCAGCCCACCACCCGGCGTGAGAAGATGTCGATCACCGTGGCCAAATACAACCACGAGGATCCCACCGGGATGTAGGTTATGTCCCCACACCACTTGCTATCGACAGCCGTAGCGGTGAAGTCTCGCATCACCAGATCCGGCACCGACGGGGCCGACTTGTCCGCGATGGTCGTGCGCTTGCTGCGGCGCAGGTGCCGGCCCACCACGTGGTGGATTCGCATCAGCCGGGTCACCCGTTTGCGGTTGATCCTGCGCCCGCGGGACCGGAGTTCGGCATGCACCCGAGGGGCGCCGTAGGCGCTGCGGTGCTCGGCATGGATGGCGCGGATCTCGGCCACCGTCGCGGCCTCCTCGGCCTCGCGCTCGGCGCGGGCCGGTTCGGTGGCCAGGTGCTTGTAGTAACCGGAGCGGGAGGTCCCGAGCACCCGGCACAGCCGCTGCACGCCGAACTCGGCGCGATGAGCGGAGATGAAGTCCCAGCGGCGGGTCTTCACTTCACCTCCTTTGCGAAATACGCGGCTGCCCGGCGCAGGATCTCGCGTTCGAGCTGCCATTCCTTCTCGGCACCGCGCAGCCGAGCGTTCTCTGCCCGCAGCCGCGCGAGCTCGTCCGCTTGGGTTTCCCCACCGGCGGTGCTGCGGGCCTCATGGCGACCATTGCGGGCGGTGTCCTTACGGACCCACGTCCGTAGCGTCTCGCCACTGATGCCCAGGTCCGCGGCGACCGCCGCGTAGGTGCGTTTGCCGTCGGCCGCGCGGTACAGCGCGATCGCATCCTTCCGGAATTCCTCCGGGTATAGAGACTGGCGTCCCACTTCGACATCCCTCCTGGCTCTCCTGGAACCATTGTCAGGGGTGTCCACTCCAAGGGGGCAGCCTCAGACGTTGGGTCGACCCTTCTGAAGGACATTACGGAAGATGGTGTTGAATGCCTTCACCACGCTGGCGCTGGCCGGGGCCACTTTGGCGACTTCCTGCGCGATCGAGGTCTCCTCGCTGTGGGCCAGTCCGTCGAACGTGGCGTTGAAGGGGTTGCTGATGTCGACGATGACTTTGCCCGCGAGGGCGTCTGCGTACTCGGCGACGACCGGTACGACACCGTCGTACAACAGGGCCGTGATGACGATGTCCCCGGCCGGGATGGCGCCCCACGTGCCCGTCGTGGCGCCGCCACCCAGGGCCTTGGCCAGGGCGTCGGCCTTGGACTGATCGCGTCCCATGACCTCGACGGTATTGCCGCCCGCCACCGCGAGCGTGCCGATGGTGCGGGCCATGTTCCCCGTACCGATGAGGGTGATGCTGCTCATGAGATGTGCTCGCTTCCTGTTCAAGATGTCGCTGTGTCTCGTTCGTGCACGTTCGAGATCAGTTGGTTGTGGCGACTGGGTTGGTGTGGGGGTGTGCCCGCGGCATTGCTGGTGTGTGGTTCAGATGGCGGTGGTGCCGCCGTCGGTGACCAGTTCCAGGCCGTTGACGTAGCTGGAGTCGTCGGAGGCGAGGAACAGGGCGACGCTGGCTATTTCTTCGGGGCGGCCCATCTTTCCGCGGGGGATGAGGGACTCGAATGCGGCCTTGGTTGCCTCGTCGAACAGTTCTTCCTGTTTGGCGGTGGCGACCTGGCCGGGGGTCAGGACGTTGACCCGGATCTTGCGGTCGCGCAGTTCGTTGAGCCAGACGCGGGCCCAGGCCTGCTGGACGGCTTTGCTTCCCGCGTAGAGGCTCCAGCCGGGGAAGGCGCCGAGGGAGGCGTTGGATCCGGTCATCAAGATCGAGCCGTTGTCGTTGATCAGCGGTAGTGCCTTCTGCACGGTGAACAGGGTGCCGCGCGCGTTGAGCCAGAAGGCGCGGTGGAACTGTTCCTCGGTGATCTCGCCGAGGACGGCGGGTTCGCCCATCCCGGCGCTGGCCCACAGCACGTCGATCGAGCCCTTTTCCCGCTTGACGGTGTCGTACAACCGGTCCAGGTCGTCCAGTTCGGCCGCGTCACCTTGGACGGCGGTGACGTTGCGGCCGATCAGCTTGACGGCGTCGTCCAGTGCTTCCTGGCGCCGGGCCTGGATGAAGACGTGCGCTCCTTCCTCGACGAACAGTGTGGCACCGGCCAGCGCCATGCCGGTGGATCCGCCGGTGATCACTGCAACCTTGCCATCGAGCTTTCCCATGACCACTCCATTCACGTGCCGTGCCGATGTTATGTACACCGATCTGAGTACTTAACGTAGCGAACCGGTGCGCGGGGTGCAAGTTATGCACACCGATCGGTACCCAAGTGGGTTACGCTGGGCTCATGACAGAGGTGGAGAAGGGGCCGCGAGGCCTGCGCCGCGGTAGGGGCGCACGAGAGCGCATCCTCGGCGCGTCACAACAACTGTTCCGCGATCAGGGCATCAACTGCACCGGCCTGGAGCAGCTCTGCGCGGTGGCCCAGGTGTCCAAGCGCACGCTGTACCAGCACTTCACCGGTAAGGACGAGCTGATCGCCGAACACCTACGCCGATTCGATCCCGACATCCTGCCCGAGGTGTTCGAGCGCACCGACCTCACACCGCGCGAACGACTCCTGGCCGTCTTCGACATCCACGCGCCGCTGTGTCCGTTCATCGCGGCGGCCGTCGAAATCCCGGACCCGGGCCATCCTGCGCGTGTACTCGCCCGCGACTACAAGAAGGCATTTGCGGGGCGGCTCACCGAAGCGGCCCGCGAGGCCGGCGCCGACGACCCGGAGCGGCTCGGCGAGCAGCTGGCGCTGCTCCTGGACGGCGCCTCTGCTCGAAGTCGAGTCCTCAACACCGACACCTTCGCCACCGCCGCCGCCATCGCAGCCGTCCTCGTCGACAACGCCATCCCCACGGCGGCGGTACCGGCCGCCGCTTCGCTCAGGAGTTGACCAGCCTGCAACGCCGCCCGGCACCGCTGCACCAACTGAGGCCGATACGCTAACGGCAACTCCGCCACAACACTCTCCACTCGCTCAGTGTTGCGACCACCGCAAGAACCCCCAAGGGATCGACTTACGTGGGTCGCTTGGGCAGCAGACACGTTCCACGGGCTGGAAGCTCACTTGTGGTGGCCAGACGATCGAGCCTGGTACGTGGCAACACACTTCGACTTCCCATGCGCTTATCTCGGCGGCAGTACCCGATGTATCGATGATGTGCTGAACACTGACTCGCTCGACGCGTGGCCGGCGGCGACCTCGCCGCAGATCACGGTCGATAGTGACCTTGTGAATACGGTACTTCTGCAAAAGCGGGGACCACGGCACCGTCCAGAGTAGGAGCGGAGGCCACGGATGAATTCCGCTGGCCACCTCGGTGCCCGATCCTCAAACGGACCCGGCCGGTGGTCCAGATTCCACTC
>NZ_BCWY01000061.1 GCF_001894825.1 Rhodococcus jostii NBRC 16295 | reverse complement strand
GATCGAGTCCTCGAGCGCTCCGCGGGCGACGCCGATCGCGCGTGCGGCGGTGTGGATTCGGGCGGTCTCGAGGTCGCCCATGGCGACCTTGAAGCCCTCGCCTTCGGGGCCGACCATGGAGTCGTCCGCGGCGTGGGCGTTGTCGAAGGACAGCTCCCAGGTCTTCCAGCCGTGGTATCCGATCTTGCGTACCGGTGTGCCCGTCACCCCGGGGGGCAGCTCTCCGCGGGGTTTGGGCATGATGAAGCAGCTGATTCCGCGGGAGCGGTGGTCGCGGTCGAGCGGTGCGGTGCGGGCGAATACCTGGAGGTAGTCGGCTCCGTCGGCGAAGGTGCACCACATCTTCTGGCCGCTGATCCGCCACCCGTCGGCTTCCTTGCGTGCGCGGGTGGACAGTGCTGCCACATCGGAACCGGCGTCGGGTTCGGAGAGGGCGAAGGCGCTGAGGAACTCGCCCGTGGCCATCCGCGGCAGGTACGTTCGGCGTTGTTGCTCGGTGAAGCCGGCGGTGAATTGCTGGCCGCGAGCGATCAGGCTGGACACACTCATCCAGGCGCGGGCCAGTTCCTCGACGATGAGGGCGTACTCGAAGACCCCGAGCCCCAACCCGCCGTATTCCTCGGGAATCAGGACACCGAAGAAGCCGAGGTCGGCCATCTTCCGGCGTAGTTCCATCGGGATCTCGCCCTTGACCGGATCGAGTTCGTTCGCCACGGGCAGCACTTCCCTGGCGGCGAACTCCCGCGCCATCGCCTGGATCGCGAGCCGCTCGTCGGTGAGATATCCGGCTCCTGACGACCCGACGTCGTCCACTACAGCAGTCATGCGGTGTCAACCCTTCATCCGTGCCTCTAGACGGCACAGTGTTCCGATATCGAACAGAATGCCGTGCTGGTGCGCATTGGTCAAGTCCTCCGCCGGTGAGTGGGACCAGGGGCGCCTTCATAGGAGCCGGTGACCGTGCCAGGGTGCCGAGATGGCGCTCTTGTCTGTCGTTCTCCGGTACCTGCCTGGCGCTGGCCGGACTTCGCCGGAAAATTGACCGCGTCCACGCCACTCTCAGGTGAGAAGCACCGCGTCGGATTGTTTCGCTTATCGCCAGATCTTGTGGGGCGGTGTGGCGTCGGCGCCGGGAAGAACACTTGTCCCTGTCTGGAGCAACTCACAAATCGGTGCACATCCTGGGTGCGCCGGGGACTTCAGCGGTAATCACGCATTGACAAGTTGTGAGCTGGTGCACATACACTAAACTGACATGGCGTGCCGGTGAACGGCACTGTTCCGAAAAGGGCGGCCCGCGGCCGCCATGTCTCGCTAACCCACGCCGCCCGCGTGTGATCGCAGTTCGATTAGTGACTTCCTAGAAAGGGAAATCTCATGCCATTTGTGGACACGGAGAGGTTCACGGAGGCGCTCAACTTGGATCCCGAATTCAAGATTGCGGCGCGCTTCTGGAACGCCATCGTCCGGTTGGAGATCGGCGATGAGACCTACGTGCTGGTGATTCGGGACGGACACCTCGAGTCCATGGCACCGCCCGAGGGCAACAACCTCATGACGGTGGCGCGGAACTACGACATCGAGATCTCGGCGCCGATCGAAGAATGGAGCAAGTTTTTCCAGCGGGTCCCTCGCCCGTTCTATCAGGACCTGTTCTCGGCGGTGTCACGACACAACTTCCGCTATGGGGGAGACATGAAAATGTTCTTCGCCTATTACGCGGCGCTGAGGCGACTGTTCGATTTCATGCGTTCGTACACCAAGGTTGCCGAGGAGGCGAAATGACCACGACGAAGTTCGACAAGGCGGTCGGGCGGTACGTCCATCTCACGATCGACGACGTCGAGTACCGGGTCTATTACGAGGAGAGCGGTTCCGGTATCCCGCTGCTTCTCCAGCACACCGCCGGCTGTGACGGCCGCCAGTATCCTCATCTGCTCGAGGACGAGGAGATCACCTCCCAGTTCCGTGTGATCTCGTGGGATCTGCCGTATCACGGTCGATCGTTGCCGCCGCTGTCGGTGCGGTGGTGGGAGCAGGAGTACACCCTGACCCAGGACTTCTTCATGAAGTTCGTCGTTGCCCTGGCCGAGGCCCTCGACTGCGAGGACGCGGTGTATATGGGTAGTTCGATGGGCGGCAACCTCGCCCCGGATCTGGCCTTGCACTACCCCGGCGTGTTCCGTGCGGTGATCGGCCTGGAGGCGGCGCTGCATTCGCCCGGCTATTACCTCGACTACTGGTTCCACCCCGAGATCAGCAACGACTCGAAGCCGGCGGCGATGTACGCGCTGACCTCACCGACGGCGCCGGAGGTCGGCCGGAGGGAAACGACCTGGGTCTACAGTCAGGGCTCCCCGCCGGTGTTCAAGGGTGACCTGCAGTACTACAGCGTGGAGCACGATCTTCGGGAAACGGCGAAGAACATCGACACGTCGAGGACTGCGGTGTACATCCTCAACGGCGAATACGATTTCGCGACGGGGCCGGAGGAAGCGCAGGAGCTCGGCGCGCGGATCGAGGGCGCGAAGGTTCTTCCGATGGCGGGACTCGGGCACTTTCCGATGAGTGAGGACCCCGAGCAGTTCTTCCGGTGCATCAAGCCGGTGCTGTGGGAAATCCGTGACGCGGCCGTGCCGTCGAAGGTGTTGTCGGCTACCCGGTAACCCACTGACCGGTTGCGCAGCCGGCAGTGCTCGTGGTGGTCACGAGGCACGCGGCCGACGCAACCTCGCGGGGCCGTCGGCGGGCGAGTTCCTCCACCCTCGCCGTCGGCGGCTCCGCGCCGCCCATCAGCTCGCGACCCGACTCGATGGGTATGGAAGATCGAACAGGATGGAAGTAGAGGTTCGGCGTGAGCGAAGTCGTTTGGGACGAGGTGCACGACGGCGGGTTCATCGGGCTGATCGGTCCACTGCTACTGCGTCACAGAGAAGACGGTGCACGGGAGTACGGACTGCGGTGTGAGCTCAAACATCGAAACCTTCGAGGAGTCGTGCAAGGGGGACTGATCATGGCCTTCGCCGACCGCGCTCTCGGATCGACCGCCCTCGCCGAAACCGGCACGCAGAACATGGCGACGGTGCAGCTGAGTGTCAATTTCCTCGGTACCGTCCGGGTCGGGGACCTCTTGACGAGCTCACCGCGTATCGTTCGGCGCACGGCATCGATCGTCTTCGCGGACTCCGACCTGCGGGTGAACGACGCGGTGGTGGCCACGGTGACGGGGGTCTTCAAGATCCTCGCGGACAGTTCGCCGTCTGTCGGTGTCGGTGGGCTCGCCGAGAGCCGCCCGCGGTGAGTCGGTAGCGGACGCCGAGGCTGGACGCGCCGGCCACCCTGCTGCTCTTCGCCAACCTGATCGAATGGCTGAACAGCAACGGTGGCCTCGACTGGGCAACCGGTCGTACGGCCGACTCGTCGTCGATCCTGTACAACTGGGCCGAGGCCAGCGAGTTCGCGACGCCGTCCTCGCCGATCCGGCACACCGGTTGCAGGTTGTCGGGACCATCGACTTCAACGACGACATCGACGCCACCGACGTAGCAAAGGTTCTGCGCACCAACGGAATCGTCGACACCGATTGAAATAGTGCTCAGTTGATACGCCCTGTGAATCTCTCTCGGCTTCGGGCTGACGGTTGGGCCCGCCGCCCGAGCTGGCCACCGCCAGTCGGGCCGCTGGTGCATCGTCGCGCCACTACCTGGTCGATGATCTGGATGCCGGAGACGGAAGTAGTTCTGGCAGACCCTGTGCCGCCTGGAACGGCGCGGCCGGTATCCCGAAATCCGCATC
The DNA here is from genome assembly GCF_001894825.1 of Rhodococcus jostii NBRC 16295. GTDB lineage: Bacteria > Actinomycetota > Actinomycetes > Mycobacteriales > Mycobacteriaceae > Rhodococcus_F > Rhodococcus_F jostii. The sequence goes on along the minus strand of NZ_BCWY01000061.1, from coordinate 58,331 downwards.
GTGTTACTACGTCGACGGCGCAGCCTCCCAAGACAGGATGAGTTCGACGAGGCCGGGAAATCGCTCATTGAGGTCGTCGAGTCGAACCCGACTGCGGCGCTCCATCCCGTACTGCCGCTGGGTGATGACACCTGCCTCACGCAACGCCTTGAAGTGATGCGTCAGTGTGGACTTCGGGCGATCGAATCCGAACCAGCCGCAGGTGTGGTCGAACTCGTCCGAGGAGGTCAGCAACCGTTGCACGATCGTGAGCCGCAGCGGCTCGGACAGGACGGCGAAGACCTTCTCGAGCCGAATCTGATCGGGGTCTGGCTCGGGCAGGCGTGGCGGCGATTCCAGCCCGGTGGGCGAGTCGGTGTACGTCGGGGCGAGCGTGTTCAGCACGTGACTTTCCATCCTTGTTCGACTTTTATCGTACTGCAGGTTATGTTCGTATTCATGCGAACTAGTACGAGTTTAGTCGAACAGCTGTCGGAAGGCGAGCGCAGCGGCGTTGTGCCGCGACAACGTCGCGACACAACAGAGGGTGGCCTGGGGTGGTCCATCGCCGCAGCTGGAACGGTGACGGCGATCTTCCTGCTCTCGAACTCGGCGACGCCGCTGTATGCGCGCTGGCAGGCCGAATGGGGCTTCGACTCGGGTCTGCTGACGGTCATCTTCGCCACCTACATGGTTGGTCTGATCGCAGCGCTTGTCGTCGCAGGCCGCCTGGCAGACCGGTTCGGCCGGAAGGCGGTGCTCGTTCCGGGTCTGGGGGCGGCGGTGATCGCGGCGGTGCTGTTCCTGAGTGCGCAGAACATCATCTGGCTCTTGGTCGCACGACTGCTTGCGGGCGCCGCCGTCGGCGCGGCGGTCACAGCCGGCATGGCCGCGGTCGTCGACCTCGCTCCCGACCGCCACAAGCGCACCGGTTCGCTCATCGCCTCCGTCTCGATGGTCTTCGGGGCCGGTCTCGGTCCGTTGCTGGCCGGTGGCCTGGCCGCGTCCGACTCGTCTTCTCCCCAGACGCTCGTGTTCTCCGTCGTGCTGTTTGTCGAGGTCGGCGCCCTCATCGTGGCGATCGTGCTTCCGATGAAGCGTTCCTCCGCGCCCAGTGCGGCCCGCCTGCTGGCCCTGCCGTCGGCGCCGCGGGAGAATCGCCGCGAGCTACGCCGGGGTATCGGCGCATTCGCGCCGGGCATCACCGCCACGTCATTCGTGCTCTCATTGGGCCCGACCGTGCTCCGTTTCGTCGGCATGCCCGGCGTGTTCGTGGCCGGCGCGGTCGCCTGCGCCATGTTCCTGGTGGCCACCGGCATCCAGTTCGCTCTGTCCCGCCTGACCACACGCGCTCACCTCACCCTCAGCTCGATCGCCGCGATCGCCGCGATGATCTTCATGGTTCTGGCCGTCACCGTCTTCCCGGTCGCTGCCCTCGCGATCATCGCGGCGCTCCTCGCCGGCGCCGCACAGGGTCTCGGCCAACTCGCCGGCCTGTCCCTGATCGCCACACACGTTCCGGCCGAGAAACGCGCGGAGTCCAACGCGGTCTTCAATATCGGCGGCTACATCCCAGCCGGAATCCTCTCCGTCCTGGTCGGCTACGCCGCCGACACGTTCGGACTCTCCCTCGCGGTCGCCCTGTTCGGCGCGGTTCTGACCGTCGCGGCGGCCGTAGCGCTTGTTACCACCGGCACCAGCGCGAAGCACCAGGCTGCCGAATCCATCACCGAAGGCGAATTGCCTTCGTCACATCCGAGATCGCACCACCGCAGCTCCCGTCGAAGCCGGCCCGGTCCGCGCCACCACGACCGCGCTACGCCTGGCTCGTCGTGGCGACGCTGAGGGAACGCTTCGGCATGCGGCGGGTGGTCACGTCAGCCCTGATCCTGGTGTCCGCCGGCAGCGGACTATTCGAGGTCTTCGACGACATTCGACCCGCTGTCTTCTCAGCGCCCCATCTCGGCGTAGAAGTCGAGATGCGCGCTGGCGGCGTCGTCCCAGCTGTGCGCGCGTGCCAGAGAGCGGCCACGGTCGACCTGGTCGGCGTCGCTCGGGCGCCGGAGGGCGTCAGCCATCTGCTGGTGGGTGGACGCGAACCGAACGGTGCTGCCGAAGACCTCGCGTAGGACGGGGAGGTCTCGGGCGACTACGGGCACGCCCGCCGCGAGTGCCTCCATGGCGGCCAGACCGAAGCCCTCCTTGGTGGAGAGGAACGCGAAGACGGTGGCCTGCGCCACCAGGGCGGGGAGGGCGTCGTCGTCGACCGTGCCGAGAATGTTCGGCTGCACCCCGAGTTGTGTGCAGCGGGTGTCGAAGTCGTCCCGATAGCTGCGGTAGTCGAACAGCGTTTCGCCGCCGGCGATCACCAGTCGTAGGTCCGGCCGGTCGCGGCGAAGGAGAGCGTAGGCCTCGACGAGGTCGATGCTGCCCTTGCGCGGTTCGATGCCACCGACGGCGAGAACGTAGTCACCGAGTTCGCCGGCCCAGCGGCGCCTCCCCGCCTCGTCGGCGGCGGCTTTCTCGAAGCGGGCCGAGTCGACGCCGTTCGGGATGACGGTGGGTTCGAGCCCCCACCCGGCGCGCACTTCGGCGGCCACGGCCTCGGACACGCAGATCCGGGCGTACGGCTCGACGATCGCGCGTTCGTGGCAGGCAGCGAGCGAGGGAGTGGTGAACTGATCCAGGTGATGGATGGTGCGGATACATCGACCGACGGCGTTCGCGCTGATGCAGTCCTGGGCGTGCACGATGTCGTAGGCGTCGGGGGTGAACGCCTCGGCGAGGACGGCGATGGACCGCAGGATCCGGTCGCCCACATCTTCACCGTCCCGCGCGGCGAACGGCACGATGCGCACGGTCACGGCGTGGTCGACCTTCCGGAAGAAGGCGTCGTCCCCGCCGCGCCCCAACGACCACACGGTGACGTCGGCGCCCTGCCGTGCCAGCGCCTCGGCCAGCGCGAGGGTATGAACGACGCCGCCGCGCGGCTTGGTGGAGTACGTCAGCAGCGCGATGCGCACGTCAGGGACGACCTTTCTCGAGCAATGACCGGTAGGTGTCGACCCGTCGTTCCTCCAGGTGCCGCAGCACCTTCCGGGCCCGGTCGATTTCGTAGTCGACGTCGAGGTCGGCGACGGCGAGGCCGCCTTTGACTCCGGTGCGGGCGAGGACGTCGCCGCCGGGGCCGACCACCTTCGCCTGTCCCAGGAAACGCAGCCCGCCCTGGATGCCGGTCTGGTTCGACGACACCAGCACCACCTGGTTTTCGGCCGCCCGTGCGGAGTCGTAGAGGTCGAACAGCCGGGACTGCCGGTCCTGTGCCAGCCGTTCGGCGCGATCGGTGACGCTGGCCGGCCAGGCGGAGAGGACCGAGATGATCCGGGCCCCGTCGAGCGCCAGCGTGCGGGCGGCCTCGGGGAAGGTCTTGTCGTAGTCGATGAGCATTCCCATCCGCCCGACCGGGGTGTCGAATGCGGTGAACGCTTCGCCCGCGGCGTAGGCGAGCGACTCACCGGCAGGCTGGTGGACCTTGCGGTGGCTGCCGAGAATTCCGTCACCGGTGACGCACGCGGCGGTGTTGTACCGGACACCGTCGCACAATTCGGTGTAGCCGATGCACACGGTCATCGATCCTGCCATCCGTGCGATCGCCTGCAGTTCCGACCCGTCCGCCGCGAGCGCGGGCGGGAGTTCGTCCGGGTCGGGGCTGCGCAGGTCGGAGATATAGCCGCCGAGGCACGCGTCGGGGAGGACGAGCAGGTCGATGCCGTCGCTGCGCGCCTTGGCGATCAGTGCGTCGAGCTTGAGCAGCGCCCGCTCGACGTCCCGGCCGAAGTGGCCGGCCAGCGCGGCCAGTCTGGTTGTCCCCATGGGTTCAGGCTAGTGACGACACGGACTGACGCACAGTCGCTTCGCACTCGATTCGTTCGGAAAGGTACTCGGCGTCGCGGGCCACCCCGGCGAACCGCCCGGAACCCCAGGTGTGCTGCCACGGCAGGCCGAGGAAGAACAGGCCCGGCACCGCGGTGACGCCCCGGTTGTGGCAGGGGTGGCCCTCGCCGTCGAACACCCCGGCGTGCAGCCACCGGTAGTCGGTGCGGAAACCGATGGACCACACCACCGACGTGATCCCCGACGACGCCAGGTCGAGCGACGTCGTCTCCCGCTCCGGCCGCCACAACGGGACGTACCGAGCCTCGGTGGGAGCAACGATCCCGGCGCGCTCGATGTAGGCGTCGATGGCATCCTTGATGCTCTCCGCGACAACGTCGGCGGCGTCGAGCGACGACGCGAGCGTCGGCGCGAACTGCAGGGTGCCGTCGACGACCTCGAGCAGCCGCCCGTACAGATTCATGCCCTGCAGGGCGAAGGCGCGCAGGTCGATGTCGCGGCCACCGTCCCGGCCGGTGACGTAGTGGTTGGTGTTCTCCCGCTTGGCGAGGCCACCGGGGTGGTCGGCGATCGACACGTCGTAGGTGCCCATGTCGTGTAGCCAGGCGACACAGTCGCGGCCCCGGTAGAAGCGGGCGACCCGGGGCGCACCACCGGTGACCAGGTGCACGGTCCGTCCCGAGAGCATGAGGTCCTCGGCGATCTGCGCCCCCGACTGGCCGTTGCCGACGACGAGCACCTCCCCGTCCGGAAGGGATTCGGCGGACCGGTACTGCGAGGAGTGGATCTGCTCGATCGAGCCCGGCAGGCGCTCGGCGAATCGGGGAATCACCGGGGTGTGGTAGCCGCCGGTCGCGACCACCACCTGGCCGGCGTGCAGCGGGCCCTGCGTGGTGTCGACGTCGAATCCGCCGTCCGCGGACTGGTGCACCGAGGTGACCGTCACGCCCTCACGGACGGGCGCCGCGAAGGTGTCGGCGTAGCCGCGGACGAAATCGTAGGTCTGCTCCCGCGTCATGAACCCGTCCGGGTCGCCGCCGGAGTAGCTGTATCCGGGGAGGCTGCACTGCCAGTTGGGGGTGACCAGGGTGAAGTTGTCCCAGCGGCTGTCGCGCCATTCATGGGCGATCGAGTCGCGTTCGAGGACCACATGGTCGATGCCGCGGTGCGTCAGGTGCCAGCTGATCGACAGACCGGCCTGGCCGCCACCGATCACCACCACGTCATGATGCGTCGTCATCGCGTTCCTTCCGAGACGGTCGCCGGGTGCATGTCGAGGACCCGGACGAGGGAGGTGGGGGTGTGCGCGGAGGCGACCTTCTCCAGCTCGTGGAGTTGTTCGGCCGCGGAGGTGCAGTACATGCCGAACTTTGCCTTGACCCGCTCACTGGCTTCGGTGAGTGCGGCCCGCGACCGCCGCAGGAAGTCGGCGACGCTGTACTCCTCGCCGACGGTCAGGTAGTCGTGCATCACCAATGAGGGGGAGTAGCAGGACTGTTCATGTCCGTCCGGCCACTGCACCCGGAACGTCATCTCAGGCATGGGCGGGTACCTTCCGGGTGGCGGAGGGTCGCTGTTCGGGGGAAAGTAGTGTTCCGGTCACGTGATTCTCGGCGACGACGTCGCCGTAAACCTCGGGGCGCCGGTCGCGGAGGTTGTACATCCCGCCGCTGCGGATGGCCGCGATCTCCGCCTGCACATCGAGGCGTGCGGACGCCAGCCCTGGGCGGATACCGGTGTCGGCGAGTACATCTCCGCCCGGACCGACGATCTTGGCGCTGCACACGAATCGGAGCGACCCGAAGGTGCCGGCCTGGTTGGAGGCGACCCAGACCACCTGGTTTTCGGTGGCCCGGGCCCGGTCGTAGATGTCGAAGCGCTGCTTCCAGCGGTCGTGCGCCATGTTCTCCGCCGGGGCCGTGCGGGCGGTCGGCCAGGCGGACAGCGAGGTGATGATCTCCGCGCCGTCGAGTGCGAGGGTCCGGGCAGCCTCGGGAAACGCCTTGTCGTAACAGATCTGCATGCCCATCCGGCCGACGGGAGTGTCGAACGCGTTGTAGGCGTCTCCTGCTGCGTAGCAGAGGTTCTCGCCGAGCGGCTGGTGCACCTTGCGGTACGACCCGAGGATCCCGTCACCGTGCAGTGTCACGGCGGCGTTGTATCGAGTGGGGCCGTCCGCCTCGCAGAAGCCCAGGGTGATCACCAAGTCGCCGGCCATCTCGATGACCCGGCGCAGTTCCGGGCCGTCCAGTTCGAGTGCCGGAGGCAGCCTGCGCAGACGACGATCGCGTTCCTCCTCGGTCTCGTCGTCGCCGCCGAGGCTCGGCAGGTAGCCGCCCAGGCACGCCTCCGGCAGCACGAGCAACGAACTACCTGCTGCGCGCGCCCGCTCGATCAGATCCCCGATCGTCGCATATGCCTGTTCCATGTCGCGGCCGAATTCGGCGGCCGCGACAGAGATTCCGATTTCTGTCATGCTGGTCCCAATCCCGTGACGGTGGAGTGCACCGCACGTGTGATCACACCGTCGGGCCAGCGCAGGCCGACCCCCGGTTCGGTAGTCAGTTGCCCGCACACCGTGGATGTGGCGGGTCCGGTATCCACGTCGTGTGAGCGACCCGGTCGATCAGCGCTGATCATCGCGAATCCGGGAAAGCAGGTGATCCAATCACCCATCGTCGCGCCGTCCGGCGCCGGGATCGCCGCGACGTCGAGCACGGCACCGGTGCCGCAGGCCTCGGCGAGCATGCCCGTCGTTCCGGCGATTCCGGCCATGCTGACGTCCTTCGCCGCGGCCGGTCGCGCCCGCCGCACATACGACCCCAGCAGTGTCAGCTCGTCGCGGGTCCGGTCGGAGCTCGAATCCCATTGCTGGGTTCCATATCCGGTCCGCCAGTAGCCGGAAAGGTCAGCGGTGAGCCGGAGTTCGTCCCCGGTCCGGCCGCCGCCGGCCGGTACCGGATCCGTGGTGCGGCCGAGAGCGGTCACCGACAGCGCGCCCGGGACACCCACCTGGGTGTGTCCTCCGAGGACGGGCACCCCCCACGCCGCGCTCGCCCGGCTCAGCCCGCGGATCACCCGGGTCAGGATCGACCGGTTGGGAGCGCCCACCGCGTCGAGCAGGCCGACCGGGTCGGCGCCCATCGCGGAGAGGTCGTTGAGGTTCACCAAGGCCGCGCACCAGCCGGCCCACTCGGGGTCACGCTCGACCATCGACGGGACTATCGCATCGCACGCGGCGATCAGGTCGGTGCCGGGTACCGGTGCACCGTCATCGCCGCGGAACCCTGACCCACCCAGCGCCGACGGAGCCGACTCGAGAGGCGCCAACGCCTCCGCGAGGATCGCCTTCGTGGACCGGGCGAGTCGCTCGATCCGGTCGATCGGCCAGCGCATCAGCACGTGCGGTTGTCCCGCGACCGTGATGTCGGTGACCCGTTCCCAGCCGAGCCGGACGAACATCGGTTCGTTCCGGGACTGCACGGTGGCGTCGAACCGCAGCACCCCGTGTGTCTCGGCGTACGCGCACGCCGCACGGACCAGAGCCTTGCCGATCCCGTGTCCGTTCCGGGCGCGGCGATCCACGACGAGCCGGCCCCCGGTCCACCAGCCCAGGTCGACGCCGTCGGTGACCGGTGCGAGGCGAACGCCGCCCAGCACGGTGCCGTCCGGACCGGCGGCGACCAGTACGACCGTTCTGGGGTCGTCGTCGACGTCGTCGATGTCGGTGCCCTGGAACAACCCCTGTTCGGCGACGAACGTCTCGCGGCGCAGGCCGTGATAGGTGGTGAGGTCCGAGGCGGTGTCGGCCCGGTGAATCAGGAAGGTCTGCTCGGCCGGGCCGGGATCCGGTCCGGTGAGGACCTCCAGATCCGGCGGCCCCGCCGTGGTGAGCCCGTAGAGCGAACCCATATCGAGCATGTCAGCCTCCCGCATTCTGGAGCACGCTGCAGGCACCGCACGCCGCGCAGCCTGCCTTCTGATCGGCCCCGCGCATCCCGGCGGCCCGCAGCGCCTTCGCCACTCGTGACGTGACGTCCTCGAGCAGGGCCGCGCTCGGGGCTTGTGCACCGTCCACATCGACTGCGAGGGTGCCCGCGAGTGGGCGGAACGGGACCACGAACGGGTACACGCCCATGCCGATCAACTCCTCGGCGCCGGCGACCAGCTCGTCCGGATCCTCACCGAGGCCGACCAGCAGATACGTCGACACCTGGTTGCTGCCGAACACCCGGACGGCTTCCTGCCACGCCGCCCGGTACTCGTCCAGCGGCACCGTCGACTTGCCCGGCATCCACCGCGAGCGCACCTCGTCATCCAGGGATTCGACGTGAATCCCGATCGACTCCGCCCCCGACGCGAAAAGTTCGGTGATGGACGACAAGTCTCCAGGCGGTTCGCACTGCACCTGGATCGTCAAGTCGGGCACGGCGGCCTTCACCGCCGCAACGCACCGCACCAGGTGCCGGGCGCCACGATCCTTGGCGGCCGACGTGCCCGTCGTCATGATCATCTGACTGACCCCGTCGAGCCGGACCGCCGCCTCCGCTACCTCGGCGAGCTGCTCCGGCCGCTTCACCGCGATCGTCGAACCTGCGGCCAGTGACGCCTCGATCGAGCAGAACCGGCACCGCTGATCCGCGTCGTATCGAATGCACGTCTGGACGACGGTCGTGGCCAACACGTTCGAGCCGTGCAGGCGTGCGATCTTCTCGTAGGAGACCCCTTCCGCGGTCTGCAGATCGTAGAACTTCGGCCGCCGAACGGGCTCGATATCGATCCCCAAGTCGGTGCCGTTCATCAACAGGCGGTTGCCGCTGACCTCGTACGGACTGTCCGATCGGACGGGGATGGCGCCCCCGAATCCGCCGATCAGCACGTGGCCGTCGTCGCTGGGGCCTGCTCCGGACCGCCGGCGCACCGGTGCGTCCAGGCCGCGGATCCCGCGGACCGCAAGGTCAGCTCGAGTGGACAGGCCAGTCATGTCGTTGCACCTCAGACCATGTAGGTGGAATTGATGATCGCGCCCTTGCGGGAGTAGTGGATGATCGCGTCCTGCACGTCGAGCGGATGCGCAGGGATCACCCCCTCGATGAGGTCCTCTTCCCGGCCGCCGTGCAGGGCGAGGCCGAAGCGGCACGCGAAGACCCGGCCGCCTTCCTGGATGAACGTCGCCAAGGCGTCGTTGATGTTCTGTTCGCCCGGGAATCCGTTGTCACCGGTCGTGGGGAACCCGCGAGTGGCGAGGCAGTTGATCGCGCCGGGGCCGTAGAAGTAGATGGCGGACTCGAAGCCCTTGCGAAGGGCGCGGGTGGCCTGGAGAACTGCCACGAAACTCACCGACGACTCATGGGCGATGCCGTGGACCAGGGTGAAGTAGCTTTCGCCGTTCTCGGCCTTGTAGTCTGGGAAGATCTTGGTAGAGCCGTAGATGTTGGTGCCCTTGGGCAGCGCCGGATGCGGGATCTCACCGAGTGACTTCTCGATGTTTTCCGCGATGGTCTTGTCGATATCGGACACGGGCTACTCCTCGGGCGTGTGGTGGTCTCGATCGGCGGAGCGGGAAATGTCGTTCGCTTGCCTGAAACCAGTACACGCACCGTCTATTTCGGTTTGGTTCCGCGGGGAATAACTCCACGTTTCCGAGCCCTCACCTCCGAGCGATCTGCGTAACATGTCCGAAGCAAAGCAAGGTCGTGATGCGATGAGACGTATGGTGCTGCAGCTGCCGGGGCCCGCCCCGGTGCTCGAAGCATTGGATGCGCAGGCGTGCAGCGGGGCCGCCTGAGTGCTCGTCTATCGCATCTCCCCGTACGTGTCCGCGGCGGCACCGGGGGAGCCGGGGTACCTGCCTGTACGAGCATCGACGGCAGCGCGGCGCTCTCCCGCTGGGAATCGTCGATGCTGGCTGGACCGCAGCACCTGCGGACCACGCGGCATCGGTGTCCGGTGTGGACCCTGTCGGGGGCGTTGTAGCTCGGCGGCATCGACGTCCAATTGATCGCCGAGAGCGGAGTATGGGCGGAGGGGGTGCTGGGTCACTCAGGGCAGCAGGCGGTCGATTTCGAAGGCCAGGCAGAGTTCGGCGACATCTCGTGGCCGCGACAGCGACTTACCGGTCCACTCCTCGATGCGGTGGAGTCGATGTCGAACGGTGTTCGGATGGCAGTAGATCGCCGCGGCGGTCTCGTTCGCCGAGCCGCCGGCATCGAGCCACGCCGCGAACGTGTCCACCAGAATTCGGCGCTCCTCGGGTGGTAGGTCATCGATCGGTCCGAGAACGGACTTCCCGATCCGTTTCATGATCTCGGGTGCGCTGACGGCGGCGTACGCCAGCGCAGACCCGTCGAAGACGGTGATCAAGGAGTCGCCGGACGGTCTCTCGCCGATGGCTATCCGGGCGAGTCGGAGTGCTTCGCTGGTCTCGCTGAGGTGGTCGAATTGCGGGCTGATGCCGACGCGCGAGGAGGCGACGGCGTCGAGGGTATCGATCAGCTCGCGGAGGATGTCGGGGCGACGGAGGAAGACGATACCGACCTGTAGGTCAGGCAGCAGTCGCCATGCCGAGCGGATGTCGCGGACGTCGAGTTTGCTTGCGATTTCCGGCAGGCCGAGTTTGCCGATGGCCGGAAGTTGGGCAGCCACGACAACGTACGGACCGGCCGTCGGCAACCGCAAGATGTCGGCTGTCTCCCACAGACTCTGTATGTCGGGGATCTGACGGAACAACAACGCTTCCACCAGTGCCGAACGCTCTTCCTCGCGGCTGAGGACCTGAATCGTTTGTTGGTGCCGGTACGCGTCGGTCATCGCCTGAGTGAACATGTCCTGGGCGATCAGGATCTGCGAGGTGGCGTTCAGGATGGCGTCGAGTGGCACTCCGCTACTCCTCGCCTCGGTCACCATCGACTCCCACATGAATCGAAAGCCGACCCGGTATGCCGCCATCACTGCCGGCAACGGGACCCCGGCCAGCGCCCGGGCTGTCCCCGTCGCTTCGGCTGCGGAGACGTCCATTTCGGTGTCTCCGGCCAGCGAGTGATAGACGAAGGTCATGTTCGCGGTGCAGCTGCGCTGGATCTCGTCGGTGGTCACGAGGGAGTTCGACCGGTAGTAGTCGATGTCGCGGCGGATGACTGCGGCCAGCGCGGTACCCAACTTGTCGGCGCGGGCGAGCATCGTGACGGCGAGTCCGACGATCGGTGGATTGGGCGGTCCCTCCATACCGACACGATAGGCCGATCAACGCCGGTTGTGAGCGCACACACCGGCGGCCCGTTGACGTTGTTCCCGCCGCCATCGACTCGGGCTGCGCCGGGGGTCACCCTTGAATCAGCGGCAAAACGCAAACAGTCACCGGAGGTCCTGTTGTCCAATTTGAGTCTGAATCTTGTTGCCTCAGCGCGAAAGTACCCCGATTCGGTGGCGCTTCGCTGCGACGATCTGGAATTTTCTTTCACCGAGTTCGACGCCGCGGCAGCGCGAGTCGCCACCTTCCTCGACCGCGAAGAAATCGGCCCCGGCGATAGGGTCGGGCTGATGCTGCCCAATACGCCGGCGTTCGCGCTGGCCTTCTACGGCATCCTGCGCAGCGGTGCCATCGCGGTGCCCATGAACCCGTTGCTGAAGTCCCGCGAGATCGAGTTCTCTCTTTCCAACACGGGTGCGGCGGCACTGTTCGCGACACCGGCTTTCGCCGCGGAGGCTACGGCGGGCGCCGTGGGAGCAGGAGCGAAGTGCTGGTTGGTGGACGTTGCCGATCTGGTGGGATTGACTGCGGATCTGCCCGAACAAGCGAATCCGGTCGACCGCGCCGACACAGATACCGCCGTCATCCTGCACACGTCGGGGACCACCGGCAAGCCGAAGGGGGCCGAGCTCACCCACGGCGGACTCAACCGCAACCAGGAAATTGCCGGCCGCACCCTGATCGAAGTGGGACCCGACGACGTGGTGATGGGGTGCCTGCCGCTCTTTCACGTCTTCGGGCTGACCTGCGGGTTGAACACGTCGGTGTCGGCGGGCGCGACGCTCACCCTGATCCCCAGATTCGACCCGCACAAAGCCATCGAGGTGATCGAACGCGACGCAGTCACGGTGTTCGAGGGCGTGCCGACGATGTACTCCGCACTGTTGGGTGAGGCGACGAATTTTCCTTCTACGGCGACGGAGACCCTCCGAGTCTGCGTATCCGGCGGCGCCTCCCTGCCGGTTCGGGTTCTCACCGATTTCGAGAAGATGTTCGGTGCCACGATTCTCGAGGGCTACGGGCTGTCCGAGACCTCCCCGGTAGCCTCCTTCAACCACCCGCACCGCGAGTGCAAGCCCGGATCGATCGGGACCCCGGTCGAGGGTGTCCAGATGCGGATCGTCGACTTGGTGGGCCACGAGGTCACGCAGGGCGAGCTCGGCGAGATCCAGATCCGGGGACACAATGTGATGAAGGGGTACTGGAACCAGCCCGAGGCGACGGCGTCGGCCCTCTCGGTCGATGGCTGGTTCTCGACCGGTGACGTCGGCAAGGTCGACGAAGACGGCTACTTCTACATCGTCGACCGCAAGAAGGACCTGATCATCCGCGGTGGTTTCAATGTCTACCCCCGGGAGATCGAGGAGGTGCTCTACGAGCATCCGGTGGTGGTCGAGGCTGCGGTCATCGGTCTTCCGCACGACTCACTCGGCGAGGAGATCGGCGCTGCGGTCGTCCTCGGGGACGGCGCACCGGTCGATCCCACCGAACTGCGCGAGTTCGTGAAGCAGCGAGTTGCTGCCTACAAGTACCCCCGCCACGTATGGATCGTCGACAGTCTCCCGAAGGGAGCGACAGGCAAGATTCTCCGCCGCGAGGTGTCCGTTCCGACAACCGAAAGCACCAAGTAGTCATGACGAACCCGATCAAGAACCCCGACGAGCTCGCCGCGCCGTTGGACCTGCTGCTGACCAACTCCACCCGAGGATTTATCGGCCGAATGCTCCCGAATGGCGCCTGGGCCCGCTTCGCGGTCAATCTCACCAAACGGCAGGGCACGCTCGCTCGCCGCGGCACCGCCCTGGCCCGCGAACTGGGCACGATCGCCGTCGGGACCTGCGAACGTGTCCCCGCAAAGGGCGACAAACGCTTCGTCGATCCGGCATGGCAGGGCAATCCCCTGCTCGAGCGAACCATGCAGGCGTACCTGGCGGCGGCGGAGACGGCCGACAAGCTGTTCGGCGATGCCCAGTTGGATTGGCGAGACGCGGAGAAGATGCGGTTCGTTCTCGACAACATCATCGAGGGGTTGGCGCCGACCAACAACCCGCTGATCAGCCCGGTCGGCTGGAAAGCGATGATCGACACCGGCGGACTGAGCGCCGTGCGCGGAGTGAAAGCCTTCGCCCGCGACATGCTGTCCCAGCCCAGGATCCCGGCGATGGTGGATCCCGACGCGTTCGCCGTCGGCGAGACCGTCGCCACCACCAAGGGGGCGGTGGTGTTGCAGACCCGGGCGTTCGAGCTGATCCACTACGCACCGCAGACACCGAAGGTGCGCTCGATCCCGCTGCTGATGATCCCGCCGGTGATCAACAAGTACTACATCATGGATATCGCTCCCGGTCGCAGCATGATCGAGTACTTCCTGCAGCAGGGCCAGCAGGTCTTCGCGATCTCGTGGCGCAATCCCCAAGCTCGGCATCGTGATTGGGACGTCAACACTTACGGTGCGGCGATCATCGAGGCACTCGACGCGGTGCAGAAGATCGCCGGGACCGACAGCGCGCACCTGCTGGCGACCTGCTCGGGCGGCATCCTCGCCGCCATGACCGCGGCCCACCTCACTGAGATCGGAGAGGGCGATCGGATCGCCGGACTCACGCTCGCCGTCACGGTGCTCGACCAGAGCAGGGCCGGCTTCGCCTCGGCCGCGATGAGCGAGCGCGCAGCGCAGGCCGCCATCCGAGCGTCGAGGTCCAAGGGATACCTCGACGGACGGGCGATGGCCGAGGTGTTCGCGTGGCTGCGACCGACCGACCTGGTGTGGCGGTACTGGGTGAACAACTACGTGCAGGGCCGCCCGCCTGCAGCCTTCGACGTGCTGTTCTGGAATGCCGACACCACCCGGATGGCGGCCGCGCTGCACCGGGACCTGGTGCTGATGGGGCTACGCAACGCGCTGACCACCCCCGGGGCGGTGAGCATGCTGGGAACCCCGGTCGACCTGTCGAAGGTCACCGCCGACTCGTACGTGATCGGCGGTGTCGCCGATCACATCTCACCCTGGCAGGCCTGCTACCGCAGTGCCCGCCTGCTCGGCAGCAAGGACAATCGGTTCGTCCTCTCGTCGAGCGGCCACATCGCGGCACTGGTCAACCCGCCGGGCAACCCCAGGGCCTCGTTCCGGATCGGCCAAGTCGATCAGGACACGGCCGAGGACTGGGTGCAGACGGCCGAGCAGTCCACCGACTCGTGGTGGCCGGACTACATCAGCTGGCTGACCGACCGCAGCGGCCCCGAAGTCGACGCACCGCACACCCTCGGCGGCGCGGGGTATGCACCCGTCGCCCCAGCACCCGGCACCTACGTGCACCAGAACTGACACCACGAGAAAGAAAACGATGACCACCCATATCGCCAACCCAGCGGACTTGCTCGACCTGACCGGACAGACCCTCGGAACCACCGCATGGTACGAACTGCGACAGGACCAGGTGAACCTCTTCGCCGACGCGACCGGCGACCACCAATGGATCCACACCGACCCCGAGCGCGCTGCGCTGGGACCGTTCAAGGGGACGATCGCGCACGGCTACCTGACGCTCTCGTTGGCCCCGCGCGTACTCGCCGATGTCCTGACCATCGACAACGTGCAGGCCGCGCTGAACTACGGGCTGAATAGGGTGCGGTTCCCCTCGCCGGTGCCGGTCGGTGCCAAACTCCGGGCAACGGTTGCCGTCACTTCGGCCCAGCACAAGCCCGCCGGCGTCGAGGTCGTGTTCGGACTGACCTACGAGGTCGACGGCAGCGAACGCCCGGCCTGCATCGCCGATGTCGTGGTGCTGTACCGATGAGCGCGGCCATCGAGGCCGAGAGATACGTCGCGACCGCCGGTCAGCGGATCCGGGTCAGCATCCGGCCCGGATCCGCCAGCGCCCGACGTGTGCCGCTGGTGTTGTGCAACGGCATCGGGGCCAGCTACGAGGTGCTCGATCCGTTGGTGGCTCAGCTTGATCCAGAAATCACCGTGGTTCGATTCGACGTGCCGGGCACCGGCGGATCCCCCGCGTCCATTGCTCCCTACGGGTTTGCCTACCTGGCATGGGTGCTGGGTCGGGTGCTGACCGAACTCGGCCTCGGCGTCGTCGACGTGCTCGGGTTGTCCTGGGGTGGGGCGCTGGCACAGCAGTTCGCCGTCCAGAATCCGCGCCGGTGCCGGCGGCTGGTGTTGGCCGCGACCGGCACCGGCGCAGTGATGGTTCCGGGCAGTCCGCGGGTGCTGGCCAAGATGCTGACACCGCGCAGGTTCCGCGACCCGGACTACGCTGCCTCGATCGCCGGCGACCTGTACGGCGGCACCGCGCGCCGGCAGGGCGGCGACGTCGCCGGGCTCTTCCTGCAGCAGCTGCACGCCGGTTCGAAGATCGGTTACGTCCATCAACTGCTCGCCGGAGCGGTGTGGACGAGCCTGCCCCTGCTGCCCGCGATCAGGCAGCAGACCCTCCTCGTCGCGGGTACCGACGACCCGATCGTGCCCGTGGTCAACGCCCGCATCATGAATCAGCTGTTGCCACACGCAACCCTCCATCTGCACTCCGGCGGACACATCGACCTGGTCACCAATGCCACCGAACTCGCGCCGGTGATCACCACCTTCCTTCACGATCCAGGAGCTAGCCCATGAGCCCGAATACGAACACCGACACATCGGACTTCTATGCATTCGAACGGATGCTCTCCGACTCCGAGCGCGCAATGCTGCACTCCGTGCGCGATTTCATGACCACCGAGGTCGACCCGATCATCAACACACATTGGAATGCCGGGACCTTCCCGTTCGAGATCGTGCCCGGACTCCGGAAACTCGGCATCGCCGGTGTGCCATACCAGGGCTACGGCTGTGCCGGTCGGAGCTACCTGCTCGACGGGATGGTTGCGATGGAGCTGGCCCGGACGGATTCGTCGATAGCCACCTTCAACGGCGTGCACGGCGGCCTGGCCATGGGATCGATCTACCTGTGCGGTTCGGTTGAACAACGCGAACGCTTCCTCCCCTCGATGGCGCAGTACGAGAAGATCGGATCCTTCGGGCTGACCGAACCCGACGTCGGCTCCGGTGCGTCAGGCGGGCTCACCACGACTGCCGAACGCGACGGTGACACCTGGACCCTGAACGGGCAGAAGAAATGGATCGGCAACGCGACGTTCGGTGATCTCACGGTAATCTGGGCGAAGGATGTCGCCGACGGTCAGGTGAAAGGGTTTGTCGTCGAGAACTCCTCGCCCGGATTCACGGCGGACAAGCAGGAGCACAAGATCGCCCTGCGGATCGTGCAGAACGCGCTCATCACGCTCGACAACGTGCGGGTACCGGAGCACAACCGCCTGCAAGGCGCGAACACGTTCAAGGACACCGCCGAGGTCCTACGAGTGACGCGCGCGGGCGTGGCCTGGATGGCCGTCGGATGTGCGCGCGGAGCATACGAAAATGCGCTGAAATACGCCTGCGCCCGTGAACAGTTCGGCCGGCCGATCGGCGGCTTCCAGCTCGTCCAGGACCTGTTGGTGCGGATGCTCGGAAACATCACCTCATCCTTGGCCCTGTGCGCCCGGTTGTCCCAGTTGCAGGACCAGGGGGATGCCGAGGACCGGCACTCCTCGCTCGCCAAGGCGTTCTGTACGGTCCGCATGCGAGAAACCGTCGGCTGGGCGCGGGAGTTGATGGGCGGCAACGGAATACTCCTGGATCACAACGTAGGCCGATTCGTCGCCGACGCAGAAGCGATCTACTCGTACGAGGGAACCAGGGAAATGAATACCCTGATCGTCGGACGGTCGTTGACCGGACGAAGCGCCTTCGTGTGACGACGCGCTGGCGCCGAGGCGACGCCGCCCTCGCGTCGGGCGAGGCCCCTGTCGACAGGCCCTTGTCCGTGAGTTCTCGCCGGCTGTCTGCCATGCGTTGCGCGGTTGGGCGCGCCGCTCGGCCGAGGTGAGGCCGCCCCAAATGTCGTAGGACCCTGTCACTGCGATTGCATGGTCGCGGCACTGTTACTGGACGTGGCAGCGGGAGCAGAATGTTCGGGCCGCACGTTCTCGGCGCATCTTGTCCCCGTGTGATCCTCGTTCGGAGTCGAAGAACAGGTCAATGTCTGTGAATCGGCATCGAGTGCCGAGCCACCAGTCCCCGGCGTGGATGGCCACCCCCCCCCGTCGTACCTGCATGGGCAGTGAGGGTGCGTCAGCGGTCGGCAGTGTCGTCCTCAGCGGTCGGGTCTGTGGTGGTGGGATGAATCCTCGGCTACGTGTGTTCGGCGTCCTCGCAGGGCGAACTTTTGGCTCGCCGAGGCGACTGGCACCGAGGTTGCCCGCCCGTACGACGGTGCCTTCGTATGGGCGGGCCATCCCCGACACGCACCAATTGCGGTGCGTCCTTGGGGTGCAGCACTGGTCCCTCATAAGGGGGCGCATGTTGCCTGTCTGCGCGGGGTGTGCTGCCTGCGTAACTGCGAGTGAAGTTGTGGGTCGGAAGCTTTGTCCGGCGGCCTCCTTGCTGTGTTCGGCGTATCGGTTGGCCACAATTGTGGGCTTGGCCTGCGCGCTTTTGCATGGGTCGTTTGGCGTACGTGGGTACCTGTCTTTCTTCGGATCGACGTTTCTGGTATCGCGCGGGCCGCTGACTGGATCGTCAGATACCGGGGTGTTGTTCCCGGTCGGTTATCCGTAGTTCGCGTTTGAGAATTTTGCCTGCCCCGGACATCGGCAGCGTGTCTACGAAGTCGATGCTTCGCGGCGCCGGTGTGATCGCAGGGTTCAAGGGACAGACCGAGATCCTCAACGTCAACAGCAAGGACTTGCCCTCGGTGGAGGCCACCATCACCGCGACACTGCAGCAGGATCCCTCGATCGATCACGTCGTCGCGCTCGGCGCCCCCGTCGCCCTGCTCGAGCATCAATTGCCCGAACTGTGGTGCCACCGGGCAACGCCGACCGGGCCGTGCTGACGGATGTGAGTCTCCAGCGATTCCTGTCGGTGGTAGGGGTGTGGTGACCGGCCATGCCGCGCTTCGAGGGCGACCTGGCCTGGTACTGGTCGAAACCTGAATTGAAGGCGACGACCGGGGTGCCTGCGTCGACGGCGGCTCGGACGGCCGGTGCCATCGCGTCCGGCTTCGCTAGGGTGACGGCAATGCCGTCGACCCGGCTGTCGATGGCGCTCTGGACGAGGTTGGCCTGGTTCGGTGACTCGGGGTCCGAAGAGTAGCGCAGTTCGATGTTGTCCTTGGCTGCTGCGGTTTCGGCGCCCTTGCGGATGAGGTCCCAGAAGGTGTCACCCGGAGCCTCGTGCGTGATCATCGCAATGGTGGCGTGGGAGTGTCCGCGGTGCCCGACGCCATGCCACCACCAGCGGACTCTGATTTGCCGCCGGTGCTCGAGCATCCCGCGAGGAGCACGGCCGTGGCGATGCCCAATGCCAGGGTGGTCACCCGGCGAGTGATTTGCCTGTGAGCGGGACGGACCGCCGTCGTGTGTATCCATGTGGGTGGCCTTTCGAAAGCCGCAACCATGCAGGCATGGAGAAGCAGCGAGGGAGGGTGACGGGGGGTGAAACGGCGAGGGGTGTGGATGAAAGCCCCGCCGGGCCGGACGTGGGAAGTCGGTTCCTGGCCCGGCGGGGAGAATGTGACCTACCTCAGGGGCAGGCCGGCGGTGCGGTACGTGGAGTCGATGAGCTCCATCGTGGTGACCGCGTCGTCGGCGCCGATCGGGAACGCGGTCCCGTCGGCGAGGTGCTGAGCGACAACGTCGAGCTGGTAGGTGTACGTCGACTGGGTCCCGAGGTGTTCGACGGTGGTCCCGGCGTCGGTGGTGATGGTGATCCGGTCGTCGCCGTATTGGAGCATGTAGTCGTGCGCGAGTGCCTGACCTCGGTCGCCGACCAGCCGTAGCGTCATCTCGAACCGGTCCCAGTTCATCGAGTTTATGCTCGAACCCGTTGCGCCATTGGGGAATATGAGGTCGATGTCCATGGATTCGTCGACTCCTGCGGTGCGCTCGACGGCGCGGGCCGCAACGACAGTGGGTTCGCCGCCGGCGAACCGGCCCAACTGCCGGTGCACGTGCAGCCCGTAGCAGCCGAGATCCATTACCGCACCGCCCGCGAGGTCGAAGCTCCACCGCGGATCGTCCGGCTTGGGTTCGGGCATCCGCATGACCACTTCGACCCGCTGCAGGACTCCGAGGGTGCCGTCCTCGAGTAGGGTGAACATCCGCCCGATGATCGGGTGGAACAGGTAGTGGAACCCTTCCATGATCGGCACATTCCGCTCGCGTGCGGCGTTCCGCACCAGCTCGGCTTGGGCGGCGTTGCGGGCGAACGGTTTCTCGGTCAGGACCGCCATGCCCGCCGCGATCGCCTTCAGGTTCCACTCGGCGTGGAACGCATTGGCGAGGGGGTTGTAGATCACGTCGACCTCGGGGTCGGCGATCAGGTCCGCGTACGAGTCGAGGACCCGTTCGACCCCGTGGGTCTGCGCGAAGGCCTCGGCGCGGCCGCGGTCGCGGGCGGCGACCGCGACCAGCCGGTGCCCCAGGATCTGGGCGGGCTTCACGATCGCCAGCTCCGCTATCCGTGAGGCGCCGAGGACGCCGATGCGCAGCTGGGTCACAGTTGCAGACTCCGCAGGAACGCGGCGCTGGTCTTGACGTCCGCGACGGGGCCCTCGCCCTCGGGCTCGCCGGCGAGGATGGTGTCCTGCTCGAGGGTGAACCAGCCGTCGAAGCCGGACTCCACGAGATGACGGACCACACCTTCGATGTCGACGTCGCCGGTGCCGAGCGGGGTGTACATGCCCTGCGCGACGGCGTCGGTGTAGCTGAGCTCACCCGCCTGCACACGGGCGGCGAACTCGGCGTCGACGTCCTTCAGGTGGGTGTGCGTGATCCGGTCCGCGGCCGCGTGGGCCAGCTCGAGGGGGTCGGTGCCGCCGATGAGCAGGTGACCGGTGTCCAGGCACAGCGGGATCGAGGAGCCGTCGAGGACCCGCTGGACCTCGGCATTCTTCTCGATCATGGTGCCCACGTGCGGGTGCAGTACGGCGCGGATGCCTTGGTCGGCTGCGACTCGGTGGAGGCGGTCGAGGTTGCCGAGCAACGTCTTCCACCCGGCGTCGTCGAGGTCGGGGCGTGAGTCGTAGCCGTCGGCGCCGGTGATGGCGGCGAGGACGAGGACCTCGGCGCCGGCGGCTGTGAACGCGGCCAGGGTGCCGGTGATGTCGGGGACCGGGTCGTGGCCGGAGTCGTGCAGCAGGACCGGGGTGAACCCGCCGACGGCCTTCAGATCGTAGGAGGCGAGGGTGTCGGCCAGTTGCTGTGGGTCGGCGGGCAGGAAGCCCTCGGGGCCGATCTCGGCGGCCTCGAGACCGGCGTCGCGCATCTCCGACAGCACGCGCTCGGGGCCGAGCTGGTGACCCCAGCCGGGAACTTCACAGACACCCCACGAAATAGGTGCTCCTGCAATACGAATCATCGTCGAACCTCACTCATTTGTACGGGTCGGTGTTGGGAGAGGGAAAGAGTGGCCGCCTCGGCGATCCAGGCCACCTCGAGGGCGTCGGCGGCGGTGCACGGCGAGGGTGCGGACCCGGCGATCACCTCGAGGAACGCGCCGAGTTCGGCGCGGTAGGCGGCGTTGAAACGGTCCATGAAGAACCGGTGTGGCGGGCCGTCGGGGAACGCGATGCCGGATTCGAGGTTGCGGACCGGCGCGCTGGCGTCCCAGCCGGCGACGACGCTGTCCTGGGAGCCGTGGACCTCGAGCCGGCAGTCGTAGCCGCGGGCGTTGTAACGGGTGTTCGACACGACGCCGAGGGTCCCGTTCTCGAAGGTCAACGTCGTGGTGGCGGTATCGACGTCGCCGCAGTCGGCGAAGATCGCATCACCCTGGTTGGTGCCGGCGGCATATACCTCGACGACTTCCTGGCCCACCACCCAGCGGACGATGTCGAAGTCGTGGACGCTGCAATCGCGGAAGATCCCGCCCGAGGCCGCCACGTACTCCGCCGGTGGCGGTGCCGGGTCGAGGGTGGTCGAGCGGACCGTGTGCAGCCAGCCGAGTTCCCCGCCGACGACGGCGTTGCGTGCCGCGACGAAGGCGGGATCGAACCGCCGGTTGTAACCGATCTGTACCGGCACCGTCGACGTCTTCAGCCGCTCGACGACCTGGTAGCTCTCGTCGGCGGTGAACGCTACGGGCTTCTCACAGAACACCGGGATCCCGGCATCGACGGCGGCCCGGATCAGGGGCGCATGCGCCGGGGTCGCGGCAGCGATCACCACTCCGTCCACTCCGGAGGCGAAGACGGCGGCGGCGTCATCGACCGCTTTGGCGCCGAACTTCGCGGCGACGGTCGCGGTGACGTCGGGGCGCTCGTCGGTGACGACGAGGCCGTCCACCCCCGGCAGCTGCGCGAGGGTACCAGTGTGGAATGCGCCGATCCGGCCGAGGCCGATCACGCCGATCGTCGATCCCATCAGTCCTGTCCTCCGATGACGGTCTGGTCCCAGTCGATCACCGAGCCGGTGACGACACCGCTGCGCTCCGAGAGCAGAAACACCACCATGTCGGCGATCTCGTCGACCTGCCCGAGCTTGCCCATCGGCACCTTCGCGGCGGCTTCGGCGGCCCAGTTGTCATCGGCACCGTGGAAGCGTTGCTGGATCGCGGTCTCACCCTCGGTCTCGGTCCACCCGATGTTCAGGCCGTTGATCCGGATCCGGTCGAAGCGATGCGCGTAGGCCGCGTTGCGGGTCAGCCCCGCGAGCCCGGCCTTCGCCGCCACGTACGGGGCCAGGTAGGACTGCCCGCCGTGCTCGGCGATGGAGATGATGTTGACGATCGTCCCCGGTGCCTTACGTTCGACCATGTCTGCCACGGCGGCTTGCATGGTGAAGAACGGTGCGCGCAGGTTGACCGCCATGTGCTGGTCGAACAACTCGGGTGTCGTGTCGAGGAGGGTGCCGCGGGTGGTCAGACCCGCCGCGTTGCACAGTGCGTCGATCCGGCCGAACTCCTCGATGGTCCGGGTCACCGAATCACGGGCCTCGGTCGGGTCGGAGATGTCGGCCTGGACGAAGCGAACCTGCGCTCCCGTCGCTTCGAGTTCGGCGGCGAGGGCTTTGCCGGCTTCGGCGCGGCGACCGGTGAAGACCACCTGGGCCCCTTCGCGGGCCGCTGCCCGCACGACGCCGGCGCCGACGCCCTGCGTCCCTCCACTGATCAGAACGACTTTCCCGTTCAACAGGGTGGCCACTGTATTCCTTTCGATCTTGCGGCCCTCCGGCATTGGTGCCGTGGGTCGGTTCGGCAGACGGAACCATCGCTCGTTGTCGGTGACCGGTGTGTCGTGATTCGGAGCCGTGGCCTTGTGCCCTTGCTAGTCTTGCTGTGACACACGCCTCAATCAAGACTGTTTTCACATCATTTTCACCTCAGGTGAGGCTGTGGTTCGGATCGCCGCGAGTCGGGTCGGCGGGCGTCTCCTGGAAAGAACTACGCCGAATATGGCGGATCGCCGGTCGGCCACCGTCGAGGTGGCCGAACCGGCGATCAGGTGCTGACTCGGAAGTTAATGTTTGCCGGGGGTTTCCGCAGTCTGGTCGGCGATCTCGAAGCAGTGCAGGACGCCGTCGCGAGCCCGGGTCAGGGCGTCGACGATGGGCAGTGTCCGGAAGTCCTGCGACATGTGCTCGACACCCCACGCCCCGTCGAAGCCGATTCGGCGGATTGCGTTGATGAACTTCGGGACGTTGAATTCGCCTTCTCCACACGGAACTCGGTTGTCGAAGGTGTCCTCGAGGTCGGTTCCTCGCACGGTGGACCAGCCGTCGTCGAGTTCGACACCTTCACCCCTGCCTCGGCACCGGCGGAAGCGAGGGCGTCGAACTGTTCGCAGAGCATGTCGCGGGAGACCGGGACGCCGTCGTCGTCCGCGCCGACTTTGATGTTGTCGACCCCGAGGACGGGGGCGGCCTCGAACAGGTCCCGGCAGACCTGGTCGGAGACCGCGCGGGCTTCGCCGGTGGTCCACCAGTTGGTGATCCATTCCAGCTGCACATGGGTGATGCCGTTGTGGGCCAGCATCTTCGCGACCTCACCGAGCCCCACCGTCTCCCGGGCGGCGACCAGGTCGGGGCGGGTCAATCCGAACCCGGTGTAGCCGGTCTGCGCGACCGCCTCGATCCGTTCCCGGATCGGGACCGGACTCAGGTCCGAGCCTCGTGCGGGCATCACGTCGCCGGCGGACGTCCAACAGGCGGCCAGAAATTCCGGTGTCGGTGTGGTTGTCATCTCTACTCTCTCGACGTCGTGGGTGTGTATTCAGTGTGCTCGACCTTGGAGGTGGCACCGTCGTTGTTCATCGAATGGATCAGGGCGGCAGCTACTTCGGTGGCCCCCGCAACCAGTCGCGGGCGGACACGAGCGGAGACGGCACCTTCGCGGTGAGGGCGTCGATCCAGGCCTGCAACTGGCGCCGGTAGGCGTCGGCGAACAGGGGCCGCCAGTCCTCCGGATACGACGAGGCGGATCGCAGCGACGAATCGACCGACAGAACGTGCGGCGCAGCCAAGCTGATCGCGCCGGTTTCGGGCGTTGACGAACACATCGACCACCGTCAGCACACCGTCGGCGGTCCGCAGCATCAGTACCTGCGGGTCGTGACGTGAGGTGTCCAGCGAGGTGGGCTTCGGCGCATGCCAGCTGACCTCCACGATCGGCGACCCGAGAAGCCAACTGGTGACGTCGATTTCGTGGATGGCGGAGTTGGTGATCGTGTCGGCCGAGGTCCCGCCCGGATAGGCCGAGACATTGCGGTGGGAGCTGCGCACCAACAACGGAGTGCCGATGGTCCCGGATCTCACCTCGTCGGCCAAGGCCACGTAGGGGTGGTGGAAGCGCCGCATGAATCCCACGGACACCAGCGGAACGGCAAGACCGAGCGCATCTTCTGTCGCGACCAGGTCTCGGCAATGGTCGACCGTCGGGGCCAGCGGTTTTTCACACAGCACCGGCTTGCGATGAACGAGGCACAGCTTCACCTGCTCGGCATGGGCGGAATCGTGGGAGGCGATCACCACGGCGTCGATGTCCGGGGCGGTGATCAACTCTTCCGCGGTCGCGACGGCGCGCGCCGACACCTCCTGCGCGACCGAGTCCGCACGGACAGCGTCGTAATCGGTCACCACCGTCACCTGCGCACCCGACCCCGACCGAGCGAGGGTTCGGGCGTGATCGGCGCCCATCACTCCGACACCGATCACCCCCACCCGAATGCTCACGACTGTGCCACCGCGGCCGGTTCGCGTCCGTCGAGGACCGCAACTGCGCCCTCGACCGCCGCGCGGATGGTCAACGCCATCGCCCGATCGGTGAAACCCATCAGGTGCGGGCTGAGGACGGTGTTCGCGTGATCGAACACCGGATGATATTGCGGTGGTTCGGGATCGAAGACATCCAGTCCCAGACCGGCCAGCTGCCCGAACTGCAACGCCGCGTGTGCGGCGTCCAGGTCGATCAGCGCGCCCCGGCTGCAGTTGACCAGAATGGACCCCGGCCGCATCCCGGCCAGCCGGGACTTGTCGATCAGATGATGGTTCTCGGCAGTCAGCGGCGCATGCAGGGTGACGAAGTCGCTGGTTTGCAGCAGTTCATCCACGCCGGCACACCGGTACGCCTCGGGGATCTCGGCGAACGGGTCGTAGACCCGCACGGTCAGATCGAACGCTTCGGCGATCTGCGCGACCTTGCGGCCGATCCGCCCGAAGCCCACGATGCCGAGCGTGGCGCCCTCGAGATCGCCGACGGTCACACCGCCGCGTTCGGCCCAGCGCCCGCCCCGCACCAGACCGGTCAGCGTCGGTAGCCGCTTCACCAGTGACAACAGATGCGCGAAGACGCCTTCGGCCACCGAGACTGTGTTACTGCCCGGGGTGATCACCACCGGGATTCCGCGTCGCTGTGCTTCGGCGACGTCGACGAGGTCGGTGCCGACACCGGTACGGGCGAGGACCTTCAGCGCCGGCATGCGGTCGAGTATAACGGCGTCGACGGTGAACGCCGCCCGCACGATCGCCGCCTCGGCGACCGCCAACTGCTCCGCGGTCGGGTCGAGGACGAGTTCCTGGTGCGTATCCAGATACGGGTCGACGAGCTCCCGGTCGAGGGGCCCAAGAGCGACGAACAGCTGCGTCGAGGTGGTCGTAGTCATCGGAGTCCTTGCAGGTGTCGAAAGGTGCGGGGTGGGAAAGGATCAGGCCGTGCGAGAGGCGGTGGTGCCGGCGACGTCGTCGAGCTTCTGCCACTGCCCGGTCGAGGCGGACACCTCGGCAGCGGTGACGATCGCCGCGGCGGAGACGGCGTCGTGGACGTTCGAGTTCTCCTGCGGCCCACCGGAGACCGCGAGGAGGAACTTCTTGGCCTCGATGGTCTTGAGGTCGTCGAAGCCGAGGGCGTTGCCCGGTCCGGGCTGGAACCGCGAGTAGTCACCGTGCTTCGGGCTGGCGTTGACCGTCGTGTACCCCTGTTCGGCGTTCGTGCGGCCCAGGCACAACTTCAGCTCGTTCATCCGCTCGAAGTCCCACTTCAGCGAGCCCTCGGTGCCGTAGACCTCG
Source organism: Rhodococcus jostii NBRC 16295 (assembly GCF_001894825.1). GTDB lineage: Bacteria > Actinomycetota > Actinomycetes > Mycobacteriales > Mycobacteriaceae > Rhodococcus_F > Rhodococcus_F jostii. The sequence goes on along the minus strand of NZ_BCWY01000061.1, from coordinate 32,596 downwards.
ATCTGATAGCCGCACTCGGGGCCGACGATCACGCGGGACGCCTCGATGGTGCCCACGGCACCCGATCCCGGGCCCTGGGCACCGAACCGCACCAGTGCGGCGGCGTAGTCCTCGTTCTCCACCGGCCCCATGTCCCCGTTTTCGATGACCGCGAAGTGGGTGCCCGAGCCCATCTCCAGCTTCGGGCGTTCGGTGTAGACAGTGCTGGTGAGGGCGTTGATCTCGGCGATCGGGCCGACCACGTACTGGCACAGGTCGCTGGCGTGGCTGAACAGGTCGGCGAGCACCCCGGAGCCGGCGAGTTCGCGGTCGAACCGCCACGACAGTGCGCCGTTCGGCTCGTTGGCGTAGCCGGAGAAGAAGGAGGCCCGCACGTTGGTGATCCGGCCGAGCGTGCCGTCGGCGATCAGCTTCCGTGCGTGCTCGACGGCGGGGGCGTGCCGGTAGTTGTAGCCGATGGAGGTGATCACCCCGGCGTCGGTGGCGGCGGTCTCGATCGCGGCGGTCTCGGTGTGGCTGCGTCCGACGGGCTTTTCGATCCAGAAGTGCTTGCCCGCCTTCGCAGCGGCGATGCCGATCTCGGCGTGCAGGAAGTTGGGTGCGCAGATGGACACGACGTCGACGTCCGGGTGCGCGAGGACCTCCCGGTAATCGGTGGTGCCCTCGGCGAAACCGAGGACGTTCTCGGCGAACTCGACTCGGCTTTCGGCGGTGTCGGCGGCGATCACCAGCTTCGGGGTGATGCCGAGCTCGGGGTAGACGATGGGGACGTCGCGGTAGGCGCGGGTGTGAAGTTGTCCCATCCAGCCGACGCTGATCAATCCGACTCCGACGGTGCGGGGTGTGCTCACGGTTGTACCTCTTTCAGTCTCTGCCCTTGCGGGCTAGGTGGTCTGTTCGGGACGGGCGGTAGCGAACGCCTCGGTCAATGCGGTCGCGAGCATTGTGGAGTCGGAGCCGATGGCCAAAAACCGGAAGCCGAGTTCGACGTAACCGGCGGCCAGGGCAGCGTTGGCAGCGAGGATGCCGGCCGCTTTCCCGTGCTGGTGGGCAGCCTCGAGCACCCGGGCGAGTGCTGCGGTGAAGACCGGGCTGTCGAATTGCGACGGCACACCGAGCGCGAAGGACAAATCGAGTGGGCCGATGAAGAGCACGTCGACGCCCTCCTGGGCGGCGATCTCGTCGACCGCATCGAGCGCGGCCAGGGTTTCGATCTGAATCACGCCGAGTGCGGCCTGTTCGTCGGCGAGCAGGGGGGAGCGGTCCATGCCCCACCGGCAGGAGCGGTTGTAGGTCGCCACTCCGCGGTCCCCGTTCGGCGGATACGACAGATGCCGGACGGAATCGGCGACCTGGTCGGGTTTGTCCAGGCGCGGGACCATGACTCCGGCAGCACCCTGGTCCAGGGCCCGGCCGATGCGGATGCGCTCACCGGATTCGATCCGCACGACGGTCGGCACCCCGTAGCTGCCGGCGGCGAGGATGCCGTCGCGCAGGGCGCCCTCCGAGCCGGAGCCGTGTTCGAGATCGATGAGGATCCAATCGGCGCCGGCCGCGGCGCAGACCTCCGCTGCGGTCGAGGACGCCATACCGACGAAGGTGCCTACGGTGGTCTCGCCGTTGGCCAGGCGCTGACGCAAGGACCCTGAATCAAGGGGACTGTTGTTGTTCATCCGACTTCCTGTGTCGAGGGGAGTGGTGCTCATCCGAACCACCGCTGCCGTCCCACGGCGCCCTCGTAGTCGGCGCGCAGGGTCTGGACCCATTCCTGGTTGGAGACTTCGGCGGGTGCGACGTCCCACCACACGTCGCCGCCCGGCAGGTCCACGTGCGGCACCGTCGGTACGACGATGACGACCGGTCCGGACACCTCACGGGTCTCGTTCAGGGCCTGCCGCACCTCGGCGGTGGTGCCGGCGCGGATCGCGGTGGCGCCGAGTCCTTCGGCGATCTGCCGCAGATCGACCTTCAGGTAGTCGCCCTCGAGGCGAGCCTTCCGGTCGGTGTCGGAGATGATCTCGCCGTCGGTGCGGTAGCGGAACTCGTTGCCGAATTCGCGTCCGTTGCGGTTCATCTGCAGCCGGTGGATCACCTGGTAGCCGTGGTTCTCGGAAACCACGATGGTGACGTCGAGGCTCTCCTGGGCGGCGGTGACCAGCTCGGTCGGCGCCATCAGGTAGGTGCCGTCGCCGATGAAGGTGACGATGCGCTGCCCCCGGTTGCCCTCGGCGAGGCGCACACCCATCGCGGCCGGGAGCTCGTAGCCCATGCACGAGAACCCGAACTCGAGGTGGCAGTTCCGGTTTCCGGTGGCGTCCCACACCTTCTGCAGGTCTCCGGGCGGGCCTCCGGCGGCGGCGATGATGGTGTCACCACTGCGGGCGTGCTCCTGCAGCAGGCCGATCAGCTGCGGCTGGGTGAGCACGGCACCGGTGGCCGGGGCGTGCGGGTGCTCGGCCGGGTCGAACGCGATGTCGGGGTCGAGGGCGCGTGCCCGGATCGGTGCCCAGTCCGCCTTCGCCGACCGCACCGTGTCCTGCCAGGACGCGCTCGTCGTGTGCCCTTCCAATGCCGATGCCAGAGCCTCGAGGCCGAGGCGGGCGTCGGCGAGGATGCCGGTGGCACCCTGTTTGCGGGTGTCGGCGTCGACAACGTTGAGGGAGGCGAAGCGCACGTTGTCGTTCTCGAAGATCGACTGCGATCCGGTGACGAAGTCGGTCAGCCGGGTCCCGACGCTGAGCACGAGGTCGGCCTGCTTGACGAGAATGTTGGAGGCGAAGTTGCCCTCGAGGCCGACGCCGCCGACCTGCCACCATTCGTCGCGGCTGACCGCGCCCTTGCCGCCGAACGACTCGACCACCGGGATACCGGTCTGCTCGGCGAGGCGTTCGAGTGCCGCGGTGGCATCCGAGTAGTGCACGCCGCCACCGGCGATGATCACCGGCCGCTGCGCCTCCCGGATCTGAGAGGCGACCTCGTCGACCTCGGTGGGGTCGGGGAGCGGACGGCGGATCTTCCAGTCGCGGGGTTCGAAGAACTCGACCGGAAAGTCGAAGGCGTGCGACTGGATGTCCTGCGGCAGTGACAGTACGACCGCGCCGGTGTCGGTCGGGCTGGTGAGCACGCGCATGGCCTGGGGCAACGCGGTGAGCAGCTGCTCGGGACGGGTGATGCGGTCGAAGAACTTCGCGACCGGACGGAAGGTGTCGTTGACCGTGAGGTCGGCTTCACTGGCGTGCTCGAGTTGCTGGAGCACCGGCCCCTGGTGCCGGGTGGCATAGGTGTCGCCAGGCAGCAGCAGCAACGGCAGCCGGTTGATGGTGGCGAGCCCGGCGGCGGTGACGAGGTTCAGCGCGCCCGGACCGATGGAGGCGGTGACCGCGAGGGTGGCGCGGCGCCGACTGGCCTTGGCGTAGGCGGTCGCGATGTGCGCCAGGTACTGCTCGTGCCGGCCCTGGATGAACGGGAGGTCGTCGGACAGCTGGTCGAGGGCCTGCCCGAGGCCGGCGACGTTGCCGTGGCCGAAGATGCCGAGTGCGGCGGGGATCAGGCGGCGGCGTTCGCCGTCGGCAACGGAGTACTGTGCGGCCAGGTACTTCACGACAGCCTGGGCGGTGGTCAGCCGGACGGTCTTGTGCGAGTTCAAGGGTGTCATGTCGTCGTTTTCTGTGAGTGCCACGAAAGTGTGTGAGCAGGAGGCGGTTACCAGGGTCGGCCGTGGAGGATGACGGTCTTTTCCTCGGTCATCTCCTCGACCGCGGATCGGACGCCTTCCTTGCCGATGCCGCTGCCCTTGAGGCCGCCGTAGGGCATGAGGTCGGCGCGCCAGAGCGGGGTCCAGTTGATGTGGATGTTGCCGGCGTCGATCTGGCGCATCGCCCGGGTCGTCGCCGAGATGTCCGAGGTGAACAGTCCGGCGCCGAGTCCGTAGTCGTTGTCGTTGGCCAATGCGATCGCGGACTCGATGTCGGGTGCGGAGGAGACGGCGACGGCGGGGCCGAACAACTCGTCGCGGCTGAACGGGGAGGCCGGGTCGACGCCGGCAACGACGGTGGGGGTCACGACGGCGCCGTTCCGGTCACCGCCGGTGAGGACCTTCGCCCCGGCGAGGGCGGCGTCGGCGATCGCCGAATGTACGCGCGTGGCTTCGGTTTCCGAGATCAGCGAGCCGAGCTTGGTGTCGGCGTTCGCGGGATCGCCGACGAGGATGTCCTCCACCTTGGGGACCAGGGCGTCGAGGAAGTCCGCCTCCACACGTTCGTCGACGATCACGCGTTGCACACTGATGCAGACCTGACCGGAGTTGATGTAGCCACCGGCGGCGACCGCGGAGGCGGCGAGCTCGATGTCCGCGTCGGGAAGAACGATGACCGGGCAGGACGCTCCCAGCTCCAGGGACAGCTTCTTGATGCCGGCGATCGAGGCCAGCCGGGTCCCGGTCCGGGTCGAGCCGGTGAAGGACACCTTGCGCACCCGAGGGTCGGTCACCAGCACGTCACCGAGCACCGAGCCGGGTCCGGTCAGTGCCGACAGAGCCTCCGGGGCGAGGCCGGCATCGACGAAGCATTCCGCCAGCTTCAAAGCGGTCAGCGGCGTGGTGCGGGCAGGCTTGAGCACCACCGCGTTGCCCGCGGCCAGTGCGGGAGCGATCTTGTGCAGCACCAACAATCCGGGGTAGTTGAACGGGGTGATCGCCACGACGATGCCGCACGGTTGGCGCAGCGTGAATCCGACCTTCTCGAGCCCGGTCCCGGGGTTCGCGTCGAGCGGCAACGACGAGCCGTAGAGCTGGCTGCCCTCGAAGGCTGCCAACCGGATGATGCTGCCCGACCGGCCGGCCTCGCCGCGTGCCTCGGTGATCGGCTTCCCGGTCTCCGCGCTGATCGTCTGGGCGATGTCCTCGGCGCGCTGATCTGCCAGGTCGGCGGCGCGCATCAAGATCGCTACGCGCTCATGCGCGGGGGTGGCGCGCTGGACTCGTGCGCCGACCTCGGCCCGATCGAGGGCCGCCGCGGCATCGGCAGCTGTGGCGACCGGGACCGCGTCCACGGGGTGACCGTCGAACGGTGACCGGATGGTCTCCGTGCGACCGTCGGCGGCACCGCGCCACTCACCAGCAAGCAACATATCCATGTCAGGCTCCATATCGGGACTCGTTCGCCGCCCGCCGCGTCAGCGGCAAGACGGCACGGCAGAAGAACTCGTTCGAAAAGCTGTGGCGCCGAGATGAGTACACGTCTCGCAGTGGGCGACGTCTGTGCTCGAATCAGGGCGAGGAACTCATACCCCGGGACGGGGACGTCCGGGACGGGAATTGGTGCGGAAGACCTATGCGGCGCTTCCGTTACTGGTCGCCGCGACGGCTGGCGAACCACGCTGAGACGTGGATTGTTTCGACAACCCTGCGGGTCGGAGTTCGACCGCGCCCCGTCGGTGGGGGACTACTCATGCTCATGCAGTCAGTCTTGCTGTGACTCGCGCCTCAATCAAGGCGAAAATGCCATCAAATTCACCTCATGGCAAACTCTCGAGATGCTTTCGCAGTCCGCCGGAGTCGTCGGGAAATCGTGCTCGGCCGCGCCGGACCCAATATCAGGTAGGGGTAATGACTCGGCCGACCTTCAGATGGCAGTGGCGTTGTCGATGAACAACGAGTCGACTTCGGTGATCTCGTCGATCCGGTCGATGAATCCGCCCAGGGAGACGACGCCGGGCCGTCGTGACATCGTTTGCCGGTTCGGCGACATCGACATCAGATTCGGGATGGGCAGGGATCATTAGTGGCGGAGGCGTAGAAGCCCCTGTTGCGCAATGCCGCGAAGTGCGAGTGCGGGATCTTCCCGGGCCCCGGCGGATCTGATCGAGGGCGCCGGGAGGGCGTGTCCAGTCGATGTGGTCGAAGCGCCGGCGGCCGAGGCGACGTTCCGGCTCCGGTGTCGTTTGCTGGGCCGGCCCCGGGGACCGCCTATCCGCGCCGATGGCGCCGCCGCGACCGGTGATGTGCCGTCGTGGGGGCGCCGACGGTGTGGCTATGTGATTCGCGTTTTCGAGATTCCGCCGGTTTCGGCAACCCGCCGTGTGTGCGGCTCCGGCGGTGGGTAGACATCCAGGAGTTGCTGAACCGTCTGATTGTCGCTCTCCGCCCCCATCGGGATCAGCTCCCACAGCTTGCGGACGAATTCTGTTCGTGTCATTCCGTATTTCACGAATATGTCTTCACTCGAAGCCCCGCCGTATGGCGCCCATGTTCGCGCAAAGGTGATGAAGTCGTCGGCATCCGTTGGTGTGCCGTGAGGACGACTCCTTGCCTTTCGGTGCTCTTCCTTTCGGCGACGGTAGCGTTGTACGTCGGATTCGATGGCAGCTGCATTGTTCGGTGATGTCGCCCGGCTGTGCCGCGAGGTTCGGAGACTTCGGTTGATCGCGCTTCTGTGGTCACCAGGCTGTTCAGGCATGGCGACCGGCCGGCGACCGCCGGCGAGTGCGCGTTTCTGGTACTCAGCACCCATTGCGTCATCTCTCGGTCAAGGCCGCGAACGAAAGTTGCGGCGTTCAGCAGATGAACATCGCCCAAACGAGTCCCAGATACGAGCTGGGTCGAAGTGTTGGAGGAATCCTCGAACCCGCTGCTTCGCATGGTGCATCGCGAGGTCGGCGTTGCTGTGCCTGTGGACCAGAGAGTTGCCACAGCTATCCCATGATTCGTCAATCATCTAAATGAGTTCAGTTCATATGGCTGATAGTATGTGACATCAAACACGTCCGCAAGAGCGGTTGCCGCAGCGTGCCCGTGGCCATGAAAGCCGTGGTCAGGACTGCCGCCGTCGACCTCGTCGAATGCAGGACACTGCGCAGCGCGCAATTTCCGTGATTGTCCGCGGCGACGCAGGGCGGTCCAGGCTGCGCATCTTCTGGTGCGTGGTAGCGAAAGTTCCACGGGTGCAATGTGGCTCGCATGTTGAACGCATCGGCGTCCGAAATGTCTGCCGCACGGTGGCGCACCGCACCCCTATGTCACGTCGGCTATGTCATTGTCGGCGTCACTGCAACCGAGAATCATCTGCGCGGGTTCCGCTGCGAGCGACCCGGTTCCGCACTTTCCCGGAGGGCTCCGGCGAAATGCTCGCCATGGCGATGCCGAATGACGCTTCGTCGCGATCGTATCGGGCGCATGCCGTGGTGACAGTTCCGTGTCGCAGTGTGGTCGCGATTCGCACGGAGGTCGTCGCCGGGGTGGCCTCGGTCGTAGCACTGCAAGATTCCCGGTGCTGCAACTCTCCTCTATTACTAAACCGAATTCAGTTTGACAGATCGAACCGGTGGAGTTACCTTCAGTCGCGTGACTGCGCATCGGAGATGGTCGGCGAATACCGCGGTAGTGGGCTTAGGCGTAACGGCCATGGGAAAGATCTACGGGCGAACCACCGCAGACTTCGCCGCTGAGGCGATCGGCCTAGCCCTCGACGACGCAGGACTGCAGAAAACCGACATCGACGGGCTGCTACTCAACGGCAACGGAAACCTGGATATGGACCCGCGCCTGCAGTTCTCGCTGGGGTTCGAGGATCTGTCGATCATGAACTCGATGAGGGCATTCGGCTCGACAGTCGGCTCGATGGTCCAGTACGCCAGCCTTGCTCTGGAAGCGGGTTTGGTCAACTATGTGGTCCTGGTATACGGCGATACCCCACTGAAGCCCGCTGTCGGCGCTGGCGCCGCGTACGCGGCTCGCGGGGTCTGGGACGGGATGAACGTCCTCAAGGCGGTGTATGGCGAGTTCGGTGGCAATGTCCCGTACGCCCTGGCCGCGCGTCGACATATGGAGCTCTTCGGCACCACGAGCGAGCAGCTCGGCACGATCGCAGTGGCCCAGCGTGAGTGGGCACAGATGAACCCGCACGCGCAGATGCAGAAGCCGATGACGCTCGAAGACCACCAGGCTTCACGCATGGTGGCCGATCCGTTCCACCTGTTCGACTGCTGCCTGGTTTCCAACGGTGCCGTTGCCGTCGTGATGACGACGGCCGAGCGCGCGAAGGACTTGCGGCAGCCGCCGATTCACCTGAAGGCTGCGACGCAAGCCGCGCCGGGGGACAACCAGATGTCCGGACGCGACCCGGGAATCGTCACGGGCGCGAAGCAGGCCGGCGGGCAGGCCTTCGCGCTTGCGGGTATCACGCGCGACGACGTCGACATCCTCGAGCTCTACGACTGCTACACGTACACGGTGCTGGTGACGCTGGAGGACTACGGCTTCTGCGAAAAAGGTGAGGGCGGTGCGTTCGTCGCGGACGGCAAGCTCGGCCCCGGTGGCTCGCTGCCCACCAACACCGGTGGCGGGCAGCTGTCGGGCTACTACATGTGGGGCTTCACCCCGCTGTCGGAGGCCATCATGCAGGCACGGGGACAGGCAGGCGAGCGACAGGTGGCCAAGAACGACATCGTCGTGGCCAGTGGCAACGGTGGCGTCCTCAATTTCCACTCGACAACGATCTGGAGCAAGCATGCCGACTGACACCCCAGAGCTCACCTACGACGACGCCAGCGCGCCGTTTTTCGAGGGCGCGGCCCGTGGTGAGCTCATGCTGCAGTTCTGTGAGTCGTGCGATGGGTACATGTGGCCGGTGAAGTACCGCTGCCTCCATTGCTTCGCGCCCGGGGTTGTATGGCGTGCAGCGAGCGGTTGGGCGACGTTGTACAGCCTGTCCGTCGTGCACCAGGCTCACCCGAGATTCCCCAGTCCCTACGTCCTCGCAACGGTCGAGACGCAGGAGGGTGTCCGGTTCAACGCCTCGCTCGTCGGTGAGGACGCCGCGAGCACACCGATTGGATCGGAGCTGGTCGCCGTGTTCGACCGCACCGCAAAGCCATTCACCGTTCCCAGATTCCGGAGAGCCTCATGAGCTATCAATTCATCACCTACGAGAAGCGAGACCGTGTCGCGGTCGTGACCCTCAATCGGCCGGAGTCGATGAACGCCCTGCATCTCGAGGCGCACCTCGAGCTCGCGGAGGCGTGGGAAGATTTCCGCGACGACCCTGATGTGTGGGTCGCGATCCTGACCGGAGCAGGTGACCGCGCCTTCTGTGCGGGGAACGACCTCAAGGTGACGGCCGAGCGTACAGCGCGGGGTGGCGACGTCCAAGGCGAGGCCCGCCCCCCGTTCGGGCGCATTACCCGTGACTTCGACTGCCCGAAGCCCATCATCGCGGCGGTCAACGGTGTCGCCGCCGGCGGCGGTCTCGAGCTCATCCTGGCCTGTGACATTGTGGTGGCGTCGGAGCACGCCCGCATGGGACTTCCGGAGCCGAAGGTCGGACTCTTCGCCGGTGCCGGGGGCGCTCACCGGCTCGCACGTCAGATCCCCTTCAAGTTCGCCATGGGGATGCTCCTCACCGGCGACCTGATCGATGCGCCCGAGGCCCATCGGATGGGGTTGATCAACGAGGTGGTTCCTCACGACGAGCTGATGGCGAGGGCGCAGGCGTGGGCCGACCGGATCGTCAGGTGCTCGCCGTTGTCCGTGCAGCTCACCAAGGAGGCGGTCTTCGACGCCCAGTTCGTGAACATCGACGACGCCTTCCGGAAGGACAACGGCCGACGCGACCGGTTGCTGGCCTCGCACGACTTCGTCGAGGGGCCACGGGCCTTCACTGAGAAGAGGCAACCCGAATGGACAGGATGCTGATTGACATGACCGGGACCCATTCCCTCAGCGCGCTGCTCGCACCGCGCAACGTCGTCATCGTCGGGGCGTCGGAGCGTTCCGCCTGGTCCGCAGGGTCGTTCTCCAACTTCGCTCGGCTCGGGTTCGAGGGTCAGGTGCATCTCGTCAACCGGAAGGGTGGCACCGTCCACGGACAGACGGCCCACAAGTCGTGCGCCGAGATCGGCGAGCAGGTCGACCTGGCACTGCTGCTGGTGGCCGCCGAGGCCGTCCCGAACGCGCTGCTCGACATCGCCGCTGCCGGGATCCGTTTCGCTGTGGTGCTCGCTGCCGGGTTCGACGAGATCGGTGCCAACGGTCGTGCCATGCAGCACCAGATCACCGCGCTCGCACTGGAGCTCGGGGTAACCTGTGTGGGACCGAACTGCCTGGGGTTCATCAACCTCGTCGACAAGGTGCCTGCGTGGTCCGGCCGGATGGCCGAGCTCACCACAGGCGGAATGGCGGTCGTGTCGCAGAGCGGCGCGACCGCGCACACTATCTCGGCCTTTGCAGCGCAGCAGAACATCGGCGTCAGCCACGTCGTCTCAACCGGCAACGAGTCGATGGTCGACACGACCACGATGGCCACCATCCTCATCGAAGACGAGCGGGTCCGCTCCGTGGCGATGTTCATCGAATCGATCCGCGACGCCCGAGCTTTCCGGAGTCTGGCGCGTCGGGCCGCCGAGCTCGCGAAGCCGATCGTGGCGCTCAAGATCGGCTCGAGCGAGCTCGCCGCCGAGATCGCCCAGAGCCACACCGGTGCACTCGTCGGTGACGACCGTCTCGTTGATGCGGCGCTTCGGCAGTTCGGGGTCATCCGGGTCAGGTCTTTGGAGCAGCTGGTGATGACGGCCGGGCTGCTGTCACGTACCGGTCCGCTGGGCACGGGCGACCTGGGCGTCGTCTCGATGTCCGGCGGCGCCTGCGACCTTGTTGCCGACCGGGCCGATGCATCCGGTGTCAGGCTTCCCGTCCTCGCGGACGCGACGAGGGCGCGGCTCGCCGAGTTGCTGCCGGAGTTCTGCACCCTGCGCAACCCGCTCGACTCGACGGGAGCGGCGTCGGCGAAGCCGGAGCTCTTTCGCGACTCGATCTTCGCGCTCGCCGATGATCCGTCGGTGGCGATCGTCGCTGCGATCCACGTTCATCCCACCGAGGAACGTGGCGAGGCGATCAAGGAGCGACTGCGGATCGACGCACCGGCACTCGCCGGTTCGGCCACGCCGGTGATCCTGCTCGACCAGACGATCGCGACGATGGACCCCGGGACGGTGCGCAATCTCGAGGAGCTTGGCATCCCACTCGCCATGACGGGTCTCGACCACGCCGTCGAGGCGGCTGGCCATGCGATCTGGTGGTCGCAGTGGCTTCGCCAGGACCACCTGCCGACTGCGAGCGCGCCGGACCTGTCCGACCTCGCCGGGACCGGTGGGGTGTGGAGCGAGGCTGAGTCGCTGTCGCTCTTGGTCGAGCACGGTGTCCCCGCGGTTCCGTACGCCCATGTTCGGGGCGAGGAGGCCGCCGTCGAGGCGGCGGGTCGGCTCGGTTTGCCCCTCGTGGTCAAGCTCGTGACGCCCGATATCGTGCATAAGAGCGACGTCGGTGGAGTCCTCCTCGGCCTGGATTCGCCCGAGGCGGTCCGGCGGGCGTACCGCCAGGTGCAGGCGGCGGTGCAGGCAGTGCCGGGCGCGCAGTCCGAAGGTGCCCTGATCTCATCGATGCGATTTGGCGGCGTGGAGATGATCGTCGGGGTCGTGCGCGACCAGCAGTGGGGGCTCACTCTCGCGGTCGGCCTCGGAGGTGTCCTCGTGCATGTCATCGACGACAGTGCGCTGCGGACCCTTCCCGTAAGCGAGACCGACGTGCGGCAGATGTTGTCCGAGCTGCGCGGCAAGGCTCTGCTCGACGGTGTCCGCGGCTCCAAGCCCGTCGACCAGGATGCGCTGGTGACTGCGATCCTTCACGTCGCGAGGCTGGCCGAGCGACTCGGCGACTCGCTCGAATCCATCGAGATCAACCCGCTCCGGGTGGAGGGCTCGACCGTCGAAGCCCTCGACGCATCGATCGTCTGGCGCCCCAGCGGCAATGCTGGCGACCGAGCGGGAGTCGGGGAAGCCGGAGACGGAGCGGCAGCGCGCCCGTGAGTTCGTCCACCGGGCCGAGGCGCCCTGTGCGGGTAGGCGTCTGGCTAAGAGTCGGAGAAGGTGGGCCCGCGCAACATCTTCCTCGCCACGGCGAAGAGCCTCACCCTCCGGGGATTTCGCTGCAGCGCGCACTTCGTCCTCCTGGACGAGATGCAGCAGCGGCTCGCGTCCTGGTTGTGCGAGGGCAAGCCGGCCCATCTCGAGACCGACTCCGACGGGCCGGTAACGGCGCCGACGGCCATGAACGACATGCTGGTCGGCCGGACGGCCGGCAAGACACGAGTAGGGCTCGAGGACCGAGAGGCGCGACAATCAGTTGCGATTGGTCGAACTGGGTGCCGCCGACGATCAGCATGGTGGCGCCGTCGGCTGCGCAGCACCGTCGGTCGTCCCCGTCACCCGGGTAATGGGATGCCGGCAGCGACGGGGTCAGAGGCGTGAGCTGTTCCGACAAGACGGTTTTGCCAACCGAAGTGAGCGAAACTGCAGCTGTACTGCGCGTCGAGCCGGCACGACCCCGGTAGAAACTGGGTTCACTTCACGCGATCATGCGATTGACAGCACACCCCGACTTATCTAGATTCAAACTGATTTCAGTTCATGTTTCGTCAAGTGCAATGTCGTCCGTTCACACGATGGCAGCCGACCGCTCTTGCAAACACAGGCGGACAACAGGCGGCCTTGGGCAAACGCTTGTACGCACGTCCCGATCATGTTGCTGCACTGGACAGGTCACTCGCGGCGTAGACGTTCCCTCTGTGCGAGATTCCTCGCTCTGTCCCGAATGCACAGGTTCGCGCTCCGTGAACCCATACGAAAGGACTTGCATGTCATGAGAAGTGTGCCGATAAAGCTGATGGCGGTCGCGGTCGTCGCTGCTTTCGCCTCCGCCGCTTGCGGGTCCGGTGGCTCCGCAGCCAACCAACCAGTGTCCGGCGGTTGGGACGAGGTCGTTGCAGCTGCCAAGGGCGAAGGCAGTGTGCTGCTGTACTCGAGCCAGAAACCCGCCAATCTCGACGCTCTCACAGTGGCGTTCGAGCAGGAGTATCCCGAAATTTCCCTCGAGTACGTCCGGGGAACCGACGCCGACATCAACCCGAAGGTCGAGGTCGAGAATCAGACGAAGCGAGGCACGGCCGACGTCCACATGCTGACCGACGCCGCCTGGATCGAGAATTCCGCCGAGTCGGGCACCTACTCGACCGACCTCGTCGGTCCGGCATTTGACGCGCCGGAGTACGAACCGCAGAAGAGCGTCATTTCCGACAAGTTCTTCCTGACGAGTGCGGCGGTGTTCTCTCTCGGATGGAACACCGCCGCACTTCCGGGTGGTCTGCAGAAGCCGGCAGACCTGCTCGATCCTGCGTTGAAGGGCAAGATCGGTATCGTCAACCCGTCGGGCATTGCCTCGTACGTCGATCTCTACCGATTCTTCGAGAAGAACTTCGGCGACGATTACCTTCAGAAACTCGCGGAGCTGAAACCACGGATCTACCCGAGTGCGCTGGGGGTCGCTCAGGCCTTGACCTCGGGTGAGATCGTCGCAACCCCTATGGTGCAACCCCTGGTGCGGGAAAAGGAATCGGGTGCTCCCGTGGACTGGGCATTGCCGACCCCTCGGTGGGGAACTCCATGGTTCACTCACGTCCTCTCGGCGGCGCCGCACCCGAATGCGGCGCAGGTGCTGGCGAATTTCATGGTGACCCCGGCCGGCCAGAAGGCGTTGTCACTCGGCTACGCAAGCGCGCTTCCCGATATCGAAGGAAGCGTCGCCCGCGCCCAGGACATCGAGCTGCCCAACGCCGTTGATCTCACGCCCGAAGCGCTCACGCAATACCAATCGGACTGGGAAAAGCGATTCGTCCAGTAGGCGGCCCGCCTCGCGGTTTCCATCCTTTGGATCTGCGAATGTGGGGGCGGGCGGAGTGCGCCGCGACATCGGTGGCCAGGTTTCGGCACCCGCGTCGCATTCGACGTCGCGCCCCTGACCGCCACCCCGGCCAACTGCATCGTTGAGGTCGAGCACGATTACGCCCCAACGATATTCGAATGATTCGAGGAACTCCGAATGCCACAGCGCCCGGGGGCGGTGACATTTATGATGCACGCGCGAGCGAGCCGGTTCGCGGTCGCTGCCGCCAAGCTAATGACCACGGCGGCCGGAAGCCGGGCAGTTCAGCGAGGTGAGAACGCAGAGAGGCTGATCAGGGAGGCAGCAGCGAACCGACGCGAAATTGCTCGCTTCGATCTGCAGGGGAGGCGTCAGGGTTGCGGCGATCCTGGCATTGGTCAGCCGGTGTAGGGGGATTGTCGGACGATGCGAATCCTCTCGCGCCGTTACCGCCGCAGCCGCGCTTCGCCGGAGACTCGTTGCTCCCAGAACGCATCCGATCGTGCCCGTACCGCCCACGGAACGCTCATGCGATGTCGTCTCTGTGCGTTGACGAGAGGAGATCGCTCCACCAGTCACGTAGTTCGCGCGGGTGGCGGCGTGTCATGCCACTCGCCCGAGTTATGTGGGTGTCTTTCCTTTGTACGCATCAGGGGTGACGTCTGTCGTGCCAAGCGGACTGCGTCGGCGGCCTCTGCAGCTCGGCTACTGAGCGAGTTGGAGGCACCGGCCGGTGCATTCGAGCTCACGTTCCTTGCCTTAACTGGATATGCGGGGTAGACCTGAGGTATGGATCCACGGCAGACCAAGGTTGGACCGGAAGAAAAGGTTCCGCCTCTCGGTCGTGGCGCCCAGCACGAGTTGTAGGTACCCACGCAAAAGCACGGCCCACTAACTGGGCTCAGCGCGGTGGGCTTGCGTCAGGCGGGGGATGTCTGACGCCGAGGCCACATTTCACCCCGCGCAACCATGCAGCTTGGTAGCCAGATGTTCGTGCTCGCGGGCGGCTCCCCTTCATCGGGGCGCCGCCCGACGTGTGTCTGTGAACCTCCGTAGCGCCGCCGACGTCTAGCATGATGTCTACCGAACCTGATCGTACGTTGAACAATTCAGCCAAAGGGCTGCGCCGACAGTGAAGACCGCTCCGGAACTGTTGCGAACCCAGTCTATTCCGGCAAACCTATCTGGCACTTGCGGCGCGAGCGCACGGGTCGTCGACGCGTGTGCGTCAGCGAGAACACTGACACCCACTGATGGTGCTCGTCGGAGCGGAGGCCATGTTGTCGACGTGAGCGCGATACGACGGACCCGTGGCGACAGATCGTCCCTGCCGAAGAATCCGACTTCGGTGCCCGGGGGCGAATCTCTGACATTCAGCACCACCTCCATGTAGGTAACTGAAGTAGGTTCAGGCAACCCGAATACCCCTATGGCAGAGATGTTTTCGATCTAGCGGTCAAAGGCTCTTGGTGCGCTGCCTCAGTTTGCGCGGGGACACCGACTCGGCGACGAACGCGATGACTGCGGCCGGGAACCACTGCGTGGCCGCGACGTCGAACGGTGTGAGGACAGTGCGGATCCGCTGAGATGTCACCGGTGGCCGGAGACGGCAGCGCTCGTCGTGGTCGGCGCTGAGGTTCCGGGCATGCGGGCAGAGGTACGGGGAAGCGGGTACCGACTGGCTGGGTGACGGCAATGCGTTCGATGGACATCAGCAGGGAAATGGCAGGTCCCCTTCTGTTCGTCAGTTGTCACCGCGGAGGGTGGTCGCGAACCGTATCGCGTCGCTGTTGCGGAGGTACCGTGGTCCGCAAGGGTATGTGAGAGGAAAGCGACGGTTTCATGCCTCCCGACGGCAAGGCGAACGTGGGAAATCTTCCCCACGAACTGACGAGTTTCGTCGGCCGCCGCCGTGAGGTCGCAGAGGTTCGCCGGCTGCTCTCCTTGTCGCGGCTCGTGACGTTGACAGGTATCGGCGGCGTGGGAAAGACCAGGCTCGCTCTGAGGGTCGCCGCCGACTCGAGTCGTGCGTTTGACGACGGTGTGTGGTTGGTCGGGCTGGGCGAACTGGACGACCCAGGCGCTGTCGGCGACGCTGTGTTGTCGTCATTGGACCTGCGCGAGGGCAGGGGCGACCCACCCGCGGCACTGCTGGTCGAATACCTCGCGGTGCGAAAGCTGCTGGTCGTGTTGGACAACTGTGAGCACCTCGTAGAACCGGTCGCCGATCTCGTCGACACGCTTCTCCGTGCCTGCCCGGAACTTCGGATTCTCGCGACCAGTCGGGAATCGCTCGGCATTGGGGGAGAAGCCGTGCTCCGGGTGCCGCCCCTGACGATGCCGGAGCCGAATCAGCGGTCGGCGGTCGGTGGGGGACTCGGTCACTACGAGGCGATGAGCCTGTTCGCCGAACGTGCGGCCGCGGCGGTCCCGGGCTTCATTGTCACCGAGAACAATCAGGATGTGGTCGCGGCGATCTGCCGTCGCCTGGATGGCCTGCCGCTGGCGATCGAACTGGCGGCGGTGCGGGTGCGGGTGATGTCGGTGGAGCAGATCCTGCACCGGCTGACGGACCGCTACAGCCTGCTGACTTCGGGTAGTCGTGGGGCACCAGCACGGCAGCAAACTCTGGAGTGGTGCATCGACTGGAGCCACGAGTTGTGCACTCGGGCCGAGCGGGCGATGTGGGGACGGTTGGCGGTATTTTCGGGCAGCTTCGAGCTCGACGCCGTCGAAGCCGTCTGCACCGATGTCGTGGCAGCGGACCAGGTTGTGGATCTGGTGGGCTCGCTGATCGACAAATCGATCCTGATTCGCGAAGCGGATGCCGCGGGGGCGGTGCGGTACCGGATGCTCGAGACTCTGCGCGACTACGGTACTGAACGGTTGCAGGAGACCGGCGAGTTCGGATCGCTGTTGCGGCGGCACCGGGACTGGTACGAACACGTGGTGCTGCGGGCGGAGGCCGACTGGATCAGTTCGCGACAGGTGGCCTGGATCGTGCGCCTCGACGCCGAGCAACCGAACATCCGGGCCGCGCTGGAGTTCTGCCTGACCAGCCCGAGAGAGGCGGATGCGGGACTTCGCCTGGCCGAGGCGTTGTACCTGTACTGGCTGGTGCGGGGCAGACTGCGCGAGGGGATGCGATGGCTCGCGCAACTTCTGGCGGTTCAGGACGACAAAACCGGTACGGAGCGAATCAAGCCGTTGTACGTGCTGAGTGTGCTGTCCGCACTGAACGGCGACCCGGAGGCCTCCGCACTCTATGCGGAACGCGGGGGCGCCCTCGCGGCGCAACTCAGAGATCGTACCGGCGCGGCGCTCATGTCTGACGCCGCCGGCCATCACGCACTGGTCACCCAGGACTACGCGACGGCCTGTGAACACTTCGAATCCTCGCTCGCGGTATTCCGCACGGACGGCAACCTGCTGTACCTGATCTGGTCGCTGCTCGGGCTCGCATTGGCAAGTGACGCGGACGGAGACCGGACACGCAGCGAGGAGTGCCGGGGGGAGATCCTTGCGCTCACCGCGTCGCGAGGGGAGTTCGTCTACCGAGGATGGGCGCTGTGGGGTTTAGGGATGGGGGCCTGGCAGCGGGGCGAGCCGTCCCGTGCGAAAGATCTGCTCACACAGGCATTGCCGCTCGCTCGGAACGTGGACGACCGCATCAGCGCAGGGGGGTGTATGGAGGTGCTCTCGTGGATCGCAGTGGATGAGGGAGCCTCCAGGCGTGCGGCCAGGCTGATGGGTGCGACGGACGCCCTCGCCCAGACGGCGGGGAGTCCGAGCACCGTATACCCAAACGTGGGTGTCCTTCACGCCGAGTTCGAGAAAATGGCCCGTCGGGCGATCGGTGACCGCGCGTTCGAGACGGAGTTCCGGCAGGGGCTCGGGATGCGGTTCGAGGAAGCCGCGGCGTACGCCCTCGACGAGAAGGACACGACCGACACCCCCGCCGGACCGGGATCGACGAGCCTCACGCGGCGGGAACAGCAGGTAGCCGAACTTGTCGCCGAGGGCCTCACCAACAGATCGATCGCCGACAAGCTCGTCATTTCGCAACGGACCGCGCAGGGCCATGTGGAGCACATCCTCTCCAAACTGGGATTCACCTCCCGCACTCAGATCGCGACATGGGTCGTCGAGCAGACACAGGGGCAGCAGTCCTGATCGCATGCCGCCGCGGCGGAACTGATTCGGCGCCCGCAGGTGGAGGCGTTCCGTAGCCGACCTGAAGACACGAACCCACTCGGAGTCCCGGTCTGGAACCTGTGCGCGTCGATCCGCTACGACGGACCAAAGACCTACAGATCGGTCAGGATTCGAGAAGCGCCGGTCCCTGGGTGCGCATAGCGTGGACTGCATCGCCGAAGAAGCGGTCGTCGATGACCGCCGTATCCCGAAGGAGACGAACATGAGTCCCACTATCCGCAGCCTGGTGATCCCGGTATCGGACCTGGACGCCGCCAAGGCGGTTTACACCGCGTTGCTCGGCGCACCGCACACCGACGAGTCGTACTACGTCGGGTACAACGTGGACGGCTTCGAAATCGCCTTGAACCCAGGTGGCGAGACCGCCGGACCTGTTGCCTTCGCTGACGTCGAGGATCTCGACGCGACCCGCGAAACTCTGCTTGCCGCCGGTGCGACCGAGCGCAGCGCCCCGCGTCAAGTCGCATCCGAGGCGCGGATCTGCGTGCTCGCCGACGCCGATGGCAACCCGATCGGGCTGCGCGGCCGGTAGCCCCGCCGTGGCCGGGGTCGGCGTCGTGAGTCGCCCCGCGTCACGTGTCGAGACGATCTCCCCGATCGGGGTCGTCTCACTGCGATGGTGCGAGCCTCGCACCGTCAACGGTTCATCTCATGGCGGATCGCGTCCTGGATTTTTCCGTGAGCCGCCGTGATACCGCCCGCGATATCGGTCAGTGTTCTCCGGTGCCGGACGCGCAGCGGGTCGTGCACTGCGCCATCGTGCAGATGTTGCCGATGGGGAAACACCGGGCGGGACCCTGCCCTCACGAGGTGTTGATTGAACGACTCCGTGAGGTGCGACAGCTCGTCGAGTTGTCGGTAGACGTCTTTGCTGGCCACGACCTGCGCCTGGCTGACGAGGCAATCCAGTTCATAGCCACCTATCCCTTCCTGGTCGCCGGCAGGATGCGATGCCCGTGTCGTCGCGGTCGCCGCGAGCGCGGCCGTCGCTCTCAGCAACTCGGCGTAGATCGCGAGCCGCAGCTTCACTAGCTGGTCTCGGCGCGCGTTCTTGCTGCGCAATCGTTCGGTAACCCACG
Source organism: Rhodococcus jostii NBRC 16295 (assembly GCF_001894825.1). GTDB lineage: Bacteria > Actinomycetota > Actinomycetes > Mycobacteriales > Mycobacteriaceae > Rhodococcus_F > Rhodococcus_F jostii. The sequence goes on along the minus strand of NZ_BCWY01000061.1, from coordinate 13,555 downwards.
GGGAGACGGCCGTGCCGACTATCCCGGCCACGCCCATCCACATGATGGCATTCACGGTCCGTCTCCCGTCTCTTGTGCATCCATTTCTTACAGCGAGAACCCTTCAGTTCTCGTTGTCGCCGAAGATGGTCTTGGCTTCGAGGTACTCCATCAGACCGAATCTGCCGAACTCACGGCCGTTGCCTGACTGTTTGTAGCCGCCGAACGGCGCATCGAAGGCGAGTGGAGCTCCGTTCAGATGAACCATCCCCGTCCGCAGCTGTCGGGCGACGTTCCGTGCGCGCTGCGGATCGCTCGACGAGACCATTCCGGACAGCCCATAGTTGGTGTCGTTCGCGATGCGGATTGCGTCGGCTTCGTCCTCGTAGGCGATCAGCATCATGACGGGCCCGAAGATTTCTTCGCGTGCGATGGTCATATCGTTCGTCACGTCCGCGAAGACGGTGGGTTGAACGTAGTAGCCCGTGGACAGTCCGGCCGGGCGACCGACACCTCCCGCGACGAGCGTGCCGCCCTCATCGATGCCGGTCTGGATCAGACGCCGAACCTTGTCGAACTGCGTCTGTGACACCAAGGGGCCCACGGTCGTTCCCTCGGCCTCGGGTGGACCGACCACGATCGATCCGGCCGCGGCTCTGGCGATCGCGACCGCGTCGTCCATGCGGTCCGACGGAACCAGAATGCGAGAGCCCGCGTTGCAGGACTGACCCGAATTGACGACGACACCCAACACGTCTCGCGTGATCACTTCTTCGAAGTCCGCGTCGTCGAGCACGATGTTCGCCGACTTGCCGCCGAGTTCCTGCGTGACGCGTTTGACTGTCTGCGCAGCATTCCGAGCGACCTCGACGCCGGCGCGCGTCGATCCGGTGAACGACACCATGTCGACATCGGGGTGCATCGACAGGGCGGCTCCGACGGTGGGTCCGTCGCCATGGACGAGGTTGAACACTCCCGCAGGGACACCCGCTTCATGGAGTATCTCCGCGAAGACGATCGCGTTGAGCGGCGCGATCTCGGATGGCTTCAACACCATGGTGCAGCCGGCGGCCAACGCCGGTGCAACTTTCGCGGCGATCTGATTGACAGGCCAGTTCCAGGGAGTGATGAACGCACACACGCCGACCGGCTCGTGCACGACCGTTGTCGTGCCGATCTGCTCCTCGAATTCGAACCCGCGGAGTGCATCGAGGGCTGCGGTGAGATGCACCAGGCCGGACGGTGCCTGCGCGGTCGTGGCGAGGCCGGTGGGTGCGCCCATCTCCTGGGTGATAGTCGACGCAAGGTCGTCCACACGCCGCTCGTAGACCTCGATTATCCGACTCAGCAGAGCAATCCGATCGGAACGTGTCGTCGACCCGTAACTGTCGAAGGCTCTGCGGGCGGCCATGACGGCGCGATCGACATCCTTCTCGTCGCCCGATGCGATCGTGGCGATCGCCTGCTCCGTCGCAGGGTTGACGACGTCGACCGTGTCGGTGCCGATCGGGTCGACCCACTCGCCGTCGACGTAAAACTTCCGGGTGTTCTCCATGGTGCTCCTTTGGTCGGCTGCTGCAGAAGGCAGGAAAGCTTTGCTTCCGGCGTGTGACAACAATGACTCTTCGCAGCTCCGACGTCTGTCCGCCGGCCGGGCCCACTGGAGGATGAATGCGTTGTCCCCCAATCGGAGGACAACCGGGATTCGGGTCGAGCGATCATGGAATGAAATGCGAGACGATCTGTCCCGCCTGCTGATCAGCGGGCGGTGCCCCCACGAGAATGTGCCTCGCTATACCGGATCGGTGGTCGCCGTCTTCGCGCGTTCGGATTCAGGTGTTGGGCGTCCCGCGATTTCAGCGTGTCGCCATCGCGGCGATCCGCAGGTCGCGCGTGCGGGATTGGTGCGCGATCATGAGAAGCCTGGCTTGCTCGGCGTTTCCCGCTCGGACGGCGCTCAGGATGTCGCGGTGCTCGGTTTCGATCTGCTGCAGATTCGATTCGGCCTGCGCTTCTTCCGCGTCGTACACCCGTAGCTGAGCGTCGAGCCGATCCATCAGTTCAGTGATCGTCTGGTTGTGTGCAGCGCTGCGCAGCGCACTGTGCCATTCGTTGTGTATGGCCAGGCTTGTCGCGGGGTCGGGTGTTTCGACGGCCTGGTCGAACAGTCGGGTCAGTCGAGCGATGTCGAGGTCGGTGTGGCGGGTGGCCGCGGAGTAGGCGATCGCCGATTCGAGGGCGATACGCGCCTCGCAGATCTCGAGCACTTCTTCGGCGCTCCGCTCGCGCACCCGGTACCCGCGCGGTGCCTGGACGACGAGGCCCTCGTAGTCGAGGCGCTGCATCGCTTCCCGCACCGGCGTGCGGGACAGCCCGAGTTCGGTGCCGACCGCCGCGGGCACCAGCATCGTCCCCGGGCGGTAGGTGCCCCCTGTGATGCGCTCGCGTAGTTGCTTGTACGCGGCTGACTCTCGTTCCACGGGTTGTCCTCTCTCTGGCACGAAGGCATGCCACGACGCAACCCTTACCAGAGTGCAGGTGCCCGAGTAAATACTTTGAATCCATGTGTATACAGATAAAGACATTTATGTGCAGATGTTCGTAGGCTCCTCCGCGTCTGCACAAGGAGAAGTCATGCACAACCACTCGTCAATCCCGGGCAATCGATATGTCTGACACCCAGGTCGCACCGCGCCGTGCCGTCACATCACCTCCCGGCGACCGCCCGCCGGCGCCGCGCCGCCGCCTCCGGCCCGCCGTGCTGTTGCCCTGGGTGGTCCCGGTTCTGCTGATCCTCGGCTGGCAATGGGCGTCGTCGACCGGCACGATGTCCCCGTCGATCCTTCCGCCGCCCAGCAAGGTGCTCGCCACCGCAGATAAACTGTGGACGTCGGGCGAATTGCAGACGCATCTGCTGGTGAGTGTGCGCCGGATCCTGATCGGGTTCACGCTCGGCGCAGCTATCGGCCTGCTGCTCGGCTTCCTCGTCGGGCTCTCGAAGATCGCGGAGGGGCTCGTCGACCGCACCCTGCAGATGCTGCGGGCGCTGCCACACCTCGCGTTGGTGCCGCTGCTGATCGCCGCGTTCGGCATCGGTGAACTGCCGAAGATCGTCCTCGTCATTCTCGGCGTGATCTTCCCGGTCTACCTCAACACCGTCGCGGGTATCCGTACCGTGGATCCCAAACTGATCCAGCTGGGCGAGTCCTACGGACTCGGCCGTGGCGCCCGAATCCGCGACATCATCGTCCCCGGCGCGATGCCGATGATCCTCACCGGCATCCGGTACGCCCTCGGCGTCGCGTGGCTGACTCTCGTGATCGCCGAGACCATCGCCACCAGCGAGGGCATCGGCTTCCTCGCCCAGAACGGCCGCGACATGCTGCGGAACGACCGCATCGTCCTCGCCATTCTTCTGTACGCGATCGCGGGTCTGCTCGCGGACCAGATCACCCGGTTGATCGAGGCCCGTGTATTGCGCTGGAACCCTCACTACCAAGGCGGAACTCGCTAATGCCCACTTCCTCCCTCGTCGGTCTCGACCTCGTCGGTCTCGGCCACCGCTACCGCGACAAGACCGTCCTCCACGACATCGATCTCGCCATCGCCCCGGGCGAGTTCGTCTCTTTCCTCGGCCCCAGCGGTGTCGGCAAATCGACGCTCCTGCGGATCCTCGCGGGTCTCGAGCGACCGACGAGCGGTTCGGTCGAACCGGTCGGCGCAAGAACCGCCGACTTGGTCACCCGAATGATGTTTCAGGAGGACCGGTTGCTGCCGTGGCGGTCCGTCGTCGACAACGTGCAACTCGGCACCCGGAACCAGCGAGACCGGGCTGTCGAGTTGCTCCACGCTGTCGGCCTCGCCGGCAGGGAGACGGACTGGCCGTCCGAGTTGTCCGGCGGGCAGCGGCAGCGCGTTGCCCTGGCTCGCGCACTCCTGCATCAGCCCGACGTGCTGCTGCTCGACGAGCCCTTCGGCGCACTCGACGCCATCACCCGGGTCGCGATGCAGCAGTTGCTCGAGCGAGTGCTGGCCGACCGGCCCCGCACGGTTCTTCTCGTCACGCATGACGTCGAGGAAGCGCTCGTCCTCTCCGACCGCGTCCTCCTGCTCACCGAGCAGGGCATTACCCGTGACCTGCGGATCCCGCAGGCGCGGCCACGACACCGTGGTGACAGCCGGCTCGCGGTCTGGAAGGAGGAGTTCCTCGACGGACTCCTGCAGGCCGACACCGCGCTCACCTTCCCCTGATCCCACCCGAAAGGTTCGTCCTCTCCATGTCTTCGCGCGTCAACCCGTCCCTCGCGGCACTCGACCGCCGCGGTTTCCTCAAGGCAGCCGGGGCCGGTGTCCTCGGCCTGTCGGCGCTCTCGATCGCCGGATGCGGGTCCGGTACGGCTTCGGGTACGTCCGGCGGTCCGCTCACCGAGGTGCGCTACGCCCTAATCGGCGACGGGAAGGCCGAGCCCGGAACCATCCTCCGCAACAACCTCGGTGGCTTCGACCTGAGCGCCGATCTCGGTCTTCCCGTGCAATGGCCCTCCGGATTCCCGGCGTCACTGCCCGTGATGGAGGCGATCAAGTCGAGCAGCGTCGACTTCTCCTTCGCCACGGCGACCGCCGTCATCTATGCGATCGGTGGTGGGGTGCCGATCGTCCCGCTCGTCTCCTACCCGCTGCCCGCGAACGAGGTCGACATCCTCGTGCCGCGCGGATCCGACATCAAGGCGGGAGCGGACCTGAAGGGCCGCAGGGTGGCCGACCACCGTGGCACCACCGGCACTTACAGCCTGGTGAAGTACCTGCAGTCGGTCGGTCTCACACTCGAGGACATCGAATACGTCAACCTACCCGCCGCCGACGCCGAGGCCGCGTTCGCCGAGGGCAAGGTCGATGCCTGGACAAGTTGGCAACCCACCGTCGAACTGGCCAAGCGCAAACACGATGCCGTGGCTCTGCCCGACGTGAAAACGTACGACTACGCATTCTTCGTCGCCAGTGAGAGCCTCGCGTTCGATCACCCCGAGACCGCCGCGGCGCTCGTTCGGAACGTACGCGACGCGCAGCGGTGGATCGAGGGAAATCCCGAAGTGGCGGTGGCGGCATTCGCCGACCTGGGCGGCTTCGGCAACAGCGACCTCGAAGAGCAGGTCTATCTCGACCTGGTGAAGTCGCGACGATTGTCGTACTCGGGCGCCGGTGAATTCGGCGCCGTCGACGCAGCCGCGATCAACGGAACCCAGGACCTCGCCGACAACTTCCACGACCTCGGCGTGTATCCCGACCGGGTCGACGTCACCACCTGGCTGCAGGACTCCCGCTTCGATTCGATCAAATCGACCGTCACCTCGGCACTCGCGAATTAGGAACACCGAAACCATGTCATCTCCTCGTATGCACCTCGCCGCGTTCGTCACCGCCGGGCCGGGCCGCCCGGGCGGCTGGCGATACCCCGCGTCCGTGCCCGGCTGGTTGTCGGCCCGTTACTACCAGGACATCGCGCGCACCCTCGAGGACGCGCGGTTCGACCTCGCCTTCTTCGCCGACATCCTCTCCGTCCCCGACCGTTTCGGCGGCAGCCTCGACTCGCAACTGCGTAACGGCGCGCTCGGCTCGATGCGTCTCGACCCACTGCACATCCTGTCCTCGATGGGCGCAGTGACCTCGCATCTCGGGCTCGCGGCGACGGTCTCGACCACCTACGCGCAGCCGTTCACCGTGGCCCGGTCCTTCGCGACACTCGACCACCTCACCGACGGCCGGGCCGCCTGGAACGTCGTGACGTCGTTTCAGGAGTCGGAGGCCCGGAACTTCAACCGGGACGAGCAGTTTCCCCGCAAGCAGCGATACGAGCGGGCGGACGAGTTCCTCGAAGTCACCGGAAAACTGTGGGACAGCTGGGACGACGACGCGCTCGTGCTCGACACCGAGGCGCCGCTCTTCGCCGACCCCGAACGCGTCCACAGCATTGGGCACAAGGGGGAGTGGTTCACCGTCCAAGGACCGCTGAACGTTCCGCGGCCGCCCCAGGGATACCCGGTGGTGATCCAGGCAGGAGCGTCCGCGAAGGGCAAGGACTTCGCCGCCCGGTGGTCCGACGTCATCTTCTGCAGCCACGCCTCGCTGGAATCCGCCCAGGACTTCTACCGGGAGATCAAGGAACGCGCCGCCGCGCACGGCCGCGACCCCGACTCGGTGAAGATCCTGCCGTCGATCGCGCCGGTGGTCGGCGCCACCACCGCGATCGCCCGGCAAACCTTCGACGAACTGTTCGAGTTGGTGCCGCCGCTCGGTGGATTGTCCACCCTCGCCTACCATCTCGATGTCGATCTCTCGACCTTCCCTTTGGACGAACGCCTACCCGACGTCGAGGTACCCGGGGTCGAAGGGCACTACAACGAGGTCCGTGAGATGACCGAGCGCGAGGGCCTGACCCTCCGCGAACTCGGAAAGCGGTACGGCGGACGCGTCGAGGGTGGGTTCATCGGCACCGCGAACGAGGTCGCCGACGGGCTCGAACAGTGGTTCACGGAGGGCGCATGCGACGGATTCATGCTGCAGGCTCCCTACCAGCCGGGCGGATTCGAGGACTTCACCCGTCAGGTCGTCCCCGAACTGCAGAAGCGCGGACTGTTCCGCACCGAGTACGAGGGGAGAACGCTCCGGGAGAACCTCGGTCTCCCGCGGGTCGAGTCGGGGGAGTGGGCTCGCCGCGTACGACGGACCGCGGAGGCCGACGCGTGACCACTGACGTCGTCGAGGTAGCCGGGCACACTCTCGTCGATAGACCCGGACGATTCCTCCTCGATGCTCGCGGCAACCACCTCGTCACCGACTCCCGGTTCGGGCCCGCCGAGGCCGTCCAGGCGGGCGAACTACTGCTCGCCGCGCTCACGTCCTGTGCGATGGCGAACATCCAGGCCAACGCCGAGGCTGACGGTATAGCTGTGGACTCGATCGAGGTCCGGGCGACGCATCGGCGAGGGACGGCCGACGTCACCCGCTACGACTTCACCACCGTCCACATCCACATCCACGGCGTCGACCAGGCGGCAGCCGAACTGTTGGCGGACAAGTTCGTCTCCACCTGCCCGATCTACAACACCGTCCGGCGGGGTAGCGGGATCGAACTCGTCGTCAACGGGAGCCTGTGAGCGATGGTCCCGGACAGTGGGTGCAGGTGCCGCCCAACCAGCAGCTCAGGCGGCACCTGCACTCCACCCCTCGCGCGAATCGGCTCGTGTGCCCCGAGCGTTCGCGTTGTCATGTGACCACCATGACGCCCAAACCCTACCAGTAAACCGGCCACTTGGTTTGTTTCGGCGTGGAGAGGTGGCACTGCCCGCGACGTGGGGGCACCGCCGATGCACTGAATCTATTCAGGCAGGATGGATTTCGAGTGTGGCCGCCCGCGGGCCGTCTTTCTCGAGGTGGTCGACGATCGAGGCATATCGGCCGTATTTTGCGCGGTAGGCCGCGTCGACACGCGCCAGGTCGCCGTCGTCGGCCTCGGTGAACTCGACGTCGTGTGTGGTGCTGCGGGCGACGATCCGTCCCGTGCCGGTGGCGAGGGCACCCCGGAACCAGTCGGCGGTGCGGCCGTTCGTGGACCGGACGAAGACCCGGTCGCCGTCACCGACGATCCAGATCGTCGTGGGGCGCCGCAGGCTGCCGTCTCCGCGGCGGATGACGACCTGCACCTCCTCGGGGGCGGTGACGGCCCGCGCGTCCTGCGGTCGCCACGAGTTCATGTGCTCTCGCTTTCTCGATGGATAGTTACTTCTGTGGATTGAGCGTCTCGCGGTTCGGGCGCCGAGGGCTCGGCCGGCTAACGGTCGATCATCCGCATTTGCTGCTCGTTGTGGTGATCGCCGGCGGGCGGGGTGAGGTTGTCGAGCTTGGCGATCTGGTCGTCGGTCAGCTCGACGGCGTCTGCGGCGGTGTTTTCCTCGACGCGGGACACCCGTTTGGTGCCGGGGATGGGGGCGATGTCGTCGCCCTGCGCCAGCAGCCAAGCGAGTGCAACCTGCGCTGGTGTGGCACCGACCTCCGTGGCGATGGCCTCGACTTCGTCGGCGATGTGCAGGTTCCGTTCGAAGTTCTCACCGGTGAAGCGGGGGTTGGTTGCGCGGAAGTCGTCGGCGTCGAATTGTTCCGTCGAGCGGATGGTCCCGGTGAGGAAGCCGTGGGCGAGCGGGGAGTAGGGCACGAAGCCGATGCGCAACTCGCGCAGCAACGGCAACACCTGTGGCTCGGGGTCACGAGTCCACAGGGACTACTCGGATTGCACAGCCGTGATCGGGTGGACGGCATGGGCGCGGCGAATCGTGCTTGCTCCCGCTTCGGACAGGCCGATGTGGCGAATCTTGCCCTCGCTCACCAACTCTGCCAGAGCGCCGGTGGTGTCCTCGATGGGCGTATTCGGGTCGACGCGGTGCTGGTAGTACAGGTCGATGTGGTCGGTGCCCAGCCGTCTGAGTGAGCCTTCGACCGCGGTGCGGATGTTCGCCGGGCTGCTGTCGAGGGCGCCGGGACCGCCGCCGGAGTGGGAGATCATGCCGAACTTGGTGGCCAGCACGACCTCGTCTCGGCGGCCCTTGATCGCGCGGCCGACGAGTTCTTCGTTGGTGAAAGGCCCGTATATCTCGGCCGTGTCGATGAGGGTGACGCCCAGATCGAGCGCCCGGTGAATGGTGCGGATGGACTCGGTGTCGTCCGTGCCCGCTCCGGTGTAGGCAAAGGACATCCCCATGGCTCCGAGACCGATGCGGGAGACGTCCAGGTCTCTCAGTTCGACGTGCTTCATAGTCGCTACTCCTTCTGTTCGTCGGTGCGGTGATGTCGTCATGCGTTCTGCTGCACGCCTGCGCTCGTGAGGTCGATGGGGGTGCGGTCGAGTGTCCGCCGCGCGAGCAGGACGGTGCCACCGGTGAGAGCCGTAGAGATGTGGGCGGTGAGAACGGTGGCGGGATCGTCCTCGGCGGCGCCGGCGTCTCGGGGGGTGACCCCTGCGATCCCGGCCGGCTGCCGGGCCCGAGTCAGTAGTCACGCGCTTCTTCTCGTTGGGCGGGTGGGGGAACCGCGCAGCCGGACGAATCCGGCTACGCGGCTCGAGGTGTTCAGGGACGCACGAGGACCTTCAGGGCCTTGCGGTCGTCCATCGCGCGGTAGCCGTCGGGGACCTCGTCGAGGCCGACGGTGCGGTCGAAGACCTTGCCCGGTTCGATCTTGCCGTCGAGCACGTCGGGCAGCAGTTCCTCGATGTAGGCGCGGACCGGGGCCGGGCCGCCGGTGAGGGTGATGTTCGGCCCGAACAGGGTGCCGAACCCGATAGGCGCGGCCTCGTACTGCGGCACACCGACACGGCTGATCACACCGCCCGGACGGACCACCCCGAGGGCCTGCTCGTAGGCGGGCATGTGGCCAACGGCCTCGAGCACCGCGTGGGTACCGTCGCCGCCGGTGAGCTCGCGGACCTTGGCGATGCCCTCCTCGCCGCGTGCGGCGACGACGTCGGTGGCACCGAACTCGACACCCAGGTCGGTGCGGGTCTTGTGGCGTCCCATCAGGATGATCCGCTCGGCGCCGAGCCGCTTGGCCGACAGCACCGCCGACAATCCCACCGCGCCGTCACCGATAACGGTGACCGTGCTGCGCTCGTTCACGCCGGCCTTGACCGCGGCGTGGTAGCCGGTGCCGAACACGTCGGACAGGGTCAGCAGCGACGCCAGCAGCGCGGAGTCCTCTCCGACCGGGGCCTTGACCAGGGTGCCGTCGGCCAGTGGGACGCGGACGGCTTCGGCTTGTCCGCCGCCGATGCCGTTGGCGGCCCAGAATCCGCCGTGGCGGCAGGAGGTGTGCAGGCCTTCCCGGCAGAACTCGCACGTGCCGTCGGACCAGGCGAACGGGGCGATGACGAAGTCGCCCTTCTTCAGGGTCGCGACATCCTTGCCGATCTCCTCGACGACTCCGATGAACTCGTGGCCCATCGGGCTTCCCTCCGGCGTCACCGGCATGTTGTGGTACGGGTGCAGGTCGGAGCCACAGACGCAGGAACGGACCACCCGGACGATCGCGTCGGTCGGCTGCTGCAGCACCGGGTCCGGCACATTTTCCACACGAACGTCTCCGGCGCCGTACATGATGGTTGCTCGCATGATGTCCCTTCGATTGTTCTGGAGTCGATCCCTGATCGCCGCGGACGATTGCCCTCCGCGACCGACGTCGATCAGTCAACGCTCTGTCTCCTCCGTGCGGGAGTGCCTGTCGTTCCAGGTACTGGCGGTACCTCCCTCGCGACACGTATCACCCCGGAGCACGCGGGCCCTGTCGGCCTACGGCGGAAATCGCCGCGTGAGAGTTCGGTGTCCAGAAACCGTCGGTGAGTTATCCACGCGCAGAGAGGTATTCGGTTCTTCCTGAGCCGAGCGCACCGTGCGCTTTCACCGCACCAGACTCGAGAAGCTGCACCATCCCGTGTCGGTGACCTCGACCTGAACTTCGAGGCGATCCGGACCGCTGGTCGCGAGCCCGACGGCGGCACCCGCAACAGTATTGACAATCTGTGATCCAGTGCACATACTCGAAAATGACACGGCGTTCCGCTGAACGGCACACTTACCCCGGGAGGGTTCGGTGGCCGCGTCGAGTCCCCGCGACTCCCCACGCAGCCCGCGTGCGATCGCAGTTCGATTAGTGACTTCCTAGAAAGGGAAATCTCATGCCATTTGTGGACACGGAGAGGTTCACGGAGGCGCTCAACTTGGATCCCGAATTCAAGATTGCGGCGCGCTTCTGGAACGCCATCGTCCGGTTGGAGATCGGCGATGAGACCTACGTGCTGGTGATTCGGGACGGACACCTCGAGTCCATGGCACCGCCCGAGGGCAACAACCTCATGACGGTGGCGCGGAACTACGACATCGAGATCTCGGCGCCGATCGAAGAATGGAGCAAGTTTTTCCAGCGGGTGCCTCGCCCGTTCTATCAGGACCTGTTCTCGGCGGTGTCGCGGCACAACTTCCGCTATGGCGGGGACATGAAGATGTTCTTCGCCTATTACGCGGCGCTGCGGCGGCTGTTCGATTTCATGCGTTCGTACACCAACGTTGCCGAGGAGGCGAAATGACCACGACGAAGTTCGACAAGGCGGTCGGGCGGTACCTGTACCTGACGATCGACGACGTCGAGTACCGGGTCTACTACGAGGAGAGCGGGTCCGGGATCCCGCTGCTTCTCCAGCACACCGCCGGCTGTGACGGCCGCCAGTACCGGCATCTGCTCGAGGACGAGGAGATCACCTCCCAGTTCCGTGTGATCTCGTGGGATCTGCCGTATCACGGGCGGTCGTTGCCGCCGCTGTCGGTGCGGTGGTGGGAGCAGGAGTACACCCTGACCCAGGACTTCTTCATGAAGTTCGTCGTTGCCCTGGCCGAGGCCCTCGGCTGCGAGGACGCGGTGTATATGGGTAGTTCGATGGGCGGCAACCTCGCCCCGGATCTGGCCTTGCACTACCCCGGCGTGTTCCGTGCGGTGATCGGCCTGGAGGCGGCGCTGCATTCGCCCGGCTATTACCTCGACTACTGGTTCCACCCCGAGATCAGCAACGACTCGAAGCCGGCGGCGATGTACGCGCTGACCTCACCGACGGCGCCGGAGGTCGGCCGGAGGGAAACGACCTGGGTCTACAGTCAGGGCTCCCCGCCGGTGTTCAAGGGTGACCTGCAGTACTACAGCGTGGAGCACGATCTTCGGGAAACGGCGAAGAACATCGACACGTCGAGGACTGCGGTGTACATCCTCAACGGCGAATACGATTTCGCGACGGGGCCGGAGGAAGCGCAGGAGCTCGGCGCGCGGATCGAGGGCGCGAAGGTTCTTCCGATGGCGGGACTCGGGCATTTTCCGATGAGCGAGGACCCCGAGCAGTTCTTCCGGTGCATCAAGCCGGTGCTGTGGGAAATCCGTAACGCGGCCGTGCCGTCGAAGGCGCTCTCGGCAACCCGGTAGCAGTCGGATAGGTGTGTTGCGCGGTCGGCAGTGCTCGTGGTGATCGCGGGTCCGGGGCCGTCGCAACCACGCCGGGCCGCCGGCGAGCGAGTTCCTCCAACCTCGCCGTCGGCGGCCCGGCGCCGCCCATCAGCTCACGATTCGTGCCGAGCGTGTGACCTTTTCCGGGGCGCGGGCGCGACATCGAAACCTTCGAGGAGTCGTGCAAGGGGGCTGATCATGGCGTTCGCCGATCGTGCTCTCGGATCGACCGCCCTCGCCGAAACCGGCACGCAGAACATGGCGGCGGTGCAGCTGAGTGTCAATTTTCTCGGTACCGTCCGGGTCGGGGACCTCTTGACGAGCTCACCGCGTATCGTGCGGCGCACGGCATCGATGGTCTTCGCGGACTCCGACCTGCGGGTGAACGACGCGGTGGTGGCCACGGTGACGGGGGTCTTCAAGATCCTCGCGGACAGTTCGCCGTCTGTCGGCGTCGGTGGGCTCGCCGAGAGCCGCCCTCGGTGAGTCGGTAGGGAAGTCAAGGCTGGACATTTCGACATACTGTGCCGATAATCGGCACAGTACGGAAATGTAGCACCGCGGCGGTGCTGATCCAGCGGCGGTCGAGGGAGAGGAACAGTAGGTGCAAGGCATCGAACGAGGGTTGCGCGTACTCGAAGCTGTGGCGGAGAGCCAGCCGGTCGGAGTGGGCGAACTGTCACGCACCCTTCAGTTACCGAAATCGACCGTACAGCGGACTCTTCAGGCGCTCGCGTCCGCCGGCTGGATCCGCAGCGATGGGAGCGAGTACACGAGATGGAAGCTCACCTCGCGGGCGCTGGCCGTGGGCCGGCGGGGCTGGGACAAGGGAGACTTGCGGACGGTCGCGCTCGAGCCGATGCGTGAGCTGCGGGATCTGACGAACGAGACCATCACACTTCAGGTTCGCGATGGCGCGGAGCGGGTGGTTCAGATCGAACGCATGGATTCCCATCAGGCGGTTCGCACCTTCATCAAGGTCGGCAGCACATGGCAGCTCCCACACACGTCGGGGGGAATGGCGATCATGGCGCGCTTGCCGAACGACGAGGTCGACAGAATTCTTTCCAGCCCCATCCAGCAACTGACTCCGCAGACCGACACCGACCCCGAATCGATCCGAAAGAAGATCGAGGAAATCCGCCGCGTCGGATATGCGGTGAACGTCAATCAGAACCGGATGGGAGTGTGCGCCGTCGGGGCTGCCGTGCTCGGTGAGGGGGGATGCCCCGTGGGTGGCATCGGGATCTCGATGCCGGAGACCCGTTTCGACGAGAATCGTGTGCCGTGGTGGGGTAAGCAGGTCGCCGACACTGCAGCGAACGTGAGTTCATTGCTCTGATCCCGCGTATGCGCTCGGGATGCCTTCCTGAGCCGCACAGGCGAAGTTCGTCCACGGCGTCGGCTTCCCTAATTCACGGAGGTCGGCGGGTGAGCGGCCTCGCCGCATGTCTTTTCGTTCGGGACTGAGCGTAGAAAGCGCCCCCGTGCCTCAGATCCGGCACGGGGGGCTTCATCGCGTCGCCGTCACAGGCGGGCGGTGATT